>NZ_JBIBCI010000015.1:0-164171 GCF_042901085.1 Streptomyces sp. NPDC012794
GAAAGAGCGGGTCAGCCACGGTCGGAATAAGACCGACTGACCACAACGTCCTCGCTGTGTTTTGTTGCCTGCAAGCATCACCCGAAGGCGACCCCACAGGTCTTTTTCAAAGGAACCTCATCCACCGGAGTGGACGGGGTATCAACTTCTGGCGTTGATTTTTGGCACGCTGTTGAGTTCTCAAGGAACGGACGCTTCCTTTGTACTCACCCTCTCGGGCTTTCCTCCGGACTTTCGTTCTGTTCTTCGTTCTTGCGTTTCCGACTCTATCAGACTCTTTCGTGTCCGATTTCCTCGGCGCCTTCGAGGTTCTGCGCTTTCGCGCTTTCCCTTTCCGGCGGCTCCGACTCTATCAGATTCTTTTCCGTGTCGTTTCCGACCTGGTTTCGAATTCCGATGGCCTTCGGGGGGCCTTTCCCATTCGGGCGGATCAGACTTTATCAGGTCTCCCTGAGTGCTGATTGCCACCCTCTCGCGTGCGGCAACGGGCACACGTGTGAGCCCGGTCCTTGCGAGGTGGAGCCGTAAACGTACTGGAGCGGGGCCCCCGGATGCAAATCCGGTTGCCCCGCTCCCGTGGGGTCGCTACGTATGCCGAGGTCAGACCTCGACCACGACCGGGAGGATCATCGGGCGGCGGCGGTAGCTGTCCGACACCCACTTGCCCATGGTCCGGCGGATGAGCTGCTGGATCTGGTGCGGCTCCGCGACGCCGTCGGCCGCGGCGCGGGCGATGGCTTCCTCGATCTTCGCGCTGACCGGCCCGAAGGCCGAGTCCTCGATACCGGAACCGCGGGCCTGGATGTTCGGGCCGCTGACGACCTTGCCCGTGGTGCTGTCGACCACGACGTAGACCGAGACGATGCCCTCGTCGCCGAGGATGCGACGGTCCTTGAGGGAGGCCTCGGTGACGTCGCCGACCGAGAGGCCGTCCACGTACACGTAGCCGGCCTGGACCTTGCCGGAGATCCGGGCCTTGCCGTCGATCAGGTCGACGACCACGCCGTCCTCGGCGATGACGATGCGGTCCTTCGGGACGCCCGTCATGGCGCCGAGCTCGGCGTTGGCGCGCAGGTGGCGCCACTCGCCGTGGACCGGCATCAGGTTCCGCGGCTTGCAGATGTTGTAGAAGTACAGCAGCTCGCCGGCGGAGGCGTGGCCGGAGACGTGGACCTTGGCGTTGCCCTTGTGCACGACGTTGGCGCCCCAGCGGGTCAGGCCGTTGATCACACGGTAGACCGCGTTCTCGTTGCCCGGGATCAGGGACGACGCCAGGATCACGGTGTCGCCGGGGACGATCCGGATCTGGTGGTCGCGGTTCGCCATCCGGGACAGGGCCGCCATGGGCTCGCCCTGGGAGCCCGTGCAGACGAGCACGACCTCGTCGTCCGGCAGGTCGTCGAGGGTCTTGACGTCGACGACGAGGCCGGCCGGCACGCGCAGGTAGCCCAGGTCACGGGCGATGCCCATGTTGCGCACCATGGAGCGGCCGACGAAGGCGACGCGACGGCCGTACTCGTGGGCGGCGTCCAGGATCTGCTGGATGCGGTGCACGTGGCTCGCGAAGGAGGCCACGATGATCCGCTTCTGCGCGCCCGCGAACACTCCGCGGATCACGTTGGAGATGTCGCGCTCCGGCGGGACGAAGCCCGGGACCTCGGCGTTCGTCGAGTCCGAGAGGAGGAGGTCGATGCCCTCTTCGCTCAGACGCGCGAAGGCGTGCAGGTCGGTGAGGCGGTTGTCCATCGGGAGCTGGTCCATCTTGAAGTCGCCGGTGGCGACGACGAGACCCGCACCGGTGCGGATGGCGACGGCCAGGGCGTCCGGGATGGAGTGGTTGACGGCGATGAACTCGCAGTCGAAGGGGCCCAGGTTCTCGCGCTCGCCCTCCTTCACCTCGAGGGTGTAGGGGCGGATGCGGTGCTCCTGCAGCTTGGCCTCGATGAGCGCCAGCGTCAGCTTGGAGCCGATCAGCGGGATGTCCGGCTTCTCCCGGAGGAGGTACGGAACGGCGCCGATGTGGTCCTCGTGACCGTGGGTGAGGACGATGCCCTCGATGTCGTCGAGACGGTCCCGGATCGACGTGAAGTCCGGCAGGATCAGGTCGATGCCCGGCTGCTCCTCCTCGGGGAAGAGCACGCCGCAGTCGACGATCAGCAGGCGGCCGTCGAACTCGAAGACGGTCATGTTGCGGCCGATCTCGCCGAGGCCGCCCAGCGGGGTGACCCGGAGGCCGCCCTTGGGAAGCTTGGGCGGCGGGCCGAGTTCAGGGTGCGGATGGCTCAAAGGTTCTCCTTCACCACGCGCGCCACGTACCCCTCAGGCACGTGGCGCGCATGTCATTCGTGCACTTGCTCTTGTCTGTTTCGGTCTTGCTTATTCAGTTGTGAAGTCTGTTGTCAGAGCTGTACCCCGCCCGCGGCAAGATCGATCTTGAGCTGGGCCGTCTCTTCGTCGGTCAGGCCGATGAGGGGCAGGCGCAGCGGGCCCGCGGGCAGGCCCTGGAGGGACAGGGCGGCCTTGGTGGTCATGACGCCCTGGGTGCGGAACATACCCGTGAAGACCGGGAGCAGCTTCTGGTGGATCTCCGTGGCCTTCTGGACGTCGCCGCCGAGGTGGGCCTCGAGCATCGCGCGCAGCTCGGGGCTGACCACGTGGCTGACGACGGAGACGAAGCCGACGGCGCCGACCGACAGGAGCGGCAGGTTCAGCATGTCGTCGCCGGAGTACCAGGCCAGGCCGCTCTGGGCGATGGCCCAGCTGGCGCGCCCGAGGTCGCCCTTGGCGTCCTTGTTGGCCACGATCCGGGGGTGCTCGGCCAGCCTGACCAGCGTTTCCGTGTTGATCGGGACACCGCTGCGGCCGGGGATGTCGTAGAGCATGACCGGCAGGCCGGTGGCGTCGGCGATGGCCGTGAAGTGCTGGAAGAGGCCTTCCTGCGGTGGCTTGCTGTAGTACGGCGTCACGGCGAGGAGACCGTGGGCCCCGGTGCGCTCGGCCTGGCGGGCCAGCTCGAGGGTGTGGCGGGTGTCGTTGGTGCCGATGCCGGCCACGACGTGGGCGCGGTCGCCGACCGCCTCCAGTACGGCTCGTACGAGGTCGTTTTTCTCCGCGTCGGTGGTGGTGGGCGACTCACCGGTGGTGCCGTTGACGATCAGGCCGTCGTTGCCTGCGTCCACCAGGTGGACGGCGAGACGCTGCGCGCCGTCGAGGTCAAGTGCGCCATCAGCCGTGAACGGCGTGATCATGGCGGTGAGGACCCGCCCGAAGGGGGTCTGCGGAGTCGAGATCGGAGCCATGGGTAACACGCTACTCGCTGCCATGCTCGCGATGTCCCCTCGGGGGACGTCAACAGGCGGTGCCGCCCGGCGGGAGCCGGGTGGGTGTGGGATCCCGGCACTGCCTGCTCGGGGGTTCAAGCAGTGCCGGGTCCGTTTGATCAGCCTAGATGAACTTTACGAAACGCCGCAATACGGACACTTGGGACTTGTCCCAGCACATGTGTACGCCAGCCGTGCATCAGCCCTTACGGGGCAACGCGACCGTTGGCGTTGAAGGCCGCGTAGGTCAGCGGCATGAGCTTCGCCCAGTGCTGCTCCATCTTCTCGCCGACCATCTCGATCTCCCGCTGCGGGAAGGACGGGACCTTCGCCAGCTCGTGCTGGGTGCGCAGACCGAGGAAGTGCATGAGCGAGCGGGCGTTGCAGGTGGCGTACATCGAGGAGAAGAGTCCGACCGGCAGGACCGAACGGGCCACCTCGCGGGCCACGCCGGCCGCGAGCATCTCCTGGTACGCCTCGTAGGCCTGACGGTAGGAGTCCTCCATGACGCGGCCCGTGAGCTCCAGCTGCGCCTCGGTGCCCTCGACGAAGACGTACTTGCCCGGGCGGCCCTCCTGGACGAGCTTGCGCTCGGCGTCGGGGACGTAGAAGACCGGCTCCAGCTCCCTGTAGCGGCCGGACTCCTCGTTGTAGGACCAGCCCACGCGGTGGCGCATGAACTCCCGGAACACGAAGATCGGCGCGCTGATGAAGAAGGTCATCGAGTTGTGCTCGAAGGGGCTGCCGTGGCGGTCGCGCATCAGGTAGTTGATGAGGCCCTTGGAACGCTCCGGGTCCTTCTGGAGCTCCTCCAGGGACTGCTCGCCGGCCGTGGAGACGCGGGCGGCCCACAACACGTCGCTGTCGGTGGCGGCGTGCTTCACCAGCTCCACCGTCACGTCACTGCGGAAGCTAAGTTTCGGGTCTGAGGCGGCGGTGTCGCTCACACGGGGTCCTTCCGAACGGGTCTTTCGAGGGGCGCGCCCACTCTACGGCGGATCGGGCGGACGCCCCGACCGGCCACCGCCCGGGCCGCCAGGCGGGCGGTGAGCTGCGCGGGGCTGACGGGCAGCCACGAATTCTGCTCGATGTCCCGAAATCGGGCACCCATCGGGCCGTTCGTTCGTCTGACCGGGAGAAAGCACACCATCCGTCAAGACCGGGCCAAGAGCCCTCGACCCCGAGGAGAGCCGCCACCGTGTTCCGCCGGCGCGAACCCGTTCCCTTCGCCTTCGTCGCCGAGGCCGAGCGTTTCCGAAGCAATGTCACTCCGCCGCCGCGCGAGAGTCCGAGCGTCACCCAGATCACCGCCCGTAGTCTGGTCGGACTGACCGTGGTGGCGGGGCTCGTGGGCTCGCTGCTCTTCGGCATGCCCGCGCTGCGGCCGTACCAGGCGTCCGACCGGCCCGCGGGGACGGCGCAGCAATCCGAGGTGTCCGGAGGGCGGTAGCCTCTCGGGCACAGCCCAACCGAACGTGCATGTGAGTGAGGTCCTGCCGTGCCCCTGCCCTTCTTGACGGCCGACGGCGTCTTCGACGCACACGAGGACGAAGCCCTCCCCCATGTGGATCCCGAGCGCTGGCGCCGCCCCTACCGGCCCGGCCCCTGGCGGGTCGCCGGTGCGGCGGTGATGCTGCTGCTCTCGGCCTTCATGCTGCTGGCCACGGTGATCATCGCCTTCGCGGGCACCTGGACGGGTGCCGGCATCGCCGGGGCCGCCTCGCTGGCCGTGGTCGGCTCCGCGCTGCGGCTCCTGCGCGCGGGCGTGTGGGTGAGCCCCGCCGGGCTGCGCCGGGTCGGGTTCTTCGGGACCCGGTCCATCGCCTGGAGCGAGATCGAGAAGGTCCGCACGGTGCAGCAGCCGGTGCGCTGGCTGGGGCTGCCTCGGACCGTGCAGGGGCAGGCGCTGACGGTGGACGCGCGCGGCCGGGAGCTGACGGTGCTGCTGACCGACCACAGCGCCGACTTCCTGGCGCGGGGCGAGGCCTTCGACCGGGCCGCCGCACAGCTGGAGGCGTGGGCCGACGCGTACCGGGCGGTGCCCGCCTGACGGTCGGGAACGGCACGAGGGCCCGTACGGGGATCGTCCTGTACGGGCCCTTCCGTGTTCCGCGTCCGTGCGGCTACGCGCGCGCCTGGTGCAGGGCGATGGCCCGCTGCATGGCCTTGCGGGCCCGCGGGGTGTCGCGGGCGTCGTGGTAGGCGACGGCGAGGCGGAACCAGGTGCGCCAGTCCCCCGGGGCGTCCTCGGTCTCCGCCTTGCGGCGCGCGAAGACCTCGTCGGCGGAATCGCGCAGGATCCGGCCGTACTCGTCCCGTTCCAGTTCGTCGGCGGGCAGACCGCCCTCGGCTTCCAGCTCGGAGGCGAGCTGGTTGGCCCGGGTGACGAAGCGGGTGTTCATCCAGAGGAACCAGATGCCGATGACCGGCAGGACCAGCACGGCCGCACCGAACGTGACGGTGAGCCAGGTGCCCTGCTGGATCAGCAGCAGGCCCCGGCTGCCGACCAGGACGAAGTAGACGACCAGGACGGCGGCCGTGACGAGGTAGGTGATCTTCGCGCGCATGGGTGTCACTGCCTCATCAGCCGAGGTCGAGGAAGTTTTCCAGGCCGAAGGTGAGGCCCGGGGTCTGCGTCACGCGGCGGGCGCCGAGCAGGATGCCCGGCATGAAGCTGCTGTGGTGCAGGGAGTCGTGACGGATGGTCAGGGTCTCGCCCTCGCCGCCGAGCAGCACCTCCTGGTGGGCCAGCAGGCCGCGCAGGCGGATGGCGTGGACCGGGACGCCGTCGACGTCGGCGCCGCGGGCGCCGTCGAGGGCCGTGGCGGTGGCGTCGGGCTGGGCGCCGAGGCCGGCCTCGGCGCGCGCGGCCGCGATGAGCTGGGCCGTACGGGTCGCCGTGCCGGACGGAGCGTCGGCCTTCTTGGGATGGTGGAGCTCGACGACCTCGACGGACTCGAAGTAGCGGGCGGCCTGGGCGGCGAACTTCATGGTGAGCACGGCGCCGATGGAGAAGTTCGGGGCGATGAGCACACCGGTCTCCGGGGAGGCGGCCAGCCAGGTGTTCAGCCGGGCGAGGCGGTCCTCGTTCCAGCCGGTGGTGCCGACCACGGCGTGGATGCCGTGGCTGACGAGGAAGTCCAGGTTCCCCATCACCGAGTCGGGGGTGGTCAGCTCGACCGCGACCTGGGCTCCCGCCTCGGCCACCGTCTCCAGCTTGTCGCCCCGCCCCAGGGCCGCCACCAGCTCCATGTCCTCGGCGGCCTCCACGGCCCTGACCGCCTCGGAGCCGATGCGGCCCCGGGCGCCGAGGACTGCCACGCGCAGCTTGCTCATTGTTGCTTCCTTAGGGTGCGTGCGTACGGTTCTAGGCGACCGCTTCGTCGAGGCGGGCGGCCTGCTTCTCCTTGAGCGGGCCGATCACCGCCAGCGAGGGCCGCTGGGCCAGTACATCCCGGGCGACCGCGCGGACGTCGTCCGGGGTCACCTCGGAGATGCGGGCCAGCATGTCGTCGACGGACATCTGGTCGCCCCAGCACAGCTCGCTCTTGCCGATGCGGTTCATGATCGCGCCGGTGTCCTCCAGGCCGAGGACGGTGGAGCCGGAGAGCTGGCCGACGGCCCGCCGGATCTCCTCGTCGGTGAGGCCTTCGGAGGCGACGGTGTCGAGCTCCTGGCGGCAGATCCTCAGCACGTCGTGGACCTGGCTGGGCCGGCAGCCGGCGTAGACGCCGAAGAGGCCGGTGTCGGCGAAGCCCGAGGTGTACGAGTACACGCTGTAGGCCAGGCCGCGCTTCTCGCGGACCTCCTGGAAGAGCCGGGAGGACATGCCGCCGCCCAGGGCGGTGTTCAGTACGCCCATCGCCCAGCGGCGGTCGTCGGTGCGGGCGAGGCCGGGCATGCCGAGGACCACGTGGGCCTGCTCGGTCTTGCGGTTGACCAGGTCGACGCGGCCGGCGGTGCGGATCCGCTTGGTGCCGGTGCGCGGGCCTACGGGCCGGGCGTCGGTGTGCTTGAGGGCGCCGGCCTTCTCGAATGCCGCGCGGACCTGGCGTACGACCTTGTTGTGGTCGACGTTGCCGGCGGCGGCCACGACGAGGCGGGTCGGGTCGTAGTGCTTCTTCCAGAAGCGGCGGATCCGGTCGGCGCCGAGGGCGTTGATGGTGTCGACGGTGCCGAGGACGGGGCGGCCGAGCGGCGAGTCCCCGTACATGGTCTGGGCGAACAGGTCGTGGACCACGTCACCCGGGTCGTCCTCGGTCATCGCGATCTCTTCGAGGATGACGCCGCGCTCGGCGTCGACGTCCTCCTCGCGGATCAGCGAGCCGGTCAGCATGTCGCAGACCACGTCGATGGCGAGCGGCAGGTCCGTGTCGAGGACCCGGGCGTAGTAGCAGGTGTACTCCTTCGCCGTGAAGGCGTTCATCTCGCCGCCGACCGCGTCGATCGCGGAGGAGATGTCGAGGGCGCTGCGCTTGGCGGTGCCCTTGAAGAGGAGGTGCTCCAGGTAGTGGGTGGCGCCGTTGAGACTGGGCGTCTCGTCGCGCGAGCCCACGTTGGCCCAGATGCCGAAGGTGGCGGAGCGGACGGAGGGCAGCGTCTCGGTGACGACGCGCAGTCCGCCGGGCAGGACCGTGCGCCGGACGGTGCCGATGCCGCTGCGGCCCTTGAGGAGTGTTTGGGTACGGGCGACGGCCCGCCCCTCCGAAGAGGGGCGGGCCGTCACACGGGAACTACGCGACGTCACTTGTCGGAGTCGTCCTTGTCGGCCTCGGCGGTGTCGGCCTCGCCCTCGATCACGGGGACCAGGGAGAGCTTGCCGCGCTGGTCGATCTCGGCGATCTCGACCTGGACCTTGGTGCCGACCGCGAGCACGTCCTCGACGTTCTCCACGCGCTTGCCGCCGGCGAGCTTGCGGATCTGCGAGATGTGCAGCAGGCCGTCCTTGCCGGGCATGAGGGAGACGAAGGCACCGAAGGTGGTGGTCTTGACGACCGTACCCAGGTAGCGCTCGCCGACCTCCGGCATGGTCGGGTTGGCGATCGCGTTGATCGTGGCGCGGGCGGCCTCGGCGGCCGGGCCGTCGGAGGCACCGATGTAGATGGTGCCGTCGTCCTCGATCGTGATCTCGGCGCCGGTGTCCTCCTGGATCTGGTTGATCATCTTGCCCTTGGGGCCGATGACCTCGCCGATCTTGTCCACGGGGATCTTGACGGTGATGATCCGCGGGGCGTTCGGGGACATCTCGTCCGGCGTGTCGATCGCTTCCATCATCACGTCGAGGATGTGGAGGCGGGCGTCGCGGGCCTGGGTCAGGGCCGCGGCCAGGACGGAGGCCGGGATGCCGTCCAGCTTGGTGTCGAGCTGGAGGGCGGTGACGAACTCCTTGGTGCCGGCGACCTTGAAGTCCATGTCACCGAAGGCGTCCTCCGCACCGAGGATGTCGGTGAGGGCGACGTAGTGGGTCTTGCCGTCGATCTCCTGGGAGATCAGGCCCATGGCGATACCGGCGACGGGGGCCTTGAGGGGCACACCGGCGTTCAGCAGCGACATGGTCGAGGCGCAGACCGAGCCCATGGACGTCGAACCGTTGGAGCCGAGGGCCTCGGACACCTGGCGGATCGCGTAGGGGAACTCCTCGCGGGTCGGCAGGACCGGCACGATCGCGCGCTCGGCGAGCGCGCCGTGGCCGATCTCGCGGCGCTTGGGGGAGCCCACGCGGCCGGTCTCGCCGACGGAGTACGGCGGGAAGTTGTAGTTGTGCATGTAGCGCTTGCGGGTCACCGGGGAGAGGGTGTCCAGCTGCTGCTCCATGCGGAGCATGTTGAGGGTGGTGACGCCCAGGATCTGGGTCTCGCCACGCTCGAACAGCGCCGAACCGTGCACGCGCGGGATGGCCTCGACCTCGGCGGCGAGGGTGCGGATGTCCGTCAGGCCACGGCCGTCGATGCGGACCTTGTCCTTGATGACGCGCTCGCGCACCAGGGCCTTGGTCAGGCTGCGGTAGGCGGCGGAGATCTCCTTCTCGCGGCCCTCGAAGGCCGGGAGGAGCTTCTCGGCGGCGATCTCCTTGACGCGGTCCAGCTCGGCCTCGCGGTCCTGCTTGCCCGCGATGGTCAGCGCCTGGGAGAGCTCGCCCTTGACGGCGGCCGCGAGGGCCTCGTACACGTCGTCCTGGTAGTCCAGGAAGACCGGGAACTCGCCCTCGGGCTTGGCGGCCTTGGAGGCCAGGTCGGCCTGGGCCTTGCACAGGACCTTGATGAAGGGCTTCGAGGCGTCGAGGCCGGCGGCCACGACCTCCTCGGTGGGCGCCTCGGCGCCGCCCTTGACCAGGGCGATGGTCCGCTCGGTGGCCTCGGCCTCGACCATCATGATCGCGACGTCGCCGTCCTCCAGGACGCGGCCCGCGACGACCATGTCGAAGACGGCGTCCTCGAGCTCGGTGTGCGTCGGGAAGGCCACCCACTGGCCGCGGATCAGCGCGACGCGGACGCCGCCGATCGGGCCGGAGAAGGGCAGGCCGGCCAGCTGGGTGGACGCGGACGCGGCGTTGATCGCGATGACGTCGTACAGGTGGTCCGGGTTGAGCGCCATGATGGTGGCGACGACCTGGATCTCGTTGCGCAGGCCCTTCTTGAAGGAGGGGCGCAGCGGGCGGTCGATCAGGCGGCAGGTGAGGATCGCGTCCTCGGAGGGGCGGCCCTCGCGGCGGAAGAACGAGCCGGGGATCTTGCCGGCCGCGTACTGGCGCTCCTCGACGTCCACCGTCAGGGGGAAGAAGTCGAGCTGGTCCTTGGGCTTCTTCGACGCGGTGGTCGCGGACAGCACCATCGTGTCGTCGTCCAGGTAGGCAACGGCGGAGCCGGCGGCCTGGCGGGCGAGGCGGCCCGTCTCGAAGCGGATGGTGCGGGTGCCGAAGGAGCCGTTGTCAATGACGGCCTCGGCGTAGTGGGTCTCGTTCTCCACTAGCGTTTTCTCCATTTTCGTCGTCTCCGTCCGCCACCCGTGTGGTGGTGGACGGTTGCGGAGAAGCGCTCCTGGCGTGCGGGCCGGTCTTCGATCGAAGCACCCGGTCTCGGCCCCTCCGACGGGGCTTTCCGGATGCCACTACCGAGGACCGGCGGCGTGGGAGGGCGCTCCTCCTCTTCAGTTGTGCGCTGTGCTCCAGACTACAAAGCGTCCGGTACGTCGCGCACGTACGGCAAAGGGAGCGGCCCCATCGGTGTGGGAACCGCTCCCTTCACAGTGTGCTTACTTGGCGCCGGCCGCACCGCGGCGGATGCCGAGGCGCTCGACCAGCGTACGGAAGCGCTGGATGTCCTTCTTGGCCAGGTACTGCAGCAGGCGGCGGCGCTGGCCGACCAGGATCAGCAGACCACGACGGGAGTGGTGGTCGTGCTTGTGGGTCTTGAGGTGCTCGGTCAGGTCCGAGATGCGGCGGGAGAGCATCGCGACCTGGACCTCGGGAGAGCCGGTGTCGCCCTCCTTGGCACCGAACTCGGCGATGATCTGCTTCTTCGTAGCGGCGTCGAGCGGCACGCTTACTCCTCGTGTAGGTCTTCGTGGCCACCGAGTGCCCCAGGTCGAATTCTCTGGGGAGCTTCCGTAACTCGGGAGGCGGGGTCCGCTGAGCGCTGTCTCCAGAGGACTCCGGGGACGCGTACACAAACGGCCGTCACACAGCGTACCAGGCTGCCGGGACTCGACGTCTCAGCTGGTGAGAGAGCGGGCGCGGCCGTAAACGTCGAGCACGGCCAGGGCCAGCGGCACCAGGGCGAGCAGGACCGCGGCCTCGGTGAGGTCGAGCAGCCTTCCCCAGAAGGGTGACAGACCCCTGCGGGAGATGACAAGCGAGATTCCGGCGAGGAGGGCGGCGCCCGCGGCGACGGCGGCCGAGAGCCAGACCGTACGCAGGTCCAGGCCGCCGCGGTCGTGGTAGCGGGTGAGCTCGAACACGAGATCGGCCGGCGGGTGCAGGGCCAGGCCGAGGACCAGCAGCCCGACGGCGGCCAGGCCCGCGGCCAGGGCGCAGACCACCTGGGAGGTGTAGCGGAAGAGGCGGGCCCGCATCAGCATCGCCAGGCCGGTGGCCAGGGCCAGCAGCCGGCCCCAGGTGCCGTCGGAGAAGCCGAGGATCGCGCAGGCTCCCACGGCGACGGCCGCGCACCCCCCGACGAGGCCGAGCAGCATCTCGTGGCCGCGCCGCGCCTGGGCGGCGATGGCCTCGGCGTCGAGCGGGGCCGTCTGCTGGTCGTCCGCGCCCCGGTCGGCGTACGGGTCGGCGTCGTAGTGGTCCGGGGCCCCGTATCCCGGGGCGGCGCTCCGCGGGGCGGCGTACCCGATGGGCAGCCGGGCGAAGCGGGCGGAGAGGCCCGGCAGGAAGGCGACGAGCCCGATGGCGACGGGGGCGCACACGGCGGCGGCGGCCGTGGCGGAGGCATCGGCGGCGATGGCGCCGAAGGCGGCCAGGGTGCCGGTGGCGGCGAGGAAGGTGGCGGCGACGAAGGGGGCGTCCCCGTCCGGGGCGAGCGCGGTCAGCGCGACGGAGGCGATCAGGACGCAGGCGCAGCCGAGCAGGAACTGCAGCCGCCCGGGTCCCTGGCCGGCGCCGGCGGCGACGATGCCGGCGCCGGCGATCAGCAGGTGGGGCAGGGCGCCGAGGCCGAGCGCGACGGCGGAGCCGCGGTCCCGGTAGACGCGGGCGCGCACCCCGGCGGCGGCGGTGAGCAGGAGGCCGACGGCGCCGGCGATGATCCCGGGGAGGCCGTGCATGTCGTGCCGGACCGGGTCGGCGTACCAGAGGACGAAGCCGAGCAGGACGAGCAGCAGCGCGGCGCCGGCCAGGCCCGCGCCGCGCAGCATGTCGTCGCTCCAGCGGTGCCGGTCGCGGACGACGGCGGAGGCGACGGCGTCGGAGACGTCGTCGAAGACCGCCGGCGGCAGGGACTCGGCGAAGGGGCGCAGGATGAGCACCTCGCCGTCGAGGACCCGCTGGGCGGCGAGGGTGCGGGCGCCGTCGAGGACGGTACCGGAGCGGCGGACCAGGTGGAAGCCGGTGGGGGCGCCGACGGGCTGGGTCTGGCCGGTGAGGCGCAGCAGTTCGGGATAGACGTCGGCGACGGCGATGTCCTCCGGGAGGGCGACGTCGATGCGGCTGTCGGGTGCCACGACGGTGACCCTGCAGAATCCGGTCGCCTCGGCCGTACTCACCTCTGTGACCCTCCCGTTGGCGCCGCCCCGCCGCGGCGGGGGCCCGTTCGCGGATGCGCGTGACGCGGGCGTCACCCTACCGGGCGGCCGCCCGGTCCAAGGCAAGTAGGATCGCCGTCCGCGTCGGGCGCCGGGTGGCGGAGTGGCCCCGGACGTCCGGGACTTGGGGGCGCCGGCTGCGACGTCCCGCCTGTTTTTTCGAGGGATTGATGCTCCGGTGAGCCAGATCGTCGTCAAACGCCCGCCGCGGGCCCTGCCGCCCGAGGTCCCTTCGGACGAGCTGAGGCTGGAGGCGCCGCCGGAACTCCCCCGGGGGCAGCAGGAGGGCATGCTGATGCAGCTCCTGCCGATGCTGGGCATGGGTTCCTCGGTCGTCTTCTTCTTCATGCCGGGCGCCGCGCCTTTCATGCGCGTCATGGGCGTGCTGATGCTGGCGTCGACGGTGGGCATGGTCATCGCCCAGCTGGTGCGCCACCGGCGCGGTACGCAGGGGCAGATGGCCGATGTGCGGCGGGACTACCTCAAGTACCTCGCGCAGACACGCCGTCAGGTACGCCGCACCGCGCGGGCGCAGCGCGACGCGCAGCTGTACCTGCACCCGGCGCCCGAGCAGCTGTGGTCGGTGGTGGCGGAGGGCTCGCGGCTGTGGGAGCGGCGGGTCGGTGACGCTGACTTCGGGCAGGCCCGGCTGGGGCTGGGCGCGCAGCGGCTCGCTACCGCGCTGGTGGCTCCGGACACGGCCCCGGTGGACGAGCTGGAGCCGTTGGCGGCCGGGGCGATGCAGCGCTTCCTGAAGGTGCACTCCTCGCTGGAGGGGCTGCCGGTGGCGGTGTCGATCCGGGCGTTCCACCACTTGACGGTGGCCGGGGAGGCGGAGTCGGCGCGCGGCGTCGCGCGGGCGATGGTGGCGCAGCTGGTGACGCTGCACTCCCCCGAGGACCTGGTGGTGGCGGTGGTGGCCGCGCCGGGGGCGGTGCCGTCGTGGGACTGGGTGAAGTGGCTGCCGCACACGCAGGTGCCCGGGCGGCTCGACGGTGCCGGGACGAAGCGGCTGTTCGTCGACGACCTGGGGGAACTGGAGGGGCTGCTGGGGTCCCGGCTGGAGGGCCGGCCGCGGTTCAGCCGGGAGGTGTCGCCGGTGCTGGACCAGCCGCACCTGGTGGTGGTCCTCGACGGCGGCATGGTGCCGCCGGACTCGGTGTTAGCGGCGGCCGAGGGGCTCCAGGGCGTGACCGTCGTGGAGGTGGCCGCGGGTGAGCCGGACGAGTCCCCCCGCTTCGCCGGGGAGACCCCTCGGCGCGGGGGGCTGTCGGTCGTGGCGCGGCCGGGCCGGCTGCGGCTGGAGTCGGGCGCGGGGGTCGCGTACGAGGGGGTGCCGGACACCCTGTCGCTGCCCGCGGCGGAGGCCCTGGCCCGGCAGCTGGCGCCGCTGCGCACAGGCGGCGGGGACGACGACGAGCCGCTGCTGGCGAACCTGGACTTCACCGACCTGCTGAACCTGGGTGACGCGGCCCAGGTCGACGTGTCCCGCACCTGGCGGCCGAGGTCGGCCGGCGAGCGGCTGCGGGTGCCGATCGGGGTGGGCGAGGACGGTGCGCCGGTGATGCTGGACCTGAAGGAGGCCGCGCGGGAGGGCATGGGCCCGCACGGGCTGTGCGTGGGGGCGACCGGTTCGGGCAAGTCGGAGCTGCTGCGCACGCTGGTGCTGGGGCTGGCGGTCACGCACACCTCGGAGACGCTGAACTTCGTCCTCGCGGACTTCAAGGGCGGTGCCACCTTCACGGGCATGGGGCAGATGCCGCACGTCGCGGCCGTGATCACCAACCTGGCGGACGACCTGACGCTGGTCGACCGGATGGGCGACTCGATCCGCGGCGAGCTCCAGCGCCGGCAGGAGCTGCTGCGTTCGGCGGGCAACTACGCGAACATCCACGACTACGAGAAGGCCCGCGCGGCGGGTGCCCCGCTGGAGCCGCTGGCCACACTGGTGCTGGTCATCGACGAGTTCAGCGAGCTGCTGACCGCGAAGCCCGACTTCATCGACATGTTCATCCAGATCGGCAGGATCGGCCGCTCGCTGGGGGTGCACCTGCTGCTGGCGTCGCAGCGGCTGGAGGAGGGCAAGCTGCGCGGCCTGGACACGTACCTCTCCTACCGGATCGGTCTGCGCACCTTCTCGGCGGCGGAGTCGCGGACGGCGATCGGGGTGCCGGACGCGTACCACCTCCCGTCGGTGCCCGGATCGGGCTACCTGAAGTTCGGCACGGACGAGATGACCCGCTTCAAGGCGGCGTACGTCTCGGGGGTCTACCGCTCGGGCGGGCCGGACCCGGCGGTGGGGACGTTCCCGGTGGAGCGCCGTCCCGCGCTGTTCACGGCGGCTCCGGTGCCGGTGGTGTACGCGGCCCCGGACCCGGCGGACCCGGCGGAGCGGCCGGCGCGGGAGGACGACGCCCTCGCGGACACGGTGCTCGACGTGATCGTGGGCCGGCTGGAGGGGCAGGGCGTACCGGCGCACCAGGTGTGGCTGCCGCCGCTGGACCGGGCGCCGTCCCTGGACCAGCTGCTGCCGGCCCTGGCGCCTTCGGCGGAGCGCGGGCTGCACGCACAGGGGTACACGCGGCCGGGCGGGCTGGTGGTGCCGCTCGGGCTGATCGACAAGCCCTTCGAGCAGCGGCGCGAGGTGCTCTACCGGGACTTCTCGGGCGCCGCGGGGCACATGATGGTGGTGGGCGGTCCGCAGTCGGGCAAGTCGACGCTGATGCGGACGCTGATCTGCTCGTTCGCGCTCACGCACACCCCGCGCGAGGTGCAGTTCTACGGGCTGGACTTCGGCGGGGGCGCGATGTCCTCGGTGGCGGAGCTGCCGCACGTGGGCGGGATCGCCTCCCGGCTGGATCCGGAGCGGGTGCGGCGCACGGTCGCGGAGGTGGCGGGGATCCTGGCCCGCCGGGAGGAGTTCTTCCGGGCGCACGGCATCGACTCCATCGGCACCTACCGGCGCCGGCGCGCGGCGGGGGAGCTGCCCGGCGAGGCGTGGGGCGACGTGTTCCTGATCGTCGACGGCTGGGGCGGCTTCCGCGGCGAGTACGAGGGCCTGGAGGCGGTGGTCACGGACATCGCGGCCCGGGGTCTCGGCTACGGCATCCACGTGGTGGTGACGGCGGCCCGGTACATGGAGGTGCGGGCGGCGCTCAAGGACCAGATGCCGGGCCGGCTGGAGCTGCGGCTCGGCGACGTGATGGATTCCGAGTTCGACCGGCGGGTGGCGGCCAACGTGCCCGCGGGGATGCCGGGGCGCGGCCAGGTGCCGGAGAAGCTGCACTTCCTGGGGGCACTGCCGCGGATCGACGGCTCGCACGACGCGGAGACCCTCTCGCGGGGCACCGAGGAGTTCGTCGCGGCGGTGCGCGCGGGCTGGGCGGGCCCCTCCGCTCCCGGGGTGCGGCTGCTGCCGCGGCTGCTGCACGCGGACCGGCTGCCCAAGGGCGGGGAGTTCCCCGAGCGCGGGATCGCGATCGGCATCGACGAGACCGCCCTGGAGCCGGTGTTCGTCGACTTCGAGAGCGACCCCTTCTTCCTGGTGTTCGGCGAGAGCGAGTCGGGCAAGACGAACCTGCTGCGGCTGATCGCGCAGCAGATCGCCCAGCGCTACCGTCCGGACCAGGCCAAGCTGGTCGTCGGTGACTACCGGCGCGGGCTGCTGGGGGCGCTGCCGGAGGAGTACCTGCTGGAGTACGCGCCGATGGCGAACTCCCTGCGGACGCACATGGAGGCGCTGGTCGGGGTGTTCTCGCGCAGGCAGCCGCCGCCGGACGTCACCCCGCAGCAGCTGCGGGACCGCAGCTGGTGGACGGGCCCGGACGTGTTCATCGTGATCGACGACTACGACCTGGTCGCCACCAGCCAGGGCAATCCGCTGGCGCAGCTGGTGGAGTTCCTGCCGTTCGCCCGGGACACCGGGGTCCGGTTCGTGATCGCGCGCAGTTCGGCGGGGGCCTCGCGGGCGATGTACGAGCCCTTCATGCAGCGGATCAAGGAGCTGGGGGCACAGGGCGTGATCCTGTCGGGCGACCCCTCGGAGGGAGAGCTGCTCGGCAGTGTCCGCTCCCGCCCGATGCCCCCGGGCCGCGGCTACCGCGTATCGCGCCGGCGCGGTACCTCACTGGTCCAGCTGGGCCGGATGCCGGGGCTGTAGGGCCCGGCCCGCGGGAGCTCCCGGTGATCGGGCGGAAACGGCTCCCCACGGGGCCGCGTTGCGCCGATAATCGGCAGCGAAGACCGAGCAGCACCGCACGACCGACGGGAAGGGCCGCACATGGGCACCCAGCAGGAGAAGGACGAGCTGTACGCGCTCGACATCAGCGACGTCGAGTGGCAGGGGCCGCCCGGGACCAACCCGGACGAGGAGCGGGTGGAGATCGCCAAGCTGCCCGAGGGGGCGGTGGCGATGCGGTCCTCGCTGGACCGTGAGACGGTGCTGCGCTACACGGCGGCCGAGTGGGAGGCCTTCGTGCTCGGAGCCCGCGACGGGGAGTTCGACCTCACCTGAGGCCCCCGAGGCCCCGGAGGCCCTCGGGCCGGGTACGGCGAAGGGGGCGCGCCCCGTCCGGGGCGCGCCCCCTCGGCCTGCCGGGCGGGCTCAGAAGGCCTCGGTGAACAGGCGCGAGGCCTTCACGTCGGTGACGCGGTAGTCGCCCTTGCCGCGCTCGATGAGCTGGGCGACGGACTCCAGCTGCTTCTGCATGTGGTCGGCGCGGGCGTGGTACTTCTTCTGGAGGTCGAGGTAGGCGACGTGCGCCTCGCCGTCCCAGGTGTCGGTGACGGCCTTCACGGCCGACTCCATCTCCTCCAGGTCCTTGAGGATGTTCTTGGAGACGACGCGGATGCGGTCCGCCATCTGCTGGACGCTCTCGTACCGTACCCGGGTGTGGCCGTCTTCGTTGCCTGCCATGTCCTTCTCCTTCGGGCTTGGGGCGGGCGGGGGCGGGCGGGCGTCAGATGCTGTCGAGGCCCGAGCGGCCGCCGGTCCCGGCACGCGCGCCGGCGTTGATGGTGTGGAACGCCGCGCGGACGTCCTCGTCCTGTGCGTTGGTCAGGTTCTTCGTCTGCGCGACGGCGTCGTGGAGGACGGTGAGCAGCCGGCGGATCTCGTCGTGGTCGAGGTTGAGGTCCGACTGGGCCTTCCGGAAGCCGCCCGCGCCGACACCGGTCCAGCCGGCGTGCGCGGTGGCGAGGATGTCGGCCAGCTCACGGGCCTGCCTGGTCACGGCGTTGGCCGTCTCGGAGATCTTGTTGGCCGCCTTGACGACCGGATCGTCCGCGAGTCCGAAATTGTTCGTCATCCGAAGCTCCTCACTTGTCAATTCCCCGGCAGAACGGGCGGATTGCGTGGCGGAGCGGATGCCGGGAGCGCCAATCCACGGCGATCGCACCGGACTTACCCCTCCGCTTCACACGGATCCCCGATCACAGTCGTGAAGCCTGGCGTCACTCTAGTCAGTCCGGTTGACCCGCCCAACACCACTGGCCCGCTCGCGCGGCCGCCGGTGCGCCGTTCACTGCAAACGGTTCCGGCGGCCGCGTCGGGCATCGCGTACGACGGTCGCGGCGCCGGCGATGGCGGCGATGAGCACCCCCGCGGCCCCCAGGGCGTACGTACCGATCCGCTCCTCGCGCTCCTGCGGGGTCTCCGACGTCGCGAGGGCCGCCGCGCGCGGTGCGGCCGCCGGGGGCGGGCCGGGGTCCGGGACGGGGGGCCTGGGGGTCCCCCGATCGTGGGTGACGGCCCGCACGGGGTCCACCACCCCCCAACCGACGTAGTCATCGCGGCCGTTGACGGAGCGCTCGGCGGTGTTCTGGATCTGCCAGACCACCTCCTGCGGGGTCCACTGCGGGTGCTGGGCGCGCAGCAGGGCGGCGACCCCGGCGACGTAGGGGGCGGAGAAGCTGGTGCCGCTGTCGACGCACTGGCCGAAGCCGGGGACGGTGGAGACCATGTCGACGCCGGGGGCGGCGATGCCGATGAAGTCACCGGGCTGGGAGAAGGCGGCCCGTTCGTTGTTGCGGTCGGAGGAGGCCACGGCGAGGACTCCGGGGAAGGCCGCCGGGTAGGTCCTGCGCTTCTGCCCGTTCAGACCGTCGTTGCCCGCGGACGCGATGACCACGGCCTTGGCGGCGAGTGCCCGCTGGACGGCCTTGCCCAGTTCGGAGTCGGCGGTCAGCGGGGCGTCGGTGTCCTGGGAGATGTTGATGACGTCGGCGCCCTTGGCGACGGCGTGGTCGACGGCCTGCGCCAGGGTGGCCGCGTTGCCGTTGCCCTGACCGTCGTTCTGCCGGATGGGGATGACGGTGGCCTCGGGGGCGAGGCCGACGAAACCGGTGCCCTGCTGGGGGCGGGCCGCGATCAGCCCGGCCACCTTGGTGCCGTGCCCGACGGAGTCGTTCGTTCCGTCGCCGCCCTTGGTGTCGACGAAGTCGCGGCCCGCACCGGTGTCGAGGGCGCCGGACAGCTGCGGGTTGGCGCGGTCCACGCCGGTGTCGATGACCGCGACCCGTACCCCCTTGCCCTTGGTGCGCGCCCACAGGGCGTCCAGCATCACCCGCTGGAGGGCCCACGGCCGGTCGGCGATCTGCGTCTTCATCGGGAAGGTGCACTCGCCCGCGCCGTCCAGGGCGAGGCCGTACGGGGACCCCGGCGCGGACGCCGCGGCGCCGAGGGCGACCAGGACGAGGGCGGCGGCCGCCGCGGCGGCGCGGGAGGGCGGCGACATGGCGGGCTCCCTCACGAGCCCTGCGGCTGGCGGGCGGAGTTGGTGTCCAGGCGGGGCCCCTTGGAGAGGAACTCCGACCAGGCGATCGGCACCATGGCGGGCACGATCCCGCCGTAGCCGAGCCGGACCTGGGCCTGGATGGGCTCGGGCCGGCCGTCGCCGGTGCCGCCCTGCGCCCGCGGGGCCGGCGCCCCGATCCCCGGCTGCTCGGCGTCGCTGTCCCCGTTGGCCTGGACGGCGTACCGCAGGCCCGTGTCGGTGACCAGGAACAGGGCCCCGCCGGCGGTGGTCTGGCGGCCCCGGACCTGGGTGTAGAGCAGGCCCGTGCCGGGGGTGACGTACGAGCTGGTGCCACTGGCGGCGATGTCGACGGGGAAACCGGTGCCGGCCCAGGTGCTCAGCGTCTGGTCGCCCTGGCCGTCGACGGAGCGCAGGACGTTGCACACGGTGTCGCGCCGCTCGCCGCCCAGGGCGGCGCCGGGGGTGTCCGCGACCCGGTTGACCTGGGCGCCGCGGCGGCGGGGCCACTTGGCGTCGTTCTTGAAGGGGGGCGCGTCCGGGTTCAGGGACTGCAGGTCGGTCTGGCGGGCCTCGCCGTGCATGCCGAGGCCGCCGGCCGCGGGCGAGGAGATCAGCAGCCAGGCCACGAACTCCGAGACCGGGGCGATGCGGTCGGGCAGCACCACGTAGTACTGGGTGCCGGAGCCGGTCTGCGCGGTCAGCACCATGCCGACCCTGCCGGCGCCGTTGCCCGGCCCCGGGGCGGCGGAGGCCGCTCCGGGGGTGCCGGGGAGCTGCGGAAAGGCCAGGTCGTCACCGGGGTCGAGGGTGGCCAGCCACTCCTCGGTCACCGGCTGCGGGGTGGCGCCGGTGCCGACCAGGGCCGTCGTGAGGGTCGCGGAGTCCGGCCGGCCCTCGGGGAACTTGTACTTCCGGCCGGCGGAGTCGACGAGGTAGCGCTCCTTGGCCCCGCCGGTGCTCTGGACGTACAGCACCTGGGTGTCGGTGGTGCGGTTCGCGTCGTCCATCAGGCCCGCCTCCCGGTCGGCGAGGACGAAGGCCGCGGTCTGCACGCCGCGGTTGTTGCCGCCGGGCTGCTGGCACACGGCCCAGCGCTTGGGCCTGGCCGCGTCCGCCGCGGCGGGGAGCCGGTCGGGGGCGTAGGGGATGCCGATGACGGGGCCGCGCGGGGGCCTGCCCGCGTCCAGCACCTTGTCGTCGACGTGGACGACCTTGGACTTGCGGGGGTCGAGCAGCAGCCGCGCCGAGGCCAGGTTCAGCACGGGGTGCAGCCGGGCCTGGTCCTTGCCGTTCACCCTGGTGGTCAGCACCACGTACCGGGTCGTCGACTGCTTGCCGACGACGACCATGGCCCCGGGCTCGTTCCACCCCTTGGGGGCCTGCGGTCTGAACATGCCCCAGGCGCCGAAGCCCGCGACCAGGAGCGCACCGGTCACCACTCCGGGCAGGACCGCGCGCAGCGGGCGGGGGGCGCCCTCCTCGGTACCGGTGGCGGAGGGCTGGAGGAACGCGGCCACGGTGCGCCGCTTCGCAAAGGTGTACGCGTTGAGCTCATCACGCCGTGATGCCATGACCGCCTGCTTCTCCCCCGCGCGGCCCGGCCGGCGGGGCCGCTCCCCGCGCCGTGGTTGTCGGACCGGGGACCTACTATGCCTCTTGACGGAGGGTCAGCAGGTGCCGGTTGGGCCGGCCGCCCCTCCTGACCGGGGTTTCCAGGCTGTTGGGGTGGATGTGGGGAATCCGGTGCCGGGCGGCCACGCCCCCGCGGCACGGACTCCGTGGCTCCGCCCCCGAGTTGGGGAGGTGCGCGAGTGAGGCCCACCGCGACGGCGCCGCGGGCGGCCACGGCCGCACCCGGACACGGCGGGGTCACGCCGCGGCCGCGGTCGGGCCCGGGCCGCTTCGGGCCGTTCCGACTGCAACAGCTCGTACTTCTCCAACTGGCGGCCGCCGCGCTGCTCGTGGCCCGGGCGGTCGAACCGCTGCTGCTGGTGCCCGCCGGCATCCTGGCCGTGGTCCTCGCCCTGCTCGCCCTCGTACGCCGCCGCCGGCGCTCCCTGCCCGAATGGATCGGCGGCGCCCTCGCGCTGCGCGCCAGGCGGCGCAGGGCCGCCTCCTTCAGCGTGCCCGCGGGCACCGAGCCGGGACTGGCGCCGCTCGTCGAGGCCGATCCGGCACTGCGGACCACGGCCTTCGGGGACCGCGACCGACGCCCGGTCGGGCTGGTCGGCGACGGGACCTTCCTGACGGCCGTGGTCCAGGTGGACACGGACGCCACCGCGCTGCGGCCCGACCGCACGGAGCGGCCGCTGCCGCTGTCGCTGGTCCGGGACGTCCTGGAGGTGGACGGCATCCGCCTGGAGTCGGCGCAGCTGGTCCAGCACACCCAGCCCGCCCCGGCCCCGCACCTGCCGCCCCGGTCGATGGCGACGCTCAACTACGCGCCCCTGCAAGCCCGTACGGGCACCCCGGCGGTGCGGCTGACGTGGATCGCGCTCAAGCTCGACCCCGAGCTGTGCCCGGAGGCCGTCGCCGCGCGCGGCGGTGGGCTCGCGGGCGCGCAGCGCTGCGTGGTGCGGGCGGCCGACCAGCTGGCCAGCCGGCTGACCGGGGCCGGCTTCCGGGCCACCGTGCTGACGGAGCAGGAGCTGACGGGCGCGCTGGCGACCTCCTCGTGCGCCAACCCGATGGCGATCACCCAGGCGGGGCGTTCGGCGAGCACCGGCCGGCGCACGGAGGAGACCCCGCGGACCTGGCGCTGCGACGACCGGCGCCACACCACCTACTGGGTAGACCGCTGGCCGCAGCTGGGCGGCGCCGGGGCCGGGCTCCCCCAGTTCGTGGCGCTGCTCACCTCGCTGCCGGCCCTGGCGACCAACTTCAGCCTGACGATGGCCCCGGCCGGGCGGCGGGGCGTGACGCTCACCGGGCACGTACGGGTCACCGGACGCAGCGACGAGGAACTGGTCGCGGCCCGGCGGGAACTGGAGCGGACCGCGCGGGGCGTGCGGACCGGGCTGGTACGGCTCGACCGGGAACAGGTGCCGGGGCTGCTGGCCTCGCTGCCGCTGGGAGGAGCGCGATGAACGGCGCGGTACGCGGCGGGGTGCGGGGCGGCTTCGGGCTGATCGGCCCCCGCCGGGAGCGGCACGTGGTCCCCGCGGCGGACCTGGACGCGCTGGCGCTGCCCGTCGCGGACGACGGGGTCGTCATCGGCGTGGACGCCGGGGGACGGCCGGCGGTGCTCGGCGTGAACCGGCCCACGCCGTACGAGGTCACGCTGATCGGCGGGCTGTGGACCGCCCAGGTACTGGCCCTGCGCACGGCCGCGACCGGGGCCCGGGTCGCGGTGGAGACCGGGCGGGCGCCCGTGTGGTCCGCGCTGGCCCGGGCGGCCGGCGGCGGACAGCCGTGCGTGACCCTGCACGACGTGGGCCGGGTCCCGCCGCAGGGCGCCTCGGCGGGGAGCCCGGTGCTGGTGGTCCGGGACTGCGGGATGCGGCCGCCGAGGGGACGGGTGGCGGCGGGGCCCTGGCAGTCGGTGCTGACGCTGCTGCCGTACCTGAGCCCGGCCGCGCCCCGGCTGCTGCGGAACGCGTCACTGGCCGGGGTGCAGCGGGTGTCGCCGGAGGAGGCGGCGCGGATCGGGGTGCTGATGCGGCTGCCGGGGACGGTGGTGGAGTCGCTGCCCACCCTGGGGGACGGGGTGACGCTGTGGTGCACGCCGGGGGACCGGAAGTTCGTGATGACGCAGGGCACGGAAGCGGAGACCGGGCTGCTCGGTGCGGCGCGGCGCATCGACTGACGCGGTGCGTGATGACGGTTGCCCCGGGCCTGAGCGGCCTGTAGGCAGGAGTACGGGGGCGCGACCTCCGGGGCTTTCGGGCGCGGGGCGCGATTAGGCTGGGCGCGGGCGCGGCGTCGAGGTGGGCGCCGACCGGTGTTCGACAGACCAGGAGGACCAGTGAGCGGCGATCGGAACGAGAGGCGCGGCGGGACGTGGGACGTCCCGACGGACGATCAGTCCGACGCGGAGCCCGAAATGACGGGCGAGTTCACCATCGACTACACCCCGCCGGCCTGGTACACCCAGGGCGCTCCCGCGCCGGCCGCGCCGGTGGCGGGGCCGCCCGGGCTGCCCGAGGGCAGTGGCTTCGAACCCCACCGCCCGGCGGACGTGGTCTCGGCGCCGACGATGCGGATCGCGCCGGCGTCGCAGCGCCCGGCCGACGCCGGCGCGCCGTCGGCGCCCTCGGCTTCATCGGTGCCGTCCGCGTCGGCCGACCCGTTGGCCGCCTTCCCGGCACAGGGCGGGGACCCGTCGGGGGCGCCCGCGTTCCCCGCGCAGGGGACCCCGGAGCAGGGTCCCGCGTTCCCCGCGCAGGGGGCCGGGGCCCCGGGCCCGCATGCCGAGGAGGCGGGGCGTCCCGACGCGGCTGCGGCTCCGTACACCACCCCGGCCGGGGCCCCGGCGGCGGGCACGGCCGGGCCGGCCGGCGCGCCGGATCCGGAGGCGCTCGCCGCCGCGGGCGAAGCGGGACCCGCGGAGCCGTCCGCCGCCCGGCAGGACGCGGGCGCCGCCGAGGCGCCCCGGGGACCGGCGCCGCTGCCCGCGCTGCCCGCGGACACCCCGGCGGGCTTCCCCGCCGCGCCCGCGCAGGCGGAACCCCCGGCGCCGTTCGCGGTGCCCACCGTGGCCCCCATCGCCGTGCCGGCCCCGTTCGCCGAGGAGGAGCCCCCGGCCGGGGACGCGGCGGCGCCCGCGCTGCCCGAAGCCCCGGCGGGGCCGGCCGCACCGGTCGCCGCGTCCGGACCGGCCGGGCCGGACGGGGCCGCGGCCCGGGCGGAGGCGGCGCCCGCCGCCGCGCCCGCTCCGGTGGACGCCGTACCGCCGGGGTTCGCGGCCGCCGCCGGGGAAGCGGCGCCCGCGCCCGTGCGGATGCCCACCCCGGCCGAGGGAACTCCGGTCCCCGGTCCCGCGGATACTCCGTTCGGGGGACCCGGCACCGAACTGCCGCCGCTGCCGCCCGCATTCGCCTCCTCGGGCGCGCCCCAGGGCTACGGCTTCCCGCCCTCCGCCCCGGAACAGCAGCCCCCGGCGCAGCCCGAGGCGCCCCAGGGCTACGGCTTCCCGCCCGTCTCCCCCGAACTCCAGCCGCAGGCACCGGCACCGCAGCCCCCGCAGGGCTACGGCCTCCCGCAGCAGCCCCAGCCGCCGCAGGCGCGGCCCGAGGCGCCCCAGGGCTACGGCTTCCCGCCCGTCTCCCCCGAAGCCCAGCCGCAGCCACCGGCACCGGCACCGGCACCGCAGCCCCCGCAGGGCTACGGCCTCCCGCAGCAGCCCCAGCCGCCGCAGGCGCAGGCGCAGTGGCAGCAGGGTTCCTACCAGCAGCAGCCCCACCCCGGCCAGGGCCCCGGCGCTCCGCTCGGTTACACCGCCGCCGTGGAGCTCTCCTCCGACCGCCTGCTCCGGGCCAAGCAGAAGCCCAAGCCCGCCCGCTCCGGCTTCCGCTTCGGCGGCAAGGCGGCCGAGGCCGACCGCCAGCGCAAGCTGGAGCTCATCCGGACCCCGGTGATGTCCTGTTACCGCATCGCCGTCATCAGCCTCAAGGGCGGCGTCGGCAAGACCACGACGACCACCGCCCTCGGCGCCACCCTCGCGACCGAGCGCCAGGACAAGATCCTGGCCATCGACGCGAACCCGGACGCCGGCACCCTCGGCCGCCGCGTCCGCCGCGAGACCGGCGCGACCATCCGCGACCTGGTCCAGGCGATCCCGTACCTCAACTCGTACATGGACATCCGGCGGTTCACCTCGCAGGCCCCCTCGGGCCTGGAGATCATCGCCAACGACGTGGACCCGGCGGTCTCGACGACCTTCAACGACGAGGACTACCGCCGCGTCATAGACACACTGGGCCGCCAGTACCCGATCATCCTGACCGACTCCGGCACCGGACTGCTCTACTCCGCCATGCGCGGCGTCCTGGACCTGGCCGATCAGCTGATCATCATCTCCACGCCGTCCGTGGACGGCGCGAGCAGCGCGAGCACGACGCTCGACTGGCTCTCGGCCCACGGCTACGCCGATCTCGTCTCGCGTTCGATCACCGTCATCTCCGGGGTCCGCGAGACCGCCAAGATGATCAAGGTCGAGGACATCGTCCAGCACTTCGAGACCCGCTGCCGCGGCGTCGTCGTGGTCCCGTTCGACGAGCACCTCGCGGCCGGCGCCGAGGTGGACCTCGACCTGATGCGGCCCAAGACGCGCGAGGCGTACTTCAACCTGTCCGCCCTGGTCGCGGAGGACTTCGTACGCGCCCAGCAGCAGGCCGCGCAGGCCCACTGGGGCGCGCCGCAGGGCCACCAGCCGGTGCCGCACCCCCAGCAGCAGCCGCCTCACGCACAGCCGCAGGACCCGTACCAGCAGCCCCCCGGTCAGCAGCCGCAGGGCCAGCCCCCGTACGGGCAGCAGCCGTACCCGCAGCCCGGCCAGCCCTGGCAGCAGCCCCCGGCCGGGCAGCAGCCGCCGGCCGCCCAGCCGCAGCAGTACCCCGGGCAGCCCCCGCGCGACCCGCGCCTCGGCTAGGGGACCCGGACACGCGGAAGGGCCCCTGCCGTCCCGAGGACGGCAGGGGCCCTTCGCCGTAGGTCAGAAGCGCTGTCAGCGCCGCGCGGCGTCGAAGGCGTCCGTCAGGACCCGCGCCCGCTTCACGTCGTCCGCGATGGCCTCCAACAGCCCGTCGAGCGACTCGAACTTCGCCATCCCCCGCACGTACGACAGGAAGTCGACGGACACCTGCTTGCCGTACAGGTCCAGCCCGACACGGTCGATCGCGTACGCCTCCACGGTCCGCTCGGTGGCGTCGAACTGCACGTTCGTACCGACCGAGATCGCCGCGGGCATCCGCTCGCCGTCCGCCGTCAGCCAGCCCGCGTACACCCCGTCCGCCGGGATCGCGGTGTGCGGCTGCGTCTCCACGTTGGCCGTCGGGTAGCCGAGCTCGCGCCCGCGCTGCGCGCCGCGCACCACGATGCCCTCGACCCGGTGCGGGCGGCCCAGGATCTCGGCGGCGCCCTCCATGTCCCCCTCGGCGACGAGCCTGCGGGCCAGGGTGGAGGAGAACGGCACGCCGCCGCCCGCCTCGCCGCGCTCGACCAGGTCCACGACCTCGACGTCGTAGTCGTAGGTGGAGCCCAGCTCGCTCAGGAAGTCGACGTTCCCGGCGGCCCGGTGGCCGAAGCGGAAGTTCGGGCCCTCGATCACGGCGCGCGCGTGCAGCTTGTCGACCAGCACCTTCACGATGAAGTCGGCCGGGGACAGCTGCGAGAACTCCGCCGTGAACGGCAGGATCAGCAGCGCGTCGACACCGAGACCGGCCATCAGTTCGGCCCGCCGGTCGTACGGGGCCAGGATCGGCGGGTGGCTGCCGGGGCGCACGACCTCGCTCGGGTGCGGGCTGAAGGTGACGACGACGGCCGGGAGGCCCAGCTCGTGGGCCTTCGCCACGGCGCGTCCGATGATCAGCTGGTGTCCCCGGTGCACACCGTCGTAGGAGCCGATGGTGACGACGCTGCGTCCCCAGTCCTGGGGGATGTCCTCCAAGCCACGCCAGCGCTGCACTGTGACCGCTCCTCGCCCGAACCCGTGTAGTCCCTGTACCGATTGCCGATTGCAGGTCTAAGACTGCCATGCCGTCGGCCGGTGCCCCGCATCGGCTCTGGCCGGAATCCCTCCCCGCCTCACGTAATGTCCGGCGCGGCCCTACGAAGAGTCTCCACGGTACGCCGGGCGCCCGGCCCGAGCAGCGCCGCCGCCTCCGTCGCGGCCTCGGTGAGCCAGCGGGACACCAGTGCCCCGAACACCGGATCGGCCCGGGCCAGCTCCACCGTGCGGTGCTCGAAGACCGCCGGCCCGCCCGGTGCCCGCAGCAGCTGCCGGCCGGTGCGCCGCAGCAGCTCGCGGGTACGGACCTCCGGGCGCCGGTCGCTCCCGGCGGCGAGCCCCGCCAGGAAGGCGCCGAGCACCTGCGGATCGGTCTCCTCGCGCAGCAGTACGTCGGCCAGCTCGGCCCGCAGCGGGTACGAGGACTGTGCCCCGGGCGCTGCCAGTACGCCGGCCAGCGCGGCCCGCACCGGCTGCGGGCCGCCCCGCAGCAGGCCGAGGACCAGGGGCCGAAGCACCGGGCCGGCCGCCGGGCCCTGGTCCAGACGCCGGTCCACGAAGGCGGCGGCGTGCGGGGCGTCCTCGGGGCGCCGGGCGAGGTGGTCCCGTACGAGGTCGCCCGCGCGGCGGGCCAGGCCCGGAGTGGTGAGCGCGGCCAGGGCGCGGATCACCTCCCCGTCGGCCCGGTCCCGCAGCGCGGCGAACACCGCGTCCTGGTCGGGCAGTACGGGCAGTGCCGCGACCAGTGCCGAAGCCGGCAGCCGGGACCCGCCCGCGGGGTCGCGGAAGCAGGCGAGGGCGTCGGGCAGGCAGCGGGCCCGCGCCTGCGGGTCGCGGAGCAGGATCGCGAGGGCGCTGCCGTGGAGACCCGTGTCGCCGGGGCGGTCGAGGAGCGTCTCGGCGGCGCGACGCAGCAGCTCCCGGTCGGCGGGGGTGCGGACGTGCGGGGCGGTGGCGGCTCCGTACGCGGCGGCGGCCACCCGCCGTTCGGGCCGCTCGTCCCGCGCCCAGCGGGCGACGGCCCGGCACAGGGCGGACGGCTCGTCCTCCGCGAGGACGGCGAGGAGTTCGTCGGCCCGCGGGTGCGCGGCGCCGACCAGGGCCTCGGTGAGGTCGTCCACCGCGAGGCGGCGGTGGGTGTGCAGCAGGGCCTGCGCCGCGGTGGCGACGGTGGCCCCGGGCCGGCCGCGCAGCCGGCGCTCGTCGGTGAACCAGGCGCAGACCAGGGGCAGGACGAGCCGCGGGGCGCGGGTGAGGCGGCGGGCGGCGGCCCCGAGGTAGTGGTGGTCGGAGGGCAGCAGGCGGCGCAGCAGGTCGAGGCGGTCGGACTCGGGCAGCCGGAGCCTGCTCCAGAACCGGCCGCCGAACTCGCCGGAGCCGGCCCGGGCCACGTGCTCGGCGAGGGCGTGCAGGACGGGCAGGTGCGCGGTGGCGTCGGCGGCGCCGAGCAGGGTGCCGCGCAGCAGCCGGGAGGCCCACCAGACCCGGTCGGGGTGGACGGGGTCCGGGGACCCGGCGGCGCGTTGTTCGGCGAAGGTGTTCAGGGCGCCCACCAGGGCGTCCAGCCTGCCGCGTACCTCGTCGGGCGGCAGCCTGCGCAGGGCTTCCAGCACGGGGCCGATGCGGTGCCTGGGCACGGGCGGCCCCGCCGCGGCCGGGCCGTGGTGCACGAGGTGGTCCAGGGCGCTCGGGACGTCGAGGTGCGCGGACTGGAGCCAGTCGGACAGCTCCTCGTGGGCGAAGCGGTAACCGGGGCCCGCCGGGACCAGCAGCCCCTCGGCGAGGACGGCGGAGGCCCAGCCGGTGCGCCAGGGGAACAGCTCCTCGAAGGCGGCCCGGTCCAGCTGGCCCTGCCCGGGGCCGAGGCACCGGCGGGCGGCCTCGTGCACCCGCCCCGCCACCCGGGCGGCCAGCCGCCGCACCCCGGGGCCGTGCACCCCGGGCCCGCGCCCCGCGCCGGCCGCCGCCGCGATACGGACGGCGACGCGCAGGGCCACCAGGTCCAGGTGCGCCGAGAAGACCTCGTCACGGCCCGGGCGGCCCGCCGTGACCTCGGCGGCGCGGATCCCCGCGAGCAGGCGCAGGGTGAGCGGATGCCCGGCGTCGGCCTCCCGCACCGCGTCGTCCGGGATCCCCAGCCGGGCGCGGGCCGTGCGCGCCTCCTCGGGGGTCAGGTCGCCGACGGGCAGCGCGGGGGGCAGCCGCCGGGCGGCGCGGTCCGGGGTGTGCAGCAGCTCCGGCGGGTAGAGGCCGCCGGCCCGCTCCCAGTACTCGGGCCGGGCCGCGACCACCAGCCGGGCGCCGGTGCGGCGCAGCCAGTCGGCGGTGGCCGCGGTCCACGGCTCCAGGCGGTGGGAGAGCCCGGGCGGCATTTCCTCGGGGGTGTCCAGCACCACCAGCAGGGCCCGTCCGGCGGCGGCCGCGAGCCGGGCCACGCGCTCGGCGGTGCCACCGGGGGGCGCGGCCGCCGGCGGGTCGAAGCCGGCCGGGGTCCCGGGGAAG
This sequence comes from Streptomyces sp. NPDC012794, assembly GCF_042901085.1. Taxonomy (NCBI): domain Bacteria; kingdom Bacillati; phylum Actinomycetota; class Actinomycetes; order Kitasatosporales; family Streptomycetaceae; genus Streptomyces; species Streptomyces sp. NPDC012794. The sequence continues at coordinate 29,493 of NZ_JBIBCI010000015.1, forward strand.
GCGAAGCCGCCGGCCGCGAAGCCGGAGGGGCCGGCCGGTCGCGGTCCGGCGTCCGCGGCGGAGACGATGCGGCCGGCCGCCGCCAGCGCCCGGGCCGCGGCGTCGGCCAGCGAGCCGTCGCCGTCGCGCAGGTCGGCTCCACGCAGCCACAGCGTCGGCGCGGGGCGGGGGCCGCGGGCCCGGTCGGCGGCCAGGGCCGCGAGGGCGGTGGTGCGGCCGGTGCCGGGCATCCCGACCACGCCGAGCACGGGGGCCTCCCCGGCGGTGAAGGCGGCCAGGGCGGCGGCGATCCGGGGGCGCGGCACGGGGTCCGGCGCGGGCTCGGCGGCGCCGGCCGGGGGGTACGCGGTGCCGAGGGTGGTGGCGGTCAGCTCCAGGGCGCCGGCCAGGTTGAGGTCGTCGCCGTAGCCCGGCACGGTGGCGGAGTTGCGCTCCAGCAGCGCCGCCAGGGGGCTCCCGGGGGCGGCCGCGGCGGTCGCGCGCAGGGCGACGGCGAAGCTTCCGGAGCGGTGCTCCGCTCGCAGAGCGGTGCCCAGTACCGCGAGCACCGCTCCGGTCGCCGCGTCGAGGACCGGTCCCCCGCGGACCTCGCCGCCGAGCCGCAGGGCGTCCCGGCCGGCCGTTCCGATGGCCAGCTCGACGGTGGCGGGCAGCGGGCGGGAGCCGTCCGCCGAGGTGTAGGTGACCTCCGCGCCGACCGCGAGGACCCGCGCCTGGCGCCAGCCCCGCGCGGGGAGGCGTACGTACGTCCCCGGAGAGATCGCCTCGCGCATGGCCACGGGCAGCGGCCGCACGCCCAGTCCGTCGCTGCGTACGAGGGCCAGCCCGAGCTCCGGCAGGGCGGTCACGTCATCGGCCCCGGCCACCCAGGTCCGCTCCCCGGCGCCGGACGCGCGCAGCACCACCCGTGCCAGTCCGTCGACGGCCTCGTGGCTGGTGATCACCGTGCCGCGGTCGTCGGCCACGAAGCCGGTGCCGCGCGGCCGTCCGGCCGGGTCCCGGACCGTCACGAGTCCCGCGGCACCCGCGAAGGCGCCGGAGCGGGCACCCCTCGAACCGCCTGTGACCTCGTCCCTCATCGCCGCACCACTCCCCCGCCGCGGGACCCGTGTGCACGACGGTAGGCAAGTGAAGATCAGCGCCGGAAGGACGCAGGAGGAAAGCGCCCCCGTACGCTCCCCGCCTTCACTCCGAGCGCCTGCTCGAAGGGGTGAATCCGGGGCCGCGGGTGGATAGAAACCTATCCGAGGGGGGTCGTGGAGCGGTGAGCACGGTCCGTGCGCGCTCACCGCTCCACGTCAAGCCCACCGCTCCAGGCCGGGAGCGCGGGTGAGCGCGGGTGTCAGACGAAGACCGCGAGGGACTTCGCCTTGCCGCCCTTGCTCTCCACGAGCCCGAGCAGCTTGCCCTCAGGCCCGTAGACGGCGACGGTCCGGCCGTCCTGGTACGCGTCCGGCATCTCGATCCGCACGCCGTTGGCGAGCAGCGAGGCCCGCCGGGCGTCCAGGTCCCAGCGCGCGAACGCGGCGGCGGCCGCCTCGCCGATCGGCATGACGGTCAGCTCCTCCTGGAGCTGGTCCAGCGTGCGCGCCCGGTCGAGCTTGTACGGGCCCACCCGCGTGCGCCGCAGCGCCGTGAGGTGGCCGCCCACGCCCAGGTCGGCGCCCAGGTCGCGGGCGAGGGCGCGAATGTACGTACCGCTGGAGCAGACGACGGAGACGACGAGGTCGACGACCTTGGTGCCGTCCTCGGCCTCGCCCTCGCGCATGTCGTACACCTGGAACGACGAGATGGTGACCGGCCGGGCCGGGATCTCGAAGTCCTCGCCGTCACGGGCGCGCTTGTAGGAGCGCACGCCCTTGATCTTGATGGCGCTGACCTTGGACGGGACCTGCATGATGTCGCCGGTCAGCTTGGCGATGCCGGCGTCCACGGCCTCGCGGGTCACCCCGGAGGCGTCGGCGGACGAGATGATCTCGCCCTCGGCGTCGTCCGTGAGGGTGTTCTGCCCGAGCCGGATGGTGCCGAGGTACTCCTTCTCGGTCAGCGCGAGGTGGCCGAGGAGCTTGGTGGCCTTCTCGACGCCGAGGACGAGGACGCCCGTCGCCATCGGGTCGAGGGTGCCGGCGTGGCCGACGCGTCGGGTCTTGGCGATCCCGCGCATCTTGGCGACCACGTCGTGCGAAGTGAAGCCGGACGGCTTGTCGACGATGACAAGGCCGTCCGGAGTCTTCCCTGCGTTGGTGCTCATTCCGCGGCTGCGTCCTCGTCGTCCTCGTCGCCCGGCTTCTTGTACGGGTCGGCGTCGCCGGCGTACTTCGCGCCGGAGGACACCTCGCGCACCTGGGCGTCGGAGGCCCGCGCCTTGTCGAGGAGGTCCTCGATGGTCTTGGCGTTCTCCGGGAGGGCGTCCGCGACGAAGGTCAGGGTGGGCGTGAACTTGGTTCCCGCCGCCCGGCCGACCGCGGAGCGCAGTACGCCCTTGGCGCTCTCCAGGCCCGCTGCCGCGCTGGCCCGGTCCTCGTCGTCGCCGTAGACCGTGTAGAAGACCGTGGCCTCCCGCAGATCGCCGGTGACCCGGGTGTCCGTGATGGTCACGTGCGTACCGAGGCGGGGGTCCTTGACTCCGCGCTGCAGCTTCTCGGCCACCACCTCCCGGATGAGGTCCGCCAGCTTCTTCGCCCGCGCATTGTCGGCCACTGGTCCGTCTCCTTCTTTGTTGCAGACAAGCAATCAGTCTTCATCACCGTGGTACCGCCGTCTCACCGACAGCAGCTCCACTTCCGGACGCGCCGCGACCAGCCGCTCACAGCGGTCGAGCACGTCCGATACGAATGCCGCGTCCCCGCTCACCAGGGCGACCCCCAGACGGGCCCTGCGGTGCAGGTCCTGGTCTCCCACCTCGGCCGCGCTCACCGCGAACTTGCGCTGGAGCTCGGCGACGATGGGCCGGACGACGGAGCGTTTCTCCTTCAGCGAGTGGACGTCGCCGAGGAGCAGATCGAAGGACAGAGTCCCCACGTACATGCAGTTCCGGATATCCCGCCGGTGCGGGTTCGGTGGCCTGCCGGCCGACGCTCGGCAGGGTCACCAGAACCGTACACGCAACGGCCGGGGCCGATCGACGGATATTCCGCCGACCGGCCCCGGGTTACGACACGGTGCGATGTGCCTCGCGCTTACGCGCGGGGCTTCTCGCGCATCTCGTACGTCGCGATGACGTCGTCGATCTTGATGTCGTTGAAGGAACCGAGGTTGATACCGCCCTCGAAGCCTTCGCGGATCTCGGTGACGTCGTCCTTGAAGCGGCGCAGACCGGAGATGGTGAGGTTCTCGGCGATGACCTTGCCATCGCGCAGGAGCCGCGCCTTGGTGTTGCGCTTGACCTCGCCCGAGCGGACCAGGACACCGGCGATGTTGCCCAGCTTGGACGAGCGGAAGATCTCGCGGATCTCCGCCGTACCGAGCTCGACCTCTTCGTACTCCGGCTTGAGCAGACCCTTGAGGGCCGCCTCGATCTCCTCGATGGCCTGGTAGATCACCGAGTAGTACCGGACGTCGACGCCCTCGCGGTCCGCCATCTGCGCGGCACGGCCGGCCGCACGGACGTTGTAACCGATGACGATGGCGTCGGAGCCCATCGCCAGCGAGATGTCGGACTCGGTGACCGCACCCACACCGCGGTGCAGGACCCGGATGTCGACCTCTTCACCGACGTCGAGCTGGAGCAGCGAGGACTCGAGAGCCTCGACCGCACCGGACGCGTCGCCCTTGATGATGAGGTTGAGTTCCTGGACCAGACCGGCCTTGAGCACGGAGTCGAGGTCCTCGAGGGACACGCGACGGACGCGCTTGGCGAAGTTGGCGTTGCGCTCGCGCGCCGCCCGCTTCTCGGCGATCTGGCGGGCCGTGCGGTCCTCGTCGACGACGAGGAAGTTGTCGCCGGCGCCGGGGACGTTGGTGAGACCCAGGACCAGGACGGGGGTCGACGGACCCGCTTCCTCGACGTTGTTGCCCTTGTCGTCGAGCATGGCGCGCACTCGGCCGTAGGCGTCGCCCACGACCATCGTGTCGCCGACGCGGAGGGTACCGCGCTGGACGAGGACGGTGGCGACGGCACCGCGGCCGCGGTCGAGGTGGGACTCGATCGCAATACCCTGAGCGTCCTGCTCGGGGTTGGCGCGCAGGTCGAGGGAGGCGTCGGCGGTGAGGACGACGGCCTCGAGCAGGGAGTCGATGTGCAGACCCTGCTTGGCGGAGATGTCGACGAACATCGTGTCGCCGCCGTACTCCTCGGCGACCAGACCGAACTCGGTGAGCTGACCGCGCACCTTGGTCGGGTCGGCACCCTCGACGTCGATCTTGTTGACCGCGACGACGATCGGGACGCCGGCGGCCTTGGCGTGGTTGAGCGCCTCGATCGTCTGCGGCATGACGCCGTCGTTGGCCGCGACCACGAGGATCGCGATGTCGGTCGACTTGGCACCACGGGCACGCATGGCGGTGAACGCCTCGTGACCGGGGGTGTCGATGAAGGTGATGCGACGCTCTTCGTCGTTGACCTCGGTGGAGACCTGGTACGCACCGATGTGCTGCGTGATGCCACCGGCCTCGCCCGCGACGACGTTCGTCTTGCGGATGGCGTCGAGCAGTCGGGTCTTACCGTGGTCGACGTGACCCATGACGGTGACGACCGGCGGACGCGGGAGCAGGAACTCCTCGCCGCCCTCGTCCTCGCCGAACTCGATGTCGAAGCCCTCGAGGAGCTCGCGGTCCTCCTCCTCCGGGCTGACGATCTGAACGGTGTAGTTCATCTCGCCCGCGAGGAGCTGCAGGGTCTCGTCGGAGACGGACTGCGTGGCGGTGACCATCTCGCCGAGGTTCATCATCACGGCGACGAGCGACGCCGGGTTGGCGTTGATCTTCTCCGCGAAGTCGGTGAGGGAGGCACCGCGCGACAGGCGCACGGTCTCGCCGCCACCGCGCGGCAGCATCACGCCGCCGACCGACGGGGCCTGCATGGCCTCGTACTCCTGGCGACGCTGGCGCTTGGACTTGCGGCCGCGACGGGCCGGACCGCCGGGACGGCCGAAGGCGCCCTGCGTGCCACCACGGGCACCGGGACCGCCGGGACGGCCACCGAAGCCGGGACGACCGCCGCCACCGGCACCGGCCGGGCCGCCGCCGAAGCCGCCGCCACCCGGACGCGGGCCGCCGAAGCCGCCGCCCGCCGGGCGGGAGCCCGGACCGGCCGGACGGCCGGCGAAGCCGCCGCCGGGACGACCGGCGCCACCACCGGGACGCGGGCCACCGGCACCGGGACCACGGCCACCGGGGCCGCCGCCGGGACGGGGACCGGGACCACCGGCAGCGGGACGCTGCGGCATCATGCCCGGGTTCGGACGGTTACCACCGGGAGCACCACCCGGACGCGGAGCGCCGCCCTGGGGACGGGGCATGCCGCCCGGGGTGGGACGGGCGCCGCCGGGACCCTGCGGACGCGGGGCGCCGCCGGGGCCGGCCTGCGGACGCGGGGCACCCTGGCCGCCGGTGCCGGGGGCACCGGGACGGGGAGCGCCGGCCGGACGGGGCGCCTGCGGGCGCGCCATGCCGGTCGAGCCGCCGGAGGTGAAGGGGTTGTTGCCCGGACGGGGACCGGCCGGACGGGCGCCGCCGGGACGCGGGGCCTGGGAACCGCCGGCCGGGCGCTGGCCCTGGCCGCCGGGGGTGGAGCCGGCCGGACGCGGGGCGCCGGGACGGGCACCCTGACCCGGGGCGGCCGGGCGCTGCTGCGCCGGACGCGGGCCGGGGGCCGCGGCGGGACGCGCCGGGGCGGCGGGAGCCGCCGGGGGCGCGGAGAACTCGGTCGCCACGGGAGCCGCCGGAGCGGGCTTCGGGGCGGGAGCCTTGGGACCGGGACGCGGGCCGGGGGCGGCCGGAGTCACCGGGGTGGCCGCGGGGGCCTCGGCGGCGGCGGGCTTGGGGGCCACCGGTGCGCCGGGCTTGGGGGCGGCGGGACGTGCCGCGGCGGCCGGGGAGGGCGCCGCGGGCTTGGCGGGCGCGGCCTTGCGGGGCGCGCCGGGCTTCGCAGCGGACTTGCCGGCGTTGCCGCCGGGCCCCTGCAGTGCGTCAGTCAACTTGCGTACAACCGGCGCCTCGATCGTCGAGGACGCCGAACGGACGAATTCACCGAGTTCTTGGAGCTTGGCCATGACGACCTTGCTCTCGACTCCGAACTCCTTGGCGAGTTCGTATACCCGGACCTTAGCCACTTCGCTCCTTTTAGGTCCGGGTTACGCCGGACCGTCGCTACTTCATGGGCGTACTCATCGCGTACTCATCGAGTGCTCATCGCAATCTCGACCTACTTCCAACTCGCGAGGTACCTGACCGCACGGGGTTTCCGTGCCGTACTACTTCTTACGGTGTCGCCTCGGCCGTTGCCGCCAGGGCTTTGCGCAGTTCCTCCGTGTCGAGCGCTCCGGCGGACCTGAGGGCCCGGGGGAACGCCCGGCGGCGGACCGCCTGGTCGAGGCAGACCACGGCGGGGTGCACGTAGGCACCCCGGCCGGGCAGCGTACCGCGAGGATCGGGGACGCATTCGTCCCCGATCGCCACGATCCGCAGCAGATCGCTCTTGGCCGCTCGCTCCCGGCACCCCACACAGGTGCGTTCGGGGCATGCGCGGGCTTGCGTCCGGCCAGACACGCCTAAGTCTACCTCCCCGTACCGACCTCACCCCTTCAGGCGAAAAATCGAACGGATGTCGTCGTGATCCACTCGGTGCTCCGGGACTCCCGGAGTACCTGTCTACCCGCCGGGAACCTCCGGCGGGTAGCGGTTTATTCCCGGTCAGGCACGGGCGTCCGCGTCGGCGGGTACCTCGGTGTCGGGCCGGATGTCGATGCGCCAGCCGGTGAGCCGGGCGGCCAGGCGGGCGTTCTGGCCCTCCTTGCCGATCGCCAGCGACAGCTGGTAGTCGGGCACGGTCACCCGGGCGGACCGGGTGTCCCAGTCGACGACCTCGACCTTGCTCACCCGGGCGGGTGAGAGGGCGTTCGCCACCATCTCCGCCGGGTCGTCCGACCAGTCGACGATGTCGATCTTCTCGCCGTGCAGCTCGGCCATCACGTTGCGCACGCGGGCGCCCATCGGGCCGATGCAGGCGCCCTTCGGGTTGAGGCCCGAGCGGGTGGACCGGACGGCGATCTTGGTGCGGTGACCGGCCTCGCGGGCGATCGCGGAGATCTCGACGCTGCCGTCGGCGATCTCCGGGACCTCCAGCGCGAAGAGCTTCTTCACCAGGTTGGGGTGGGTGCGCGACAGGGTCACGGACGGACCGCGGACACCCTTCGCCACGCGCACGACGTACGCCTTGAGGCGGAGGCCGTGCGTGTACTCCTCGCCCGGGACCTGCTCCTGCACCGGCAGGATGGCCTCCAGCTTGCCGATGTCGACGAGGACGTTCTTGGGGTCCTTGCCCTGCTGGACCACGCCGGTGATGACGTCGCCCTCGCGGCCGGCGAACTCGCCGAAGGTCAGGTCGTCCTCGGCGTCGCGCAGACGCTGGAGGATCACCTGCTTGGCGGTCGTCGCGGCGATCCGCCCGAAGTCCGACGGGGTGTCGTCGAACTCCTTGGGCTCCTGCCCCTCTTCGAGGTCCCTCGGGTCCTCCGTCGCCCACACGACCACGTGACCGTTGGTGCGGTCGAGCACGACACGGGCGCGCCGGAAGCTGCCCTCGGTGCGGTGGTACGCGATGAGGAGGGCCGACTCGATCGCCTCGACGAGCAGGTCGAAGGAGATCTCCTTCTCCCGGACCAGACCCCGCAGGGCACTCATGTCGATGTCCACGGCTACGCCTCCTCTTCCTTCTTGTCCTTGCGGCTGAACTCGATCTCGACTCGCGCCTTGGCGATGTCGGTGAAAGCGATACGACGGGCGGTCGCCTTGCGGCCCTTCACACCCGGGATTTCGAGGTCCATACCCTCGTCGTCGACGCCGAGGATGCGGGCGACCAGTTCGCCGGCATCCTTTCCACCTTCGGCGGACAGCTGGAACTTCACGAGGCGGCCGATCGCCCGAACGTAGTGACGGTGCTCGCTGAGCGGGCGGTCCGCGCCCGGGGAGCTGACTTCGAGGTTGTACTCGTCCTCGCCCATCACATCGGACTCGTCGAGCCGGTCGGAGATCTCACGGCTCAGCTCGGCGCATTCGTCCAGGTCGACACCCTCATCGGAATCCACGATGATGCGCAGCATCCGGCGCTTGCCCGCCTTGGAAAGCTCGATGTCCTCGAGGTCCAGGCCCTTGGCGGCGACGAGTGGCTCCAGCAGTCCGCGCAGCCTGTCGCTCTGGGTCGTGCTCATCCGGGTGACTCCTCGGCCGCGTGTGCTGTTGTGGTTTTCCGTCGTGTCAGGTCAAAGGGTATCCGGTCGCGGAGGGTGTTGCCGTCCGCGCTCCGGACGGGACCCCCGGGTACCGTGATCACACCTGCCCCGCCGTCACCCCCCGAGGACGCCGCCGTGCCCTGGACCACGCCTTTGAGGCCCTCGCCCTCACGAAGGAGCCTGCTCGCCGGAGCCGCCGGTGCGGCCGGGGCCGTGCTGCTCACCGGGTGCACCGGTGGCGGTGACGCCTCCGGTGCCGACGGCGGGATTCCGCTCGAACGGCGGATGCGGGAGGACGCCGTTCGTGACAGCGAGCGACTGCTGGAACGTTACGACGCCACCGCGGCGGCCCATCCCGGGCTCGCGGGGCGGCTCGCGCCGCTGCGCGCCGCCGTCGCGGCGCACACCGCGGCCCTGGCCTTCGCGGACCCGGCGGCCCGTGAGCCGGCCGCCCGGCCGGGTCCGCCCTCCGCCGCCGCGTCCGGGGCCGCGGCGCCCGCTCCCGGCGCTCCCGGTGCGCCGGCCGCGGGCGGCGAACCGGTTCCGCAGCAGCCGGCCGAGGCCCTGAGCGCGCTCGCGGACGCCGAACGGAGCCTGTCCGAGGCCCGGACCATCGCCCTGGCCGGCGCCCCCGGGGAACTGGCCCGGATGCTCGCCTCGGTGGCGGCCTGCGGGGCCGTCCACGCCTATCTGCTGACCTCCACCCCGGGAGCCGCCTCGTGAAGCCCTCGCCCACCCCCTCCCCCGGCGGGGCCCTGCGGGCCGCCCAGGCCGCGCTGGCCGCCGAGCACGCGGCCGCGTACGGGTACGGAGTGATCGGGGCGCGGGTCGCGCCCGCCCGGGCGACCGAGGCCCGGGAGGCGTACGCCGGCCACCTGGCCCGCCGCGACCGGCTGACCCGGACCGTGCGGGAGCTGGGCGGCGCGCCGCAGCCCGCCGAGGCCGCGTACGCCCTGCCCTTCGAGCTGCGCACCCCTGCCGACACGGAGCGGCTGGCCGCCGTGATCGAGGACCGGGTGGCGGGCGCGTACTCGGACCTGGTGCGGTCGGCGGGCGGCCAGTTGCGCCGCGAGGCGGCTGACGCGCTGAGCGCCGCGGCCGTGCGCGCGGCGCGCTGGCGCGGTGTCGGCGTAGCCTTCCCTGGGCTCACGGAACGCTCGTAGGGGGCCCGTACCGGCTGAAAGGGACCACGCACGCATGGCTTTCGAACCGCCGCAGCGGCTCGTACGGGCGCTCGGCGAGCTGCCGCCGACCGAGCGGGACACGGAGTGGCTGGAGCGCGTGCCCGAGCTCGCCGAGGAGGCGCTGAAGCGGCGGGACGTGACGGCGCAGCGGGTCCAGACCCCGGGCGGGCGCAGCAGCGTGGTGCTGCTGGTCCGCTACCCGGACGGCACCCCGGCCGTCCTGAAGCTGGCGCCGCCGGGGGCCGCTCCCGGCCGGGAGCTGGCCGCGCTCGCCCACTGGGGCGGCTTCGGGGCCGTACGGGTCCTCGACTCGCGCCACCACGAGGAGGACGGGGCGCTGCTGCTGGAACGGCTGCACCCGGACGTGTCGCTGCGTTCGCTGCCGGAGGCCAAGGCCCTGCTGGAGGCCTGCGGCACGCTGCGCCGGCTGTGGGTGGCCCCGCCGCAGGGCCATCCGTTCGAGACGGTGGCGGAGCGCACCGCCGCTCAGTGCGCGCCGCTGCGGTCGGCGCCGCCGGAGGCGCGGGCGCTGGCGGACTCGGCGGTGGCGCTGCGGGAGGAGCTGACCGGGACGCCCGGCGAGGAGCTGCTGCTGCACGGGAACTTCCGGCAGGGCAAGGTGCTGGCCGGCGAGCGGGCGCCGTGGCTGACGGTGGGCCCGGACCCGCTGGTCGGCGAGCGGGCCTACGACCTGGCCCGGCTGGTCCGGGACCGGCTGGAGGACCAGGTCGCCGCCTCGGCGGGGGCGGCGGGGGCGCGGCGGCGGGTGAACAAGCTCGCCGACTCGCTGGAGGTGGACCGGGAGCGGCTGCGGGGCTGGACGGTGTTCCGGGCGGTGGAGTCGGGCTGCCGGGCGCTTGCGGCGGGCCGGCGGAGGGACGCGGAGCTGCTGCTGGAGTTCGCGGCCTGGTTGTAGGGCGGATCGCAGGGCATACCGTGAATAGGTAGGTATGTCCTGTACGTCCCGTCAGGCGGGGGGCCGTCATGGTCGAGGAACTGCTGACAGCGGGAATCGCCGCCGCCACCGGCGTCGCGGCCTATCTGGGCGCGGCCGCGCGGGTGGTGAAGCAGTACGAGCGGGGCGTGGTCTTCCGCTTCGGCCGGCTGCGCGAGGGCATCCGGCCGCCCGGATTCACGGTGATCGTGCCGGTCGTGGACCGGCTGCGGAAGGTGAACCTGCAGATCGTGACGTTGCCGGTGCCGGCGCAGGAGGGCATCACCCGGGACAACGTCACGGTGCGGGTGGACGCGGTGGTGTACTTCAAGGTCGTCGATCCCGCGAGCGCGATCATCGCGGTGGAGGACTACCGGTTCGCCGTCTCCCAGATGGCGCAGACCTCGCTGCGGTCGATCATCGGCAAGAGCGACCTGGACGACCTGCTGTCGAACCGCGAGAAGCTCAACCAGGGGCTGGAGCTGATGATCGACAGTCCGGCGATGGGCTGGGGCGTGCAGATCGACCGGGTGGAGATCAAGGACGTGTCGCTGCCGGAGACGATGAAGCGGTCGATGGCGCGGCAGGCGGAGGCGGACCGGGAGCGGCGGGCGCGGGTCATCAACGCGGACGCGGAGCTCCAGGCCTCGCACAAGCTGGCGGAGGCGGCTGCGGTGATGTCCGACCAGCCGGCCGCGCTCCAGCTGCGGCTGCTGCAGACGGTGATCGCGGTGGCGGCGGAGAAGAACTCCACCCTGGTCCTCCCCTTCCCGGTGGAGCTGCTGCGCTTCCTGGAGCGCGCGGCCCCCGTCCCTCCCGGGGCCCCTGCCCCTCCCGCCGTTCCCGAGGCTTCCGCCCCTCCCGCCGTTCCCGAGGCTTCCGTGCCTCCCGCCGTTCCCGAGGCTTCCGTGCCTCCCGGGGCTTCCGCCCCTCCCGCGGCCCGGAACCCCGCCGGGCCCGCCGTCCCGCCGTCGCAGACCACGCCCCCCGAACCGCCGGCGCCTTCCTGACGGGCCCGGCCGCGGGTCAGGTCAGCCGGGAGAGGGCCTCGGCGAGGGGGAGTTCCTCGCGGGTGCCGGCGGCGCGGTCCTGGAGCTCGACGACGCCCTCGGCGGAGCGCCTGCCCGCCACCAGGATCCACGGCACGCCGATCAGCTCCGCGTCCGTCAGCTTGACCCCGGGCGACAGCCCCGGCCGGTCGTCCAAGAGGACCCGCAGCCCCGCCGCGGCCAGCGCCCCGGCCGCCTCCTCCGCCAGCGCGAGCGGACCCGCCTTGCCCGCCGCCACCACGTGGACGTCGGCCGGCGCCACCGAGGCGGGCCAGCACAGGCCCCGCTCGTCGGCCGTCTGCTCGGCCAGCGCGGCCACCGCCCGGGAGACGCCGATGCCGTAGGAGCCCATCGTCACCCGGACCGGCTTGCCCTCCTTGCCGAGGACGTCCAGCCCGAAGGCGTCGGCGTACTTGCGGCCCAGCTGGAAGATGTGCCCGATCTCGATGGCCCGGGCCGGCTTCAGCCCCGCCCCGCAGGACGGGCAGGGGTCGCCGGGCTCGACGACGACCACGTCCAGGTAGCGGTCCACCTCGAAGTCCCGGCCGCAGACCACGTTGAGGGCGTGGGTACCGGGCTTGTTGGCCCCCGTCACCCAGGCGGTGCCGGGTGCGACGCGGGGGTCGGCGAGGTAGCGGACCCCGTCAAGGCCCTGCGGGCCCACGTAGCCGCGTACCAGGTCGGGCCGGTCCGCGAAGTCCTCCGCCGTCACCAGCTCCACCACCGCCGGGGCCAGGTGCTCGCCCAGCTTGCCGAGGTCCACCTCGCGGTCCCCCGGCACGCCGACGGCGGTGATCTCGCCGTCCACCTTGACCAGGAGGTTCTTCAGGGTCGCGGAGGCGGGGACGCCGAGGTGCGCGGCCAGGGTCTCGATGGTGGGGGTGTCGGGGGTGGGGATCTCCTCCAGCGGGGCGTGGCCGGCGTCCGCGGCGGCGGGCGCCGGGGCGAAGGTGACCGCCTCCGTGTTCGCCGCGTAGTCGCAGGAGGGGCAGTCCACGAACGTGTCCTCGCCCGCGCCGGCCGGTGCCAGGAACTCCTCCGACGCCGAGCCGCCCATCGCGCCCGAGACCGCCGACACGATGCGGTGGTCCAGGCCGAGGCGCTCGAAGATGCGTACGTAGGCCTCGCGGTGGAGCCGGTACGACTCTTCCAGGCCCTCCTGGGACACGTCGAAGGAGTACGAGTCCTTCATCTGGAACTCGCGGCCGCGCAGGACGCCGGACCGCGGCCGGGCCTCGTCCCGGTACTTGGTCTGGATCTGGTACAGCATGACCGGCAGGTCCTTGTAGGACGTGCACTGGTCCTTCACCACGAGCGTGAAGATCTCCTCGTGGGTCGGACCGAGGAGGTAGTCGGCGCCCTTGCGGTCCTTCAGCCGGAACAGCAGGTCCCCGTACTCCGACCAGCGGCCGCTGACCTCGTACGGCTCCTTCGGCAGCAGCGCCGGCAGCAGCACCTCCTGCGCGCCGATCGCGTCCATCTCCTCGCGGACGATGCGCGCGACGTTGTCCAGGACCTTCTTGCCGAGCGGCAGCCAGGTCCACACCCCGGCGGAGCTGCGCCGGACGTAGCCGGCCCGGACCAGGAGGCGGTGGCTGAGGGTCTCGGCGTCGGCCGGGTCCTCGCGGAGGGTCTTGGCCATGAGGCGGGACATGCGCTGCACGTGGTGAGTGGACATGCCGGGAGGCTATCGGGGGCGGCCCGGAGCCCCGAAACGAATTCAGCGCGCCCGCGGGGGCCTCAGGAGGGGCAGCGGGGCGCCCATGACGGCGTAGGGCAGGCCCGCGCTCGGGAAGTGGACCTTGCGGGCCAGGTCCCGGTAGCCGAGGGACGCGTACAGCCCGCGCGCCGGGCTGTCGGTGTCGATGGCGGAGAGGATCGAGCGGGGTTCGGCGGCGCTGTCGGTGATCCGGGTGATGAGGGCGCGGCCGACGCCGCGGCCCTGGAAGCCGGGGTGGACGTGCAGCTCGGTGATGACGAAGGAGTCGTCGAGCCAGGAGTCGCTGCCGCCCGCCCGCAGATAGGGCTCGACGATCGTGGACCACCAGTGGCCGCGGTCGTTGGGCATGCCGTACACGAAACCGGCCAGCGCCCCGTCGTCGGTGAACGCGCCGAGCGCGCGGGCACCGGGGCAGGTCATGTGGCGCTGGACGATGTAGCGCCGGATGCCGACCTCTTCCTCGCTGAGCCCGAAGGCGACGGCCTGGACGCGCAGGGCCTCGTCCACCCGGCCTGCCAGGTCGAGGTGCCCGATGCGGAGACCGGCGGGCCGTGCGGGGTCGTCGCCCGGGGAAGTAGGCAGCATGCGGCGACCTTACTTCGGAGGTAGGGCGCCGCGGTACGGCTTCCGGGACGAAACCGGCCGCCCCGGCCGCGGTCAGAACAGGACGCTCATGAACGCGCCGACCTCTCGGAAGCCGACCCGGCGGTAGGCGGCGCGGGCGGCGGTGTTGAAGTCGTTGACGTAGAGGCTGACCAGGGGCGCCACGTCGCGCAGCGCGTACTCGACGACCGCTGCCATGCCGGTCTCGGAGTGCCCCCGGCCGCGGAACTCCGGGGCCACCCAGACGCCCTGGATCTGGCAGGCGGCGGCGGTGGCGGCGCCGATCTCGGCCTTGAAGACGACCTTGCCGTTCTCGACGCGGGCGAAGGAGCGGCCGCTGCCGACGAGCTCGGCGACGCGGGCCTGGTAGAGCAGCCCGCCGTCGCCGGCCATGGGCGAGATGCCGACCTCCTCGGTGAACATGGCCACGCAGGCGGGCATGATCAGGTCCATCTCGTCCTTGCGGATCCGGCGGACCATCGGGTCGGGGGCGATCTCGGCGGACGGCCGCTCGGTGACCATCAGCGGCTGGTGGGCGCGGACGTCGCGGGCCGGTCCCCAGCTGGGCTCCAGGAGCTGCCACAGCAGCCGGGTGGGTTCGGCGGGGCCCACGATGGAGGAGCAGCGGCGGCCGGTGCGGCGGGCCCGGTCGGCGAAGGCGCGTACGGCGTCGGGTCCGGCGCAGACGGGGACCAGGTTGGCTCCCGCGTAGCACAGGGAGCGGAGCTCGCCGTCGGCGTACCAGCCCCACATCTCGCCGCCCAGGCGCCACGGATCGAGGCCGGCGACCTGGACCCGGGAGGTGACGAAGGCGTTCTCGACGGGCTCGCGTCCGAGGATGCCGAGCGCGGCGTCGAGATCACTGGGTTCAAGGACCCTGGTCGTGGTCTGCGTCAACACCGGTGCCTCACCATGCAAGTCTGCTGATCTCCGCACTGTACCCGCCGCGACCTGCGCCCGCCCGGTCGCACAGGTCACGAAAAGGCCCGGCCTCGCCCCGCGAGCTGCGGGGACGGGGCCGGGCCGGGACGGGTCGTGGCGGTGCGGATCAGACGCCGATGGCGACGCTGGGCTCGCCCGAGGTGACGCCGTCCTTCTCCATCTGCTCGGCGATCTTCAGCGCCTCTTCGATGAGGGTCTCCACGATCTTGGACTCGGGGACGGTCTTGATGACCTCGCCCTTGACGAAGATCTGGCCCTTGCCGTTGCCGGAGGCGACGCCGAGGTCGGCCTCGCGGGCCTCGCCGGGGCCGTTGACGACGCAGCCCATGACCGCGACGCGCAGCGGGACGGTCATGCCCTCCAGGCCGGCCGTGACCTCCTCGGCCAGCTTGTAGACGTCGACCTGGGCGCGGCCGCAGGAGGGGCAGGAGACGATCTCCAGGCGGCGCGGCTTGAGGTTGAGCGACTCCAGGATCTGGTTGCCGACCTTGACCTCCTCGACCGGCGGCGCGGAGAGGGAGACGCGGATGGTGTCGCCGATGCCCTCGGAGAGCAGCGCGCCGAAGGCGACGGCGGACTTGATGGTGCCCTGGAAGGCGGGGCCGGCCTCGGTCACGCCGAGGTGCAGCGGGTAGTCGCACTGGGCGGCGAGCTGGCGGTAGGCGTTGACCATGACGACCGGGTCGTTGTGCTTGACCGAGATCTTGATGTCGCCGAAGCCGTGCTCCTCGAAGAGGGAGGCCTCCCACAGCGCGGACTCGACGAGCGCCTCGGGGGTGGCCTTGCCGTACTTCTTCAGCAGGCGGGCGTCGAGGGAGCCGGCGTTGACGCCGATGCGGATCGGCGTGCCCGCCTCCTTGGCGGCGTACGCGATCTCCTTGACCTTGTCGTCGAACTGCTTGATGTTGCCCGGGTTGACGCGGACGGCGGCGCAGCCGGCGTCGATCGCCGCGAAGACGTACTTGGGCTGGAAGTGGATGTCGGCGATGACCGGGATCTGCGACTTCTTCGCGATGACGGCCAGCGCGTCGGCGTCGTCCTGCGTCGGGCAGGCGACGCGGACGATCTGGCAGCCGGACGCGGTCAGCTCGGCGATCTGCTGGAGCGTGGCACCGATGTCGGAGGTGCGGGTCGTGGTCATCGACTGCACCGAGATCGGCGCGTCGCCGCCGACGGCCACGGAACCGACCTGGATCTTGCGGCTGACCCGGCGGTCGGCAAGCTTCGTCGGCACGGACGGCATTCCGAGAGAGATGGCGGTCATCTGCTGTGCAACCCCAAGGTGTGGATCGAGGTCCCGAGATCGGCGGGCTCCAGCCTTCGAGGTTACGCCAAGCCGCGCGTGCCCCGTGCATCCGAGGGGCCTCACCACCCGAACGCGGGGAGCCGGGCACGATGCGTGCCCGGCTCCGGTGGCGCCGTGGTGCGGGGGCCGTACGGCTAGGTGATCTTGATGGGGTTGACCACGTCCGCGACGAGCACCAGCAGGGTGAAGCAGACGAAGACGCCGGCGACCACGTACGCGGCGGGCATCAGCTTCGCCACGTCGAAGGGGCCGGGGTCGGCGCGCCGGAAGACCTTCGCCACGGTGCGGCGCAGGGACTCCCACAGGGCGCCGGCGATGTGCCCGCCGTCCAGGGGAAGCAGGGGCAGCATGTTGAACAGGAAGAGCGAGAGGTTGAACATGCCCAGCACGTTGAGCAGGATCGACATCCTCTGCTCGCTGGGCAGGTCCAGCGCGGCGATGTCCCCGCTGATCCGGGCCGCTCCGACGATGCCCATCGGGGAGTCGGCCTCGCGCTCGCCTCCGCTGAAGGCCGCGTTCCACAGGGCGGGGATCTTGGCGGGGAGGTTGAGCAGGCCCTGGACGCTGCCGTCGACGACCTCGGCCATGTGGTCGACGGACTCGCCGAAGGACAGCGCGGCGATCTCGCTCTTCGGGCTGAAGCCGAGCCAGCCGGCGGTGATGTACTCGCCCTTGACGTAGCCGCCGTGGCCGTCGGTCTTGGCGACCTGGTTCGCGATCAGGGTGACGGGGACGCTGAGCTGCTGCCCGTCGCGCACGACCGTGACGGTGGCGGGGCCGACGGTGTCGCGGATCCGCTTCTGGAGGGCGGCCCAGTCGGCCACCTTCTTGCCGTTGAAGGCGACGATGCGGTCGTCGGCCCGCAGTCCGGCCTTCTTCGCGGGGGCCACCGGGTCGCCGTCCTTGCAGACGTCGCGCTTCTCGCTCTGCTGGATGACGCAGGGCGAGACGGTCGCGATCTGCGTGGTCGTCCGGTTGATGCCGAAGGTCATCCAGACGCCGAAGAAGATCGCGAGGGCGAGCACCAGGTTCATGAAGGGGCCCGCGAACATCACGATCACGCGCTTCCAGGGCTTGCGCGTGTAGAAGAGCCGCGTCTCGTCCCCGGGCCGGAGCTCCTCGTAGGCCGCCGAGCGGGCGTCCTCGATCATCGACCGGAACGGCGAGGTGGAGCGGGCGGTGACCTTGCCGTCCTCGCCGGGCGGGAACATCCCGATCATGCGGATGTAGCCGCCCATCGGGATGGCCTTGATCCCGTACTCGGTCTCGCCCTTCTGGCGGGACCAGATGGTCCTGCCGAAGCCGACCATGTACTGGGGCACGCGGATGCCGAAGAGCTTGGCCGTGGAGAGGTGGCCGAGCTCGTGCCAGGCGATGGAGAACAGCAGCCCGATCACGAAGACGAGGATGCCGATCACCGTCAGCAGTACCGTCATGCGCCCGCCTCCACGGCGGCCCGCGCCGCCATCTCCCGTGCCCGGGCCCTGGCCCAGGTCTCCGCTTCGAGGACGTCCGCCACCGTCAGGGAAGTTCCCGACGCGGGCGATCCGTGCTCGTCGACCACTGCTGAGACGGTATCCATGATTGCCGTGAACGGCAGCCGACCGGCCAGGAAGGCGTCCACGCACTCCTCGTTCGCCGCATTGAAGACGGCGGGGGCGGTGCCGCCCAGGGAACCGACGTGCCGGGCGAGGCCGACCGCCGGGAAGGCCTCGGTGTCGAGCGGGAAGAACTCCCAGGTGGAGGCCTTGGTCCAGTCGAAGGAGCGGGAGGCGTCCGGGACCCGCTGGGGCCAGCCGAGGCCGATCGCGATGGGGCCGCGCATGTCCGGCGGGGTGGCCTGGGCGAGGGTGGAGCCGTCCGTGAACTCGACCATGGAGTGCACGTAGGACTGCGGGTGGACCACGACCTCGATGCGGTCGAAGGGGATGTCGTAGAGCAGGTGCGCCTCGATGACCTCCAGCCCCTTGTTGACCAGGGTCGCCGAGTTCACGGTGATGACCGGGCCCATGGCCCAGGTGGGGTGCGCGAGGGCGTCCTCGACGGTCACCGAGGCCAGCTCCGCGCGGGTGCGGCCGCGGAAGGGGCCGCCGGAGGCGGTGACCACGAGCTTGCGGACATCGGCGCGGGTGCCGGCGGCGAGGGCCTGGAAGAGGGCCGCGTGCTCGGAGTCCACGGGGATGATCTGGCCGGGGGCGGCGAGGGCCTTGACCAGCGGGCCGCCGACGATCAGCGACTCCTTGTTGGCCAGGGCGAGGGTGCGGCCCGCGCGCAGCGCCGCGAGGGTGGGCGCGAGGCCGATGGAGCCGGTGATGCCGTTGAGGACGGTGTGGCAGGGCGAGGCGGCGAGTTCGGTCGCGGCGTCGGGCCCGGCCAGGATCTCGGGCAGCGGCTCGGCGGCGCCGTACTGCTCGCCCAGCGCCTCCTTCAGGGCCGGTACGGCGTCCTCGCGGGCGACGGCCACGGCCTGGACCCGCAGCTTCCGTGCCTGCTCGGCCAGCAGCCCGACGCGCCCGCCCGCGGCGGACAGCGCGGTGACCGGGAACCGGTCCGGGTGGCGCAGGGCGAGGTCGATGGCCTGGGTGCCGATGGAGCCGGTCGACCCGAGGATCACGATGTCCCGGCGGCCGGCCGCGGCGTCGAAGAGGAGGTGCGGATCGGCGAGGGGGGCTGGACTGTCGCTCATGCCCCCCATTGTTGCCGCAACTCAGGGGCGCTTGGACACGGAGTCCCCGTCCGTGACGCGCGCCAGGAGTTCGGGCAGGGTGCCGGCGAAGTCGGGGAGCGCCCGGGCGGCGCGCCACCAGGCCCCGGTGTCGTTCCCGAGGGCCGCGTCGAAGAGCCGGTCGGCCTCCGCGCGGGCGGCGAGCACGGCGGCCGGGCGGTCGTGGCGGTCGGGGTGGCCTATGTCCCCGAGCCACTGGTCCTCGTCGAGCGCCCAGCAGGCGGGGACCTTGTGCCGGACCACGTCGGCGCCGGTGAGCAGGCCCCGGTCCAGGCAGTCCCGGACCCAGCGGACGTCCTCGGCGGCCGTCTCCATCGGCACGGCCAGGCTGACCAGGGCCAGCTCGCGTTCCCACGCGCCGGCCGGCTCGGCGGGAACCGGGTCCGGGGCGAGGTGGCGGACGGCGCGGGCCAGCGCCGGGTCGTGGCGTACGTCTCCGGGCGCGGTCGGGGTGCCCGCGGCCAGCGCGGCCGCCAGTTCGGGCAGGGTGCCGCGGAAGGCGGGGGCCCGGCGGCCCAGTTCGGCCCACAGCCGGGGGTCGTCGCCGAGGGCGGGGCGCAGGGCGCGGTGCACGGCCGACTGCATCTCGGCCTGTTCGGGCAGGCTCCAGCGCAGCCCGCGGGCGACGGGGAGGTGGCCGAGCAGCAGGGTGCGGGGCGCGGGGGCCACGTACGCGACGAGCTCGTCGCAGGTCAGCAGGCCCATCCGGACGGCGCGGACGGCGGGCCGGTACCAGTGGCGGCCGTACGGATCCCCCGTGCGCGCGTCGAGCAGCGCCCGGCACGCCGCCCGGGGCAGTCCGCCCGCCAGCAGCAGCGCCTCGACCGCGCCGGCCGGCAGCGGGGCGCGGGCGTGGGCGCGCAGCAGCGGTCCGGGGTCGTGGAGGTCGAGCAGGTGCGGCATGCGGAGCAGGGTGAGCGGGATCCGGGGGCGGCGGCCGTGCCTGCGCAGCAGGCGGATCAGCTCGTCGGGGGCGAGGGGGCCGGGGCCGGTCTCGGCGAGCAGTTCGGGCGAGGGCCCCGGCCGGGCGGCGTACCGCGCGGGGCCGGGCAGGCCGGGCAGCGGGCGGCCGACGACGTGCGGGTTGCGGGCGATGTAGTGCCGGTCGGTGTCGGTGCCGTGGCGCAGCAGCAGGGTGACGGCGGCGGCGGGCAGCCACTGGTCGCGGCACAGGTACGTGCGGGTGGGCCCGTCGAGCCGGTCGACCAGGCCGGCCACCACGGCGTGCGGTGCGTGGCGCAGCAGGTGCGCCACGCACCAGGCCAGCCGTCGGCGGGCCCGGTCCTCCTCGGCCGTCGCCATCGTCCTCGCCGCCTCGTGCTCGTGCCGGTACCGGTGCTCTGCCCGTACGCCCGTACTCGTACATCCGTCCGGTCTGCTGCCGATGATGGCAGGTCAGCGCAGGGGACGGTGAACGTTTTCCCGGGTGGAGGGGCCGGGAGCGGCGTCCGCGATCCACGGGCCGTCGCCGGAAGGGTCGAGGACGCCCTCCTCCAGCCAGGTGTAGGCGCCGCCGAGGACCCCTTCGACGACCTTGCGGTCGAGGTCGTCGGTGTTGGACCACAGACGGCCGAAGAGCTCCTCGACGCGCAGCCGGGACTGGCGGCAGAAGGCGTCGGCGAGCTGGTAGGCCTCGCGGCCGTGGTCGCCGCTCTCGCGCAGGTGCTCGGCGCGCACGCAGGCCGCGCTCATCGCGAAGAGCTCGGCGCCGATGTCGACGATCCGGCCGAGGAAGCCCTGCTTGGTCTCCATGCGGCCCTGCCAGCGCGCCATGGCCATGAACATCGCACGGGCCAGCTTGCGGGCGCCGCGCTCGACGTAGCGCAGGTGGGTGGCGAGGTCGGGGTGGCCGGCCGGGTGGAACTCCCGGTAGGTGCCGGGCACCTGGCCGGGGCCGGTGGCGAGCTTGGGCAGCCAGCGGGCGTAGAAGCCGGCGGCACGGGCGCCGGCCTTCGCCTTGTCCCCGAGGTTCTTCTCGGGGTCGATCAGGTCCCCGGCGACGGAGAGGTGGGCGTCGACGGCCTCGCGGGCGATCAGCAGGTGCATGATCTCGGTGGAGCCCTCGAAGATCCGGTTGATGCGCAGGTCGCGCAGGAGCTGTTCGGCGGGCACGGCGCGTTCGCCGCGGGCGGCGAGGGACTCGGCCGTCTCGAAGCCGCGCCCGCCGCGGATCTGGACCAGTTCGTCGGCCATCAGGCAGGCCATCTCGGAGCCGTAGAGCTTGGCGAGGGCGGCCTCGATGCGGATGTCGTTGCGGTCCTCGTCGGCCATCTGGGAGGCGAGGTCGACCACGGCCTCCAGGGCGAAGGTGGTGGCGGCGATGAAGGAGATCTTCGCCCCGACGGCCTCGTGCCGGGCGACGGGGCGGCCCCACTGCTCGCGCACGCCGGACCATTCCCGGGCGATCTTCAGGCACCACTTGCCGGCGCCGACGCACATGGCGGGCAGGGACAGCCGGCCGGTGTTGAGGGTGGTCAGCGCGATCTTGAGGCCGGCTCCCTCGGCGCCGATCCGCTGGGCGGCGGGCACCCGGACGCGGTGGAAGCGGGTGACGCCGTTCTCCAGGCCGCGCAGGCCCATGAAGGCGTTGCGGTGCTCGACGGTGATGCCCGGCGAGTCGGCCTCCACGACGAAGGCGGTGATGCCGCCGCGGTGGTTCTCGCTCCGGGGGACGCGGGCCATGACCACGAGCAGGTCGGCCACCACCCCGTTGGTGGTCCAGAGCTTCACCCCGTCGAGGACGTAGGTGTCGTCGTCCTCCGGGTCGGGCACGGCGGTGGTGGCCAGCCGCGCCGGGTCGGAGCCCACGTCCGGCTCGGTGAGCAGGAAGGCGCTGATCGCGGAGGTGGCGCAGCGCGGCAGGTAGGCGTCCTTCTGCTCCTTGGTGCCGAACATCTTCAGGGGCTGCGGCACGCCGATCGACTGGTGCGCGGAGAGCAGGGCACCGATGGCCGGGCTGACGGAGCCGACGAGGGCGAGCGCCTTGTTGTAGTAGACCTGGGTGAGACCGAGGCCGCCGTACTCGGTTCCGATCTTCATGCCGAGCGCGCCGAGCTCCTTGAGCCCGCGCACCGTCTCGTCGGGGATCCGCGCCTCGCGCTCGATGCGCCGCCCGTCGATCTCGTTCTCGCAGAAGTCCCGCAGCCGGGCCAGGAAGGCCTCGCCGCGCCGGACGTCCTCGTCGGCGGGCGACGGGTGGGGGTGGATCAGGTCGAGCCGGAAGCGGCCGAGGAAGAGTTCCTTGGCGAAGCTGGGTTTGCGCCAGTCCTGCTCGCGGGCCGCTTCCGCGACCTGCCGCGCCTCGCGCTCGGTCACCTTGGGCTGTACGGGCCGTGTTGCCGACATCCGGGTACTCACCTCGCCGCATCGGGGGGCCTACCGATCGGTGCTACCTGTCAGTCGTACCCGCTCCGGACGCCGGGGAAAATACGGGCGCCTGCAAAAGGGGGATCCCGTGCCGGAGGGCGGGGGTGGAAAGGGGGACGGCCGGAGCCCCCGCACAGTAGGCTCCGGCCGTCGGTCTGGGACCGTACGAGTCGGTCAGATGTCGAGGCCCGTGAGGACCAGGACGCGCTCGTACGTGTAGTCGTCCATCGCGTAGCGGACGCCCTCGCGGCCCACGCCGGACTGCTTGACGCCGCCGTACGGCATCTGGTCGGCGCGGTAGGAGGGGGCGTCGCCGATGATCACGCCGCCGACCTCGAGCTCGCGGTGCGCGCGGAAGGCGATCTGGACGTCGCGGGTGAAGACGCCGGTCTGCAGGCCGAACTTCGAGTCGTTGACGGCGGCGAAGGCCTCGTCGGTGTTCTCGACCTTCGTCAGGGTCAGGACCGGGCCGAAGACCTCCTCGGTGGCGAGCTTCACGCCGGCCGGGACGTCCGCGAGGACGGTCGGCTCGACCGTGGCGCCGTCGCGCTTGCCGCCCGTGAGCAGCTTGGCGCCGGCGGAGACGGCCTCGTCCACCCAGGACTCGACGCGCTTGGCGGCGTCCTCGGAGACCAGCGGGCCGACGTCGGTGGCGTCGTCGGAGGGGTCGCCGGTGACCTGGGCCCGGACCTTCTCGACGACCTTCTCGACGAGGCGGTCGTAGACGGAGGCGTCGGCGATCACGCGCTGCACGGAGATGCAGGACTGGCCGGCCTGGTAGTTCGAGAAGGTCGCGATGCGGGTCGCGGCCCAGTCGAGGTCGGCGTCGGAGGACCAGTCGGCGAGGACGACGGCCGCGGCGTTGCCGCCCAGCTCCAGGGTGCAGTGCTTGTGGGGCACCGACTGCTGGATGGCGTAGCCGACGGTGTCGGAGCCGGTGAAGGAGATGACCGGGAGGCGGTCGTCCTTGACCAGGGCCGGCATCTTGTCGTTGGCGACGGGCAGCACGGACCACGAGCCGGCCGGCAGGTCGGTCTCGGCGAGCAGCTCGCCGAGGATCAGGCCGGAGAGCGGGGTGGCCGGGGCCGGCTTCAGGATGATCGGCGCGCCGACGGCGATGGCCGGGGCCACCTTGTGGGCGCACAGGTTCAGCGGGAAGTTGAACGGCGCGATGCCGAGGACCGGGCCCTTGACGAAGCGGCGGGTCAGGGCCAGGCGGCCGACGCCGCCGGCGTCGGTGTCCAGGCGCTGGGCCTCTCCGCCGTTGAAGCGGCGGGCCTCTTCGGCGGCGAAACGGAACACGGACACCGCACGGCCGACCTCACCGCGGGCCCACTTGACGGGCTTGCCGTTCTCGGCGGAGATCAGCTGGGCGATCTCCTCGGTGCGCTCCGCGAGCCGCTTGGACACGTGGTCCAGGGCGGCGGCGCGTACGTGGGCGGGGGTCGCGGAGAACTCCGCCGTCACGGCGTACGCCGCGGCCACGGCCTCTTCGACCTGGGCGTCGGTGGGCACGCTGACCGTGCCGACCAGGCGTCCGTCCCACGGGTTGTGGACGTCGAAGCTGTCCTGGCCGGTGGCCTGGCGGCCGGCGAGCCAGAAGGCGTGGGTGGAAGTCATGCGAATCCCGGCCCTTCGGAGTGTGCGGTGGGTCGTTGTCCCCACCACGGTAGGACTCCGCCGGGCTTTCGTGTTTATCCGGCATGGAGCACCTTCCCGCGCTCCTGCTCCGCTTTGGCACTGTCCCTCCCCCGGCGCCCCGGTCACGGGCCGGTGCGGCGCGCGCCGGAAGGGGTGCGCGGGGAGGGGCGCGCGCGTCAGGAGGCCGGCGGGCCGGCCTTCAGGGCGAGCCACAGCTCCATGCGGACGTCCGGGTCGTCCAGGGAGCGGCCGAGGATCTCCTCGACGCGCTTCATGCGGTAGCGCAGGGTGTGGCGGTGGACGCCGAGGTCGGCGGCGGCGGCGTCCCACTGGCCGTGGCGGGAGAGCCACGCCTGGAGGGAGGCCACCAGGTCGCCGCGGCCGGTCGCGTCGTGCTCCCGCAGGGCCCGCAGGGTGCCGTCCGCGAAGGCGCGTACGGCGTCGTCGGCGAGCAGCGGCAGGACCGAGCCCGCCGCGAGGTCCTCGTGCTCGACCAGCGCCCTCCCCCGCCGCCGGGCCACCGCGAGGGACTGGTCGGCCTGCTTGAGGGCCGCCGCGACCCCCGCCGGGCCGGCCGGCGCCGACAGGCCGACCACCAGTTCGTCGGGCTCCGGCCCGGCCGCGTCCCGGCCGCGCCGGGACTCCTGGGCCTCCGCGTGGTCGGCGCACGCCTGTGCCGCCGAGCCCCCGTCGGCGGCCAGTACCACCAGCCGGCCCGGTTCCGGGACCACCAGCAGCGTCTCTCCGGTCCGCGCCGCCGCCGACTCCACCGCGTCGGCCAGCAGCGCCAGCCCCTCCGGCTGGGCCGTCCCGGGCAGCGCCGGCTCGGCGACGATGATGCGGAACGGGGCTTCCAGCAGGGCCCCGTACAGGTCTCCGGCCACGGCCCGCGCGTGCTCCGGCTCCCCCTCCAGCAGCATCCGCAGCACGGCCGCGCCCAGCCGGGACTCCGCGTCGTGCAGCGACCGGGAGCGCTCGGTGGTCAGGGTCAGCAGCGCGACGGCGGAGTGCACCGCGTACCGCTCGGCGGTGCCCAGCGGGGCCGCCGTCCCGACGGCGAGGGCGCCCCGGGCCCGGCGCCCGGTGCCGAGGGACTGGAGCTCGACCCGGTCCTCGGCGCCGCCCACCACCGCGCTCGCCGGCGCGGGCCGCTCCCGCAGCCGCTCCACGTCGGGGGTGAGCCGGGCGGCCCGCCGCGCCGCCCAGTCGGGGGCGGCGGCGACGACGGCGCCGGAGGTGTCGTACAGCGCGGCCCAGCCGTGCACGTGGGCCGCCAGCTTCGCCAGCAGGTCGGCCGGGCCGTCGGGGGACAGCGCGGCCCGGGTCAGCTCCCGCTGCGCCTCGAAGCCGGCGGTCACGGCGCGGTACTGGTCGGCGGCCAGCGCGGCGGAGACGGCCTTGCTGATGGCGAGGAACGGGGTGCGCCTCGGCACCTCCAGCAGCGGCAGGTCCTCCTCGCGGGCGGCCTGGAGCAGCGCTTCGGGGATGGCCTCGTAGTTGACCCCGACCGCGAAGCCGATGCCGACGACCCCGGCGGCGGCCAGCCGCCGTACGTAGCGGCGCATCTCCTCGGGGTCGTCCGCGTCGAGCTTCATCGCGGTGACGAGCAGCAGCTCGCCGCCCTCCATGTACGGCACGGGGTCGGCGAGCTCGCTGACGTGGGCCCAGCGCACGGGGGTGTCGAGGCGGTTCTCCCCGGCCCGGACGGTGAGCTTGAGCGCCGAGTGCTGGACGAGCGAGGCGAGGGTGAGCGGCATCGGGTTCCAGACGGGGAGGGAGGGGACGGGGCCGCGGAGCGGGTCTTCGCCACGTCGTATGAACGACCCCTTTCGATTCTGCCACCCCGTACGGGTCCCCTCAGCCGGTCCCCGCCAGCCGGAGCAGCAGCGGAGCGGCTCGTTCCCCCTGTACGGAGGTCAGCGACAGCACCGCGCAGCCGGGCGGGACGGCGTGCGCCAGCTCGGAGGCGGACCAGCGTTCGCGCTCCACCTGGCGCACGGTCACCGCGTCGGTGGTCACGGCCTTCCCGGTGACCAGCTTGCGGAAGGCGTGGAGGGCCCGGGTCAGCGGCTGGTCGGCGAAGACCGTCCGGTGGGTGACGTCCCGGGTCTCGACCCACTCGGTGCCCCAGGCCTCGGCGAAACGCTGCCCGTCCCAGGTGGTGACCCCGGAGAAGGCCATCCGGCAGCCGACCGCGCCCAGCAGCGGCGTGCGCAGGGCCTCCGGCACGTCGTCCAGGGTGCGCAGGGTCAGCAGCACCCCGGCGTTGGCCGAGCGCAGCCGCTGTACGCCGCGGACGGTCTCCGGGGTCAGGGTGTGCGCGGCGTCGTCCAGGGCGAGGAAGGCGAACAGCGAGCGGTCGGCGCGGGCGGCGGCGGAGGCGTTGAACTGGGCGAGGAGCAGCCGGGCCAGCATCCGGGACGCGTCGGCGTGGCCCCGTTCGGGGAGGTCGACGCGGACCCGGACGGGGTGTTCGAGGGCGCGCAGGGAGAAGGGGCGGCCCCGCCGCTCGGAGCCGCCAGCGGCCGCCGCGGCGTCGTAGGCCCCGACGTCGAAGAAGCCGGCGAAGGCGGGCCGGTCGAGGAGGGCGGCCCGGTCGGCGAGCGCCGGGCCGGGGTCCCCGGGGGCCCCCTGCTGGCGCAGGCGCGCGTCGAGCTCGCGGAGCATGGCCTGCCGGCCGGTGCCCTCCAGTGCCTGGCGGAGCGCGGTGAGGGCGGAGGGCACCCCGTCGAGCAGTTCGCGCAGTTCGGGTACGGCGGGGAAGCGGCCGTACGCCTCCCGGAAGGGGCCGATCAGCTGGGCGAGGGTGGTCGCGGCCCGGCGTACGTCGATGCCGGGGACGTCTCCGACGAAGGCCTCGGCGAGGAGGCCGGCGGCTTCGTCGGGGTCGGCGGTGCCGCCGTAGAGGTCGAGGTCGTGGACGGAGGCGGGGTCGCCGACGCGCACGACGATGTCGTAGGCGCTGTCGGGGCCGAGCTGGGTACCGGCCGCGCCGACGGCGACGACGGCGGCCCGGCCGGCCAGCGCCTGGAGCGCGAGCGATTCGACGACGGGCCGGACGAGGCGGGCGGTCTTGCCGGTGCCGGAGGGGCCGACGGCCAGCAGGGAGGTGCCGAGCACGCCGGGATCGAGGGCGATCCCGGTGCCGCGGCGGGCGTAGGGGTTGCGCTCCCCGTCCTCGACGGTGCCGAGCAGCACCTGGCGGGCCAGCAGGTCGTGGCGAGCGGCCCGGACCGGCAGGTCGCGGTCGCCGGAGGGATGGACGCAGGCGGCGGCGCCCTTCTCCCGTACTGCGGTGTCGAAGGCCCGCAGCCGGCTGGGGTCGGCCCGTACGGACTCCCAGGCGCGCCGGATGCGGGTGTAGTCCACGTCGTTCATCCGCCCGGCCGCGGCTTCGGCGCCGAGGCGCTCGGCGGCCGCGGCGAGTCCGGCCGCGCGCAGCTCCGGCCAGTCGGCGGGGTCGGCGCCGGGGGCCGCCTCCACGGGTGCGGTCCCGGGCCCGGGGGTGGGGGCGGGCCGGCGGGCCAGCCGGGCGAAGAAGACCAGGACCGGTGCCAGGACCACCCCGTACACGAGGTAGGTGACCAGCTGCTGCACTCCCGGGCTCATCTCCGCGTAGGGCAGGTGGCCGCCGACGAGGCTGAGGAGTGGCACGGTCCGGGTCCAGATGATCACCACGACGAACAGGGCCAGCGCCGCCGCGCCGAGGACGCGCGCGCGGGGGCCGCGGGCCGCGACGAGCCGTTCGAAGGCCAGGCCCCACGAGCCGAGGCGGCTGAACCACACCACCAGCGCCCCCGTGACGAGCAGCATGTACACCTGGAGCGCGGCGACGCCGGGCCCGGGTCTGGGCGCGCCGCCGAGCTCCCACCAGTCGTGCGGGGTGAGCAGCTTGACCGGCAGGTCGGTGTACGGGATGTAGTTGTCGGTGATCAGCGACCACAGCAGGACGCAGGCGAGGAAGGAGATGACCACGCCGCTGAGCAGCGACCGGTCCGTGGCGGGGTCCTCCTCGCTCCCGGCGCGCGGGACGTGGCCGAAGCGCCAGACGCCCGGTTCGGCCCCCGGGCGGGGGGTGCGCAGCCAGTCGGTGAAGGGGCCGCCGACGGCGGGGGCGTGCCGGGGCTTCGGCGGGGCCCCGGGCGGCGGCTGCGGGCCCGCCGGCCGTGGGACGTGACCCTCGCGGGTCGCCGGTCCGTCGTGCGTGCCCTCGGTGTTCATGAAACCCCTGCCCCCTGCCCGTTCCCAACGCGCCGCGGCGCTCAATCTAGTGCCCGGCCGGGCCCTTGGCCCCGCACCCCGCGGTGATCCGCGGAACGGGTGCCGGTTTCTTCCTATGGCCATCGCGGACAAGGACACGCGGACACCACTCCCGAACGGAGCATGCCTTACTCCCTCCGCCGGGCCTAGCCTGCGGACAAAGACACAAGTGCGTCCGAAAACACCCCCCAGGAGCCCTCTATGACCGCTGTCCCGCAGGAGCGTCGCATCGTCACCGCGATCCCCGGCCCCAAGTCTCAGGAGCTGCAGGCCCGCCGCCTCGAGACGGTGGCCGGCGGCGTGGGCTCCGTGCTCCCCGTCTTCACGGCCCGCGCGGGCGGCGGCATCATCGAGGACGTCGACGGCAACCGCCTGATCGACTTCGGCTCCGGCATCGCCGTGACCTCGGTCGGCGCCTCCGCGGAGGCCGTGGTGCGCCGCGCGTCCGCGCAGCTCGCCGACTTCACGCACACCTGCTTCATGGTCACGCCGTACGAGGGCTACGTCGAGGTCTGCGAGGCGCTCGCCGAGCTGACCCCGGGCGACCACGCCAAGAAGTCGGCGCTGTTCAACTCGGGCGCCGAGGCCGTCGAGAACGCCGTCAAGATCGCCCGTTCGTACACCAAGCGCCAGGCCGTCGTCGTCTTCGACCACGGCTACCACGGCCGCACGAACCTGACGATGGCGCTGACCTCGAAGAACATGCCGTACAAGCAGGGCTTCGGTCCGTTCGCCCCCGAGGTCTACCGCGTCCCGGTCGCCTACGGCTACCGCTGGCCCACCGGTGCCGAGAACTGCGGCCCCGAGGCCGCCGCCCAGGCGATCGACCAGATCACCAAGCAGATCGGCGCCGACAACGTCGCCGCGATCATCATCGAGCCGGTCCTCGGCGAGGGCGGCTTCATCGAGCCCGCCAAGGGCTTCCTCCCGGCGATCGTGAAGTTCGCCAACGACAACGGCATCGTCTTCGTCGCCGACGAGATCCAGTCCGGCTTCTGCCGCACCGGCCAGTGGTTCGCGTGCGAGGACGAGGGCATCGTCCCGGACCTGATCACCACCGCCAAGGGCATCGCGGGCGGTCTGCCGCTCGCCGCCGTGACCGGCCGCGCCGAGATCATGGACTCCGCCCACGCGGGCGGCCTGGGCGGCACGTACGGCGGCAACCCGGTGGCGTGCGCCGGCGCGCTCGGCTCCATCGAGACCATGAAGGAGCTCGACCTCAACGCCGCGGCGAAGAAGATCGAGTCCGTCATGAAGGCCCGTCTGACGGCCATGCAGGAGAAGTACGAGATCATCGGCGACATCCGCGGCCGCGGCGCCATGATCGCGATCGAGCTGGTGAAGGACCCGGTCTCCAAGACCCCGTTCCCGGAGGCGGCCGGCGCGCTCGCCAAGGCCTGCCACGCCGAGGGCCTGCTCGTCCTCACCTGCGGCACCTACGGCAACGTGCTCCGCTTCCTGCCGCCGATCGTCATCGGCGAGGACCTGCTGAACGAGGGCCTGGACATCATCGAGGGTGCTTTCGCGGCCCTCTGACCGAACGTCAGTTTCGAAGGCCTAGAACGCCTGGACGCGGCGCCCGCCCCCTACCACCGGTAACGGGCGGGCGCTGTGAAGAAGCTGTGGGGGGCCGATGGCGGGAGCGCGTTCCCGCTGTCGGTCCCCCTTTCGCTGGCGTACGGTTTCTGCAGATGAGTGAGACAGACCGTTTCCGGGAGACCGGGGGCGACACCGGTACCGGGCTTCCCCAGCGCCGTACTGGTCATGCGTTCGCGCACACTCCTCGCAGATCGGACGGCCGTCCGCCCCAAACCCCCCGGGGCGAACGGCAACCCGGTCCGGGCGGCCGCCCCGGAACCATCCCCCCTGTTCCGGGGTGGCCGGCCATCCTCCCGACGGCCGTGTGCCTCGGCCTCTTCGCCCTGATCACCTGGCAGGTCCTGGTGTCGGGGCCGCTCCTGGTCCCGGACCACGCGCTCAGCCGCGCCCTCGTGCGCACCGTCCCCGACACGGTCACCGAGCGCCTCGCGGACCTGGGCAACGTCCCGGTCGCCGTCCCCGTCCTCGTGCTGGCCATGGCGTACGCCGCCTGGCGCGGCCGGCGCGTCGCCGCGCTCGCGGCCGGCCTGGCGATGGCCCTGCTGCCGGCGCTGATCGTCCCGCTCAAGGCCTGGACCGCCCGCCCGGGCCCGCTGGAGCCCTGGGCCTCCGGGTACTACCCCTCGGGCCACACGGCGACGGCCCTGACCGCCTACGTGGGCGCGGCGCTGCTCCTCGCCCCGTACACCCGCCGTCCCTGGCCGGTGGCGGCCGCCCTCACCCTGTCGGCGGCGACGGCCGCGGGCCTGGTCCTGCGCGGGTTCCACTGGCCCCTCGACGTGCTGGCCAGCGTCCTGCTGTGCGTGCCGCTGCTGCTGGGGGTGCGCCGGGCGGCCGGAGGCCGGGGCGGGAGCTGAGTCCCGGCCGCACCCGGGGGAGCCCGGTCCGCCGCCGGGGAGCGGCGGCGGCCGGGGCCCGCGGGGTCCGTGCGGTCAGGGCCTGCGGGGCTCCTCCGCCCGCGCCGCCGCGGCCTCGTGCAGCGCGAGCTCCAGCACCGCCGGGTCAGTGAGCGTGCCGCGCCCGTCCGGGACCTCCAGCCAGCGGACCCCGCCGGTCGCCCGGCCGGGGTACGGGACCACGATCCAGGTCCCGCGCCCGGCTCCCCGTACGCCCGTGCCGATCCAGCGGGCCGCCGTGCCCGGGGGCACGAAGAAACCCACCCTGGCGTCCTTGAAGTCGGCCAGCACCGGCCCGGGCGGACCGTACAGCAGGCGCAGCACGTCGAGGGCGGGCCGCCCCAGCTCCCCCGGCACGATCAGCACGTCCCACTGCCGGCCGGCCGGCAGCAGGGCGACCCCGAGGGGGTTGCGCTCCCATTCCCAGCGGCAGGCAGCCGGATCCGGTGCCGCCGAAACCAGCCATTCCACCGCGGTCCTCGCTCCCGGGAGCGTCATCGCCCGGCCTCCATCGTCTCGTTCTCGGTGTGGTTCTCACCGGGAGAGAGCGGGGCCGGGCGGGGCTATGACGCGGGTTGCGTTACTCCGTGGAGGTGAAGCGCATCCGGGCGGACCGCGGGCGTGCGCCGAGGCGTACGCGCGTGCCGGCGTACGCGTGTGCGCGGGGACGTACGGGGGGTCAGCTGTCGAAGCCGAGCCCGAGGCGGTCCAGCGTCCTGAGCCACAGGTTGCGGTGGCCACCCCGGGCGTCGGCGCGGGCCAGCGACCACTTGGTGAGGGCGATCCCGGTCCAGGCGAGGGGCTCGGGCGGGAACGGCATGGGCTTGGACCTCACCATCTCCAGCCGGGTGCGCTCGGTGGAGAGGCCGTCGAGCAGGTCCAGCATCACGTCGGCGCCGAAGCGGGTGGCCCCCACGCCCAGGCCGGTGTACCCGGCGGCGTAGGCCACCCTGCCGCGGTGCGCGGTGCCGAAGAAGGCCGAGAAGCGGGAGCAGGTGTCGATGGCCCCGCCCCAGGCGTGGCTGAAGCGCACCCCCTCCAGCTGCGGGAAGGCGGTGAAGAAGTGCTCGGCGAGCTTGAGGTAGGTCTCGGGGCGGTGGTCGTACTCGGAGTCGAGCTTCCCCCGGTAGGGGTAGACCGCGTCGTACCCGCCCCACAGGATCCGGTGGTCCCTGGTGATCCGGAAGTAGTGGAACTGGTTGGCGCTGTCGCCCAGTCCCTGGCGGTTCTTCCACCCGATCGAGGCCAGCTGTGCCTCGTCCAGCGGCTCGGTCATCAGCGCGTAGTCGTAGACCGGGACGGTGAAGGGGCGGATCCGGCGCACCAGCGACGGGAAGATGTTGGTGCCCAGCGCGACCCGGCGGGCGAGGATCGTGCCGTAGGGGGTCTCCACCGTCATCCCGGCGCCCGCCTGCGCCAGGTTCAGGCCGCGCGTGTTCTCGTAGATCCGCACGCCCTGCTCCAGGCAGGCCCGCTTCAGGCCCCAGGCGAGCTTCGCCGGGTTGAGCATGGCCACGCCGTCGCGGTCCCACAGGCCCGCGAGGAAGGTGGGCGAGTCGATCTCCGCGCGCAGCTCCTCCCCCTCCAGCCACTCGGAGCCGGCGCCGAGGCCCAGCCGGCGGGCCTGCTCGTGCAGTTCCCGCAGCTCCTCGACCTGGTGCGGCTCGGTGGCCACGTCGATCTCGCCGGTGCGCTCGAAGTCGCAGTCGATGCCGTAGCGGGCGACGGCCTCCTCGATGGCGTCGAGGTTGCGGGCGCCCAGCTCCTCCAGTTTGGCCAGCTCACCGGGCCAGCGGGCCAGGCCGTTGGCCAGGCCGTGGGTGAGGGAGGCCGCGCAGAAACCGCCGTTGCGGCCGGAGGCGGCCCAGCCCGCCTCCTTGCTCTCGATCAGTACGACGTCCCGTCCGGGGTCGCGCTCCTTGGCGAGCAGCGCGGTCCACAGGCCGCTGTAGCCGCCTCCGACGACCAGCAGGTCGCAGCGCTCGTCGGAGGTGAGGGCCGGCTGCGGAGCCGGGCGGCCGGGGTCGTCCAGCCAGTACGAGACCGGCTTCGCTTCGGAAAGGGATTTCGCAACACTACGCATGGCGACTGGGGCCATGTCTTCCAACTCCCTACGGGATCTACTTCGGTTGTGCCTTCTTGCGGCGGTTGCCGGCCCACTGGCCGGCGAGGACCACCAGCACCGCGATGAGGAACATCGCCGTGCCGATGACGTTGATCTGGACGGGCGTACCGCGCTGGGCCGATCCCCACACGAACATGGGGAAGGTGACGGTGTTGCCCGAGTTGAAGTTGGTGATGATGAAGTCGTCGAAGGAGAGCGCGAAGGACAGCAGCGCGCCCGCCGCGATTCCGGGGGCCGCGATCGGCAGGGTGACCCTCAGGAAGGTCTGCGCCGGTCCGGCGTAGAGGTCGCGGGCGGCCTCCTCCAGGCGCGGGTCCATCGACAGGACGCGTGCCTTGACGGCGGCGACGACGAAGCTGAGGCAGAACATCACGTGGGCGATGAGGATGGTCCAGAAGCCCAGCTGGATGCCCATGTTGAGGAAGAGGGCGAGCAGCGAGGCGGCCATCACGATCTCGGGCATGGCCATCGGCAGGAAGATCAGCGAGTTCACCGCACCGCGCGCCCGGAACCGGTACCGGACCAGCGCGAAGGCTATGGCGGTGCCGAGGACCGTGGCGCCGATGGTGGCCCACAGGGCGATCTGGAGGGAGAGCGCGAGGGAGCCGCACAGGTCGGCGACCCCGCAGGGGTCCTTCCAGGCGTCGAGGGAGAACTCCTGCCAGGCGTAGTTGAACCGTCCGGTGGGGTTGTTGAAGGAGAACACCGTCACGACGACGTTCGGCAGGATCAGGTACGCGAGCGTGGCGAGGCCCGCGATGACCACGAGATTGCGGCGGAGCCAACGCATCAGACCAGGTCCTCCGTCCCCGCTCGGCGGATGTAGATGGTGACCATGATCAGCACGATGGCCATGAGGATGAAGGACAGCGCGGCCGCTGTCGGGTAGTCGAGGATCCGCAGGTACTGCGACTGGATGACGTTGCCGATCATCCGGGTGTCGGTGGAGCCGAGCAGTTCGGCGTTCACGTAGTCGCCGCTCGCCGGGATGAAGGTGAGCAGGGTCCCGGAGACCACGCCCGGCATCGACAGCGGGAAGGTGACCTTGCGGAACACCGTGGCGGGGGTGGCGTACAGGTCGCCCGCGGCCTCGTGGAGGCGGGTGTCGATGCGCTCCAGCGAGGTGTAGAGCGGCAGGATCATGAAGGGGAGGAAGTTGTAGGTCAGGCCGCAGACCACCGCGAGCGGTGTGGCCAGGACCCGGTTCCCCTCGGTCATCCCGAGCCAGCTGGTGACGTCCAGGAAGCCCACCGCGTCGAGGGCGCCGACGACCGGGCCGCCGTCGGCCAGGATCGTCTTCCAGGCCAGGGTGCGGATCAGGAAGCTGGTGAAGAAGGGGGCGATGACGAGGACCAGCAGCAGGTTGCGCCAGCGGCCCGCCTTGAAGGCGATCAGGTAGGCCAGCGGGTAGCCGAGCAGCAGGCACAGCGCGGTCGCGGTGCCGGCGTAGAGCAGGGAGCGCAGGAACTGCGGGAGGTACTCGGTCAGGGCGTCCCAGTAGGTCCGGAAGTGCCAGGTGACCTCGAAGCCCTCTTCGAGCGAGCCGGTCTGCACCGAGGTGGAGGCCTGGTAGATCATCGGCAGCACGAAGAAGACGAGCAGCCACAGGATGCCGGGGAGCAGCAGCCAGTACGGGACCAGGCGCTTCTTCAGGGCCGCCCGGTGGACCGGGGGCCCGGCGGGCGCGGGGGCCTCGGGGGGCGCCGCGGTGGCCGTCATGCGCCCTCCTCGACCGTCTCGATGCCGGCCTCTATGTCCTGGGCGGCGTCCAGGCCGAAGCTGTGCTCCGGGTTCCAGTGCAGGACGACGTCGGCGCCGGGGACGAGGCGGCTGTCCCGCTCGATGTTCTGGACGTACACCTCCAGGCCCGGGCAGACCTGGCTGTCGATGACGAACTGGGTGGAGACGCCGATGAACGAGGAGTCGGCGATCTTGCCCGCGACCTTGTTGCGGCCGGCCGCGACGGCGGACTCCTCGGCCGCCGGGACCAGGGAGATCTTCTCGGGGCGCACGCCCACGAGGAGCTTTCCGCCCGCGCGGGGCGTGGTCGAGCACCGGGCGGCGGGCAGCCGCAGCGTGGTGCCCGAGGCGGAGACGGTCACGTCGGACCCGGTGGACTCGACGGAGGCCTCGATGAGGTTCGAGGTGCCGAGGAAGTTGGCGACGAAGGTGGTGCGCGGATTCTCGTACAGCTCGGCGGGGGCGCCCATCTGCTCGACGCGGCCGCCGTTCATCACGGCGACCGTGTCGGCCATGGTCATGGCCTCTTCCTGGTCGTGCGTGACGTGGACGAAGGTGATGCCCACCTCGGTCTGGATCCGCTTGAGCTCCAGCTGCATCTGGCGGCGCAGCTTGAGGTCGAGGGCTCCCAACGGCTCGTCGAGCAGGAGGACCTGGGGGTGGTTGATGAGGGCGCGGGCGACGGCCACGCGCTGCTGCTGCCCGCCGGAGAGCTGGTGCGGCTTCTTGCGGGCGTGCTCGCCGAGCTGGACGAGGCCGATCATCTCGTCGACCTGCTTCCTGACGGAGGCGACACCGCGGCGGCGCAGGCCGAACGCGATGTTCTCGAAGACGTCCATGTGCGGGAACAGGGCGTAGCTCTGGAAGACGGTGTTCACCGGGCGCTTGTACGGCGGCAGGTGGGTGACCTCGCGGTCGCCGAGGCGGATGGTGCCGGTGGAGGGCTCCTCCAGGCCGGCGATCATTCGCAGGGTGGTGGTCTTCCCGCAGCCCGAGGCGCCGAGCAGGGCGAAGAAGGAGCCCTGGGGGATGGTGAGGTCCAGCGGATGCACCGCGGTGAAGGAGCCGTAGTGCTTGCTGATCCCGGCGAGGCGTACGTCGCCGCTCGCGGTCTTGTCGGTCATGGGCCTGGGCCTTCGGTGGTGTGTCGGGGGAAGGGGACGGACGGGGCGCGGGTGGGGGTGCCGGTGCGTGGGCCCGGTCAGGCGCCGATGAGCTTGGCGAACTTCTCCTCGTACGCCGTCTCTTCCTCGCTGGTGAGGGAGCGGAAGGCGTGGGCCTTGGCTGCCATCTCCTTGTCCGGCACGATCAGCGGGTTGTCCGCGAGCGCCGGGTCGATCTTGGCGAGCTCTTCCCTGACGCCGTCGACGGGGCAGACGTAGCTGATGAACGCCGCCAGCCGGGCCGCGACCTCGGGCTGGTAGTAGTAGTCGATGAGCTTCTCGGCGTTGGCCTTGTGCCGGGCCTTGACGGGGACCAGCAGGTTGTCGCTGGAGGTGATGTATCCGGCGGCGGGGATCGCGTACTTGATGTCCGGGTTGCCGGCCTGGAGCTGGATGACGTCGCCCGCCCAGGCGAGACAGGCCGCCAGGTCGCCCTTGTCGAGGTCGGCGGTGTAGTCGTTGCCGGTGAAGCGGCGGATCTGCTGGGTGTCCACGCCCTTCTGGAGGCGGCCGATCGCCGTGTCGAAGTCCGCGGTGGTGAAGTTCGCCGGGTTCTTGCCCTGGTCGAGGAGGGTCATGCCGACGCTGTCGCGCATCTCGGTGAGGAAGCCCACTCGGCCCTTGAGCGAGGGGTCGTCGAGGAGCTGGGTGACGGAGTCGACCTTCTTGCCGTCGGTGGCCTTGGAGTTGTAGGCGATGACGGTGTCGATACCGGTCCAGGGGTAGCTGTGGGCGCGGCCCGGGTCCCAGTCGGGGTTGCGGAACTGCGGGATCAGGTTGGCGTAGGCGTGCGGGAGGTGGGAGGGGTCCAGCTTCTGCGCCCAGCCGAGGCGGATGATGCGGGCGGCGAGCCAGTCGGTGACGACGATCAGGTCCCGGCCGGTGTCCTGGCCGGCCGCGAGCTGCGGGCGGATTTTGCCGAAGAACTCGACGTTGTCGTTGATGTCCTCGGTGTACTTGACCTGGATCCCGGTCCGCTTGGTGAACTCTTCCAGCGTGGGACGGGTCTTCTCGTCGTCGCCGGTGTCCATGTACTCGGTCCAGTTGGAGAAGACGATCTCCTTCTCCTTGTCCGAGTGGTCGTCGGACGCCACGGCGCCGCCCTCCCGCTTGGCGGGCGGGATGCCGCAGGCGGTGAGGGCCGAGAGGCCGCCCAGGGTGAGCGCCCCGACACCGGAGGCGCGCAGCAGCGAGCGGCGGG
The DNA here is from genome assembly GCF_042901085.1 of Streptomyces sp. NPDC012794. Lineage (NCBI taxonomy): Bacteria > Bacillati > Actinomycetota > Actinomycetes > Kitasatosporales > Streptomycetaceae > Streptomyces > Streptomyces sp. NPDC012794. Next base: position 66,337 of record NZ_JBIBCI010000015.1, read on the forward strand.
TGAGGGCGCCCCGTCCGCTGCTGAGGCTGCGCCGCATCGCGGCGGTCTGCGCCGCCGAGAGGCGGTCGGGCTCGAACTGCTCCATACGCGTTGCCCTTTCGGGAGGAATGGCCACTGGTCAGACGGCCGGCTTCTGTCGGTCCCCGAAGATCGTGCGGTGCCAATCCTTCGCGGCCACCGCAGTATTGTCGAACATCACATGCTTGACCTGCGTGTACTCCTCGAACGAGTAGGCGCTCATGTCCTTTCCGAAGCCGCTCGCCTTGTAGCCGCCGTGCGGCATCTCGCTGATGATCGGAATGTGGTCGTTGACCCAGACGCAGCCCGCCTTGAGCTCGCGGGTGGCGCGGCCCGCCCGGTAGAGGTCGCGGGTCCAGGCGGAGGCCGCGAGACCGTACGGGGTGTCGTTGGCCAGGGCCAGGCCCTCGTCGTCGGTGTCGAAGGGCAGGACCACCAGGACCGGGCCGAAGATCTCGGACTGGACGGCCTCGCTGTCCTGCGCGGCGTCGCGGATGAGGGTCGGCCGGTAGTACGCGCCCGCGGCGAGGCTGGTCCCCCCTTCCCCGGTCCGCGGGATCTCGCCGCCGGTGACGACGGTGGCGTAGGAGCGGGCGCGCTCGACGAACGCGGCGACCCGGTCGCGCTGGGCGTGCGAGACGAGCGGGCCGAGGTCGGTGGCCGGGTCGAAGGGGTCGCCGAGGCGGACGGTCTCCATCAGCTCGGCGACACGCGCCGTGAAGGCGTCGTGGAGGGGGCGCTGCACGTAGGCGCGGGTGGCGGCGGTGCAGTCCTGGCCCGTGTTGATGAGCGAGGCGGCGACCGCGCCCTGGGCGGCGGCCTCCAGGTCGGCGTCGTCGAAGACGACGAAGGGCGCCTTGCCGCCGAGCTCCAGGTGTAGCCGCTTGACGGTGGCGGTCGCGATCTCGGCGACCCTCCTGCCGACCGCGGTGGAGCCGGTGAAGGAGGTCATCACCACGTCGGGGTGGCCGACGAGGTGCTCGCCGGCGTCGCGCCCGGCGCCGGTGACGATGTTGACCACGCCGTCGGGGATCCCCGCCTCCTTGGCCGCCTGGGCGAACATCAGGGAGGTCAGCGGGGTGAGCTCGGCGGGCTTGAGGACGATCGTGTTGCCCGCGGCAATGGCCGGGAGGATCTTCCAGGCCGCCATCTGGAGGGGGTAGTTCCAGGGGGCGATGGAGCCGACGACCCCGATGGCCTCCCGGCGCACGTAGGAGGTGTGGTCCGCCGAGTACTCGCCGGCCGCCTGGCCCTGGAGGTGGCGGGCCGCGCCGGCGAAGAAGGCGGTGTTGTCGATGGTCCCCGGCACGTCGAACTCCGTCGACAGCCTGAGCGGCTTGCCGCACTGGAGGGACTCGGCGTACGCGAAGTCCTCCGCCTGCTCCGCCAGTACGCCGGCCAGCCGGTGCAGGGCGTCCGAGCGCTCACCCGGAGTGGCGGCCGACCACGCCGGGAAGGCCCGCTTGGCGGCGGCCACCGCCTCGTCCACGTCCGCCGGGCCGGCCAGCACGTACGTGAGCACCTCCTCGCCGGTGGCGGGGTCGACCACGGTGTGCGACCGCCCCGAGGTGCCGGAGCGAAGCCGTCCGTCGATGTACTGCGCGCCGTCTGCGAAGCGGTCCTTGACCTGGAAGCGGTTACCCATCGCTCTCACGCTCTCCGTAGCTACAGCTCGAATTGAGTGCCGATCCTGGCAGAGGCGATCCCCCGCGCCAAGGGATTCCGTTGTTGCCTTTTGATCACGCGACGGAATCGGTCGACCAAATGTCGAGGCATCCCCGAAATCCCGTACGGAGTGTCCGTGGTCACTGCGACACTCGCGTGCATGGACATGTTGGACACGCTGATCGAGCAGGTCAGCCGGGGTCAGCGGGTGAAGTACCTGCCGTTCTGGGGGCACCGGCCGCGGCCCGACGGGAGGCTGGGGCCGAGCTGCCTGAGCCAGTGGTGGCCGTCTCCCTTCACGGTGGGTGACGTCCGCTACGCCACGGCCGAGCACTGGATGATGGCCGGGAAGGCGCGCCTGTTCGCAGACGCGGAAGCCGAGCGCGCCGCGCTGGAGGCCGGCAGTCCGGCGGCGGCGAAGAAGGCCGGACGGCTGGTGCGCCGGTTCGACGAGACGGTCTGGGAGCGGGAGCGGTTCGCGCTGGTCGTGGAGGGCAGCGTGCACAAGTTCGGCTCCGACCCGGCGCTGCGCTCCTACCTGCTGGGCACGGGGACGCGAGTGCTGGTCGAGGCGAGCCCCCTGGACCGGGTCTGGGGCATCGGGCTCGCCGCCGATGACGAGCGGGCGCTCCAGCCCGCCCGCTGGCGCGGCCTGAACCTGCTGGGCTTCGCCCTGATGGAGGCCCGGGAGCGACTGCGCGCGGAGGGGGCGTGACGCGGCGGCGTGTGGCGGCCGTCATCGTGCGCGACGGCCTCCTGCTGATGGTGCGCGAGCGGCATCGGGGGGCGTCCGGGCTCCATGACGGGGCGGAGTACTGGACGCTGCCCGGGGGCGGAGTGGAGCCCGGGGAGGAGATGGAGGCGGCGGTCCGGCGGGAGGTGGCCGAGGAGACGGGGCTGCGCCCCCTGGAGGTGCGGTACGCCTTCGAGGCGCCGTACCCGTCGGGGTGGACCACCTGCTTCCGGGTGGAGGTGGCGCCCGGGGATCCGGTCCTGGGGGTCGACGGGGACCTGGAGTGCCCGTGCCCCCGGATGGTGGGGCTGTCCTGGGTCCCGCTGACCCGCGCCGCCCCGGACGGGCCGTACATGGTGCCGACGCTGCTGTCGGCCGCCCCGCTCTGACCCGGAGGGGCGCAGCCGGGCGGCCCAGGGGCCGGAGTGCGGCTGCCGCTCAGACCCGTTCGCGGGACGTGTCGATCTGGGACACGGAGGAGGGGGAGTCGCTGCCGCCGTCGTAGTCCTCGAGTTCGGGAACGAGGAAGACGAGCAGCGTCATGCCTATGCCGAGCACGACCCCGACCGCGCCGAGGATGATGCCGGCCAGGGCCACACCGCCGTTGGTGGCTTCGCCGCGGGCGGCCTTGCCCCGGCCCAGCGCCCCGAAGACGATCGCCGCGATACCGAGGGCGATCGGGCCGACCATGGTGGCGCAGACGAACACCGACAGGATGCCGAGCACGAGGGCGGTGATCCCGAAGCCGTTGCTCGCGGGTGGCACGGCGTACGGGTACGGGTATCCCGGCCCGCCCGGATATCCGGGGTACCCCGGGTGACCGGGCTGGCCCGGGTAGCCGGGATAGCCCGGCGGTACGGGCGGGCCCGGGTAGGCGTACGCGCCGCCGGCCGGCTGCGCCGGGTACCCGTACGCGGACCCGGGGGCCGGCGGCCGCGGGTACGGAGCGGCGGCCGGCGGGACCGGCTGGGGCGGCGGATACCCGGAGGGGTCGGGCGCCGGGCTCGCGCCGGGCATGCCCGCCACCGTCGGCTGATCGTGCACCGGCGGCACCGGCGGGGCCGGCTGCGCCCCCGGCTGCTTCTCCGGGCCGGCCGCCGGCCGCTCGGGCGGCGCCCACGGGTCCCTCGGTTCAGGGCTGTGGTCGGTCATACGGCGCCCCCCTCTCTCGTACGGCCATGCTAAGCGCTGCCGCCGACACCGCCGGGGCCTGCCTACGATGAGGCCGAACCGCCCGACCCGTGTCCTCCCGGAGGCCCCCATGCCCGACCTGCACCCCTTCATCGCGGGGCTGCCCAAGGCCGAACTCCACGTCCACCACGTCGGCTCGGCGTCCCCGCGCATCGTGGCCGAACTCGCCTCCCGCCACCCCGACTCGAAGGTCCCCACCGACCCCGAGGCGCTGGCCGACTACTTCACCTTCACCGACTTCGCCCACTTCATCGAGGTCTACCTGTCGGTCGTCGACCTGGTCCGCACCCCGGACGACGTCCGCACCCTCACCTTCGAAGTGGCCCGTGACATGGCCCGGCAGAACATCCGCTACGCCGAACTCACCATCACCCCCTACTCCTCCACCCGCCGCGGCATCGACGAGCACGCCTTCATGGAGGCCATCGAGGACGCCCGCAAGGCGGCCGAGACCGAGCTCGGCGTCATCCTGCGCTGGTGCTTCGACATCCCCGGGGAGGCCGGCCCCGAGGCCGCCGCCGAGACCGCCCGCCTCGCGGTCGACCTGCGCCCCGAGGGCCTGGTCTCCTTCGGCCTGGGCGGCCCCGAGATCGGCGTCCCGCGCCCCCAGTTCAAGCCGTACTTCGACGCGGCCCGCGCCGCCGGGCTGCACAGCGTCCCGCACGCGGGCGAGAGCACCGGGCCGGAAACCATCTGGGACGCCATCCGCGTGCTGGGCGCCGAGCGCATCGGCCACGGCACCACCGCCCCGCAGGACCCGGAACTGCTGAAGTACCTGGCGGACAACCGGATCGCGGTGGAGGTCTGCCCGACCTCCAACATCGCCACCCGCGTGGTGACCGACCTCGACCGGCACCCCGTCAAGGAGATGGTGGCGGCGGGAGTGCTCGTCACCATCAACAGCGACGACCCGCCGATGTTCGGCACCGACCTCAACAACGAGTACGCGGTGGCCGCCCGCCTCCTCGGCCTCGACGAGCGCGGCCTCGCGCAGCTCGCCAAGAACGCCGTCGAGGCCTCCTTCCTGGACCCGGCCGGCAAGGCGGAGCTCGTCGCGGAGATCGACGCGTACACCGCCGAATGGCTCGCCCGCTGAGCCCACTTGATCCCCGCGCCCCCGAGAATGGGACGCATGAGCAACCTGACTGCCGTCGGTCACCGCGGCGATCCCTACCGGTTCCGTGAGAACACCCTCGCCTCCGTCCGCTCCGCCTTCGCCCGGGGGGCGGACGCGGTGGAGGTCGACGTGCGGCTGACCCGCGACGGCGTGCCGGTCCTGCTCCACGACGAGACGCTGGAGCGGCTGTGGGGGCACGACGTGCGGCTCGACGCCGTCACGGCGGCCCAGTTGAAGGAGCTCACGGACGGCCGGGTCCCGACGCTGCGCCAGGCACTGACGGAGGCCGGGGCCGAGGACGGACGGCTGATGATCGACCTGCCGGGTGCCTCGTACGAGACGGTGAAGACCGTCGTCGGCCTGGTGCGCGAGTGCGGGGCGCGCGACCGTACGTACTACTGCGCCGGGCCGAACACCATGCTGGCGGTCCGCGCCGCGGACCCGGGCGCGGAGATCGCGCTGACCTGGACCACCCTGTCGCCGCCGCGCCGCGTGCTGATCGACGCCGTGGCACCGCGGTGGCTCAACTACCGCTTCGGCCTGGTCAGCCGGGAGCTGACGCAGGCCCTGCACCGGGACGGGCTGCTGGTGTCGGCCTGGACGGCCGACACCAAGCGGTCGATGCGCCGCCTGCTGCGGGCCGGGGTGGACTCCGTCACCACGAACCGGGTGGACGCGCTGGCCGCCGTACGGGCCGAGCTCGGCCGGTGACCCGCCCGCCGGGCGGAGGGCTGCGCGGGCGGGTGCTGCGGGCAGACCCGCGCCGGCAGGACCTGGGGCTGGCGCTGCTGGTGCAGGTGGCGACGACCATCCCGTTCGTGGTGCCCCGCGACCCGCAGCATCCGCCGGCCACCTGGACCGCGTACCTGGTGACGACGCTGGGCACGCTGCCGCTGGTGTGGCGGCGGCGGGCTCCGGTGACGGCGGTGTTCGGGGTGATCGCGGCGGGCTCCGTCTACCAGCTGGGCCTGGACGGTCCCGGGCAGCCGCTGCCGTACGCCGGGCTGATCTGCGTCTACACGATCGCGCTGCTCAGCCCGGCGCGGGTGCGGCTCGTCATGGGCGGGCTCCTGACGGTGGTGATCGCCGTCTCCGTGGCGCTCAACACCGGGTCGGCGCGGGAGCTGCTGTTCTCACTGTTCGTCTTCGCGGCGGCCTTCGCACTGGGGCGGCTCCAGGCCACCCGGCAGGCCTACACCGCGGCCGTGGAGGACCGGGCGGCGCAGCTGGAGCGGGCGAACCGGGTCGAGGCCGAGCAGGCGGCGGCCCGCGAACGGGCCCGAATAGCCAGGGAGATGCACGACATCCTCTCGCACGCGGTCAGCATCATGATCGTGCAGGCGGAGGCCGGGCCGGTGGCGGTGCGCGCGGCCCCGGCCCGGGCGGAGGCCGCGTTCGAGGCCATCGCCGAGACGGGGCGGGACGCGATGGCGCAGCTGCGGACGATGCTGGGGGTGCTGCGGGCGGAGGAGCCGGCGGCGGCCCCGCGTGCGCCGCAGCCGGGTATCGGGGAGCTGCCGGTGCTCCTGGACCGGGTACGGGCCGGCGGGCTCACGGTGTCGTACGGACGGACGGGTGCGGTGCGCGACCTGCCGGCGGCACTGGAGGCGACGGTGCACCGGGTGGTGCAGGAGGCGCTGACGAACGTGGTGAAGCACGCGGGGGCCTCGCTGGTGGAGGTACGCCTGGAGTACGGGGTGGACGCGCTGACGGTGACGGTCACGGACGACGGCCGGGGCCCGGCGCCCACCGCGGGCGGAGGGCACGGGCACGGGCTGATCGGGCTCCGTGAGCGGGCGGCGGCGCACGGCGGGACGGCGCGGACCGGCCCGGGGGCGGGCGGGAGGGGCTTCACGGTGCGGGTGACCCTGCCGGCCTCGGTAGCCTCGCCGCTGGATGTGGGAATTGACGATCCGTGTGGTGGTGGCCGACGACCAGGAACTGGTGCGCAGCGGCTTCGCGATGATCCTGGACGCCCAGGAGGACATCGAGGTCGTGGCGGAGGCCGGCGACGGGGCGGCGGCGGTGGCGGCCGTGGAACGGCTCGCGCCGGACGTGGCGCTGCTGGACGTCCGGATGCCGGTGCTGGACGGGATCGAGGCCTGCCGGGCGATCTCGGCGGGCAGTGCGTGCCGGGTGGTGATGCTGACGACCTTCGACTCGGACGAGTACGTGTACGAGGCGCTGCACGCGGGGGCGAGCGGCTTCCTGCTGAAGGACGTGCGGCGGGACGACCTGGTGCACGCGGTACGCGTGGTCGCGGCGGGCGAGTCGCTGCTGGCGCCCTCGGTGGCGCGGAGGGTGATCGAGGAGTACACGGCGGCGACGGCCCGGCCGTCCGTTCCCGCGCTCGCCGCGGAGCGGCTGGAGGTGCTGACCGCGCGGGAGCGGGAGACGCTGCTGCACCTGGGACGGGGGCTGTCGAACGCGGAGATCGCGGCGGCGTTGGTGGTGAGCGAGCACACGGTGAAGTCGCACGTGGGGAACGTGCTGGCGAAGCTGGGGGTGCGGGACCGGATCCAGGCGGTGATCTGCGCGTACGAGACGGGGCTGATCGCGGCGGGCGCCGGGTTCTCTCCCTCGGGGGTTTCTCCCTCCGGCGAGGGAGGGCGCGGCGTGTCGGATCCCTCGAGCCGGTGAGTTGTCGTACCGCTGAAGACCCCCTCTCGTTGGTGATCCGCGACTGCTCCCGTGACCCGCAGCATTGAGGTCATCGGGGCAGTCGGCCCCGCGGAACGGACCGCACACAGGGGGAACCGTCATGCAGGCACGTACGCGCACGCTGATCGCCGCCGCTCTGGTCTTGGGAGCCGCCGCCGGACCGGTGGCCGCCGCGCAGGCCGCTCCGGCGCCGGCGCCCGTCTCGGCGGGCGTCGCCCCGCCCTCCTTCACCACGCCGCCGGACGCGGCGGCCCTGGAGAAGGCGATCGCGGGTGTCGGGGCGCGGAACGAGGACGCGACGGCGGCTCTGGTCCGGGTGGGCGGTACGAGCGGCGGCTGGCGCGGCAGCTCGGGCGTCGCCGACGTCCGCAGCGGGCGCGCCGCGATCGAGAACGCCCGCTTCCGGGCCGGATCGGTGACGAAGACCTTCACGGCGGCGGTGGTGCTCCAGCTCGCCGCGGAAGGCCGGGTGGACCTCGACCGGCCGGTGCAGGAGTTCCTCCCCGGGCTGCTGCCGGGTGGCCCGGGCGGCTTCAAGCCGGTCAAGGTGCGGGAACTGCTGGACTACACGAGCGGCCTGCGGTCCGCCGACGGCCCCGGAGACTCCTTCGAGGACGAGTACGCGCACCGGTTCGACGTGGTCGACCCGCGGGCGCTGATCGCCAACGCGGTGGCCAAGGGCCCCGAGTACGACCCGGGCAAGAAGCAGCGCTACAGCAACATCCACTACACGGTGCTGGGCGTGCTGATCGAGAGGCTGACGGGGACGACGTACGAGCAGGCCGTGTCCGACCGGATCACCAAACCGCTGGGCCTGCGCCACACCTCGTTCCCGTCCCGTACCCAGAACCGCATACCCGGCGCGCACAACCACGGCTACCAGGCGGTGGAGGGGGCCGACCGGAGCCGCTCGCTGGTGGACGTATCGGAGTGGAACTCCTCCTCCAACTGGGCCGCCGGGGACCTGATATCGACCACGGCGGACCTGGAGCGCTTCACGGTGGCGCTGTTCGGCGGCAAGGTCGTCCCGAAGGCGCAGCTCGAGGAGATGTTCACGGTGCCCGACGTGCCGGACGCCGCGAGCGAGACCGGGGCGCACGCCGTGCAGACGGCCGGCATGAAGGAGTTCCTCCTGGCGGACGGCACGAAGGTCTACGGCAAGACGGGGGCGCGCCACGGCTACAGCACGGTCATCGGCGGCACCCGCGACCTGTCCCGCACCCTCGTCTACTCGGTGAACTCCACCGACGCCAAGGGACCGGACATGAACCGGGTGACCTACGGCATCGTCGGAGCGGCGTTCGCCAAGTAGCCGGTGCAGCCGAGTCGGTGCCGCCCGAGTCGGTGCCGCACTCTCCCCGGGGGCGTGTCCGGCCGGACCGTCGTCACAGTCCGACGATCGCGTTCCGGCATCTGGCGAAGGAGGGGTGTTCGGCGGAGGAGATGTCCCGGGTGACGGCGTGGTGCGCGCATCGCCTCGTCGGGGAAGATCAGCGGGTTCTCGGCCAGTCGGGCGGTCTATGGACGAAGCGGGCGGCCATCCAGTCGCTGACCACGACCAGGTCGTGGCCGGTCGCCTGGTGGTTCCTCATGGCCGGGCCGACCTTGCCGAAGAACTCGTCGTTGTCGTTGACCTCCTCGGTGTAGCGGACCGCGATGCCGGTCCTGCGGGTGAAGGCTTCCAGCGTCGGACGGCTCTCCTCGTCCTGGTCGCCGGTGTCGATGTAGAGCGGCCAGTTGGAGAAGGCGAGGGCGCGGTCGCGGTCCGAGAGGTCCCGTTCCCCGCGCCGGTCCTCCGGGACGTACGCGGCGGGCACACCGCAGCCGGCCAGGGCGGCGAGCAGACCACGGCACCGAGGCCGCGCGGCGCCGCGCGGCGGGAGACGAGTTCAGGCATGGCCTCGCCCTCGGACAGCACGAAGGGGCGGGCAACAGACAAGATGTCCACTGCCCGCCCCGTCGGGGTCCTGCGGTGATCAGTGCGCCGCCGCCGGTGCGACGGCCGCGGATCAGGCGTCGAGCGAGGTCATCACGTGCTTGATGCGGGTGTAGTCCTCGAAGCCGTAGGCGGAGAGGTCCTTGCCGTAGCCGGACTTCTTGAAGCCGCCGTGCGGCATCTCGGCGACGAGCGGGATGTGGGTGTTGATCCACACGCAGCCGAAGTCGAGGTTCTTGGACATGCGCATGGCGCGCGCGTGGTCCTTGGTCCAGACGGAGGACGCGAGGGCGAACTCGACGCCGTTCGCGTACTCGAGGGCCTGGGCCTCGTCGGTGAAGGACTGGACCGTGATGACGGGGCCGAAGACCTCGTTCTGGATGATCTCGTCGTCCTGCTTGAGGCCGGAGACGACGGTCGGGGCGTAGAAGTAGCCCTTCTCGCCGACCCGGTGGCCGCCCGCCTCGACCTTGGCGTGGGCGGGGAGGCGCTCGATGAAGCCCGCGACCTGCTTGAGCTGGTTCGGGTTGTTCAGCGGGCCGTACAGCACGTCCTCGTCGTCCGGCTGGCCGGTCTTGGTGTCGGCGGCGGCCTTGGCGAGCGCGGAGACGAACTCGTCGTGGACGGACTCGTGGACGAGCACGCGGGTGGCGGCCGTGCAGTCCTGGCCGGCGTTGAAGTAGCCGGCGACCGCGATGTCCTCGACGGCCTTGGCCAGGTCGGCGTCCTCGAACACCACGACCGGGGCCTTGCCGCCGAGCTCCAGGTGGACGCGCTTGACGTCCTTGGAGGCGCTCTCGGCGACCTGCATGCCGGCGCGCACCGAGCCGGTGATGGAGGCCATCGCCGGGGTGGAGTGCTCGACCATGGCCTTGCCGGTGTCACGGTCGCCGCAGACGACGTTGAAGACGCCCTTGGGCAGGATCGAGTCGATGATCTCGGCCATCAGCACGGTCGAGGCCGGGGTGGTGTCCGAGGGCTTGAGGACGACGGTGTTGCCCGCGGCGATCGCCGGGGCGAACTTCCACACGGCCATCATCATCGGGTAGTTCCACGGCGCCACCTGGGCGCAGACACCGACCGGCTCACGGCGGATGATCGAGGTCATCCCCTCCATGTACTCGCCGGCCGAGCGGCCCTCGAGCAGGCGCGCGGCGCCCGCGAAGAAGCGGATCTGGTCCACCATCGGGGGCAGTTCCTCGCTGGCCGTCAGGGCCAGGGGCTTGCCGGTGTTCTGCGACTCGGCGGCGACCAGCTCGTCGGCGCGCGCCTCGAAGGCGTCCGCGATCTTCAGCAGCGCCTTCTGGCGCTCCGACGGCGTGGTGTCGCGCCAGCCCGGGAAGGCGGCCGCGGCGGCCGCCATGGCGGCGTCGACGTCGGCCTGGCCCGACAGCGGGGCGGTGGCGTACACCTCGCCGGTCGCGGGGTTGACCACGTCGGTGGTCCGCCCGTCAGCGGCGTCCTTGAACTCCCCGCCGATGTAGTTGCGCAGACGACGCAGTTCGGTGGTCACTACAGCCACTCTCCTGATCACATGTCCAACGAATGAGACGACCTGCCAAGCGTAGCCCCTCCGTCGACGCTTTCGACAGAGCCAGACGCCACCACCTACGAAATCCGTGTAATCGAAGACCCACCACAACGGATTTCATCGATTACGGGTTGCGGAACAGACGACTCCTCGTGCACAGTGAGGTCGTGGTCAGTCGAAGCGCAGATTCCAGGAACAGACAACCGTCCCCTTCGGTCGATGCTGTGTCCCTGGCGATCATCGAGCAACTGCAGGAGGACGGCCGCCGTCCCTATGCATCGATCGGCAAGGCCGTGGGCCTGTCCGAAGCGGCGGTGCGCCAGCGCGTGCAGAAGCTGCTCGACCAGGGCGTCATGCAGATCGTCGCCGTGACGGACCCGCTCACCGTGGGCCTGCGGCGTCAGGCAATGGTCGGCATCAACGTCGAGGGAGACCTCGACCCGGTGGCCGACGCCCTGACCGCCATGGCCGAGTGCGAGTACGTCGTGATGACCGCGGGGTCGTTCGACCTGATGGTGGAAATCGTCTGCGAGGACGACGACCACCTGCTCGAAACGATCAACAAGAAGATCCGCACGCTCCCCGGCGTGCGATCAACCGAAAGCTTCGTTTACCTGAAGCTGAAGAAGCAGACCTACATGTGGGGAACTCGATAGCCCGTGAGCCAGGACCTCTCCAAAACCGCGTACGACCACCTGTGGATGCACTTCACCCGCATGTCGTCGTACGAGAACGCGCCCGTCCCCACCATCGTGCGGGGTGAGGGCACCTACATCTTCGACGACAAGGGCAAGCGCTACCTGGACGGTCTCGCCGGACTGTTCGTGGTCAACGCCGGTCACGGCCGCAAGGAGCTGGCCGAGGTCGCCTACAAGCAGGCGCAGGAGCTCGCGTTCTTCCCCGTGTGGTCGTACGCGCACCCCAAGGCCGTCGAGCTCGCCGAGCGCCTGGCCGACTATGCCCCGGGCGACCTGAACAAGGTCTTCTTCACCACTGGTGGAGGCGAGGCCGTCGAGACCGCCTGGAAGCTCGCCAAGCAGTACTTCAAGCTGAAGGGCAAGCACACCAAGTACAAGGTCATCTCGCGTGCGGTCGCCTACCACGGCACCCCGCAGGGCGCCCTGTCCATCACCGGCCTGCCGGCACTGAAGGCCCCCTTCGAGCCGCTGGTCCCCGGCGCGCACAAGGTGCCCAACACCAACATCTACCGCGCCCCGATCCACGGCGACGACCCGGAGGCCTTCGGCCGCTGGGCCGCCGACCAGATCGAGCAGCAGATCCTCTTCGAGGGCCCCGACACCGTCGCGGCCGTCTTCCTGGAGCCCGTCCAGAACGCCGGCGGCTGCTTCCCGCCCCCGCCCGGCTACTTCCAGCGGGTGCGCGAGATCTGCGACACCTACGACGTGCTGCTCGTCTCCGACGAGACCATCTGCGCGTTCGGCCGCCTCGGCACGATGTTCGCCTGTGACAAGTTCGGCTACGTACCGGACATGATCACCTGCGCCAAGGGCATGACCTCGGGCTACTCCCCGATCGGCGCCTGCATCGTCTCGGACCGCATCGCGGAGCCCTTCTACAAGGGCGACAACACCTTCCTGCACGGCTACACCTTCGGCGGGCACCCGGTGTCCTCCGCAGTGGCCATCGCCAACCTCGACATCTTCGACAAGGAAGGCCTGAACCAGCACGTGCTGGACCAGGAGGGCAACTTCTTCGACACCCTGAAGAAGCTGCACGACCTTCCGATCGTCGGCGACGTCCGCGGCAACGGCTTCTTCTACGGCATCGAGCTCGTCAAGGACAAGGTCACCAAGGAGTCCTTCACGGACGAGGAGACCGAGCGCGTGCTCTACGGCTTCCTCTCCAAGGCGCTCTTCGACAACGGCCTGTACTGCCGCGCCGACGACCGCGGGGACCCGGTCATCCAGCTGGCCCCGCCGCTGATCGCCGACCAGGGCACCTTCGACGAGATCGAAGGCATCCTGCGCTCGGTGCTCACCGAGGCCTGGACCAAGCTCTAACCGGTCCGGAGCCGCACTGGCCCGAACACACGGCCCGGATCCTCCGTTCGAGTAGAACGCGGGGATCCGGGCCGTGTGCTGTCAGCATCCAAGACGTTCATCCCATTACATCTCCATGCGGCGCCAGTGACCGAAAGGGCTCCGCTTCGTTCCCCCGGACGGAGGTGTACGCCATGGTGGCTCCACCGGACAAGGCCCGGCACGACCATGCCCCGCCGCAGGACGACCTGCTCTGGGCCCGGTCCCTGCACTACTCCCACAGCGGTACGCCCGGCCTGATCGGTGTCTCCGCCGGAGTCCGCCAGGGCGAGATCCTCGCCGTGACCGGCCCGCGCGGCTGCGGCAAGAGCACCCTGCTGCGCTGTCTGGCCGGCCGGCTGCTGCCCGAGCAGGGCGAGGTCTGGTTCAACAGCGTCCCCGTCCACACCCTCGGCGCCGCCGCCCGCGAGCGCCTGCGCCGCGACCGGTTCGCCTGGCTCGGGCCCGAAGCACAGCTGCTGCCCGAGCTCAAGGTCTGGGAGAACGCCGCCCTGCCCCTGCTGCTCGCCGGCACCCCCCACCGCGCCGCCCGCCGTACCGCCTGCGCATGGCTGGAGCGCCTCGACCTCGACGTCTTCGCCCGCAAGCGCCCCGGCGCGCTGAACCGCGGCGAAGCCCAGCGGGTCGCCCTGGCCCGCGCCCTGATCGCCGAGCCCGCCGTCCTCTTCGCCGACGAGCCCACCGCCCCGCTGCACCGGGCCGAGCGCACGCTGCTGCTGCGCACCCTCACCACGGCCGCCCGCTCCCACGGCATCACCGTCCTGCTCGCCACCCACGACGAGGAGACCGCGGCCGCCGCCGACCGCCGTCTCGCCCTGCTCGACGGCCGCCCGGCAGGCGCCGCGGCCGCCGGCCCGACGACGGAGGACCAGGCCGCGTGCTCCCTCTCCGCCTAGTACGCGGCTCCCGCCCCCTGGTCCAGCTGCGCAGGCTGCTGGTCGCGGCCGCCTCCGCCGGCAGCGGGTTCCTCCTGCTGTACGTCCTCGCGGAGGCGACGGCCGTGCCCGCGGGATCGTTCCCCCGGCTGCTGTGGGCGCTGGTGCCGCTCGCCGCCACCGTGCAGTTCGCCGTCGCCGTCGCCCGCACCGACCCCGCGACCCGGCCCCGCGACGGGCTCGACGCCGCCGGGCTGGGCCCCGTACGGCTCACCCTCGTCGCGGCCGTCTCCACCGCCATCGCCTGCGCCCTCGGCGGCGCCCTGGCCCTGGCGGCCTTCCTCCACCTGCGGGGCGACCTCGCCGGACTGCCCTTCGACGGCGCCGCCGCCCGGCTGCTGCACGCCGACCGGCCGCTGCCGGTGGCCGCCGCACTCACCCTGCTGGCCCTGGTCCCGCTGACGGCCGCCACCGCCACCGCCCTGGCCCTGCGCCCCCGCCCGCCGCACTCCGGGCTGGCCCCGCAGACCGGCGTGCCGTGGGGGGTGGCGCTCACCGCCTGCGGGCTCGCCGCCCTGGCGTACGCCCGGCCGGCCGGAGCCGCCGTGCCGGCGGGCTGCGTACTGATCACGGTCGGGCTCGCCCTCGCCGGGCCCGGCCTGGCCTACGCCTGCGGGACCCTGGTGCAGTCACTGCGGCCGGGCCCGCTCCGGCTGCTGGCCGGGCGCGGGCTCCAGGAGGAGGCGCCCCGGCTGGGACGGCCGCTCGGAGTGCTCTGCGCCGTCGGCGCGGCCGCCCTCACCGCCCTCGCCCTGCGCGGCCAGGGCGAAACGGTCACCCCGCTCGGGCCGCTGACCGGCCCCGCCGCCGCCCTGGTGGCCCTGTGCGCGGCCGGGACCCTGCTCTTCTCGGCCGTCGAGGCCCGGCAGGCCCGCTCCGCCCAGCGGGCGGCGCTGGCCGGGCTCGGCACGCCGGGCACGGTGCTGCGTACCGCCGTGGCCCTGCGGGCGGTCGCGCTCCTCGGGGCGGCGGCGGGACTCGGCTGGGGTGTGGCGCAGCTGACGTCACTGGCGCTGACCCGCTGAGACGGCCGGCCCTTAGGGTGGGCCGAATGGTCAACGCAGACATCGAGATCGAGACGCTCGCCGAATTCGACCGGGTCGTCGCCGGCCGCTCACTGAGCGGCTACCGGATCCAGTCGCTCAACCTCCTGGAGCGGACCTTCGCCCTGCTGTCCGCCGACACCTCGGCGGCCGTGTTCCTGGGCTGCGCCATGGAGCCCGACGCCTCGGTGAAGGTCCGCGCGGACGGCGCCCTCGTCTTCCCGCCGATACCGGACCTGCCGTTCAACCCGTACCGGGGTCTGCTGTACACCGCCGAGGAGCTGTTCGCCGGACTGGACGAGGGCTACGGGGCGACCCCTGACGCGCGGACGTACGCCTGGTTCCAGGAGGCCGGGTCCGACGGCGACGTGTTCTCCTCCATGCTGCGCTCCCTCCACGACGACGCCGTCTCCGACGCCCTCGACGAACGCCTCGCCGGGTCCCGCGTCGTCGGTGTGATGGGCGGCCACGCCATGGCCCGGGGCGGTACGGCCTACCGCGGCGCGGCCGGTCTGGGCCGGGCCCTGTCCCGGTCCGGCCTGACGGTCGCCACCGGCGGCGGCCCCGGCGCGATGGAGGCCGCCAACCTCGGCGCGTACCTGGCGCCCGCGCCCGACGAGGCGCTGACCGAGGCGCTGGAGCTGCTGGCGGAGGTGCCCTCCTTCAGCCCGTCCGTCACCGACTGGGCGCGTGCGGCCTTCGCCGTGCGCGAGCGCTGGCCCGCGGGCGGCGACTCGGTCGGGATCCCCACCTGGTTCTACGGGCACGAGCCGCCGAACGCCTTCGCGGGGCAGATCGCCAAGTACTTCGCGAACGCCACCCGCGAGGACGGGCTGCTCGCCCGGTGCGACGCGGGCGTGGTCTTCCTGCCGGGCGCCGCCGGCACCGTGCAGGAGGTCTTCGACAACGCGACGCCGAACTACTACGAGTCGCGGTCCGAGCCGGCCCCGATGGTCCTGGTGGACCGTGCCCACTGGACCACCCGCCTGCCCGTGTGGCCGCTGCTGCGGGAACTGGCGCGGGGCCGGGCGATGGAGTCCCGGATCGCGCTGGTGGACTCGGTGGACGAGGTGCCGGACGCGCTCGCGGCCATGGCCTGAGCCCCGGACGGGCAAAGAACCGGTCAAAAGAAATCCCTTCCCGAGGCAACTTCCCGGCCGGATACGACGTCTGGCAGAGGTACCGCCTTTTCACCTGCCAGACGTTGAACGGAGCCCTCTGTGCTCATAGGCCTGCTGACCGCTGTCGCGGCGTCCATCTGCTACGGCACGGGCTCTGTCCTGCAAGCCGTGGGCTCGCGCCGCGCCGCCCGGATGTCCCCCGAGGCCGCCGGGGTGACCGCCCACGGCGGACCTAACCTGACCTCCACCGCCAAGGCCGCGATGACCTGGGAGTTCATCGTCGGCACCATCCTGGACTTCGTGGGCTTCGGACTGGGCGCGCTGGCGGCCCGCATGCTGCCCCTGTTCCTCTCCCAGACGGTGATCAGCGCCAACCTGGTGATCACCGCCATCCTCAGCGTGAAGATGCTGGGCATCCGCCTCACCCGCAAGGAATGGACCTCGATCGGGGTCGTCTGCGCGGCTCTGGTGCTGCTGGCGACCGCCGCCGGCCACGAGGGCGACCACTACGCCCCGATGTCCACGCACTGGTGGCTGCTGGCCGTGACCCTGGTGATCATCGTCGGCGGCACGGTGGCCGTGCGCTTCCTCGGCGGCCGGGCCGCGATCCTGGCGGGTCTGCTGTCGGGTCTGGCCTTCGGCGCGCTGGGCGTGGGCGTGCGCATCCTCGACGGCGTGGACCCCTTCGACCCGGTCACCTTCATCACGGACCCGGCGCTGTACGCCATCCTGGTGGCGGGCTTCGGCGGCATGTACCTGCACACGGTGGCCCTCCAGATCGGCTCGGTGAACGGCGCGACCGCCGCCCTGGTCGTCGGCGAGACGGTGCTTCCGGGAGCGATCGGCGTCCTGTGGCTCGGCGACGCGTCCCGCCCGGGCCTGGCGTGGCTCGCGGTGACCGGCTTCCTCCTGGCGGTCGCCGGCGCCGTCGCGGTGGCCTGGTACGGCAACCACGACGGGGCCGAGGAACCCGCCGAGGAGCCGGTTCCGGCACCGGTGGCCTGACCGGCGCTGATCGCTCCGCCGGGTCCCCGTACGCGGTGACCCGGCGGATACCGCCCGCCGGAGAGACGCAGGGCCCCACGAGCCGAGCCCGACGGCCTCCGGCGTCAGCCCCGCGGGAGGACGACGACCTCGGACGGGCTGAAGGCCACCGCGACCCGGTCCCCCACGGCCGGCGCGGCGGCCAGCTCGCACTCGGCGTCGAGCACCGGCCCCGACGCGGGCCTCAGCCGCAGGGCGACGTGCGTGCCGCGGAAGGTGCGGGACTCCACCACGCAGTCCAGGCCCGCCGCGCACAGCACCACCCCCGCCGGACGGATCAGCAGCCGCTGCTCCCCCTCGGGCGTGCCGGCCGGGACGGGCACCCGGCCCCACGCGGTGGCGGCGGCGGCACCCGCCACCGTCCCCGGGACCACGTTCTCGAAGCCGAGGAACCGGGCCACGAACTCCGACGCGGGCCGCTGCCACACTTCCAGCGGGGTCCCGGTCTGCGCGATCCGCCCGTCCCGCATCACCACCACCCGGTCGGCCAGCGCGAAGGCCTCCCCCTGGTCGTGGGTGACGGCGAGGACGGTGGTACCCAGCCGGGAGAAGAGCCCCTGGAGCTCGACCACCAGCCGCTCGCGCAGCCCCCGGTCCAGCTGGCCGAGCGGCTCGTCGAGCATCAGCAGCCGGGGCGAGGGGGCCAGTGCCCGGGCGAGGGCCACCCGCTGCTGCTCGCCGCCCGACAGCGAGGAGACGGCCCGCCGCTGGGCCCCCGGGAGCCCGACCAGTTCCAGCAGCTCCGCGACCTGGGCCTCGTACGACGCCTTCGCGGAACGCGAGCGGAACCCGGACCCCGCGCGGAGCCCCGCCTGCGGGCCCCGCATGCGCAGGCCGAAGGCGACGTTCCCGCCGACGTCCCGGTGCGGGAACAGCTGGTGATCCTGGAACATCAGGCCCACCCCCCGCCGGTGCACGGGCACTCCGGCCTGGTCGGCGCCGCCGAGCAGCACCCGCCCCCCGGACACCGGCTGGAGCCCGGCCACCACCCGCAGCAGGGTGGACTTGCCGCTGCCGCTCGGCCCCAGCACGCACACGGTCTCGTGCGCGGCGACCTCCAGGTCGACCGCGTCCACCACCGCCCGGTCACCGAAGCGGACCGAGACCCCTTCGAGCTGGAGCAGGGTCATCAGAACTCTCCCGAGGTCTTGTCGGGTCGCAGCCGCTCCAGCACCAGCAGGGACACCGCGCACACCAGCATCAGAATCGTGCTCAGGGCCATCGCCTGCCCGTAGTTCATCTCCCCGGCCCGCCCCAGCAGCCGTGCCACGGCCACCGGCAGCGTCGGGCGGTCCGGCCGGGCGATGAAGACGGTCGCGCCGAACTCGCCCAGCGAGACCGCGAAGGCGAAGCCCGCCGCGATCAGCAGCGCCCGCCGCACCAGCGGCAGGTCCACCTCCCGCCAGGCCCGAAGCGGCGAGGCCCCGAGCACGGCCGCCGCCTCCCGCAGCCGGCCGTCCACGGCCCGCAGCACCGGCAGCATGGTCCGTACGACGAAGGGCACCCCGACCAGCGCCTGCGCCAGCGGCACCAGGATCCACGAGGTCCTGAGGTCCAGCGGCGGCTCGTCCAGGGTGATCAGGAACCCGAAGCCCACGGTCACGGCGGACACCCCGAGCGGCAGCATCAGCAGCGCGTCGAAACCGCGTACGAAGCGGCCCGCGCGCCGGGTCAGGGCGGCGGCCGCGAGCCCGCCGACGACCAGGGCGATGGCGGTGGCGGCGAGGGCGTACTGGAGGGAGTTCCAGACGGCCTCCAGCGGCGGCACCAGAAACGTTCCGCCGCCGGAGCCCGCGTCCTGCAACGCCCGGTAGAAGCCGAAGCCGTAGCCGCCCGGCGCGTCGAAGGACCGTTCCACCAGCACGGCCAGCGGCGCCACCACCAGCAGGACCACCGACAGCAGCACCCCGCCCAGCAGGCCGCGCTGTCCCCAGCCGCGCGGCGGGCGCGCGGTGTGCGCCGGGTCCACGAGCCGCAGCGCGGTCTCCCGCCGGCGCACCGTGCGGGCGTGCACGGCGAGGACGGCGGCGATGGCCGCGAACTGGACCATCGTCAGCACGGCTGCGGTCGGCAGGTCCAGCAGCTGCGCCGTCTGCCGGTAGACCTCCACCTCCAGGGTGGCGTACGCGGGCCCGCCGAGGATCTGCACGACGCCGAAGGAGCTGAAGGTGAACAGGAACACCATCAGCGAGGCGGCGGCCACCGCCGGCGCGAGCGCGGGCAGCGTCACCCGCCGCCACGCCGTGATCCGCCCGGCGCCCAGCACCCGGGCGGCCTCCTCCTGGCGCGGGTCCAGCTGCGCCCACAGCCCGCCGACCGTCCGTACGACGACGGCGTAGTTGAAGAAGACGTGGGCGAGCAGGATCGCCCAGACGGTGGTGTCCAGCCGCACGCCCCACAGTTCGTCGAGCAGCCCGCCGCGCCCGACCAGCGCCAGGAAGGCACTGCCGACGACCACCGTCGGCAGGACGAAGGGGACGGTGACCAGCGCGCGCAGCAGCTGCTTGCCGGGGAACTCCAGGCGGGCGAAGACGTACGCGCCCGGCAGCGCGAGGAGCAGGGTGAGGGCGGTCGAGGCGAGCGCCTGCCAGGTGGTGAACCAGAGCACGCCGGCGATGTCGGGCCGGGCCAGGACCTCGCCGATCCGGCCGAACTGCCAGCCCGCGTCCGTCTTGAGCCCGCGGCCGACGATCGCGGCCACGGGAAAGGCGAAGAACACTCCGAAGAAGGCGAGCGGCACGGCCATCAGAGCGAGTCTGACGGCCGTGGCGCGCCCGCCCTCCGTGGGGAGGCGCTCTACTTCACGAGCGAGGACCACGTCTTGACCCACTGCTCACGGTTCTTGGCGATGGTCTCCGGAGCGACGTTCTCCGGCTTCTCGACCACCACGCCGTGCTTCGTGAACAGCTCCGGCAGCTTCGCGTCCTTGACGACCGGGTTCACGAACATCTGGAGCGGCATGTCCTCCTGGAACTTCTTGGAGACCAGGAAGTCGATGAGCGCCTTGCCGCCCTCCTCGTTCTTCGCGCCCTTCAGCAGGCCCGCGAACTCGACCTGGCGGAAGCAGGTGCCCGTGGCGACGCCCGTCGGGGCATCGGCCGGCTGCGGCTCGCCGTAGAGGACCTCGACCGGCGGGCTGGAGGCGTAGGAGACGACCAGCGGTCGGTCGCCCTTGGCCTTCTTGCCGCCGGCGGAGCCGGAGAAGCGCTCGTTGTAGGCCTGCTCCCAGCCGTCGACGACCTCGACGCCGTTGGCCTTGAGCTTGCTCCAGTAGTCCTTCCAGCCCTCCTCGCCGTACTTGCCGACGGAGGCGAGGAGGAAGCCGAGGCCGGGCGAGGAGGTCGCGGCGTTCTCGGTGACGAGGAGGTTCTTGTACTCCGGCTTGACCAGGTCGTCCAGCGTCTGCGGCGGGGCGATCCTCTTGTCGGCGAAGTAGGCCTTGTCGTAGTTGACGCAGATGTCGCCGGAGTCGACCGGGGTGACCCGGTGCTGCTGGTCGAGGACGAACTCGGGCTTCACCGTGTCCAGGCCCTTGGCGTCGTACGGGGTGAAGATGCCGTTGTCGAGGGCCCGCGAGAGCAGGGTGTTGTCGACGCCGAAGAAGACGTCGCCGCGCGGGGATCCCTTGGTGAGGATCTCCTGGTTGAGGGCCGCGCCCGCGTCGCCGGACTTCAGGACCTTGACGGTGTAGCCGCTCTGCTGCTCGAACTCCTTGAGGACCGTGGCGGTCACGTTGAAGGAGTCGTGGGAGACGAGCGTGACCGTCTTGGACTTGGGGGCGCCGGTCGCCTCGGACGTGTCCTTGCCCTCGCCGCCGCCGCAGGCGCCGAGGGTGGTGACGCCGAGCGCCGCCGCGAGCGCCGTGCCCGCGATCTTCCTGGTGGTGCTCACTGGTGTATTCCTCCTGGGATGACCAGGAGAAGACGCGGCCCCGCCCGGCGCTCTTCGCGAGCGGTCGCCGGGCAGGGCGCAACAGCTTGAGTGGTGACCGAACTTCCTACCCCGAATGACCGGGGCGAGGTTCAGAGGGTCTGCGGATGACGGGTACCGCACTCTCAGCGCTGTGGCGCTCCCCTGTCGGAATATGCAATTGGTTCGGCCACAGGGTACCCCGTGGCCGAATCGGGCAGGCCGCTGTCCGGAATGCAGCCGGAATCTATCGTTCCGAGGCGGCGAGCTGGCCGCAGGCGCCGTCGATCTCCTGGCCGCGGGTGTCGCGGACGGTCACGGGCACGCCGTGGCGGGCGATCGCCTCGACGAAGGCCTTCTCGTCCTCGGGGCGCGAGGCGGTCCACTTGGAGCCCGGCGTCGGGTTCAGCGGGATCAGGTTGACGTGTACGCGCTTGCCCTTGAGCAGGCGGCCGAGGAGGTCGCCGCGCCAGGCCTGGTCGTTGATGTCGCGGATCAGGGCGTACTCGATGGAGATGCGGCGGCCGGACTTCTCCGCGTACTCCCAGGCCGCGTCGAGGACCTCGCGGACCTTCCAGCGGGTGTTCACCGGGACGAGGGTGTCGCGCAGCTCGTCGTCCGGGGCGTGCAGGGAGACCGCGAGGCGGCACTTGAAGCCCTCGTCGGCGAAGCGCAGCATGGCCGGGACCAGGCCGACGGTGGAGACGGTGATGCCGCGCTGCGAGAGGCCGAGGCCGTCGGGCTCGGGGTCGGTGAGGCGGCGGATGGCTCCGACGACGCGCTTGTAGTTCGCCAGCGGCTCGCCCATGCCCATGAAGACGATGTTGGACAGGCGGGCGGGGCCGCCGGGGACCTCGCCGTCGCGCAGGGCGCGCATCCCGTCGACGATCTGGTGCACGATCTCGGCGGTGGAGAGGTTGCGGTCCAGGCCCGCCTGGCCGGTCGCGCAGAACGGGCAGTTCATTCCGCAGCCGGCCTGCGAGGAGATGCACATCGTCACCCGGTCCGGGTAACGCATCAGCACGGACTCGACGAGCGTGCCGTCGTGCAGCTTCCACAGGGTCTTGCGGGTGGTGTCGTCGTCACAGCTGATGTGCCGGACGACGTTCATGAGCTCCGGGAGCAGCTCCTGCTGGAGCTTCTCGCGCGAGGCCGCCGGAATGTCGGTCCACTCGGCCGGGTCGTGCGCGTAGCGGGCGAAGTAGTGCTGGGAGAGCTGCTTGGCCCGGAACGGCTTCTCGCCGATCGCGGCCACCGCCTCCCGGCGCTCGGCCGGGGTCAGGTCGGCGAGGTGCCGGGGCGGCTTCTTGACCCCGCGAGGGGCGACGAAGGTGAGCTCACCCGGAGCGGGACGGGGGGCCATGCGGTACTCCTCAGTACGACGGGGTGGGGGTCACCCCGCGCGTGCAGGGCCGGTCCGCGGCTCGGCCGCTGGACGGAAAGGGCGCGCCGCGTGAACACGGCGCGCCCTCCAGGATAACCCGGCCCGGACCCGTCAGCCGGTGGTCCGCCCCCTGGCCCGCGGCCCCGGAGCGACCGCTCAGCCGGTACCGACGAACGCCGCCAGCAGCAGCCAGACGACGGGAGCGGTCGGCAGCAGCGAGTCGAGCCGGTCCATGATGCCGCCGTGGCCCGGGAGCAGCGTGCCCATGTCCTTGATGCCCAGGTCACGCTTGATCATGGACTCGCCGAGGTCGCCCAGGGTGGCGCTGACCGCGACGGCGAGGCCGAGCAGCAGGCCCTGCCACCAGGCACCCCCGTCGATCAGGAACTCCATGCACAGGGCGCCGGCCGCCATCGCGAAGGCGACCGCTCCGAAGAGCCCCTCGCGGGTCTTGCCGGGGCTGATGCGCGGGGCGAGCTTGGTCTTGCCGAAGCGCCAGCCCACGGCGTAGGCCCCGGTGTCGCTGACCACGGTCAGGACCAGGAAGGTCACCACCCGCTGCGGACCGTCGTCCGGGGTCAGCAGCATCGCGACGAACGTGGCCAGGAAGGGCACGTAGAACGCCGCGAAGACGCCCGCGGTGACGTCCCTGAGGTAGTCCTCGGGCGGCTCGGTCATCCGCCACACGAGGACGGCCAGCGCGGTGAGGGCCATGGCCACCCACGCGCCCTCGGCCCCGCGGACGTATCCGGCGATGATCATCGCCGCTCCGCCGACCGCGAGGGGGACCAGCGGGGCCTTGATGCCCTTCTTCTCCTGGAGCCGGGAGGTGAGCTCCCACAGGCCGACCACGATCGCGACGACGATGACGCCGACGAAGACGGCCTTGACGATGAACAGCGAAGCGAAGACCACCGCGCCGAGGCCTACGCCGACCCCTATGGCGGCACGCAGATCCCGCCCCGCGCGCTTCTTCGGCGGCGGGGGCGAGGCGTCCTGCGGGGCCTGCGGTGGCGGAGGCGGGGGGCTGGGCATGGGCTCCTGCAACGGCGTCTCGGCGCGGAACGGGGGGCCGCCGGCGAAGGCGGCCCCCCGATCGCGTGCGTCCCGGTCGTCGAAGGCACGGCCGGCGGCATCGGGCACGATGGGCATGGGCGCAGTGTGCGGGCCCACCAGCGCATCGTATGCGGGACCCGCCGGAACCGGCTCCGCGGCCCAGGGAGAGTCGTTCATCAGACCTCGAGGAGCTCGGCTTCCTTGTGCTTGAGCAGCTCGTCCACCTGCGCGACGTACTTCGCGGTGGTGTCGTCGAGCTCCTTCTCGGCGCGGCGCACCTCGTCCTCGCCGGCCTCCTTGTCCTTGACCAGCTTGTCGAGGGCGTCCTTGGCCTTGCGGCGCACGGAGCGGATGGAGACCTTGGAGTCCTCGGCCTTGTTCTTGGCGACCTTGATGTACTCCTTGCGGCGGTCCTGCGTCAGCTCCGGGAAGGTCACCCGGATGATGCGGCCGTCGTTGCTCGGGTTGACACCGAGGTCGGAGTCGCGGATCGCCTGCTCGATGTTGCGCAGCGCCGAGGCGTCGAACGGCGTCACGATCGCCATGCGCGGCTCGGGCACGGCGAAGGAGGCGAGCTGGTTGATGGGCGTGATGGCACCGTAGTAGTCCGCCACGATCTTGTTGAACATCGCCGGGTGCGCACGGCCCGTGCGAATCGCGGCGAAGTCTTCCTTGGCGACGACGACGGCCTTCTCCATCTTCTCCTCGGCCTCGAGGAGGATTTCTTCGATCACCACGTGCTCCTGCATGTCAGATATGGATGGTTCAGGCGGGCGCGGGCGGTCCGGGCCGCCCGGACCGGGCCCCTGCGGGCCCGGCTCGGTGTGCTCAGACCCGGGTGCCCTGGTCGCTCACGAGCGTGCCGATCTTCTCACCCTTGACGGCGCGGGCGATATTGCCCTCGGCGAGCAGCTCGAAGACCAGGATCGGCAGCCGGTTGTCGCGGCACAGCGTGATGGCCGTGGCGTCGGCGACCTTGAGGTCCCGGGACAGCACCTCGCTGTACTCCAGCGCGTCGAACTTCACGGCGTCCGGGTTGGTCTTCGGGTCGGAGTCGTAGACCCCGTCGACGCCGTTCTTGCCCATGAGGAGGGCCTCGGCGTCGATCTCCAGGGCACGCTGGGCGGCCGTGGTGTCGGTGGAGAAGTAGGGCATGCCCATACCGGCGCCGAAGATGACGACGCGGCCCTTCTCCAGGTGGCGCACGGCGCGGAGCGGGATGTACGGCTCCGCGACCTGGCCCATGGTGATGGCGGTCTGGACGCGGCTGTCGATGCCTTCCTTCTCCAGGAAGTCCTGGAGGGCGAGGCAGTTCATGACGGTGCCGAGCATGCCCATGTAGTCGGACCGGGCCCGGTCCATGCCACGCTGCTGAAGCTCGGCGCCGCGGAAGAAGTTGCCGCCGCCGATGACGATCGCGATCTCGGCGCCGTCGCGGACCACGGCCGCGATCTCGCGGGCGATGGCGTGCACGACGTCGGGGTCGACACCCAGTCCGCCGCCGCCGGAGAAGGCTTCGCCGGACAGCTTCAGCATGAAGCGGCGACCCTTCTTCTCGTGGTCGCTCTTGTCGTCGGATGCGGTGTGGGGGTCCACGCCCTGATTCATGGAGATCTCCTCGTGCACATACGAAGAAGGCCATTGCCGGTGGGTCCTCGCGGTTCCCTCTGGGGCAATGGCCTCCTCGTCAGATCTGCGGTCGTCCTGCGCGGGCACGGACGACTGCTTCAGACCCTATAGGGGTCCGGTGTCCGTCGCGTACGGACGGACTCAGATGCCGACCTTGATGCGGGTGAAGCGCTTCAGGGTGACACCGGCCTCGTCCAGAACCTTCTGGACGGACTTCTTGTTGTCCAGCGCGTACGGCTGGCCGAGGAGCGTGACGTCCTTGAAGAAGCCGTTGACGCGACCCTCGACGATCTTGGCGATCGCGGCCTCGGGCTTGCCCTCGGCGCGGGTGACCTCTTCGGCGACGCGACGCTCGGACTCGACGACCTCGGCCGGAACGTCCTCGGCGGTCAGGTACTTCGGCGCGAAGGCGGCGATGTGCTGGGCGATGCCCTTGGCCAGCTCGGCGTCGGCCTTGTCCAGCTCGACCAGGACACCGATCTGCGGGGGCAGGTCGGGCATGGTGCGGTGCATGTAGGAGGCGACGAAAGCACCCTCGTACTGCGCGAAGCGGTCCAGGACGATCTTCTCGCCGAGGTTGGCGTTGGCCTCGTCCACGAACGCCTGGACGGTCTTGCCGGCCTCGATCTCGGACGCCAGCAGCGCCTCGATGTCCGCGGGCTTGGTCTCGGCCACGTGGGCGGCGAGCTGGTCGGCGACGGCCAGGAACTTCGGGCTCTTGGCCACGAAGTCGGTCTCGCACTTGAGCTCGAGGAGCACGCCGGAGGTGGCGTCCTCGGCGATCAGGGAGGTGACGGCACCGTTCTCGGCGGAACGGCCCTCGCGCTTGGCGACACCCTTCAGGCCCTTGACGCGCAGGATCTCGTTGGCCTTGGTGACGTCGCCGTCGGCCTCGACGAGCGCGTTCTTGCAGTCCAGCATGCCGGCGCCGGTGAGCTCGCGGAGCTTCTTGACGTCAGCGGCGGTGTAGTTCGCCATGAGTCTGTGATTCTCTCTCGAAGTCGTAGATCTACGGGTGAACAGCGGAGGAGCGCGCTCGTGGCGCGGCTCCCCCGCCGTCATCGTCCGTGCTGCGAATGCCCGGCGGATGAACGCCG
Source organism: Streptomyces sp. NPDC012794 (assembly GCF_042901085.1). Classification (NCBI taxonomy): domain Bacteria; kingdom Bacillati; phylum Actinomycetota; class Actinomycetes; order Kitasatosporales; family Streptomycetaceae; genus Streptomyces; species Streptomyces sp. NPDC012794. The sequence continues at coordinate 92,467 of NZ_JBIBCI010000015.1, forward strand.
GGCACTCTCAGTGGGTCAGGCCTGCTCGGCGGCCGGAGCCTCGGCCGCGGGGGCCTCGGCAGCCGGAGCCTCGGCCTCGGTGGCCTCGGCGGCCGGAGCCTCGGCCGCGGGGGCCTCGGCGTCGGCCTTCTTCTCGCCCTCGAGCAGGTCGCGCTCCCACTCGGCGAGGGGCTCGGCGGCGGCCTTCTCGCCCGGCTTCGAGTCACCGGTCGCAGCGCCGGAGCGGGCGATGAGGCCCTCGGCGACGGCGTCGGCGATCACGCGGGTGAGCAGGGTGACGGAACGGATCGCGTCGTCGTTGCCCGGGATCTTGTAGTCGACCTCGTCGGGGTCACAGTTGGTGTCGAGGATCGCGACGACCGGGATGTGCAGCTTGCGCGCCTCACCGACGGCGATGTGCTCCTTCTTGGTGTCGACGATCCAGACGGCGCTGGGAACCTTCGACATCTCGCGGATACCACCGAGGGTCTTCTCCAGCTTGGCCTTCTCGCGGGAGAGGACCAGGAGCTCCTTCTTGGTGAGACCCGAGGCGGCGACGTCCTCGAAGTCGATCGCCTCAAGCTCCTTCAGACGCTGGAGGCGCTTGTAGACGGTGGAGAAGTTGGTGAGCATGCCACCCAGCCAGCGCTGGTTGACGTACGGCATGCCGACGCGGGTCGCCTGCTCGGCGATGGCCTCCTGCGCCTGCTTCTTCGTACCGACGAACATGATGGAGCCACCGTGCGCGACGGTCTCCTTCACGAACTCGTAGGCGCGGTCGATGTACGACAGCGACTGGAGCAGGTCGATGATGTAGATGCCGTTGCGCTCGGTGAAGATGAAGCGCTTCATCTTCGGGTTCCAGCGACGGGTCTGGTGACCGAAGTGGACGCCGCTCTCCAGCAGCTCCCGCATCGTTACGACGGCCATGGCCATCTCCTTGGTTTCTCGGTTTGGTTCCTGACGCCCCGCCGCGCCCTGCCCCTGGAGGGACCGAGAGACGCTTTCACCTGACCGGAACCGGCCGGCGCTGGGGCGTGCGAAGTCGACCCGGTGACCCGGATCGCCACAAGAAGTGTACGGGACCCGGCGGTATGCGGGTGACGCCGTTGTCCACACCCCGTCGGCCGTCCACAGGCGCGAACCCGTCACGCCGCCCGCGCGGGATCCTGCGGGGCATGACGAAACTGCTGCTCATCCTGCTCCTGGCCCTGCCCCGGCCACTGCCCGGGCCGCCGTCCCCCGCCGTGCCGGCGGCCCCGGGTCCCGCGTCCGCGGGGCCCGGCGTACCGGTGCACGGGGCGGCGGGCCTGCGCGGGGCGCCACGAGTGCGCCCCCTGCCCGCGCCGCTGTCCGTGGCGCGCTGGTGGGATCCGCCGCCCACCCCGTACGCGGCCGGGCACCGCGGTGTGGACCTGTCGGCGCCGGCCGGGGCGCAGGTCCGGGCCGTGGGTCCCGGGCGGGTGCACTACGCGGGGCGGGTCGCGGGGCGGGGGGTGCTCTCGCTCACCCTCCCGGGCGGCCTGCGCACGACGTACGAACCGGTCCGGCCGCTGGTCGCGGAGGGGGAGACCGTCGCGACGGGCCAGGTGGTGGCCGTGCTCACGGAGGGCTCGCACTGCCCGGGCCCCTGCCTGCACTGGGGCCTCCTCACGGGCGAGGACACCTACCTCGACCCGCTGACCCTGCTCCCCCCGCCCACACCGCGACTGCTCCCGGCCGCCGCCGCGGGGGCTCCCTAGACGGCGACGCCCCTCAGCACCATGGCGACGGCCGTCTCGGTGATCACGGCCGGGTCCTCGGCGGCGCCGAGCTCGATGCGGCGGGCCGCGGCGTCCACGACGCCCTGGAGCAGCATCGCGGACAGGCGGGGCTCCGCCAGCCCGAGGGCGCCCAGGGCCTCGACGATCATCGCCACCAGGCCGCCGTGCGCGGCGCGGATCTTCTCCCGCGCGCCCCCGTCCAGCTCGCCGGCGGAGATGGCGACCACCGCGCGGTGGCGGCGGTCCCCCACCAGCCCCAGCTGGGTGCGCACGTACGCCTCGATCTTCGCTTCCGGGGTGGGCTCCCGCTCCATCGCCGCCTCGATCTCGGCGGCCCACACGGGGAAGTCCACCGCGCACAGCTCTTCGACGACGGCCGCGCGCGACCGGAAGTACTCGTACACGGAGGACCGGGCGAGCCCGGTCCGCTCCGCGAGGGCGGGGAAGGTCAGGGCTTCCGTCCCGCCTTCGGACAACAGGGCACGGGCGGCGTCCAACAGGGCGCCGCGCTGCATCGACCGGTGCTCGGCCACGGAGGCCGCTCGAATCCTGGGCACGTCACCACTGTACGGAGGTCCCGCAAGGCCTGTCCGCCGCGCTCCGGACGCCGCGGCTCAGCGGCCGACGTCGGCGAGCTTGGCGCGCAGCTGGAGGACGGACTTCGTGTGGATCTGGCTGACCCGGCTCTCGGTGACGCCCAGGACATTGCCGATCTCGGCGAGGGTCAGGCCCTCGTAGTAGTAGAGGGTCACCACGGTCTTCTCCCGTTCCGGGAGGGTGTTGATGGCCCGCGCGAGCAGGCGGCGCAACTCCCGGTCCTCGGCCACCTCGACCGGGTTGTCGGCGGCGGTGTCCTCCAGGGTGTCCATCAGGGAGAGGCGGTCGCCGCCCTCCCCGCCCACGTGCAGCAACTCCTCCAGGGCGACCACGTTGGCCAGGGACAACTGGCTGAAGACCGTGTGGAGTTCCTCCACCGCGATGCCCATCTCCCCCGCGACCTCGCACTCGGTGGGGGTGCGGCGCAGCTGGGCCTCCAGCGTCGCGTAGGCGCGTTCCACGGCCCGCGCCTTCTGCCGCACGGAGCGCGGGATCCAGTCCAGGGCGCGCAGCTCGTCGATCATCGCGCCGCGGATCCTGGTGATGGCGTACGTCTCGAACTTGATGGACCGCTCGATGTCGAACTTCTCGATCGCGTCGATCAGGCCGAAGACCCCGGAGGAGACGAAGTCGGCCTGTTCGACATTGGGCGGCAGGCCCACGCTGACCCGGCCCGCCACGTATTTGACCAGGGGCGAGTAGTGCAGGATCAGCTGCTCCCGCAGCCGTTCGTCGCCCGAGTCCTTGTATGAGCGCCAGAGCACCTCCAGGGACGAGGGCGCGGTGGACCGCACGCTGCGACGAGCAGCGGGGGGAACCGCGGCGCGGTCGGACCCTGAGGTGTGCTGGGGCATGCTTCGCCTTTGCCGGAGCGGGATTCCTTGGGAGCGTAGCGTGACGGAAGTGTCGCGGTGCGCGAAGAGTACGGGATGGCGCAGGGGCGCAGCGGCGTCCGTCCTCGCGCGGGCGGCCCGGGACCGGCGCCTCGCGCACGGTCCCGGCGAGCGCCACCGGGAGGACCGCGTCTGTCATCGCCGTCACTCTTTCACCGGAACGCACCAGGTCAACGACCGCCTCGCCGGTCGGCTCCGGAATGCACCCCCTCTCGCGACGTCCGCGGGGTCAACCGCCAGCCGTCGCCCTGCCGTTCGACGAACCCCAGAGAGTGAAGTTCGTACAGTCTGCCGATGACCTCATCCGTGCCCGTGGCCGCGGCGAGGGCGATCTCCTCCAGGCCCGCCGGGCGGCCCGCCGGGAGCGCTTCGAGGACCCGGGCGGCGCCGGGCTCCAGCAGGTCCCGGGCGAGGACCGGGCCTCGGCGTACGGGGGCCAGCTCGCCCATGGCTCCGACCAGTTCGACGATCTCGTCGGCGTCGGTGACGAGCACCGCCTCGCCGCGCAGCAGCTCGTGCACCCCGGCCGAGAGGCCGCTGGTGGCGGGTCCGGGGACGCCCATGGTGAGGCGGCCCAGCTCCTGTGCGCGGCGGGCGGTGACCAGGGAGCCGCTGCGGTGGGCGGCCTCCACGACCACGGTCCCCCGGGTGAGGGCCGCGATGACCCGGTTGCGCAGGACGAACCGGCTCGGAGTCGGATGGGTCCCGGGCGGCAGCTCGCCCAGCACCAGCCCCTGGCGGGTGATCCGGCCCAGGAGTCCGGCGTGGCCGCGCGGGTAGGCCACGTCCGCCCCGCAGGCCAGGACCGCCGCCGTGGCGCCGCCCGAGGCGAGGGCTCCCCGGTGGGCGGCGCCGTCGATCCCGTACGCCGCCCCGGAGACGACCACCCAGCCGCGCTCGGCGAGCCCGGCGGCCAGGGTCTGCGCCATGTGGGCGCCGTACGGGGTGCACGCCCGGGCCCCGACCACGGCGACCGACCGCAGGGCCCAGGTCCGCAGGTGGGGCCGGCCCCGCAGCCAGAGCCCGACGGGCCGGGCGTCGCCGAGGTCGTCCAGCTGGGTCGGCCACTCCGCCGAGCCGGGGCAGACGAACCGGCCACCCGCCCCGGCGGCGCTCTCCAGGTCCCGCAGGGGCTCCGCGGCGGCGGCCCGCCTGCGGTATCCGGCCAGCCGCTCGGGTCCCACCCCGGTCAGCGTCCCGGACTCCGGCTCGGGGCCGGTCAGGAGCCGTATCAGGCCGGCGGCCCCGAGCTCCCGGATCCAGCGCCCGCCGTGCTCGTCCCCCGGCTCCAGCACCCGGGTCAGCGCGGCCCGGGCCAGGTGCTCCGGGTCGTACCCGGCGGCGCTCACGACCCCGCCCCCATGGCCTGGGCCGCACCCCGGGCGATCCCGGTGCGCAGCTCCAGCGCGACGGCCGCGTCCAGGGCGTCGGGGCGGTCGCGGCCCCGCAGGTCGGCGACGGTCCAGGCGACCCGCAGCACCCGGTCCAGCCCCCGCGCGGTGAGCAGTCCGCGCTCCATGTCGCGCTCGGCCAGCGCCAGGGCCCCCGGCCCCGCGGGCCAGCGGGTGCGCAGCTCGTGCCCGGGCACCTCCGAGTTGAGCCGCCACGGGGTGTCGGCGAGCCGGGCGGCCGCCCGGTCCCGGGCCTCGCGGACGCGGTCGGCGACGGCGGCGGTGGCCTCGCCGCGACCGCCGCGGCCCAGCAGGTCGGCTCGGGTGACCGGCTCGACCTCGACCCGCAGGTCGACCCGGTCGAGCAGCGGCCCGGACAGCCGGGCCTGGTAGCGCCGGATCACCGAGGCGGGGCATTCGCAGCCGGACCCGTGCAGGGTGTGGCGGCCGCAGGGGCAGGGGTTCGCCGCGAGGACCATGAGGAAGCGGGCGGGAAGCCGTACCACTCCGGCGGCCCGGGCGATGACCACGTGCCCGGCTTCGAGGGGCTGCCGCAGGGCGTCCAGCACCTTCCCGCTGAACTCCGCGGCCTCGTCCAGGAAGAGCACCCCCTTGTGCGCCAGGGAGACCGCTCCGGGCCTGGGAATTCCGGCGCCGCCGCCGACCAGCGACTGCATGGTCGCGGAGTGGTGCGGGGCGCAGTACGGGGCCCTGCCGACGAGCGGTTCGCCGGGCGGCAGGATTCCCGCGACCGAGTGGACCGCCGTCACCTCCAGGGAGTCCCGTCGGGTGAGCGGCGGCAGGAGCCAGGGCAGCCGCTCGGCGAGCATCGTCTTGCCCGCGCCCGGGGGCCCGCTGAGGAAGAGGTGGTGGCCCCCGGAGGCCGCCACCTCCAGGGCCCGGCGGGCGCCGTGCTGCCCGGCGACGTCGGCGAGGTCGGGGAAGTCCGCGGCGTCACCCCGGCCCGAGAGGCCAGTCCCGAGCCCGGCGCCGGGCACGACCAGCCCGGCGAGCATCGGATCCGGGCGGCCGGTGTCCTGGGGCGGCTCCTCCTCGGGCACCTCCCCGCCGGTCAGCACCGCGATCAGCTGCCGCAGGCTGCGCACGCCCAGCACCGAGACGTCCGGGACGAGGGCGGCCTCGGCCGCGCACTGCTGCGGCACCACCACCTGCCGGTAGCCGGCCTCGGCGGCCGCGAGCACGGCGGGCAGGATCCCCCGGACGGGGCGCACCCGGCCGTCGAGGCCCAGTTCCCCGATGAGCACGAGGTCGGCGATCCTCACGGGGTCGACGACCTCGGCGGCGCCCAGGACGGCCGCGGCCACGGCCAGGTCGAAATGGGCGCCGGCCTTCGGCACGGACGCCGGGCTGAGTCCGACCGTGAGCTTCTTCTGCGGCCACGGGGCGCCGGAGTTCACCACCGCCGCCCGTACCCGGTCGCGGCTCTCCACCAGGGTCTTGTCGGGCAGCCCCACCAGGGTGAAGGCGGCCACCCCCGGCTCCAGATCGGCCTGTACCTCCACGAGTACGCCCTCGACGCCCACCAGGGCCACGGAGCAGGCCCGCGCGAACCCCATCAGGCCACCCCCCTGACGTGCTCCACCACGGGCGCCCCGCGCCTCGGCAGCAGGACTCCGACCAGGTCGATCCGCACCCCGCCCGGCGGCGGCCCCCCGTGGTCGGCGAGCCAGCGCCCGGCGAGCCGACGCAGCCGCTCGGCCTTGCCGGCCCGGACGGCGGCCATGGGGTGTTCGAAGCCGCCCGCGCGGCGCGTCTTGACCTCGCACACGACGAGGGCGTCCCCGTCGCGGGCGACGATGTCGATCTCCCCGGTCCGGCACCGCCAGTTCCTGGCGATCACCGTCATCCCGGACTCGGTCAGCCTCCGCGCGGCGAGCTCCTCGCCGTACCGCCCCAATGCCCGCTGTGCCACGCTCTTCGCGTCCATCCGGCACCACCTCCGGCACCGACGGTCCCGCGTCCCGGCCCACCGTGCGGATCTTGGTGGACAACCCGGGCGTTGTGGATATCCGGCTCACCCGCGAGGGTGAGCCGGCCCGTGGATCAGCCGGGGAGGTCGCCGCCCGGCAGTTCGAGGTCGTTCTTGTTGAGTTCTTCGATGTTCACGTCTTTGAAGGTCAGCACGCGGACCTGCTTGACGAAACGGGCCGGACGGTACATGTCCCAGACCCACGCGTCCGCCATGGAGACCTCGAAGAACACCTCGCCCTGGACCGAGTGCACCTGCATCTCGTAGTCGTTGGTCAGGTAGAAACGTCGCTCGGTCTCGATCACGTACTTGAACAGCCCGACGACGTCGCGGTACTCCCGATAGAGCTTCAGCTCCATCTCGGTCTCGTACTTCTCGAGGTCCTCGGCACTCATGGCATCTTCCCCTTCAGCCGTGCGTCCCCCTATTGTGCGCCAGCGTCGTACGCCCCTAAACGATTTCCGGGGCGAGGACCACCGGAGCGCCCGGAGGACCGTCGTCGAGCAGCGTCCGGAGCAGCTCGGCCAGTCTGGTCGGGTACACCGTCTCACGGGCCGCGAGGAGTTCCTCGGAGGTCCACCACCTGGCTCCCGTGACGCTGCGCCGCTCCAGCTCCGTGAGACCGCCCGTCTCGGTGGCGGTCTGGGCGGTGCGCGCCAGGAAGTACCACTCGTCCTGCTCCCAGCGCCTCCCGTCGAAGGGAAAGGCGCAGTACCGGTGCCACAGCACCGGCCCCAGTTCCACCTCTGTGATCCCGGTCTCCTCGGCGAGTTCGCGCAGCGCGGCCTGCTCGCGGGTCTCGGTGCCCTCCAGACCGCCCCCCGGGGTGAACCACCAGTCGTCGGCGGGGTCGTCCGGTTCGAAGCCGTGCAGCAGCAGGATCCGGTCCTCGGGGTCGAGCAGGATCACCCGGGAGACCTTCCGCGGGGGCGTCCCGGACGGCTCAGCGGCCATGGGAGCCCGCCCGCCCGCGCCCGCGCCCCATGAGCCGCGCGAGCGGCCCGTAGGCGGCGCCCAGCAGCACCAGCGCCGCGCCGGCCAGCACCGCGGTCACCTGGAGCCGCAGCGGCCCGGGAGCGGAGATCCCGCCGGGCAGGGCGGCGAAGATCCGCGGCCGCTCCAGCATCGTCATGGACGGCCACGCCACGGCGTCGACCCGGGCCTGGACCGCCGAGCGGGGCACCGTCCCCTGGCCGGCCTCCTGGAGGTGCGCCCGGGAGTCCAGGGACCCGCCGCGCCGGTCACCCATCAGGAAGAGGTTGCCCTCGGGCACCTTCACCTCGAACGAGGTGCTCCCCGCGGCCGCCGCCCCGTCGCCCTCACGGTCCACGTAGGGCTCGTCCAGCGGCGCGCCGTTCACGGTCACCCGGCCGCCCTGGCCGCAGCAGGCGACGGTGTCGCCGCCGACGGCCACGACCCGCTTGACCATGGGGGAACTGCTCCACACGGTGTCAGTGAAGACGACGACGTCGCCGCGCCGCACCTCGGCGCCGTCGATCCGCTGGGCCAGCACCCGGTCGCCCGGCCGTACGGTCGGCACCATCGAGTCCGTCGGCACCGTGTACGGCTGGTACACCAGCGCCCCCCAGCCGAAGCCGCCGAGGAAGAGCACGAAGCCGATGGCCACGGCGATCCCCGACAACGTGTTGCCGAGGCCTCCGTGGCCATCCCTGCGCGTGCGTGTTGCCTGCGTTCCGCCCATTGCGGCGCCCCCATGCTCGGAGATCGTCGACCTGGGCGGCACCCTACCGGGCGGTACGCCCCTTGGTCAGCCTCCGCCGGCGCCACAGGACGACGGGGACGGCCCCCGCGAGCCCCAGGGCGGCCGGCGCGATCCCGGCCGGGCCCACCCCGCTCGCCTGCGGCGAGTGCAGCGGCGCCGGGGGCTGCTTGCCGATGCCCGGCTGGTCGAAGGTGTCCGGGACGGGGAGCGTGGACCAGCGGGTGACCGGCCACGCCACGACCACGGCCCGGCCGACGACCTCCTTGACCGGGACGAAGCCCTGGGTGGAGTCCTGCTGGTGGTAGCGGGAGTCCTGGGAGTTCTGGCGGTGGTCGCCCATCACCCAGATCTTGCCCTTGGGCACCGTGATCGGGCCGAACGGGAAGTCGTCGCAGGCGGAGTTGCCGGGGAAGATGTACGGCTCGTCGAGCGCCTTGCCGTTGACGACGACCGGTCCGCCCTTCTTGCACTCCACCGTGTCCCCGCCGATGGCGATGGTCCGCTTGATCAAGTCCTTCTCGTCGGCGGACGGCATCAGACCGATCTTGCTGAGGATCTGCTGCGCGATGTTGGGCTCCGGGGTGGGCTCCCCGGCCAGCCAGTTCGCGGGGTCGTGGAAGACCACGACCTCGCCGCGCTCGGGCTCCGAGCCGAACCACGGGGTCAGCTTGTCCACCAGCACCCGGTCACCGCGCTGCAGGGTGTTCTGCATCGAGTCGGACGGGATCGAGAACGCCTGCACCAGGAAGGTCTTGATCAGCAGGGCCAGCAGCAGGGCGATACCGATGAGGAGCGGGAGCTCCTTCCAGAAGGAACGCTGCGGCCTGCCGGCCTCGGCGTCCTCCTCCCCGGTCTCGTGCCCGACGGCGTCGTCCGGCCGCTCCTCACCCTCATCGCGTCCGGATCGTGCGCCTACCGCCACATCCCCCACATCCACTCCTCACTCGGAAAACCGCCGCCCGCACCGGGATCAGACGCGGGCCCTCCCCTCCCTAACGATCGGGAGTTCCCTAAGGCGCGGGAGACCAAGGCCACACTATGCGAACGGCGCGCCCCGGCGGCGCCGACCGGGCCCGCGCCGCCGGCCGCCGCGTACGGGATCCGGCACCGACAGGAAGGTCGCCGGCTGGTCGAGTCCGCGCCAGTGACCGAACGGCCAGGCGATCACGACCGCCTGCCCGACCACGCCCTTCTCGTCGATGGTGCCCTCGAAGGCCTCGTCGAGGTGGTAGCGGGAATCGGCCGAATTCGCGCGGTGGTCGCCCATCACGAAGAGCCGCCCGGCCGGTACGCGCACCTCGAACCGGATCTCGGAAGGAGCGTTGCCGGGTGACACGTAAGGCTCATCGAGCGGCGCTCCGTTGACGGTCACCCGGCCCCGGCCGTCGCAGCACTTGACGGTGTCCCCGCCGACACCGATGACCCGCTTGATCAGGTCCTGCTCGTCCGCCGAGGGCAGCAGCCCGATGAAGGTGAGGACCTGCTTGACCTGCCTGACGCCCGCCGGGTCCGGAGCGGGCCTCGCGGCCTCGCCCTTGAGCCAGCCGCCCGGGTCCCTGAACACGACGACGTCGCCCCGCCGGATCTCCGACCCGAACCAGGGGGTGAGCTTGTCCACCAGCACCCGGTCGCCGATCCGGATCGTCTGCTCCATCGAGCCGGACGGGATGAAGAACGCCTGCACCAGGAACGTCTTGAGCACGAGGGCTATGCACAGCGCGACCGCCACCAGCAGCGGCAGCTCGCCCACCCGGCGCGTACGCCTGCGCCGGCGCACCCTGCGCGCCAGCCGGCGCCGCTCGGCCCGTCCGCCGGGCTCCGCGCCGTCGTCGGCGCCGGGCGCCGGCGCGGGCGGCACGGAAGCCCCCGACGCCTCCCGCGCGGGCGGCATCGCCTGCCTCGGCCGGGACCTGCGCCGCGGCCGCTCCGGCTCGGGTTCCCGCTCCGGCTCGGGCCGGCGTCCGCCCCTCGGGCGGCCCCGGCTACCCATGCGGGCCGTCCCCGGTCCGCGCCCCCGGCACCGGGCCCCAGCGCGACACGGGCCAGCCGATCCAGTCGGCCCGCCCGATCACCTTCTCGACCGGGACCATCCCGCCACCGGGCTCGCCCAGGTGGTCCCGGGAGTCCCGGGACTGGGAGCGGTGGTCGCCCATGACCCACAGGGTCCCCACGGGGACGGCTATCCGGAAGGGCACCTTCGAGGCGGAGTCCCCGGGGTACAGGTACGGCTCTTCGACCGGGGCCCCGTTGACCTGGATCCGGCCCCCCTGGTCGCAGCACACCACGTCGTCCCCGCCGACGCCCACGACCCGCTTCACGAAATGGGTGTCCGAGGGCTCCGCGAGCCCGAGCGCCGAGAACGCCCCGCGCACGGCGTCACCGACCGGGTTCCCGCCCGCGGGTTCGCGTACGAAGGACCCGGCACCGTCGAAGACCACCACGTCCCCCCGCTGCGGCACGGCGCCGAAACGGTACGCCAGCTTGTTGACCAGGACCCGGTCGCCCACCTCCAGGGTCGGCTCCATGGAACGGCTCGGGATCTGGAAGGGCTGGACGACGAAGTTGGCGAGGAGCAGCAGGAAGACGGCGCACACCGCGCCGAGCAGTCCGGCCCGCCGCCAGGAACGCGAACCGGCACCGGCACCGGCACCAGACCCGGACCCGGACCCGGACCCGGAAAAAGCAGAACGCGGCCGCCCCTCCCCCTGCTCGGGGGAGGAGTGGCCGCGTGGTGTGAGCTCTGCTTCGGTGTCCATCGGGTGCGAGCCTATCCGCCCGCCCCCGGGACCCGGAGGGGAGATCAGCGGTCGCGCTTCTCCTTGATCTTCGCGGCCTTGCCGCGGAGCTCACGGAGGAAGTACAGCTTGGCGCGACGCACGTCACCGCGGGTGACGAGCTCGATCTTCTCGAAGATCGGGGAGTGGACCGGGAAGGTGCGCTCCACGCCGACGCTGAAGGAGACCTTGCGGACGGTGAAGGTCTCGGAGACGCCAGAGCCCTGGCGACGGATGACAACGCCCTTGAACTGCTGGATACGGGAGCGGTTGCCCTCGATCACGCGGACGTGCACGTTGATGGTGTCACCGGGGCGGAAGGCCGGGACGTCCGTGCGCAGGGAGGCGGCGTTGACGCCATCGAGCAGGTGAGACATGTTGTTCGTCTGCTTTCTTCGCACGACGCCACAGGTCGCCGGTGCGGGTTTCCGGAGAGAATTCGGGAGCCGTGGCACTCCCCGTACGACGATCCCCCTGTGGCAGGAGCGTACGGAAGCACACAGCAGCCGCCTATTCTTCCACGGCCTCCGGCCTGCGCCAAAATCGGCCGTCCCCGGACGGCTTCCAGCCCAGGATGCTGAGGAGCTCGCGGTCCTTCTTGTCGAAGGCGGAGGCCTCGCAGCGCTCGATCAGGTCGGGGCGGTTCCGCGCGGTGCGGCGGAAGGCCTCGTCGCGGCGCCAGCGGGCGATCTTCCCGTGGTGGCCGCTGAGCAGCACCTCGGGGATGCCCCGGCCCCGCCACTGCGGCGGCTTGGTGTAGACGGGTCCCTCAAGGAGGTTGGCCATCTCGCCGGGGGCGAAGGAGTCGTCCCGGTGCGATTCGGCGTTGCCGAGCACGCCGGGCAGCAGCCGGGCCACGGCCTCGGTGACGACCAGTACGGCCGCCTCCCCGCCCGCCAGGACGTAGTCGCCGATGGAGACCTCGTAGACCGGCATGCGCGTCGCGTACTCGTCCATGACGCGGCGGTCGATGCCCTCGTACCGGGCCGGCGTGAAGATCAGCCAGGGGCGCTCGGAGAGCTCGACGGCCAGTTCCTGGGTGAAGGGCCGGCCGCTGGGCGTGGGCACCACCATGACCGGGCCGTGCGCGCCGGACTCGTAGCCGTCGGCGAGGACCGAGTCGAGGGCCTCTCCCCAGGGGTCGGTCTTCATGACCATGCCCGGACCGCCGCCGTACGGGGTGTCGTCGACGGTGTTGTGCCGGTCGTACGTCCACTCCCGCAGGTCGTGCACGTGTACGTCGAGCTGCCCACGGGCCCTCGCCTTGCCGACGAGGGAGACGTTCAGCGGCTCCAGGTACTCGGGGAAGATCGTGACGACGTCGAGCCGCATCAGTCGTCGTCCCCGGACTTCTCGGCGCCCTCGGTGTCCGCTGCCGCGGCCTCGTCACGCGCCGACGCGACCTCGGCGCGGTCGTCGATCAGCCCGGGCGGCGGGGTGATGACGCAGCGCTGCTCCTCCAGGTCGATCTCGGCGACGATCTCCCCGACGAAGGGGATCATGACCTCGCTGCCGTCCGGGCGCTCGACGATGAAGAGGTCCTGCGAGGGCAGGTGCGAGATCTCGGTGATCCGGCCGATCTCGGTGCCGTCCTCGAGTACGACGTCCAGGTCCATGAGCTGGTGGTCGTAGTACTCGTCCTCCTCCTCGGGCAGTTCCGCCGGGTCGACGTCGGCGATCAGGAGGGTGTTGCGCAGCGCCTCGGCGCCGGTGCGGTCCTTGACGCCCGCGAAGCGGAGCAGGAGCCGGCCGCTGTGCACCCGGCCCGTCTCGATGGTCAGCGGACCCGCCGACGCCGGTTCGGTCCGCAGCACGGCGCCGGGCGAGAGCCGCAGCTCCGGCTCGTCGGTCCGCACCTCGACGGTGACCTCACCCTTGATCCCGTGGGCGCGGCCAACCCGCGCGACTACCAGCTCCACCTTTAACTCCTGTTCGGAACGACAACGGGCCGGGGCGGGCACGTATGCCCTCCCCGGCCCGTGCCGGTGTTCAACTGCTCAGCGGACCTGGTCCACGTCGACGAGGTCGACGCGGATCCCCCGGCCGCCGATGGCGCCCACGACGGTACGCAGAGCACGTGCGGTGCGGCCGTTGCGACCGATCACCTTGCCGAGGTCGTCGGGGTGCACCCGGACCTCGAGCACCTGTCCGCGGCGCAGGTTGCGCGAGGCGACCTGCACGTCGTCGGGGTTGTCCACAATGCCCTTTACGAGGTGCTCAAGAGCCTCCTCGAGCATGCTCAGGCCTCGGTCGACTCGGCGGCGGCCTCAGCCTCGTCCGCCTTCTTGTCGGCCTTCTTCTTCTGCGTGATGGCCTCGCCCTTGCCCTCGCCGATGCCCTCGAGGGCCTTGGCGAACTCGTCGAAGGAACGACGCTTGTCTTCCTTCGTCGCCGGCTGCAGCAGCGGCGCCGGGGCCGGGAGGCCCTTGTGCGCCTGCCAGTCACCGGTGAGCTTCAGGATGGCGAGGACGGCCTCGGTGGGCTGGGCGCCCACGGACAGCCAGTACTGCGCGCGCTCGGCGTTGACCTCGATGCGCGAGGGGTTGTAGGTCGGCTGGTAGATGCCGATCTCCTCGATCGCGCGACCGTCCCGGCGGGTGCGGGCGTCGGCGACGACGATGCGGTAGTGCGGGGAGCGGATCTTACCGAGGCGCTTGAGCTTGATCTTGACTGCCACTGGAGTGGTGTCTCCTGAACTTGACGTGGTTGGGCACTTGAGATGCCACGTGGGGTTGCGGTACTCGGGTGCCCGATGGACGCGTCAGCCGGAGGAGAGAGGGGTCCTATGCGACTGTCGAGTACAGCTGCCCATTGTGCCACATGCCCGCGTCCCGCCCGACAGGCGGGATGCGCCGCCCCGCCCCGGCGGGACGGTCCGGTCGCCGGGTCCGTACGGCCGCCCCGCGGCCGCCCCCGGCCCGGTCCGGGCACGTCACCGCCCCGCCGGGGGGCGTCGCGTCAGGAGGCGGCCGCGATGGCGGCCTCGGGGATCCGGAAGGGCTTCATGCAGCCGCCGCACACGATCGGCGCCTGAGCCAGCACGGAGGGGACCACCCGGACGTTGCGGCCGCAGTCGCAGACCGCCTTGACCCGGACGCCGCCGCCCGAGGAGCCGTGCCGGGCGGCCGGACCCCGGAAGCTGCGCTTGGTGTCGGCCGAGGTGGCCGCCGTATGCGCCTTCAGGGCGCGCTGGAGCCGCTCGATGGTGGGACGGTAGCGCCTCTTGGCCTCGGGATTGAGGGTGACCAGGGAGAACCCGCTGCTGGCGTGCGGCTCCTCGGAATGGTCCAGCCCCATCTCCTCGGCGATCGCGAGGAATCTGCGGTTGTGGTAGCGGCCGGCGCGCGAGGTGTCGCGCACTCCGCGGGCGGCCGCGATGCCGTGGACTGCCTCGTGCAGCAGTCGCTCGAAGGAGAGCTCGGCGCCGCAGGCGGACGAGGACTCTCCGATCAGGGACTCGGGCGCGGCAAGGTCAGGCAGCTCGGGGTGGTACCGCTGAATGTCGGCCCACGCCTGCGCCAGCTCTGCGGCGAGAACAGGTGGTGTCGTGCTCACGTCGTGACAACGAGCTGGGGTGCCCCGGTGTTCCGATTCCGGGCCATTCCAAATTTTTTGCACGTACCAGTCAGTTCAGTCTGATGCGTCCTAGCGAGGACGGGTGCGCATATCCCCGGATGAGTCGGTACGTAACGAGGGGTATCGACGCCGACGCCCCCGGAGTGCGGGCCGGTGCCGCACGCCAGGGGCGTCAGGGGAAATCAGTAGGAACGCGCGACGATCGCGAGCGTACCGGGGGCGTCGTCGGCCACCGGGACCGACCCGTCCTCGGCGATCAGGCAGCGGACCGAGACGGCCTGCTCGCCCAGCTTGGCCTCGCCCTCGGGGCCGAGGTCGGCCCACGGGATGCGCGCCCAGCCGCCCGCGATCGCGGCCTCGGCGGCCTCCTCGATCGTGGTCACGTCGCTGGTACGGGACTCCCGGCGCTCGCGGGACTCGCGCAGCAGCTGCGCCTGGTCCTCGTCGAGCACCTTGGGCAGCAGGTCGGCGAGGGCGTCGATCTGCACCGGGCTCTTCCCGCCCGGGATCCGGCGGGCCAGCATCGCGGTGCCGGCCTCCAGGTCGCGGGGGCCGATCTCGATGCGCACCGGTACGCCCTTGAGCTCCCAGTCGACCGCGCGGCGGCCGAAGGGGGTGTCGACGCGGTCGTCGACGTGGACGCGGATGCCCGCGGCCTTGAGCTGGGCACCCAGCTCGCGGACCTTCGCCACGGCCTCGTCGCCCTTGATCGCCATGACGACGACCTGGACGTGCGCCAGGCGCGGCGGCACCCGCAGGCCGTTGTCGTCGCCGTGGGACATGATCAGACCGCCGACCATGCGGGTCGAGACGCCCCACGAGGTCTGCCAGACCAGCTCCTGCCGGCCCTCCTTCGAGAGGTACTGGGTGTTGAAGGCCTTGGCGAAGTTGGTGCCGAGCTCGTGGCTCGTACCCATCTGGAGGGCCTTGCCGTCACCCATCATGCCCTCGAGGGTGAGGGTGTTGATGGCGCCGGCGAAGCGCTCCTTGGCGGTCTTGCGGCCGAGCACGACGTCGATGCCGAGCACGTTCGTCATGAAGTCGCCGTAGACGTCGCGGTGGATGCGGGCGGCGTAGTCGCGGGCGTCCTCGTACGTGGCGTGGGCGGTGTGGCCCTCCTGCCAGAGGAACTCGCTCGTACGGAGGAACACGCGGGGGCGCATCTCCCAGCGCACCACGTTGGCCCACTGGTTGATCAGCAGGGGCAGGTCCCGGTAGCTCTGGACCCACTTGGAGAAGTAATCGTTGATGATCGTCTCGGAGGTGGGCCGGACGACGACCGGCTCTTCCAGCTCCTTGCCGCCGCCGTGGGTGACGACCGCGAGCTCGGGGGCGAAGCCCTCGACGTGCTCGGCCTCCCTCGTCAGGTACGACTGCGGGATGAACAGCGGGAAGTACGCGTTCTGGGCGCCGGCGTCCTTGATACGGGCGTCCATCTCCTGCTGCATCCGCTCCCACAGGCCGTAGCCGTACGGACGGATGACCATGGTGCCGCGGACCGGACCGTTGTCGGCCAGCTCGGCCTTGTTGATCAGATCCTGGTACCAGCGGGGGAAATCCTCCGCCTGCGGGGTGAGAACGGGTGCCTTTGCCATGGCGCGAATGGTACGGCGCCGGGCGGGTCGAGCGTGAATCGGGTGGCGCGCTCCTCTGGACGCGGGGGCGAATGGGGAGTTCCCTGGCAACGGGGGCATGGGGGCGACACGGAATCAGGAGCGCTCTTTCGATGACACCGACGCCGACGGCGACGCTCGCCGCCCGGGACTGGGCGGAGATCCAGGAACGGATGCTGGTACCGCTGTACGAGGCGGTCTACGACCGGCTGGAGATCGGGCCGGGTGACCGGCTGCTGGGCCTCGACTGCGGGGCCGGGTTGGCCCTGCTGCTGGCCGGCGGGCGGGGTGCCGCCGCCACCGGCGTGGAGGCGGATCCGGCCCGCCGGGCGCTGGCCCGCGAGCGGCTGCTGGAGGTGGTGCCGGTTCCCCCGGTGCCCCCCGCGCGGCCCTACGACGTCCTGCTGGCCTTCGCGCCCTCCCCGGGTGCCCTGGCCGCGGCCCTGCCGGCGGTCCGGCGGGGCGGCGCGGTGGTGCTGGCCGGCTGGGGCCCGCCGGAGCGGTGCACGGTGCCGGCGGTGCTGGGCGGCGGCCCGGCGGCCCTGGACCTGGACGCGCTGGCGGCGCGGGCGGGGCTGGTCCCCGACGGGTCGGGGCGGGTGTTCTGCCCGTTCGGGTACGCGGACGTGGACAGCGCGGTACGGGGCCTGCTGTCGACCGGGCTGTACGGCGCGGCGGATCCCGGCCAGGCGGAGAAGGAGCTGTCGGAGGCCCTTCACCCGTACGAGCGGGCCGACGGCGCCGTCTGGCTGCCGAACATCTTCCGCTACGTCGTCGCCCGCGTGGCCTGACCGGGGGCGCCGCCCGCCTCTCGGGGCGGGGGCGCCGCCTACTTCGCGAGGCGGGGGATGCCGGCCGCCGCGTACGCCGCCTGCTCGTCCAGGGTCTCGGCCGCCAGGAGGGCCTCGGCCAGGGCGTCGAGCTTCGGCCGGTGCTCGCGCAGCAGGCGACAGGCCTCCTCGTAGCACTCGTCCACGATCCGCCGCATCTCGTGGTCGACGGTGTCGAGGGTGGTGGGGGCGGCGGACAGGCCGTACGGCCCCTGTCCGTCGGACGGGATGGCGGTCAGCTTGCCGACGCGATCGCTCATGCCCCAGCGGCCGACCATCCCCCGGACGATGTTGGTGACCTGTTCGAGGTCGTTCTCCGCGCCGGTGGTGACCACGTGGTAGACGGTCTCCTCGGCCGCCATGCCGCCGAGCGCGCCGATGATGCGGCCCCGGAGGTACTGCTCCGTGTACGCGTACCGGTCCGCGTCCGGGGTGGAGAGGGTGACGCCGAGGGCCCGGCCCCGGGGCACGATGGTGATCTTGCGTACGGGGTCGGCGCCCGGCTGGAGCATGCCCAGCAGGGCGTGGCCGCTCTCGTGGTAGGCGGTGCGGCGCCGCTCCTCCAGCGGCATCACCAGGGGCCGTTCCGCGCCCAGCTGGACCTTTTCCAGGGCGTCGGAGAAGTCCGCCTGGCCGACTTCCCGCTGCTTGCGCTTGACGGCCAGCAGCGCGGCCTCGTTGGCCAGGTTGGCGAGCTCGGCCCCGGTCATCCCGGGGGTGGTCCGGGCCACCTGGGCGAGGTCGACCCCGGGGGCGAGCGGGATGTCGCGGGTGTGGATGCGCAGGATGGCCTCGCGGCCGCCGCGGTCGGGCGGGGAGACCACGACCGTGCGGTCGAAGCGGCCGGGCCGGGTCAGGGCCGGGTCGAGGACGTCCGCCCGGTTGGTGGCGGCGAGGACGACGACGCCCTCGGAGCCGGAGAAGCCGTCCATCTCGGTGAGGATCTGGTTGAGGGTCTGCTCGCGCTCGTCGTGGCCGCCCATGGCCGCGCCGCCGCCGCGCACCCGGCCGATGGTGTCGATCTCGTCGATGAAGACGATGGCGGGGGCCACCTTGCGCGCCTCGGCGAAGAGCTCCCTGACCCTGGAGGCGCCGACCCCGACGATCATCTCGATGAACTCGGACGCGGACGCGGAGAAGAACGGCACCCCGGCCTCGCCCGCGACCGCCCGCGCGAGCAGGGTCTTGCCGGTGCCGGGCGCACCGGCGAGGAGGACGCCGCCGGGCATCCGGGCGCCCATGTCGCGGTAGCGCTGCGGGTTTTTGAGGAAGTCGACGACGTCGTTGAGCTCGCCCTCCACCTCGTCGATGCCGGCGACGTCGTCGAAGGTGGTGCGCGGGGCGCCGGCCTGCAGTTCCACGGGCTTGGGCGGACCCTTGCGGCCCAGCCCGCCCATCCCGCCCATCGCCGATCCCATCCGGCGGGCGATGAACAGCCACAGGCCGACCAGGAGCAGCATCGGGGCGAGCGAGATGAGCAGGTTGGCCAGGAAGCTGCGCTGTACGACCACCGGGGAGGCGGTGACCGTGACGCCCTTGGCCGTGAGGCTGGACCACAGCTGGTCGTCGGCGAAGGCGGGCCGCTGGGTGACGAACTTGGTGTAGTCGCCCTTTCCGCCGGGAACGGGCCGCTCGCTCTTGAGCTGTCCCTGGATGGCGTCGCCCTTGGAGTAGATCTTCGAGACGTTGCCGTCGCCGACCTGCTTGCTGAACTCCGTGTACGAGATCGTCGGCTCGTCGCCCTCGTTGTAGAAGGACAGCACGAGGTTGGTCAGCAGGAAGACGATCAGGGCGGCGAGCACCAGTCCGCGCCAGCCGCCGCCGGGCATCTTCCGCTTGGCGGGCGGGGCGGGCGGGGCGCCCTCCGAGCGCCAGGGGGTGTCGGCCCGGTCGCGTGGCGGTACGGGGGTGGGGCTGGGCACGTGGGCCTCCTTATGCCGTCCTCCCGGCCGACCATAAGCGACAAAGCGCCCCACTGCGCGCGCAGACGGGGAGGGCCCCGGTCGCCTGGCGCCCGGGGCCCTTCGATGTCCGCTTGCGCGTCCCTTACTTCATGAACTTCTTGAACTCGTCCGGCAGGTCGAAGTCCTGACCCGGCTGCCCGCCGCCGGCGGGGAGCCCGAACGGGCTGCCGCCCGCGGCCGGAGCGCCGGGCTGCGGGCCCTGCTCGCGGCGGGCCGCGGCGGCGGCCTCCTCTTCCTTGCGCTTCATCGGGTTGCCGCTCTTGCGCTTGCCCTTGGCCTGCTTGACCTGCTTCTTCTGCCGGCCGGGGCCGCCGCCCATGCCCGGGATGCCGGGCATGCCGGGCATCCCGCCGCCCTGGGCCATGCGGGACATCATCTTGCGGGCCTCGAAGAAGCGCTCCACGAGCGACTTCACGGCGCTGACCTCGACACCGGAGCCCTTGGCGATACGGGCGCGGCGCGAGCCGTTGATGATGTGCGGGTCCTGGCGCTCGGCCGGGGTCATCGACTTGATGATCGCGGCGGTGCGGTCGACGTCCCGCTCGTCGATGTTGTTGATCTGGTCCTTGATCTGGCCCATGCCCGGCAGCATGCCGAGGAGCTTGGAGATGGAGCCCATCTTGCGGACCTGCTCCATCTGGGCCAGGAAGTCGTCGAGCGTGAACTCCTTCGGCCCCTTCGCCAGCTTGGCCGCCATCTTCTCGGCCTCGGCCTGGCTGAAGGTCTTCTCGGCCTGCTCGATGAGGGTGAGCATGTCACCCATGTCGAGGATCCGGCCCGCCATGCGGTCGGGGTGGAAGGCGTCGAAGTCGTCGAGCTTCTCGCCGTTCGAGGCGAACATGATCTGCTTGCCGGTGACGTGCGCGATGGAGAGCGCCGCACCGCCGCGGGCGTCGCCGTCGAGCTTGGACAGCACCACGCCGTCGAAGCCGACGCCGTCGCGGAAGGCCTCGGCGGTGTTGACCGCGTCCTGGCCGATCATGGCGTCGACGACGAAGAGGATCTCATTCGGCGAAACCGCGTCACGGATGTCCGCGGCCTGCTGCATCAGCTCCTGGTCGATGCCGAGGCGGCCGGCGGTGTCGACGATGACGATGTCGTGCTGCTTGGCACGGGCGTACTCGACGGAGTCCTTGGCCACCTGGACCGGGTCGCCGACGCCGTTGCCGGGCTGGGGGCCGTAGAAGCCGACGCCGGCGCGCTCGGCGACGATGCCGAGCTGGTTGACGGCGTTGGGGCGCTGGAGGTCGCAGGCGACGAGGAGCGGGGCGTGGCCCTGCCCCTTCAGCCAGAAGCCGAGCTTTCCGGCGAGGGTGGTCTTACCGGCACCCTGGAGACCGGCCAGCATGATCACGGTGGGCGCGGTCTTGGCGAAGCGCAGCCGGCGAGTCTCACCGCCGAGGATCGTGACGAGTTCGTCGTTCACGATCTTGAGCACCTGCTGGCCGGGATTCAGCGCCTTGCTGACCTCCTCGCCGCGTGCCCGCTCCTTGACGTTCGCGATGAACGAGCGGACGACGGGGAGGGCGACGTCGGCCTCAAGGAGAGCGATACGGATTTCCCGCGCCGCCGCGTCGATGTCCTGCTCGCTGAGGCGCCCCTTGCCACGGAGGCCCTTGAAAGTATTCGCCAGGCGGTCGGAGAGAGTATCGAACACGGCGCTCGTTGGTCCTTGGGGGTCGGGGGCGGTGGATCGCCCTCCAGGGTATCCGGCCCCGCAAACGAATCGGCCTCGCCCGCCGGATTCGGCGGGCGAGGCCGGTGGCCCCGGAGACCGGGGAGCACGCCGTGCCCCCCTTCACCGCGTGCCGCCCGGGCGGATCACCCCCACGGGTGCGGTGGTCACGGGCGTCACGCCAAGGCCGCCTCCACCCGTGCGGCCAGGGCGGCGGCCTCGGGCGGGAGGAGGGGTTTGCCGTCGCCGTCGACGACGTACACCGTGTCCACCGCGTTCGCGCCCAGCGTCGAGACGTGCGCGCTGCGCACCCGTACCCCCGCCGACTCCAGGGCCCGGCCGATCCGGTGCAGCAGCCCCACCGCGTCGGGCGCCCGCACCTCCACGACGGTGGCAAGGGAGGAGACCTCCGGCACCACCGTGACCCGGGGCGGCGGCGGGACCACGCCCCGCCGCCGGGGGTACGCCGCCTCGCGGGCGGCCAGCTTCGCCGGGACGTCCAGCGTGCCGTCCAGCGCCCGGACCAGGTCGGTCCGCAGCTGGGCGGCCTGCGGCAGCGCCCCGTACTCGGCCGCCACCCGCCAGCGCAGCACGATCACTTCGCCCGTCAAACCCGACGGCTCCAGGAAGCGCAGGTCGGCGGCCCGCACGGTCAGCCGGTGCAGCGCCAGCACTCCGGACACGGCCGGCAGCACCCCGGGCTGGTCCGGGACGGCGACGACCAGCTCGACCCCGACGGCGTCGTCCTCCTCCTGGCGGGCGTGCAGCGCGAGCACCGGCTCGCCCGTGCGCAGCGCCTCGACCGCCAGGCGCTCCTGTTCGGTGGTCGGTATCTCCGGCTCGGTGCCGGCGGGCGGGGTGCCTCGCAGCACGGCGGCGACCCGCCCCACGAGGTCGGCGACCAGCGAGCCCCGCCAGGTGCTCCAGGCGGCCGGGCCGGTGGCCAGGGCGTCGGCCTCCGTCAGGGCGTGCAGGACCTCCAGGGTGGAGAGGGAGCCGACGGCGTCCGCGACGGCCCGTACGGTCGCCGGGTCGTCCAGGTCGCGGCGGGTCGCGGTGTCCACGAGCAGCAGGTGGTGGCGTACGAGCGTGCCCAGCACGGCGACGTCCTCCGCGTCGAAGCCGACCCGCCCGGCCATGTCGCGGGCGATGGTCTCACCCACCAGGGAGTGGTCGCCGGGCCAGCCTTTGCCGATGTCGTGCAGCAGGGCCGCCATCAGCAGCAGGTCGGGGCGGCCCACGCGGCGGGCCAGCGCCGAGGCCCGCACCGCCGTCTCGATCAGGTGCCTGTCCACCGTCCAGGTGTGCACGGGGTTGTGCTGGGGGCGGCAGCGCACCCGCTCCCAGTCGGGGAGCAGTCGGCTGATCAGCCCCTCGGCCTCCAGCGCCTCCCACACCCCCACCATCGGCTCGCCCGCCCCCAGCAGGGTCAGCAGCTGCTCCCGCGCCTCCGCCGGCCACGGCACGGGCAGCGGTCTGGCCTGCGCCGCGAGCCGCCGTACGGCGTGCAGCGAGACGGGCAGGCCCGCCTGCGCGGCGGCCGCCCCGAACCGCAGGGGCAGTACGGGGTCCCGCTCGGGCCGCGCGGCCAGCGCCAGTACGGCCTCCCCGTCGGACTCCACCACCCCGTCGGCCAGCGGCGCCCGCTCGGGTGCCGCCGTGGCCCGGTTCCCGAGCAGTCCGCGCAGTCTCGGCCGGGCGGCCCGGGCGCGCAGTACCCGCCCGACCTCCCGCCAGGTGACGTCTGCGGCGTACGCGATCACCCGGGCGGCCTCGTACACCTCGCGCAGCAGCGCGTCGGCGTCGAGCAGTCCCAGCCGGGCGGCGACCTGGGGCTGTTCCTGGAGGGCGAGCCGGTCGGTGGCCCGGCCAGTCACCAGGTGCAGCGCGTCGCGCGCGTCCAGCAGCCGCCGCCGGGCCTCGGCCAGTCCCTCGCGCGGGGCGTCGGCCAGCCAGGACGCGGCGACGGCCCGCAGGACGGTGGCGTCGCGCAGGCCGCCGCGCGCCTCCTTGAGGTCGGGTTCCAGCAGGAAGCGCAGCTCCCCGGCCCGCTCGGCCCGCTCCCGGCACAGGGCGTGCAGCTGCGGGAGCCGCTTGGCGGCCTGGTTGCGCCAGTCGGCGAGCACCGAGGTGCGCAGCCCGGCCAGGAGTCCGGCGTCTCCGGAGACGAGCCGCGCGTCGAGCAGTCCGAGGTGGGCCTTGAGGTCCTCGGCGGCAGTCTTGCGGGCCTCGCCGGGGGTGCGTACGGAGTGGTCGAGGGCCAGGCCGAGGTCCCACACGGGGTACCAGAGCCGGTCGGCGAGCGCGCTCAGTTCGGCGGGGCGCGCCTTGCCGTCGTGGAGCAGCAGCAGGTCGAGGTCGCTGCGCGGGGAGAGGTCGGCGCGTCCGTAGCCGCCGACGGCGACGAGGGCGGCGCCCCGTACGCCGGTCTCCCGTGCGGCCCGCGCGAACTGTGCGTTCAGCCATTGGTCGGTCAGCCCGGAGAGGGCGGAACGCCGGGAGGGCCCGGACCGCGACTCCTCCTGGAGGAGTCGCAGCCGGGCCGCGGCGTAGCCGCCGGGACCGGAGCCGGCCGGGTCGTCCTGCGTGGTCTCTTCGACGCTCGTCACCCGGGGCTCCCGTCGTCTAGAGCGCGTCGGCGCCGCGCTCGCCGGTGCGGACCCGGACGACCGAGTCCACGGGGACGCTCCACACCTTGCCGTCGCCGATCTTCTCGGTCCGGGCGGCGCTGACGATGACGGAGATGAGCTCTTCGGCCTCCTCGTCCTCGACGAGCACCTCGATGCGGATCTTCGGTACGAGGTCCACGGTGTACTCGGCGCCGCGGTAGACCTCGGTGTGGCCGCGCTGGCGTCCGTAGCCGCTGGCCTCGGAGACGGTGAGGCCCTGGACTCCGAAGGCGTGGAGGGCTTCCTTGATCTCGTCCAGCTTGTAGGGCTTGACGATGGCGGTGATCAGCTTCATGCGTCGACCTTCTTGTGCGCGGCGGCTGCGGGGGCGGGTGCGGCGGTGTTCCGTGCGGAGATCCCGCCGCCGGCGCCGCTGAAGTCGTAGGCGGTCTCGGCGTGCTCGACCTGGTCGATGCCGGAGACCTCGACGTCCTCCGCGACCCGCATGCCCATGGTCCTGTCGAGGAGGAAGGCCAGGATCGCGGATACGACGAGGGAGTAGGCGAGGACGGCGAAGACCCCGATGGCCTGCTTGCCGAGCTGCTCCAGTCCGCCGCCGTAGAAGAGGCCCTTGGCCTCGGACTGGACGCCGCCGGTGGCGAAGAAGCCGACGAGCAGGGAGCCGGCGATGCCGCCGACCAGGTGGACGCCGATGACGTCGAGGGAGTCGTCGTAGCCGAACTTGTACTTCAGGCCGACGGCCATGGCGCACAGCACACCGGCGATGGCGCCGACGGCGATCGCGCCGAGCGGGCTGACGGAGCCGCCGGCCGGGGTGATGGCGACGAGGCCGGCGACGGCGCCGGAGGCGGCTCCGAGGGTGGTGAAGGAGCCGTGGCGCAGCTTCTCGTAGGCGAGCCAGGCGAGCATGGCGGCGGCGGTGGCGACCTGGGTGTTGACGAACATGACGGCGCCGACGCCGTCGTCGTTGCCGAGCCAGGATCCGGCGTTGAAGCCGAACCAGCCGAACCACAGCAGGCCGGCGCCGAGCATCACGAGGGGCAGGCTGTGCGGGCGCATCGGGTCCTTCTTGAAGCCGACGCGCTTGCCGATGACCAGGATGACGCCGAGGGCGGCGGCGCCGGCGTTGATGTGGACGGCGGTGCCGCCCGCGAAGTCGATGACGCCGAGCTCGAAGAGCCAGCCGCCGGAGCCCCACACCCAGTGGGCGACGGGGAAGTAGACGACGGTGACCCACAGGGCGGTGAAGAGCACCCAGGCGCTGAACTTGACGCGGTCGGCGAGGGCGCCGCTGATCAGGGCGGGGGTGATGACGGCGAACATCAGCTGGAAGACGGCGAAGACGTAGACCGGGATGGTGTAGCCGTCCCACAGCTCGGTGAGGCCGATGCCGCTGAGGCCGACGTAGTCGGAGTTCCAGCCGATCAGCGAGCCCGTGTCGGTGCCGAAGGCGAGGCTGAAGCCGTAGAGGACCCAGAGGATCGTGACGATCCCCAGGCTGATGAAGCTCATCATCAGCATGTTGAGGCTGCTCTTGACGCGGACCATGCCTCCGTAGAAGAAGGCGAGTCCCGGGGTCATCAGCATGACCAGGGCGGAGCAGATGAGCATGAACCCGGTGTTCGCGGCAGACAGGGTCGGGGCGTCTGCTGCGAGGGTCGTGATGGCTGATGCCATCGGCGTCTCCTCGTCGTCGGTACGTTCGCGTGCGGGCGATCGTGGGAAACCTGAGCGGCGGCGTAAGGGCTGGCCGGTTATTGGCCCTGAGATTCGCGCAGGAGGGTTTCCGGCGGCGCCGCTGGGTGTTTCGCGCCGATGACGAAGAGGTCTGGCGTGTTACGCCTCCATGAACCGGTGAAGTGCGGGTCCGGTCGGGGTCATGTACGGGTCAGGAGCGGGTCGGGGCCGGGTCAGGGGCTCGCCCGCACCGGGAGCGGGCTCAGACGGCCTCGGCGGCCTCGGGCAGCCGGGAGGCGAGGAGGTCGGTCAGCCGGACCACCTCGGCGACGTCCCCGTATTCACGGGCGGCGGTGTCGACGGTCTTACGGAGCCGGGTGTTCACCCGTTCGGACCGTACCTTTCTCGCCACGTCGAGGGCCTGGTCCACGAGGACGGTGGCCTGTTCCGGCTCGCGCTGGAGCAGGTGGACGGTGGCCATGCCGATGAGGTTCAGGGCGTACGAGCGCTGGTGCTCCTCGTCCTTGGCGAAGAGCTCCACGGCCCGTTCCATCACCGGTTCGGCGAGGGAGGCGTAGGTGGGGCTGCGCCCGGCGACGTAGGCCAGGTCCCGGTAGGAGTGGGAGTTCTCGCCGTTGAGCTCCGCCTCGGAGAAGAAGCGGATCCAGTCCGGTTCGGGCTCGGCGTCGAAGCCGACGTCGGAGAAGGTGTCCTCGGCCATGCGCACGGCCCGCTTGCAGCGGCTGGGCTGGCCCATGTTGGCGTAGGCCCGGGCCTCCATCGCGTACAGCATGGCCTGGGTGCGCGGTCCGGCGCAGTCGCGGCTGCCGTACTGGGCGAGGTGGATGAGCTCCAGCGCGTCCTCGGGGCGGCCCAGGTGGATCATCTGCCGGCTCATGCCGGACAGGATGTACGAGCCCAGGGGCTTGTCGCCGGCCTCCTTCGCGGCGTGCAGGGCGAGGACGAAGTACTTCTGCGCGGTGGGGTGCAGGCCGATGTCGTAGCTCATCCAGCCGGCGAGCTCGGCCAGTTCGGCGGCGACCTTGAAGAGCCGCTTGGCGACGGGGGCCGGGTGGCTCTCCTGGAGCAGGTCGGTGACCTCGTGGAGCTGGCCGACGACGGCCTTGCGGCGCAGTCCGCCGCCGCACTGGGCGTCCCACTGGCGGAACATCACCGTGGTGGCTTCGAGGAGGTCGAGCTCCGGCTCGGACAGCCGGGGCGGCCGGTGTCCGCCGAGAGCGCCCGACGGCCCGCTCTCGGGGCGCGGTCCGAGGTCGGCGGCCGGGGCCGGGACGAGCCAGCGCTGCATGGGCTCGATGAGGGCGGGGCCGGCGGAGAGGGCGAGCGAGGTCCCGAGGAAGCCCCGGCGGGCGAGCATCAGGTCGCTGCGGGAGAACTCGCTGAGCAGTTCCACGGTCTGCGGGCCCGCCCAGGGCAGGTCGACGCCGGACACGGAGGGGGTCTGGTGGGCGGTGCGCAGGCCGAGCTGTTCGATGGCGACGACGGAGCCGAAGCGCTCGGAGAAGAGCTCCGAGAGGATGCGCGGCACGGGCTCGCGGGGCTGTTCACCGTCGAGCCAGCGGCGCACCCGGGAGGTGTCGGTGCTGATGTGGTGGGCGCCCATCTGCCGGGCGCGGCGGTTGACCTGGCGGGCGAGTTCGCCCTTGGACCAGCCGCTGCGGACGAACCACGAGGTCAGCTGTTCGTTCCGGACAGCGGATTCGCCGCTCGCTCCGCTTGCGCCGTTGCCGCCCACTGGAACGCCCCCATCCGCATCGCCTCTTCACACGAAACCCTGACCGGTGTGGCCGGCGTGACCTGGGACCTTCACAGGTCCTCCACCGATTGCCTCCGGCATACCCACGGATGGGCCTGCCGACCGGCTTCGTGCACCGAAAGTAATCCTACGATCACCCCGTCAGCGAGGTCGATTCGGGAAACGCCACCATTCGCCACCCCTTTGAATGAACTCGTCGGCGGCCGGGCGCGATTCACTTGACACCAAGGCGAAACGGCAATGGTTGGACTGGAGTGCGCTCGGGGCGTGCGCGGCGAGGAGTGCGCCGGGCGTCCTCGGCGGAAGACGCGCCCCACCCGGCCTCCGACAGGTCTCGCCGACGTCGTAACCACCGGCGCGTCCGACCCGTTGGAGGGGGCATGGGCATGGGCTTCACGATTGGCGGCAGCCGCAGCACCAAGGAGTTCCGTTCCGGCGTCCGGCGCCGCGGGCGGACCGCGGAGTGCACGACGGTGGCGGAGTACACCGGGCTCTGGGGCTGGGACGCCGTCCCCGGGGCCCGCGCCGCGGGTCCGGGCCGCGACTGCTCCTGCGGTCATACGAACTGCGCCGCGCCGGGGGCGCACCCGCTGGACTTCGCTCCGACCGTCCCGGGAGGCGCCACCCTGGACGAGGTCTCCGAGATCTGGGGCGAGTATCCGGGCGCGGCGATCATGCTCCCGGTCGGCCGTGCCTTCGACGTCATCGAGGTCTCCGCCGAGGCCGGGCGGCGCGCCCTGGTCCGGCTGGAACGGATGGGCCTGCCGCTCGGGCCCGTGACGGCGACCCCGGACGGCCGGGCCCAGTTCTTCGTCGCCCCGGGCGCCGCCGCCGAGCTGCCGGAGCTGCTGTACCGGATGGGCTGGGACGACGCCGATCTGGACCTGCGCGCCCTGGGCCGCGGCGCCTTCCTGACCGCCCCGCCCTCCGACCGCGCGGGCCTGGGCCCGGCGGCCTGGCTGCGCGGGCCCGCGCTGGACAGCGCGGGCGGCCCCCCGCAGGCCCGGCTGCTGCTCGGCACCCTCGCCTACACCTGCCACCGCTTCCGCCGCTGACGGCCCCGCCCACGGCAGTGCCCCCGGGTCCTGGACGGACGCGGGGGCACTGGTCTGCGTAGATCCTCGGGACGGATCCTCCGGCGGCGGTGGCCGCCTCAGTCGCCGATGAGGGCGTCCACGAACGCCTCCGGCTCGAAGGGGGCCAGGTCGTCGGGGCCCTCGCCGAGGCCGATGAGCTTGACCGGGACGCCCAGCTCGCGCTGGACGGCGACGACGATGCCGCCCTTGGCCGTGCCGTCGAGCTTGGTCAGCACGATGCCGGTGATGTCCACGACCTCGGCGAAGACGCGGGCCTGGGTCAGGCCGTTCTGGCCGGTGGTGGCGTCGAGGACCAGCAGCACCTCGTCCAGCGGGCCGTGCTTCTCCACGACGCGCTTGACCTTGCCGAGCTCGTCCATGAGTCCGGTCTTGGTATGCAGCCGGCCGGCGGTGTCGATGAGCACCACGTCGGCGCCCTCGGCGATGCCCTCCTTGACCGCGTCGTAGGCGATGGAGGCGGGGTCGCCGCCCTCGGGGCCGCGGACGGTACGGGCGCCCACGCGCTCGCCCCAGGTCTGGAGCTGGTCGGCGGCGGCGGCGCGGAAGGTGTCGGCGGCGCCGAGCACCACGCTGCGGCCGTCGGCGACGAGCACCCGGGCGAGCTTGCCGGTTGTGGTGGTCTTGCCGGTGCCGTTGACGCCGACGACCATGACGACGCCGGGGGTGTCGGTGCCGCTCTCGGTCTTCACGGCACGGTCGAAGTCGGTGCCGACCAGGGTCAGCAGCTCCTCCTTCAGCAGGGTGCGCAGCTCGGCGGGGGTGCGGGTGCCGAGCACCTTGACCCGTTCGCGGAGCCGGTCCACCAGCTCCTGCGTCGGCGCGACACCGACGTCGGCGATCAGGAGGGTCTCCTCGATCTCCTCCCAGGTGTCCTCGTCGAGGTGCTCGCGCGACAGGAGCGTGAGGAGCCCCTTGCCGAGCGAGTTCTGCGAACGGGCGAGCCGCGCGCGCAGCCGGACCAGACGGCCGGCGGTGGGCTCGGGCACCTCGATCTCGGGCGCGGCCGGGGCGGCCTCCGCTACGGGCGCTTCCGCGACGGGGCTCTCGGGGGCCGCGGTCTCCGTCTCGGGGAGCACGACCTCCTCGATGGTCCGGCGCGGCTCTTCGACCGTCGGTGCGGAGTCCTCCCCCACCTGCGGTTCGGCGGGCGGGGCAGTGATGGTCGGCGTGGCCGGCGGCGCCGTGGGGGGCAGCTGCTTCTTCTTGCGGCTGCTGACCACGAGGCCGCTGATCGCGCCGACCGCGACCAGGGCGATGACTACGGCAAGGATGAGGATTTCCATAACGCTCCCAGTATCGGCCACGGCGGCCCCGGAGCCCGGACCTCGGCGGCCGTACCGGGCCCTAAGCCCCTATTTATGGTTTTCGGCGCAAATCTACGATGATGGGCGGCACTCCCCCGTCCCCGCACGCCCCACGGAGCAACCGCATGCCCGCCGAGCCCGCAGCCGGCGCGATACCGGCCCCCGCCGAGACCGCAGCCCAGGCCACCGGCAAGACCGCAGCAGAGACCCGCGGGCTGGAGCCCGTGCCCGACGCCGAGCGCACCGGCCGCGTGCGCGAGCTGGTCCCGACCTGGGTCGCCGCGAACATCAGCGTGCTGCTGCTCACCATGGGCGCCGGGCTGGTGATCTTCAACGGGCTCAACATCTGGCAGGTGCTCGTCGTCGCGCTCGCCGCGCCCGTGGTCTCGTACGGGATCGTCGGCCTGATCTCCATCGCAGGGAAGCGCGGCGGCGCGCCGGGCATGGCGCTCTCGCGAGCCGTCTTCGGCCAGCGCGGCAACCTCTTCCCCGGCGCCCTGATCTGGGTGGCGCGCTGGGGCTGGGAGACCATCAACGCGGTCAGCGGCGCCTACGCCGTACTGACGGTGCTCGACCTGCTGTTCGGCGTGAAGAGCAACACCGCGCTCATCGTCGTCACCCTGCTCTTCTTCGTGGGCTGCACCTTCGTGGTCTCGGGGCTCGGCATCAACGCGCTGCGCGTCTGCTCGAAGTGGTCGACGTACCTCTTCGGCGGCTTCAGCGTGCTCGTCCTCGGCTACCTGCTCTTCACCACCGACTGGTCCGCCGTCTTCGGCAAGCCCGCGGGCTCCACGGCGATGATGGTCGCGGGCATCGGCACCATCGCGGCGGGCGGCATCAGCTGGGTGCCGTCCGGCCCGGACTTCACCCGCTACCTGCCCCGCACCGCCTCCGCCCGGGGCATGGTCGGCGCGACGATCGGCGGTGCGGGCGTGGTGGTCCTGCCGATGGTGCTGATGGGCGCGGTGATGGCCGTCGGCACGCCGGACCTGGCGAGCGCGCAGGACCCGGTCTCCTTCATCGGCGAACTGCTGCCGACCTGGATCGCGGTGCCCTACCTGCTGATCGCCCTGATCGGGATGCTGTTGATCAACTCGATGTCGATGTACTCGGCCGGCTTCACCGCGCAGACTCTGGGCATCAAGGTGCCGCGCACGTGGGCAGTCAGCGTCAACGCCGCCATCAGCCTGGTCTTCGGCTTCCTGCTGATGGTGGTGGCGACCAGCTTCTTCGGTTCGTTCATCTCCTTCCTGACCCTGCTGGCCGTGGCGTTCTCCGCCTGGATCGGCGTCTTCGGCGTGGACATGCTGCGCCGCACCTCCTACGACGGCGCCGCGCTGCTGGACACGACGCCCGGCAGCGCCTACTGGTACCGGGGCGGTTTCGCCTGGCAGGCGATGACTGCCTGGGGCGCGGCCCTGGTGGCGGGGCTGCTCTTCACCAAGGTGGACTGGTTCAGCGGGCCGCTCGCCTCGACCTGGATCGGGCGGAACGGCCTCGGCTGGGTGACCGGCATCCTCGTGTCCGCCGCGCTGTACGCGGTACTGCCGCGTACCCCGGCGCCGGCGGCGCCGGTGTCCGGTGGGGAGCCCGAGCCGGCCGGAACCCTGTCCAACTGACGCTGCGTCAGCTAAGGTCCCCCCTCGCCCGCCCCGCCGCATCCGGCGCAGGGGCGCATCCGGCGAAGGGGGACCCTTCCATGCCCATCACCGTGGTCCGGTTCAACCTCGTCGACCCTGACGGCACCCCCGAGAGCCTCGGCGCCCGCTACAAGGCGGCGCTGGAGATGGCGCAGTACGCGGACGACCACGGGATCGACACCGTCCAGACGGAGGAGCACCACGGCGTCCCCGACAACTGGCTGCCCTCCCCCTTCGCCTTCGCCGGCGCGGTCTTCGGCGCCACCCGCCGGATCGCGGTCACCGTCTCGGCGATCATCGGGCCGCTCTACGACCCCCTGCGGGCCGCCGAGGAGATCGCGGTGCTCGACCTGCTGAGCGGGGGCCGGCTGGTCACCGTGGCGGGGATCGGCTACCGGCCGGAGGAGTACGCGCGGCAGGGCGTGGAGTGGGGCCGGCGCGGCCGGCTCCAGGACGAGCTGCTGGAGACCCTGCTGAAGGCGTGGACCGGCGAGCCGTTCGCCTTCCGCGGCCGGACGGTACGGGTCACCCCGCGCCCCTTCACCCGGCCGCACCCGCTGCTGCTGGTCGGCGGCAGCTCCAGGGCGGCGGCCCGCCGGGCGGCGCGGCTGGGCCTGCCCTTCTTCCCCAGCGCGCACCTGCCGGAGCTGGAGGCGTACTACCGGGAGCAGCTCGCGGAGCACGGCACGGAGGGCTTCTGCATGATGCCCGCGGCCGAGACCCCGCTGCTGCACGTCGCGGAGGACCCGGACCGGGTGTGGGCGGAGCACGGGGCGCGCTTCCTGCACGAAGCGGCCACGTACGCCTCGTGGCAGTCCGAGGGGATCCGCAGCGCCGTACGGTCGGCCGCGCGCTCGGTGGAGGAGCTGCGCGCGGAGGGCGTCTACCGGGTCCTGACCCCGGAGCAGGCGGTGGCGTACGCCCGCGCCGCGGGCGAGGCGGGGAACCTCGTGCTGCACCCGCTGTGCGGGGGCATGCCGGTGGACGAGGGCCGGCGCAGTCTGCGGTTGCTGTGCGAAAAGGTGCTGCCCCGGCTCAAGGACTGAGCCGGGGCAGCACCGCGGAGGGAGGGGTGGTGGCGGGGAGTTGTTACCCCATCTCCTCCAACGCCTTGCCCTTGGTCTCCGGCACCCACTTGAGGATGAACGGGATCGAGAGCGCGGCGAAGACCGTGTAGATGACGTACGCGCCGGACAGGTTCCAGTCCGACAGGTTCGGGAAGGTGACGGTGATGACCCAGTTGGCGACCCACTGGGCCGCGGCGGCGACGCCGAGGGCGGCGGCCCGGATCCGGTTCGGGAACATCTCGCCGAGCAGCACCCAGACCACCACGCCCCAGGACAGGGCGAAGAAGAGCACGAAGGCGTGCGCGGCGATCAGGGCGACCGTGCCCTGGGTGTCGGGCATGGAGATGCTGTCGCCGGTGCCGGTCTTGTACGAGAAGGCCCAGGCGCAGAGGCCGAGGGAGACGGCCATGCCCGCCGAGCCGATCAGCGCGAGCGGCTTGCGGCCGATCCGGTCGACGAAGATCATCGCGATCACCGTGCCGATGATGTTGATGATCGACGTGGTGAAGGAGTAGAGGAACGAGCTGGTCGGGTCGATGCCGACGGACTGCCACAGCGAGGAGCTGTAGTAGAAGATCACGTTGATGCCGACGAGCTGCTGGAAGACCGAGAGGCCGATGCCGATCCAGACGATGGGCATCAGGCCGAAGCGGCCGCCGAGCAGGTCCTTGAAGGTGGACTTGTGCTCGGAGTGCATGGCCGCCTCGATCTCGGCGACGCGCGCGTCCAGGTCGACGTGCGCGCCCTCGACCTCGGCCAGCACCTTCCGCGCCTCGGCGGTGCGGCCCGCGGAGATCAGGAAGCGGGGGGACTCGGGGATGACGAAGGACATCAGCCCGTAGAGCACGGCCGGGACCACCATCACGCCGAGCATCCACTGCCAGGCCTCCAGCCCGCCGACCTTCCCGCGCTGGTCACCGTCGGCGAGGTTGAGGATGCCCCAGTTGACCAGCTGCGAGATGGCGATGCCGATGACGATGGCGGCCTGCTGGAAGGAGGCCAGCCGGCCCCGGTAGGCGGGCGGGGACACCTCGGCGATGTAGGCGGGGCCGATGACGGACGCCATGCCGATGCCGAAGCCGCCGATGACGCGCCACATGGCGAGGTCCCAGAGCGCGAACGGGAGGGCCGAGCCGATGGCGCTCGCCGTGAAGAGGACGGCGGCGATCTGCATGCAGCGGATACGGCCGATCCGGTCGGCGATGCGGCCCGCGGTGGCGGCGCCGAGCGCGCAGCCGATCAGCGCGGCGGCGATCACCTGGGCCAGCGCGGCCGACCCGATGTCGAAGCGGTCGCGAATGGCGACGACGGCCCCGTTGATGACGGAGCTGTCGTATCCGAAGAGGAAACCGCCCATCGCGGCGGCCGCGGTGATGAAGATGACGTGCCCGAGGTGGTCGGGCTGGGACGCGCGTCCGCCGCCGGGTGCCGGTGCCTGCGCTGTGCTGCTGCTCAAGGTGTGCTCCGTGGGGGGTTTGTGTCCGTTCTCCTCAGTGGCGCACAGGTCAAGATCGGGCACCACTGGAAGGCGGGAGGCAGCACAGAGCCTATGTGTTCATTTCCTGAAGTCAATAGGTGATGTGAAGGTCTCATTAAGGTTGAGCGAGGGATCTTGATTTCATTTCTTGAAGTACCAGGTGGCTCAGCGGAGCCGCTGGCTGATCACCTTCGAGACTCCGTCGCCCTGCATCGAGACGCCGTAGAGCGCGTCGGCCACCTCCATCGTCCGCTTCTGGTGCGTGATGACGATCAGCTGCGAACTCTCCTGGAGCTCCTCCATGATGCGGATCAGCCGCTGGAGGTTGGTGTCGTCCAGGGCCGCCTCGACCTCGTCCATCACATAGAACGGGCTGGGCCGCGCCTTGAAGATGGAGACCAGCAGCGCCACGGCCGTCAGCGACCGCTCGCCGCCCGACAGCAGCGACAGCCGCTTGACCTTCTTGCCGGGCGGCCGGGCCTCGACGTCCACACCGGTGGCCAGCATGTCGTCCGGGTCGGTGAGCACCAGACGCCCCTCGCCGCCGGGGAACAGCCGCGAGAAGACCCCCTCGAACTCCCGGGCGGTATCGCGGTACGCCTCGGTGAAGACCTGCTCGACCCGCTGGTCGACCTCCTTCACCACTTGAAGGAGATCAGCCCGGGTCTTCCGCAGGTCCGCCAGCTGCTCGCTCAGGAACTGGTGGCGCTCCTCCAGCGCCGCGAATTCCTCCAGGGCCAGCGGGTTCACCTTGCCCAGCTGCTGGTAGGCCCGTTCGGCCGCCTTCAGCCGCTTCTCCTGCCGGGCGCGGTCGAAGGGGCCCGGCCGGTTGCGGGGGTGCTCCGGATCCTCCGGCAGCACCTCGCCCTCGGCGGGCGGGGACGGCGGAACCGGCTGGTCGGGCCCGTACTCCGCCACCAGAGCGGCCGGATCCACCCCCAGCTCCTCCAACGCCCGCGCCTCCAGCTGCTCGATCCGCAGCCGCTTCTCCGCGCCGAGCACCTCGCCCCGGTGCACGGAGTCCGTCAGCTTGTCGAGCTCGCCCTTGAGGTCACGGCCCCGGCCGCGGGCCTCGCCGAGCTCCTGCTCGCGCAGCCCCTTGGCCTGCTCGGCGGCCGCACGCTCCAGCTCCGCCCGGCCGATGGACACCTCCAGGTGCGCCAGCAGCTGCCGCGCCCCGTCGGCGACGGCCCGGCCCACCTCGGCCTCGTACCGCCGGCGCTCCCGGCGCCGCTCCGCGCGCGCCCGGGCCTCGCGTTCGGCGCGGGCGCCCCGGTCCAGCGCGTCCGCCCGGCCGGCCAGACCCTTCACCCGCTCCTCGTGGGTACGCAGCTGGAGGCGGGCCTCCATCTCGGTCTGCCGCGCGTTCGCCCCGTCGGCGGAGAGCCGGTCCCGGGCCGAGGTGTCGGGCTCCTCCGCCAGCGGCAGCTCCTCCGCCACCGCGAGCCGCTCCGCGCACTCCTCCACGTCGGCCCGCGCCCGCTCCAGCGCCTCCTGGGCGGTGGCCGCCGCCCGGGCACTGCGCTCGGCCTCGCCCAGAGCGCCCTTCGCTTGCCCGGCGAGCCGGCCGAGCTGCTGGGCGACCCCGGCCCGGGCCCGCTCCCCGGCCCGGCGCCGCTCCGCCAGCTCCTCGGCGAGGGCGGCCGCCTCGGCGTGCCGCCGCCGGGCGCCCTCCTCGGCCGCGGCCAGCTCCCGGCACTCGCCGTCCAGCCGCTCCAGTTCCGCCGCCGCCTCGTCGACGGCGGCCTGCACCTCGATCAGGCTGGGCGCGCCCGCCGAGCCGCCGTGCGCGAGGTGGGCGCCGAGCACGTCCCCGTCGGCGGTCACCGCGACCAGGTCCGGCCGCGCGGCGACGACGGCCTCGGCTTCCTCCAGGCTCCCGACCACCACGTGCTCCCGCAGCACCCACGCCACGGCCCGCCGCACCTCCTCGTCCCCGTGGACGAGCGAAGCGGCCTCCAGGTACGCGGGCGTCCCCGCCGCCACCGCGGGCGCCGTCGTCGTCCGGGGCTCGGGGCCCGGCCCGCACGGGAGCGGCTGACCGGCGCGGTGGGCGGCGGGGCCGGGCTGGGCGGCGGGCTGGGCGCTTCCCTCGACGGCGGTCCCGGCACCGGCCTCGGGGCCGCGGGCCTGCCCGGGCAGGCCCGCACCGCCCGGGGCGGCGGGGGCCGCCGGGGCCTGCCCCGGAATCACGGCGGCGGGCGGGGCGATCAGGAACGTCGCCCGCCCGGCGTCGGCCTCCCGCAGGTGCCGGATCGCACCGGCCGCCGCCCCCGCCGAGGCCACGGCCACCGCGTCGGCGGCGGAGCCCAGCGCGGCGGCCACCGCGGCCTCGTACCCCGCAGCCACCGTCACCCGCTCCGCCGCCGGTCCCAGCAGCCCCGCCAGCCGCTCGCGCGCGGCCAGCAGCGCCCCCGTGCCGTCCTTGCGCCGCAGCCCCAGCGCGAGCGCGTCCCGCCGCGCCGATACGGCCGCACGGGACCGCTCCGCCGAGGCCAGCGCCCGCCCGGCCGCCGCGAGCTCGGCCTCCGCCCCCGTCAGCCCGGCCTTCGCCGCCTCGTACTCCTCCTCCGCCGAAGGGTCCTCGAGCCCGCCGACCTCCGCGGCCAGTTCCTCGTACTCCTCCCGCGCGGCCACCGCCCGGGCCTCCGCCTCGTCCCGGGCCGCGACGAGCCGCTCGATCTCCGCCTGCGCGGCGCCCGCCCGCGACCGGGCCGCCCCCAGCCGCCCGGTGAGCCGGGCCAGTTCCTCACGCCGGTCGGCGATGGCCCGTGCGGCGTCCCGCAGCCGCCGCTCTTCCTCGGCGAGGGCCCGCTCCAGCCCGGCCCGGTGCGCGGCGGTGTCCTCCAGCGCCCGTTCGGCCGCCTCCAGCGCGGCGGTCAGCTCCGCCTCCTGCTCCCGGATCCGCGCGGCCTCCCGCTCCATCTCCTCGGGGTCCCGGCCGCGCCGCTCCTCCTCCACGGGCGCGGAGGCGCTCCTGACCCGGGCCTCGGCCAGGGAGGCCGTCCCGCGCACCCGCTCGGCCAGCTGCGACAGCTCGTACCAGGTCTGCTGGGCCCGCTGGAGCCGGGGCGCGAGGCGGCGTACCGATTCCTCCAGCTCGGCCTCCCGGCGCAGCGCGTCCGCGAGGTCCCGCTCGGCGGACTCCTTGCGCTCCTTCAGGGCGGCCTCGTCGGCGATCTCCGCGTCCAGCGCGCTCCGCAGCGCCACCAGGTCGTCGGCGAGCAGCCGCAGCTTCGCGTCGCGCAGGTCGGCCTGGATCACGGCGGCCCGGCGGGCGACCGCCGCCTGCCGGCCCAGCGGCTTGAGCTGACGGCGCAGTTCGTCGCTCAGGTCCTGCACCCGCGCGAGGTTGGCCTGCATCGCGTCGAGCTTCCGCAGCGCCTTCTCCTTGCGCTTGCGGTGCTTCAGTACGCCCGCGGCCTCCTCGATGAAGGCGCGCCGGCCCATCGGATCGGCGTGCAGGACGGAGTCGAGCTGCCCCTGTCCGACGATGACGTGCATCTCGCGGCCGATGCCGGAGTCGGACAGCAGCTCCTGGATGTCGAGGAGCCGGCAGGTGTCACCGTTGATCTGGTATTCGCTGCTGCCGCCGCGGAACATGATCCGCGTGATGGTGACCTCGGCGTAGTCGATCGGGAGCGCGCCGTCGGAGTTGTCGATGGTGAGGGAGACCTCGGCCCGTCCGAGCGGCGGGCGTCCCGTGGTGCCCGCGAAGATGACGTCTTCCATCTTTCCGCCACGCAGGGATTTGGCTCCCTGCTCCCCCATGACCCAGGACAGCGCGTCCACCACGTTGGACTTGCCGGATCCGTTCGGGCCGACGACGCAGGTGATCCCGGGTTCGAAGCGCAGGGTGGTGGCCGAGGCGAAGGATTTGAAGCCACGCAGGGTCAGGGACTTGAGGTGCACGCCGCCGGACTCTACCTTTCGCGTCCGGTTTCACCCATGAAGGTGCAGGGCAGATCAGACGTTGGAGGGATCACTCCCCCACCTGGCCCAATGGCCCCGCAAGACGCGGCGCGGGCGGCCCGGCGGAGGTCCGGTGGAAAGAAAGAAGGGACGCCGAGGCGTCCCTTGCAGATCATTCGGGGCTGGAATCGAGTGACGGGAGAGAGCGGATCAGGTGAGCGCAGGCTCCGCCTGGGGTACGTCGATCTCGATGCTGTCGAGCAGCGAGTCACCGTGCTGAGCGGCGGCCGCCGTCAGAGCGTCGTTCTCGGACTGGATCCGCCCGAGCTCGGACTCGAGGTCCTGGACGCGCTGCTGGAGCCGTCGCATCTCGGCGAGGAGTCGCGGGTCGGAACCGCCGACGTAACCGAGAAGCGCCTTTGCCATGATGGATGGTCCTCCACACTGAGTGACCGACCGAAGCGGTGTGGGTCGTGAGGGAATCGCACCCGCGGATGTCCGGCAGCGACGGACAATCACTGCACTAGCCAGTGCCACCACTGCCAAACAGCTCGGGTGCGCGGGGCTTCCAGCGTCTCACCAAAAAGTTTGACGGTCAACACGATCACGCCCCGTATCGGCGGGCGGCCCGGTCCGCGCGAGGGGCGGAGAGATCAACCTCGTGTCCGAGCCTTCCACGGATCGACCGCCGCGGCAACGTCTCGGCGGCGAATGCGCAGATCCGACCGGGTGCCGGCGTTCCGGACCGCGAATCGGTCCGTGACCGGCCGCCCGGTCACCGGATCTCGAAGCCGTCGTAGCCGCCGCGCGGTGTGCCCCAGATCTCCGTGACCCCGTCCACCCGTCCGGGCGTGTCGCCGGAGCGGAGCCATTCCAGGAGCCGGTGGCAATTCTCACGTTGACCTTCCGCCACGACCTGCACTCGGCCGTCGTCGAGGTTCAGCGCGAAGCCGGTCATCCCGCCGATCTCCAGAGCATTGGCCCTGGTGAACCAGCGGAAGCCCACTCCCTGTACACGGCCGCGCACCCAGGCGGTCATACGGACGTCTTCATTCATGCATGAACGCTAACCGGGCCGGGCGTTTGGGGGCTCCACGCCCCCCTTGGCCCATCGGCTACAGTCCCCCACCAATGAGTCACCCGTTCGGGTGAGCAAAGTTTGATCTTGCAAAGGGAAGGCACGGCACCCATGGGACGCCACCGACTCCACGCCGCACCTCGGCGCGGCGCCAAGCGCACCGCCGTGCGCACCGGGCTGCTCGGCGCGTCCGTGGCGGCGGCCCTCGGTACCGCGGCCGTGACGACCGGGTTCGTCCCGGTCGGCGGCTCCTTCCCGTACGTCGGCACGGGCGCCGGTGAGAAGACGCAGGCCCGCGCCGAGCCCTCGCCCGCCGCCTCCGGCAAGCGGGCGGAGCAGCCGAACGGCCTGGCGAACCTCTCGGGGCGGGCCTCCTCGGCCCCGGCGAGCGCGCCCCCGGGCACCCCCTCGGCCTCTCCCACCCCGTCGGCGTCTCCCTCCCCGTCGGCGTCGCCGACGGCCTCCGCCTCCCCGTCCCCTTCGGCCTCCACGAAGGCGCCGGAGCAGAGCACCCCCAAGCCGGCGGCCCCGAAGCCGGCGGCACCGAAGCCCGCCGCCCCCAAGCCCCCCGCGGCGCCCAAGCCGGTGGCGCCGACGGCCGCCGATGGGCACTCCGCCGAGGAGGCCGAGGTGCTCGCCCTTGTGAACCAGGAGCGCGCCCAGGCCGGCTGCGTACCGGTCCGGGCGAACCCGCCGCTCGCGGCGCTGGCCGGCGCCTTCAGCAAGGACATGGCCGTACGGGGCTTCTTCGACCACACCGACCCGGACGGGAACTCCCCCTGGCAGCGGGCCCAGAACGCGGGGATCTCCGGTATGGGCGGCGAGAACATCGCGCGCGGCCAGGGGGACGCGAGTTCCGTGATGCAGGCCTGGATGAACAGCCCGGGCCACAAGGCGAACATCCTCAACTGCGAATTCCGCACCCTGGGCGTCGGTGTCCACTTCGGCTCCGGCGGCCCCTGGTGGACCCAGGAATTCGGCTTCTGACCGGCCCGCCGAGGGCCGTGCCGTAGACCCGGCCGGCCCCGCGAGGCCACGCGATGGGCCGGCCGGGCAGCCGTCAGACGGCGGCCGCCGCCAGGGCCGCCCGGCCCGCCACGACCACGCGGGTGTGCTCGGCGACGCGCCGGCCCAGGTGCTCGGCGGTGGCGAGGTCGGCCTTGTGGACGCCCTCGGGACCCTCGTCCGCGTTGGTCTGGGCCGCCGCGCCGGAGGAGAACCCGAGGCGGTTGAGGTCGTACTCGCTGCCGGTGGTGGAGTTCCAGCCGGGCTTCAGGCCCAGGCTGACCCAGCTCATGCCGTGCTGGGAGGCCAGCATCTGGAAGAACTGCAGGGTGTTCAGCTTGTCTCCGGCCTTGGAGGCGGAGTTGGTGAAGCCCGCGGCGACCTTGTCGTGCCACACGTCACCGAACCAGCGCTTCGAGGTGGCCTCGGCGAAGACGTGGAAGGCGCCGGAAGCGGTGCCCATGTAGGTGGGCGAGCCGAAGACGATCGCGTCCGAGCCGTCCAGCAGCGCCCACTCGGCCTCGGTGATCTCGTCGACCTTGATCAGGTGGACCGTGGCGCCGGTGGCGGCGGCTCCCGCACGCACGGCTTCGGCGACGACGGCCGTGTGCCCGTAACCGGAGTGGTAGGCGATCGAGACGACGGGGGCGGGGACGTTCGCGGACATGACGGTTCTCCTCGAAAGCGTGGGGCGCCGAGTGCGACCGGCGCGTGGCGCATGGCTGCGCCCGAGGAAAGAGAAGCACTAACTTTTAGAAAGCGCAAGCAGACAGTTAGCGCTACCCGGGGGTACGCTTGCGGTATGGAGAACCCAGCCTGTACCGAAGCCGACCAGGCCGACCTGCCGTTCGACGTCTTCGCGCGCGCCTGCCCCTCGCGGGAAACCCTGGAGCACGTCACCGGGCGCTGGGGCAGCCTCACCGTGGGCGCGCTGCGCGAGGGCCCCTGCCGCTTCAACGAGCTGCGCCGCCGTGTCGACGGCGTGAGCGAGAAGATGCTCTCGCAGACCCTGCACGCCCTGGAGCGCGACGGCATCGTCCTGCGCGAGGCGCAGCCGACCAACCCGCCCCGCGTCGACTACGAGCTGACCCCCCTGGGCCGGGAGGTCGCCGACCGGCTGCTCGCCCTGATCCACTTCCTCGAGGGCAGCATGGACGAGGTACTCGTCTCGCGGGGGGCCTACGACGCGGCGCGCGGCGGCCGCTGACAGCGCGGGCAGAAGTAGCTGGACCGGTTCATCCACGCCCTCCGCCGCATCGGCGTACCGCAGCGGCGGCAGGGCTCGCCCTCGCGCCCGTACGCGTCGAGGGAGCGGTCGAAGTAGCC
The DNA here is from genome assembly GCF_042901085.1 of Streptomyces sp. NPDC012794. NCBI lineage: Bacteria > Bacillati > Actinomycetota > Actinomycetes > Kitasatosporales > Streptomycetaceae > Streptomyces > Streptomyces sp. NPDC012794. Next base: position 133,225 of record NZ_JBIBCI010000015.1, read on the forward strand.
GGACTCGCCGTTCACGTTGACGTACAGGCTGTCGAAGCTGGTCCCGCCGACGGCGAGCGCGGCGTTCATGACCTCGCGGACATGGCCGAGGAGTTCCGCGCTCCGGGGGCGGGTGAGGGTGGCGGTGGGGCGCTCGTAGTGCAGCCTCGCCCGCCACAGGGCCTCGTCGGCGTAGATGTTGCCGACCCCGCTGATCAGCGACTGGTCCAGCAGCGCCCGTTTGACGGTGGTGCGCTTCGCGCGCAGCGCCAGGTGGTAGGCCCCCTCGTCGAAGAGCGGGTCCAGCGGGTCGCGGGCGATGTGGGCGATCACGTCCGGCAGGCCCTCGTCGCTGCCGGGGACGGTCTCGTGCAGTGAGAGCCCGCCGAAGGTGCGCTGGTCGACGAAGCGCAGCTCGGTGCCCGTGTCGTCGGCGAAGCGCAGCCGGATGCGCAGGTGCTTCTCGTCGGGGGCTGCGGCCGGCTGCACCAGCAGCTGCCCGCTCATCCCGAGGTGGCCGAGGACGGAGAGCTCGCACCCCTCCAGGGGCAGCCACAGGTACTTGCCCCGGCGCCGCGGCGTCCCGATGGTCCGGCCGGCCAGGCGCGCCGCGAAGTCGGGGCCGCCCGCGAGGTGCCTGCGGACGGCCCGGGGGTGGAGCACCTCCACCGCCTCGACGGTCCGCCCGGCCACCCAGCGCTCCAGGCCGCGCCGCACCACTTCGACTTCGGGGAGCTCGGGCATGGTGTTCCTCCTGGATGGGGCGTCGAACAGGAAACCCCGCCGCACCGGGGTGCGACGGGGTCACTGCGGAAGGGGAGCGGTCAGGCGTCCGGCACCGGATCGGCGGGCGTCGGCGCCCCGTCGTCCTGTGCCGGCGCGGCGACGGCTGCGGCTTCCGCCGCCTTCCGTTCGTCCGCGGCGGTGCGGATGCCGCGCCAGGCGGACTCCGCGGCCTGCTGCTCCGCTTCCTTCTTGCTGCGGCCGGTACCGGTGCCGTACGAGACACCACCGACGCGGGCAGCAGCTGTGAAGGTCTTCTCGTGGTCCGGTCCCGTCTCGGTGACCAGGTATTCCGGTACGCCGAGGCCCTCGGCCGCCGTGAGCTCCTGGAGACTGGTCTTCCAGTCCAGGCCGGCACCGAGGTTGGAGGACTTCTCGATGAGCGGGTCGAAGAGCCGGTGGACCAGCTCCGAGGCCGCGTCGAGGCCCTTGTCGAGGTAGACCGCGCCGATCACCGCTTCGAGGGTGTCGGCGAGGATGGAAGCCTTGTCCCGGCCACCCGTGCCCTCTTCGCCCCGGCCGAGCCGGATGAAGGAGCCGAGTTCGAGGCCGCGCCCGACCTCCGCCAGCGCACGAGAATTGACCACCGCGGCCCGCAGTTTGGCCAGCTGGCCTTCCGGCAGATCGGGGTGGGTGGTGTACAGCGTGTCCGTGACCACCAGGCCGAGCACGGAGTCCCCGAGGAACTCCAGCCGCTCGTTGGTGGGCAGACCGCCGTTCTCGTACGCGTACGAACGGTGGGTCAGCGCACGCACCAGAAGGGCGGACTCGAGTTGGTACCCGAGCCGCCCTTCCAGAAGCGTGTGGGACGAGGCCGCGTTGTTACTGTCTGCCTGCTTCTCAGCGTTGGACAGCTCAGACATTGCGCCTCTCACCAGCCGCTCAGACCTCGAGGACCTGGCGCTTGTTGTAGGTGCCGCAGCTCGGGCACGCGATGTGCTGGAGCTTCGGCTCCTGGCAACGCTCACACGAAACCAGGGTGGGGACCGCAGCCTTCCACTGCGACCGGCGGTGGCGCGTGTTGCTGCGCGACATCTTCCGCTTCGGAACAGCCACGGCTACTTCTCCTGCTTCTCGGCGGCGCTCTGAACGTCGTCAGATGCAGTGCCGCTCATGTTGTCCTTCTCGTCGTCCTGATCGGTCACGACGAGTTCCTGCAAAGCCGCCCAACGGATGTCGACGGCGTCGTGGTGGTGCTCCGGGTCGTCGTTCAGGCTGAGCCCGCAATCGGGACACAGTCCGAGACAGTCCTCCCGGCACACCGGCTGCATCGGCAGTGCGAGCACCACCGCGTCACGCAGCACGGGTTCGAGGTCGAACAAGCCGTCCTCGAGGAAGAGCATGTCCTCGTCGTCCTCGGCGTCGTCGGCCGGCTCCGCCTTGGCGCGGCCCCGGTCGTCGGCGTCAGGGTACGAGAACATCTCCTGGAAGTCCGCCTTGAGCTCGCGCTCGACGGTCTCCAGACACCTTACGCACTCCCCCACCGCCGATGCACGGACGGTGCCTGTGACAAGCACCCCTTCCATGACCGACTCGAGACGGAGGCTGAGCTTCAGCGGGGCGCCCTCCGGCACTCCGATGACGTCGACGAGACCGAAGTCCGCCGGCGCCGCGATCTCGCGGGACAGCCGCTGCATGGCGCCAGGACGCCGCCCCAGCTCGTGCGTGTCGAACACGAGGGGGTTGCGGTGGTCGAGGCGGGTGTTCAGGGCCGTTCCTGCTTTCACAGATCGCTGAAGATCAAAGATTCCGCCGCTCACGGGCAGCATGGATCGCGACGCATAGGCGCGACCGAACAGCCAGGATACCCGGCGCTTCGCCCTGAGCCCAATCCGGCCCTAACGCCCCTGCTCGTACTGGCGCAGCTGGTCCAGGTTGATCATGCTCGTGTCGAAGAAGCTGGTCTCGTCGAGGGCGGGCCGCGGGGGGTGCTCCGGCTGCTGGTACGCCGCGTAGGGGTCGGGCTGCTGCTGGTAGCCGCCGTACGGGTCCGGCTGCTGCTGGTAGCCCGCGTACGGGTCCTGGTAGGCGTAGCCGTCCTGCTGGGGGTGGACCGGCTGGCCGGGGTACGGGGCCGCGTAGGCCGCGGCGCAGGTGTCGTACGCGGGCTCCGGCCGTTCCGGGAACGGCAGCGGTCCGGGGCCCGGCTCCGCGAGGCCGGCCAGGAAGTCCGCGTCGCTGGACGGCCGGATCCCCTGGGGTCCGGCGGCGTCCTGGGCCGCCATGTGCGCGCCCAGGTCGTCGGCGGGGGCCCGGCCCAGGAGCTTCTGCCGGCCCCGTCCGACGGCCTCCAGGGTCTTGGCCAGCACCGCCTCGAAGGTCGCCAGCTTCCGGTCGACGTACGCGTCCGCCTGCTCGCGCCGGATCCGCGGGTCCGGGCTGGGCTCGGGGGCGTCGGTGTCGTCGGAGCCGGTGGGGTCCTGCCCGCCGGCTCCCGGGCCGCGGCCCAGGAGCTTCTCGCGGCCGCGGTCGACGGAGCCGATGGTCTTGCTGAGCACGACCTCGAAGTTGGCGAGCTTGCTGTCGACGTACTCGTCGGCCTCGGCCCGGATCTCGGCGGCCTCCCGGCGGGCTTCCGCCAGGATCCGTTCGGCCTCGCCCCGCGAGCGGCGGGCGATCTCGGTGTCGGAGATCAGGGAGCCGCGCTGCGCGTGCGCGGACTCGATGATGCGCTCCGCCTCCCGGCGGGCCTCCTCGACCATCTGCTCGCGCCCGCCGATGAGCTCACGGGCCTGGGCGAGCGAGCCCGGCAGGGCCTGGCGTACCTCTTCGAGCCACGCGAGGAGTTCCGCGCGGTTGATCACGCAGGAGGCCGACATCGGCATGGAGCGGGCGCCGCCCACGGCCGCGACGATCTCGTCCAGCTTCTTCTGTACGTCCATGGGGGGCTCGCGCTCTCTCTGCCTCGGACTGACGAGACGACTGTAGGGCCACCGGACGCACGGGCGGGACGAGCCGGCGAACCCCGGCCCGTCCGCCCCCGGGTCACTTCGCGCGCAGCCGTTCGACCAGTGCCGCGTGGACGTGCGCGGGCAGCAGGTGGGCGACGTCGCCGCCCCAGGCGGCGACCTCCTTGACCAGGGAGGACGACAGGAAGCTGTAGGTGGGGTTGGTCGGCACGAACAGGGTCTCGACCCCGGAGAGGCCCATGTTCATCTGGGCCATCTGGAGTTCGTAGTCGAAGTCGCTGACGGCGCGCAGGCCCTTGACGATGGCGGGGATGTCCCGCTGCTTGCAGAAGTCGACGAGCAGTCCGTGGAAGGACTCGACCTCGACGTTGCCGTAGTCGGCGGTCGCCTCGCGGATCATGTCGATCCGCTCTTCGACGGTGAACAGCCCCTTCTTAGACTGGTTGATCATCACGGCGACGTGCACGACGTCGTAGAGCCTGGAGGCCCGGCCGATGATGTCGAGGTGCCCGTTGGTGATGGGGTCGAACGACCCCGGACAGACGGCGCGGCGCAACTGAACTCCCTCGGTCTCCCGTGCGGGCATCATGAGTCTTCGCTGGTGAAGGCGGCGCGACCGTACCAAAGGGTGCCTTCGCCGTACTTGCGCGAACGCAGCGGCTCGAACCCCTCCGGCCACGGGAACGGACCGCTCCTGGTGCTGCGCTCCACGGTGACGAGCGCATCGCCGGTGAGCCAGCCATTGGCCCGGAGTGTGAGCAGGATCTCGCCAAGATCGCCGTGCTCGACGGCGTACGGCGGGTCCAGGAAGACGATGTCGTACGGGTCCCCGGGCGCGGCGGCGGCCACGACCTGCTCGGCCTTGCCCGCCCGGAATTCGGCGCCGGGCAGGCCCAGGGTCTTGATGTTGTCCCGGATGGCCTTGGACGCCTTGGCGTCGGCCTCGACCAGCAGGGTGTGGGCGGCGCCCCGGGAGAGGGCCTCCAGCCCGACGGCGCCGGAGCCGCCGTAGAGGTCGAGCACCCTGGAGCCTTCGACTCCGTGCAGGGACTCCCAGGTGGAGAAGAGCCCTTCGCGCATCCGGTCGGAGGTCGGGCGGGTGCCGGTGCCGGGCGGCACGGCCAGCCGCCGGCCGCCGGCGGTGCCGGCGATCACGCGGGTCATCTGGGGTCCTTCGCTGGGCGGTCGGGGGAGGTCCTGCGACCTCCGTCTGGCCTCCAACGATAGGTCGTGCGCCTCAGCCCTTCTCCAGGTACTGCTCGCGCTCGGTGTCCAGCAGGGCGTCGAGGGCGGTGCGCAGCCCCGGCAGGTGCTCCAGGCCGGGGTCGGCGGCGACCACGCGGGCGGCCTCCTCCCGCGCCTGGGCGATGACTTCCTCGTCCTCGATGACGGCGAGCATGCGCAGCGAGGAGCGGACACCGGACTGGGCCTGCCCGAGGACGTCGCCCTCGCGGCGCTGTTCCAGGTCGATCCGGGAGAGTTCGAAGCCGTCGAGGGTGGCGGCGACGGCGGCGAGCCGGGCGCGGGCGGGGCTGGCCTCGTGCATCTCGCTGACCAGCAGGCACAGACCCGGAGCGGATCCCCGGCCGACGCGGCCGCGCAGCTGGTGGAGCTGGGAGACGCCGAAGCGGTCCGCGTCCATGATCACCATGACGGTGGAGTTGGGGACGTTCACCCCGACCTCGATGACGGTGGTGGCGACCAGCACCTTGACCTCGCCGGAGGCGAAGCGGCGCATGACGTCGTCCTTGTCGGCCGGGTCCATGCGTCCGTGCAGGACCTCGACGGACAGTCCGGCGAGGGGGCCGCGGGTGAGCTGTTCGGCGATCTCCAGCACGGCCAGCGGCGGGCGCTTCTCGGCCTCGTCCTCGGCGGAGGCCTTCTTCTTGCCCTTGGGTTCGTCCTCGCCGTCGCCGATGCGCGGGCAGACCACGTAGGCCTGGTGGCCGTTCTCCACTTCCTCGCGGACCCGTTCCCAGGCGCGGGCGAGGAAGTGCGGCTTGTCCTTGGCGGGTACCACGTGGGTGGCGATCGGGGAGCGGCCGGCGGGCAGCTGGTCGAGGACGGAGGTCTCCAGGTCGCCGAAGACGGTCATCGCGACGGTGCGCGGGATCGGGGTGGCGGTCATGACCAGCAGGTGCGGGGGCTGCTTCCCCTTGGAGCGGAGCGCGTCGCGCTGCTCGACGCCGAAGCGGTGCTGTTCGTCGACGACGACCAGGCCGAGGTCGTGGAACTGCACCTTGTCCTCGATGAGGGCGTGCGTGCCGATGACGATGCCCGCCTCGCCGGTGACCAGGTCGAGCAGGGCCTGGCGGCGGGCGGCGGTACCCATGGAGCCGGTGAGCAGCACCACCTTGGTGCCCTGGTCGGAGCCGCCCAGCATGCCGCCCTCGGCGAGTTCGCCCATCATCTCGGTGATCGAGCGGTGGTGCTGCTGGGCGAGGACCTCGGTGGGCGCGAGCATCGCGGCCTGTCCGCCGGAGTCGACGACGGCGAGCATGGCCCGCAGGGCCACCATCGTCTTCCCGGAGCCCACTTCGCCCTGGAGGAGGCGGTGCATGGGGTGGCTGGTGGCGAGGTCGTCGAAGATCTCCTGGGAGACGGTCCGCTGGCCTTCGGTGAGGGTGAAGGGCAGTTTGGCGTCGAAGGAGTCGAGGAGGCCGCCGGGGGCGGCGCGGCGGGCGACCGCCGGGAGCTGGGAGTCCGCGTGCCGGCGGCGGGCCAGCGCGACCTGGAGGACGAAGGCCTCGTCCCACTTCAGGCGCTGACGGGCGTCCTCGACGTCGGCCTTGGTGGCGGGCCGGTGGATCTTGAGGAGGGCCTCGGGGAGCGGGACCAGTCCGCGGCCCTCCCGCAGGGCGGGCGGCAGCGGGTCGACGGCCTCCTGGGCGCGGGGCAGTACGGCGTCCACGCATTTGGCGATCTTCCAGGACTCCAGCTTGGCGCAGGCCGGGTAGATCGGGATCAGCCGGCCGGCGAAGGCGGTGGCCGCGTCCCGGTCGGAGGCGTCGGCGCCGAGGGGCTCGTACGCCGGGTGCGCGAGCTGGAGCTTGTGGTTGAAGCGGGAGACCTTGCCGGCGAACATGGCGCGGCTGCCCGGCAGCAGTTCCTTGTGCGGCTTGTGGACGCCCGCGCCGAAGAAGACCAGCTGGAGGCGGCCGCTGCCGTCGGTGATGGTGACTTCCAGGCGCTTGCCCCCGCCGCGGCTGCCCTGGTAGGTCAGCAGGCGGGCGTCGGCGACCTGGGCGACGACGGTGACGTGCTCGTCGAGCTGGTCGGCGAGGTCCGCCAGCGAGGTCAGCTCGCCGCGCTCGGCGTACCGCCGGGGGTAGTGGTGGAGCAGGTCCAGGGCCGTGTGCAGGCCGAGCTGCTCGGCCAGCACCTTGGCGGTGGCGGGGCCGAGGGTCTTCTTGAGGTCTTCGTCGAGCGCGGGCACGTGTTCCATTGCACACCATCGCGCTGACAAGCCGGCTATTCGACTCCGATGAGCAGGGGTGCCGACCAGCGGCCGCCGCGGTAGGTGACGGTGTCGACGGCCAGGTGCGCGTGCTGGACGTAAGCCTCCAGGCGCGCGGCGAGGGTGTCCGGCACCTCGGGTCCGAGGACGAGGGTGACCAGTTCGCCGCCGGAGCCGAGCATCCGTTCCAGGACGGCCTCGGCGGTCTCGGGCAGGCCGGCGCCGATGACGGCGACGTCGCCGTCGATGAGCCCGAGGACGTCCCCGGCCTGGCAGATGCCGGCGGAGGTGAAGGACTGCCGTTCGGCGACGGCGAGTTCCCCGTAGCGGGTGGCGCCGGCGGCCGCGGTCATGGCGACCACGTCCTCGTCGAAGCTGGCGTCCGGGTCGTGCACGGCGAGGGCGGCCAGGCCCTGGACCGCCGAGCGGGTGGGGATCACGGCCACCCGTACCCCCTCGGCACGGGCCCGCTCGGCGGCGGCCGCCGCGGCGGCGCGGGGCTCGGGGCCGCCGGGCAGCAGGACCACCTCGCGGGCGTGGGCCCGGCGTACGGCGTCGAGCAGTTCCAGGACGGCGGGCGGTTCCCCGGGGCGGGTCAGCACCGCGGTGGCGCCGGCCTCGTCGCACAGGGCGGCCAGGCCCTCCCCCTGGACGACGGCGACCACGGCCCGCTGGGTGCGGGGGGCGGTGGCGCGGCGGCGCTGGTCGCCGAAGTGGGTGATGCGGATCCGGTACGGCCGGCCGGCTTCCACCCCGGCCTCGACGGCCGCCCCGGGGTCGTCGACGTGCACGTGGACGTTCCACAGCCCGTCGCCGCCGACCACCACGAGGGAGTCGCCGAGCCGGTCGAGGCCGGCGCGGAGTCCGGCGACGGCCTCGTCGGAGGCCTCCAGCAGGTAGATCACCTCGTACGCGGGACCGCCCTGGTCCAGGTCGCAGGGCTCCGGGTCCAGCGGTACGGGTACGGGTACGGCGGGGCCGCGTACCGGGTCGGGGGCGGGTTCCCGGCCGGACAGCGCCTGCCACAGGGCCCCGAGTACGGCGACCAGTCCGCAGCCCCCGGCGTCGACCACTCCGGCCTTCCGCAGCGCGGGCAGCTGCCCCGGGGTCTCGGCGAGGGCGGCCCGGGCCCCCTCGTACGCGGCTCGGGCGACCTCGGCGGGGGCGGCCCCGGTCCCGGCGGCGGCCGCGGCCCGCGCGGCGGCGCCGGCGACGGTGAGCATGGTGCCCTCGACGGGGTGCGCGACGGCCCGGTAGGCCTCCTCGGCGGCGCGGCCGAGGGCCCGGGCGAGCAGCGGGCCCGGGCCGTGGCCGCCGGGGTCGGCGCCGAGGACGTCGGCGACTCCGCGCAGCAGTTGAGCGAGGATGGTCCCGGAGTTGCCCCGGGCGCCTATGAGGGCGCCGTGCGCGTAGGCCCGTACGGCCTCGGCGAGGGAGGCGGGTCCGGCTGTGCGGTCCGTCACTCCGGCGAGGGACTCGTCCAGGGCGCGGTCGGCGGCCTCGGCGGTGAGGTAGAGGTTGGTTCCGGTGTCGGCGTCGGCGACGGGGTAGACGTTGATCGCGTCGATGTCCTCGCGGGCCCGGCCCAGTGCGGCCAGGGCCAGTGAGCTCCAGGTGCGCACGGCTTCGGCGTCCAGGGTGTGCGGGCCAGGCTCGTGCGCCACCGGGCGTTCCTCCTTGTGCGGGCCAGGGTTCACCGCAGGGTAACGAAGGGAGCCCTCCGCTCGGGGGGCCCGGGGCGGAGCCGGGCCCCGTCGTGGTAGTTTTCTCGGACCCAAGCAGTCGTTGTATGCTGCTCAGGTTGCCCGTCGAGAGTCGGGTCATTCGTCCGGCAAGCCACTTCAGATCTCTGATTACGGTGTGCCGGATTCCACCGTAATTGCATCTGAAGTCTTGGAGTGACCTGTGGCTGCCAACTGCGACGTTTGCGCCAAGGGGCCGAGCTTCGGCAACAACATCTCCCACTCGCACCGCCGCACCTCGCGTCGCTGGAACCCGAACATCCAGCGCGTCCGTGCCGTGGTCAATGGGACGCCGAAGCGCCTCAACGCCTGCACCTCGTGCATCAAGGCCGGCAAGGTCTCGCGCTGACGCCTCCCGTCGTCGTAGCGCAGCCCTTTCCGGTTGCCAAGAAGGCCGGTTCACCTCTGGTGAACCGGCCTTTTGCCTTGTCCGGGCCCTGGTGGGCCGCCTCCTGACACCGGGAGGCGGCCCGGGTCAGCGCCACCGCCAGGCGTGGTCCACCGGTCCGATGCCCGCGCCCAGCGCGAAGCCGGCGGCGATGGCGCCGGTGACGTACTCCTTGGCCGCCGTGACGGCCTCCGGGACGGTCCGGCCCTTGGCCAGGCCCGCCGCGATCGCGCTGGCGAGCGTGCAGCCGGTGCCGTGGGTGTGCCGGTTGTCGTGCCGGGGCGCGCGCAGCCACAGCTCCTGGGAGCCGTCGCTCAGCAGGTCCACGGCCTCGTCGCCGTGCGCGGTGAGGTGGCCGCCCTTGATCAGCGCCCAGCGGGGGCCGTAGCCGAGGATCGCGTCGGCGGCCCGCCGCATGTCGTCCTCGGTCTCCACGGCCAGCCCGGTGAGCTGGGCCACCTCGTCCAGGTTGGGCGTCGCCACCGTGGCCCGGGGCAGCAGTTCCCGGCGTACGGCGTCCAGCGCCGAGGCGGCGAGCAGCGCGTCCCCGTGCTTGGAGACCCCGACGGGGTCCACCACGGCCGGCGCCGGGGTGTCCGCCAGCAGCCGCGCCACCGTCTCCACCAGTACGGCCGAGGACAGCATCCCGGTCTTGACGGCCCGCACCCCGATGTCGTCCGCCACGGCCCGGTACTGGGCCGTTACGGCCTCGGCGGGCAGCTCCCAGATCCCCTTCACGCCGAGCGAGTCCTGGGCGGTCACGGCGGTGATCACGCTCATGCCGTGCACGCCGAGCGCCAGCATGGTCTTGAGGTCGGCCTGGATGCCCGCGCCGCCGCCGGAGTCGGATCCGGCGACGGTCAGGCACGCCGGCGGGACGGCACCGGAGGCGCTCACGGGGTTTCCCCGCCGGCCGGGTCGGCGCCGAAGTGGTCCCAGCCGCCGGTGCTGGTCCAGGGGGCGCCGTCCACGGTCACCTGGGGCAGCGCGGAACGGTGCTGGACCGACCCGATGACCTTCCAGCGGGCCGGGAGCTTCACGTCCGGCGGGAAGGTGGCCACGATGGCGTGGTCCTCTCCCCCGGTGAGCACCCACTGGAGCGGGTCCACGCCGACGGCCTGCCCGATGTCGTGCATCTGGGTCGGGATGTCCACGGCCCCCGAGCGCACGTCGATGCGGACCTTGCTGGCCTCGGCGATGTGCCCGAGGTCGGCGATCAGGCCGTCGCTGACGTCGGTCATGGCGGTGGCGCCGAGCCCGGCGGCCGCGGGGCCGGCGTGGTAGGGCGGTTCGGGGCGCCGGTGCGCCTCGACGAAGGCCCGCGGGGAGCGGAAGCCGCGCGAGAGCACCGCGAAGCCGGCCGCGGACCAGCCGAGCCAGCCGGTGACGGCCACGACGTCCCCGGGCTGGGCGCCGGAACGCAGGACGGGCTCGTGGTTGCGCAGGTCCCCGAGGGCCGTGATGGAGACGGTGATGGTGTCTCCCCGGACGACGTCGCCGCCGACCACGGCGGCGCCCGCGACCTGGCACTCGTCGCGGATGCCGTCCATCAGCTCGGTGGGCCAGGTGACCGGCAGCTCGGCCGGGACGACGAGGCCGAGCAGCAGCGCGGTGGGCACGGCGCCCATGGCGGCGATGTCGGCCAGGTTCTGCGCGGCGGCCTTGCGGCCGACGTCGTACGCGGTGGACCAGTCGCGGCGGAAGTGCCTGCCCTCGAGCAGGATGTCCGTGCTGGCCACGACCCGCCGGTCGGGGGCCGACACCACCGCGGCGTCGTCGCCGGGTCCGAGCCGGACCGCCGGGGTGGTGGTGAGCCGTGAGGTGAGCTCCCGAATGAGCCCGAACTCCCCCAGCTCGCCCACAGTGCCCTTCATCGCTGTGCCCCTTCTTGGCAAGTCCGCTTGCGGTCGCGAGCCGTCACAGCTCTGGGTACCGTCAACAGATAGGTCAACTTCTGCTCTGCGTACGCCCCGCTGTGCGTGGCGCCGGGCCCCCGGGTCTCCCCGTGGCACGCGGCGACGCGGTACCGTGGCGTCCCTTCTTCCCCGGGCCCGCCCGATGTCCCCGGGCCCATCCGAAGGTTAGGGGAAATGATCCTCGTGGCCGCCCTGGAGGTTCCGTGGTACAGGCGTACATCCTCATCCAGACCGAGGTGGGCAAGGCGTCGGTCGTCGCCGAGTCCATCTCCAAGATCGCGGGGGTGATCCAGGCCGAGGACGTGACGGGGCCGTACGACGTGATCGTGCGCGCCCAGGCCGACACCGTCGACGATCTCGGCCGCATGGTGGTCGCCAAGGTCCAGCAGGTGGAGGGGATCACCCGCACCCTGACCTGCCCGGTGGTCCATCTGTAGCCCCCGTCTAGTCTTGGCCGGTGATGTCATTGCTGCACCGCCGGCCCCTCCGTGTACTGGCCCTGCCGGCCGTGCCGGCCTTCCTGGCCCTCGCGGGCTGTGCCCCGGCGGATTCCGGAGGCCGGGTGGATCCGCCGCCCGCTCCGCCCGCCGCGGTCGCGGAGCTCTGTGCCGCTCTGCACGAGGAGCTCCCGGAAACGGTGGACGGACTGGCGCGGACCCCCACCTCGCCGGAGTCGGATCTGACCGCCGCGTGGGGCGGCTCGGCGATCGTACTGCGGTGCGGTATCCCCAAACCCCCCAAGATGGCGGATCCCCAGCAGGACGGCGTCGAGGTCAACGGCGTCGCCTGGCTGGTGGAGAAGCCCGAGGAGGGCGGTCTGCGGTTCACCACCGGGGCGAGGCTGGCGTACACGGAGATCCGGGTCGCCAAGGAGCATGCCACGGATGCGAGCGTGCTGGTCGGTCTGTCCGCGGCCGTGGCCAGGACCGTCCCGGTGGGGATCTCCTCGTACTGACCGCGGGGGCCGCCCGGTCCCCCGCCGCGCGCACACCGCCGCCCGCCGGGTTTCCTCCCAGCGGGCGGTCGGCTGTACGGGGCCGGACGAGCGGCTACGTCGTCTCTTTCGGGTCTTGCCGGTCAAGCCCGCGGCGTCTGGTGCGGTGCCTCGCGAGGCGGAGGCACAGCGCGCGTACTGGACGTACTCGGCTGTGCCGACAACGCGGCGAGGTGCCGTGCCAGGCGTCGCGGGTCTGGGGGCACCTCCCAGCGGTAGCTGGGGAGCAAGATCCGGAAGAGACGGCCTGGGCCCAGTCGTCAAAGTCGCGCCTGGCCCGCGGCGTCCGGCGCTGCTTTGACGACAGGACCTAGCGCAGTCCGGTGGAGCGGCGCAGGGCCGCCTGGATCAGGAGGTCCACCAGCTCCTGGTACTCGATGCCGGACTCCTGCCACATCCGCGGGTACATCGAGATCGGCGTGAAGCCGGGCATGGTGTTGATCTCGTTGATGACGAAGTCACCGTCCTCGGTGAGGAAGAAGTCGGCGCGCACCAGGCCCTCGCAGGACGCGGCCTCGAAGGCCTCGATCGCGAGCCGCTGCACCTCGGCGGTCTGCTCCGGGGTCAGCGGGGCGGGCACGATCCCGGACGCGGAGTCGATGTACTTCGCCTCGAAGTCGTAGAAGTCGTGGCTGGAGACCGGGGGGATCTCGGCGGGGGCGCTGGCGCGCGGCCCGTCCTCGAACTCCAGGACGCCGCACTCGATCTCGCGGCCGCGCAGCAGCGCCTCCACGATGATCTTCGGGTCGTGGCGGCGCGCCTCCTGGACCGCCGCGTCGAGCCCGGAGGGGTCGTCGACCTTGGTGATGCCGATGGAGGAGCCGGCCCGGGCGGGCTTGACGAACAGCGGCCAGCCGTGCTCGCCGGCGAAGTCCAGGATCTTCGCCTTGGCCGCGGCCGGGTCGGCCTCCCACTCGCGGGGGCGGATGGTCACGTACGGGCCGACGCGCAGCCCGAAGGAGGTGAACACCCGCTTCATGTAGTCCTTGTCCTGGCCCACGGCCGAGGCGAGGACGCCGGAGCCGACGTAGGGGATCCCGGAGAGCTCCAGGAGGCCCTGGAGGGTGCCGTCCTCGCCGTAGGGGCCGTGCAGGACGGGGAAGACCACGTCGACCTCGCCCAGCGCCTTGGGGACGCTGCCCGGCTCGGTGTAGACGACCTCGCGGCTGGCGGGGTCCACGGGGAGCACGACGGTGCCCTCCGGGGACTCCCGCAGCGTCTCGACGCTCGGGAGCTGCCGGTCCGCGATGGCCATGCGCTCGGGCTCGTCGGCGGTCAGGGCCCACCGGCCGTCCGTGGTGATGCCGATGGGCAGCACCTCGTACTTGGCGCGGTCGATGGAGCGCAGCACCGCGCCCGCCGTGACGACCGAAATGGCGTGTTCCGAGCTGCGGCCGCCGAACACGACGGCCACGCGGGGCTTGCGGCCCTGCTGCTCAGGGGTCTGGGGGAGGTTCTCGCTGCTCATATCGCCACGAGGGTACCCGCTCACACGTCCGGAACAGAGTCAGCGGCGTTCCGGTTTGGCGCTGCGCCCCATCAGCTCCTTCAGCGCGACCAGTGGGGGCTTGCCGTGGTGCACGATCTCGACGACCGTGTCGGTGATCGGCATGTCCACTCCGTACCGCCGTGCCAGATCTGCCACGGACTGGCAGGACTTGACCCCTTCCGCGGTCTGGCTGGTGACCGCGATGGTCTCGGCCAGGGTCATTCCGCGGCCCAGGTTGGTGCCGAAGGTGTGGTTGCGGGAGAGCGGCGAGGAGCAGGTGGCGACGAGGTCGCCGAGCCCGGCGAGGCCGGAGAAGGTGAGCGGGTCGGCGCCCATCGCCACGCCCAGACGGGTCGCTTCGGCGAGTCCTCGGGTGATGAGGGAGCCCTTGGTGTTGTCGCCCAGACCCATGCCGTCCGCGATGCCGACGGCCAGGCCGATGACGTTCTTGACGGCGCCGCCGAGCTCGCAGCCGATGACGTCGGTGCTGGTGTACGGCCGGAAGTACGGGGTGTGGCAGGCGGCCTGGAGGCGCCGGGCCACGGCCTCGTCCACGCAGGCGACGACGGAGGCGGCGGGCTGCCGGGCGACGATCTCGCGGGCCAGGTTGGGGCCGGTGACGACGGCGACGCGCTCGGCGGGGACCTTGGCCACCTCCTCGATGACCTCGCTCATCCGCTTGGCGGTGCCGAGTTCGATGCCCTTCATCAGGGAGACGAGGACGGTGTCGGGCTCCAGCAGCGGGCCCCATTCGGCGAGGTTGCCGCGCAGGGTCTGGGAGGGGACGGACAGCACGGTGAAGTCGGCGCCGCGGGCGGCCTCGGCGGGGTCCGTGGTCGCGCGGAGGTTCGCCGGGAGCTCCACTCCGGGGAAGTAGTCCGGGTTGGTGCGTCCGGTGTTGATGGCGTCGGCCACCTCCCGGCGGCGGGCCCACAGGGTCACTTCGCAGCCGGCGTCGGCGAGCACCATGCCGAAGGCGGTGCCCCAGGAACCCGCCGAGAACACGGCGGCCTTGACGGGACGTGTCACTTCTTGCCCTCCCCCGCGGCCTTGCGCCGCTGTTGCGCCCTGGCCTTGCGGTGGTCGTACGGCTGCGCGGGCGCGCTCTGGCCCCGCAGCTCTTCCAGGAGCTTGGTGATGTCGGCCATGATGGCCTCGGTGGCGCCCTTGAGGACCTCGGGCGTGGGCTCGCGGTCGTAGTAGGCCGAGAGGTCCACGGGCGGTCCGGCGAGCACCTGGAGGGTCTTGCGGGGGAACAGCCGGACCTTCTTCTCCTTGGCGTAGGGCGGCATCGCGAGATTCGCGCCCCATTGGGCCACGGGAATGACGGGGGCCTTGGTGATCAGCGCCACGCGGGCGACGCCGGTCTTGCCGGCCATCGGCCACATCTCCGGGTCGCGGGTGAGGGTGCCTTCCGGGTAAAAGGCCACGCATTCACCGCGCTCGACCGCGTCCACGGCCGCCCGGAATGCGTCCAGGGCGTTGGTGGTCTCGCGGTAGACGGGGATCTGACCGGATCCGCGCAGGATCATGCCGACGAAAGGCACCTTGAAGAGCCCTGCCTTGGCGAGCAAACGCGGCACCCGGCCGGTGTTGTACTGGAAGTGCGCGTAGGAGAGCGGATCCAGATACGAGTTGTGATTGACGGCGGTGATGAATCCGCCCTCGGCCGGAATGTGGTCCATTCCCCGCCAGTCCCGCTTGAAGAGCACTACCAGCGGCGGTTTTGCGATGACCGCCGCCAGGCGGTACCAGAAGCCGATTCTGCGGCGGGACACTCGGACACCTTCCTCTAGGACCGGTGCGGGGCTTGGGCACCTCGGCGCCGGACAAGTGTCGCGCCGGGTCCGGTCTCTGTCGAGGACACCGTACGCCCCGCTCGCACCACGAGGCCCCCCTGCGGCCGCTCGGGGGCGACAATGGGCCGAGTGATGACCGGGTCATGACCTGCCGATGGGTCGGGCGGGTGCCGCAGCGCACCGGAGGGAAGGGGGCCGCCACGAACGCCGCATGGAGCCTGGTGGTCCCCCTGAAGCCCTTGGCGCTGGCGAAGAGCCGTCTAGCGGCGGCCGTGGGCGCGTCCCGGCCGGGGCTCGCGCTGGCTTTCGCGCAGGACACCGTGGCGGGGGCGCTGGCCTGCGCCTCGGTCGCGGATGTGGTGGTCGTCACGGACGACGCGGTGGCGGGCGCGGAGCTGGCGCGGCTGGGGGCGCGGATCCTGCCGGACGTTCCCGGCGCGGGGCTCAACGCGGCGCTGGACCACGGGGCGCGGGCGGTGCGGGCGGGGCGGCCCGGGGCGGCGGTGGCCGCGATGAACGCCGATCTGCCGGCGCTGCGGCCGCCGGAATTGCTACGTGTGCTCGATATCGCGGGGCAATTTCCCCGGGCATTTCTGGCGGATGCGGCCGGGATCGGCACCACCTTGCTTTCCGCGGGCCCCGACGCGGAATTGGCACCTTCGTTCGGCGGCCCCTCCCGAGCCCGGCATTCGGCCTCGGGCGCGGTGGAAATAGCCCTCGCGGGCGTGGAGAGCGTACGCCGGGACGTGGACACGGGGGCGGACCTGCGGACGGCCCTGGCCCTCGGGGTGGGGCGGCACACGGCCCGATACAGTTCCCGTATGCAGGCGACCGCGTACACGTACGACTCCCAGACCCGCAGCGGCAGCGTGCTGCTGGACGACGGCACCCCGGTGCCCTTCGAGGCCGCCGCCTTCGACGCGGGGGGTCTGCGGCTGCTGCGGCCCGGGCAGCGGGTGCGCATCGAGACGGAGGGCGAGGGCCCGTCGCTGCGGATCACGCTGGTGACCCTGCAGACCTTCTGAGCCCCGTCCCGGATCCGCCGCCGGGCTCCGGCCGCGGCAGGACGCACCGCGGGCCGGCTTCCCCGGGTGGGGAAGCCGGCCCGGCGTGTGTAACCCGTGCCCTTACTTCTTGCGGGCGGTGGTCTTCTTCGCGGTGGCCTTGCGCGTCGCCGTCTTCTTGGCGGGCGCCTTCGTCGCGGTGGCCTTCTTGGCCGCCGGGGCGGTCTTCTTGGCGGTGGCGGTGGTCTTCTTGGCCGCCGTCGCCGTCTTCTTGGCCGGGGTGGCCTTCTTGGCCGTCGCCGTGCCCGTGGCCTTCTTCGCGGCCGTGGTCTTCGCGGCGGTCTTCTTGACGGTCGGCGCGGCCTTCTTCCCGACGGCCTTCTTCGCCACGGTCTTCTTGGCGGCCGTGGTCTTCGCGGCGGTCTTCTTCGCCGTGGTGGCCTTCTTCGCGGCGGCCTTCTTGACCGTGGCGGAGGCGCCGCCGGTCAGGCTGCCCTTCGGGGCCTTCTTCACGGCGACCTCGTCGCCCTTGGGGAGCTTCTTGGTGCCGCTGACCAGGTCCTTGAAGCCCTGACCCGCGCGGAAACGGGGGACGGAGGTCTTCTTGACCCGGACGCGCTCACCCGTCTGCGGGTTGCGGGCGTAGCGGGCCGGACGGTCGACCTTCTCGAACGAGCCGAAGCCCGTGACCGAGACCCGGTCGCCCGCGACGACCGCGCGGACCATGGCGTCCAGTACCGCGTCGACGGCGTCCGCGGCCTGCTGGCGGCCGCCCAGCTTGTCGGCAATCGCTTCTACGAGCTGCGCCTTGTTCACGTCTTCCCCTTCGGAGACATCGCCAGAACGAATGTGTTCAAGCTTATTTCGCACGTTAGGCGGATATATACCGCAAATCAAACACGAAACGGGCTAATCACCCTAGTGCCGCAACGATGTAGGCCGTTACGGAGTTCCTTCGCATCAGTCGCCTTCAGGGAATCGACCCTCGTCGAGGTCCTTCATCAACCTGTCCAGGCGCCTTGCCGCATCGGCCAGATCGTGCTTCGCCGCGGCAGTGACGACCAACAGCTTCCGGGACAGCGTCATCCTTACGCCCTCCGGGACTTGCAGTGCGCGCACCCTTGCGTGTGCTTCTTTCAACCGGTCCGCGACGAGTTCGTAGAGCTCGAGTTGACTGTCGCGTTCCATGCACAGATTGTGCCATCTGGGGCGAGTTGTCGCCTCACGGGGCCTCAACATACGGCTGTGCCCCCCGCCGGAAGGCGGGGGGCACAGTGTTGCCGATGTGATCACCCAAAGGTGAATAAGCGCTGATCAGGCTGGAATCAGTGGCGAATCGTGCGGGGCTTGAAGGCCGGACGGCCGCTTTCGTACGCGTCGATGTCGGCTTCGTTCTGAAGGGTGAGCGAGATGTCGTCCAGGCCCTCCAGCAGACGCCAGCGGGCGTTGTCGTCGAGTTCGAACTCCGCCTCGATGCCTTCGGCTCGGACCTGGCGGTCGACGAGGTCGACGGTGATCTCGGCGGTGGGGTCGGCCTCGGTCAGCTCCCACAGCCGGTCGACGGTCTCCTGCGGCAGGACGACGGTCAGCAGACCGTTCTTCAGCGAGTTGCCGCGGAAGATGTCGGCGAAGCGGGAGGAGATGACCGTCTTGAAGCCGAAGTTCTGCAGGGCCCAGACGGCGTGTTCGCGCGAGGATCCGGTGCCGAAGTCGGGACCGGCGACCAGGACCGTCGCGCCCGCCCGCTCGGGACGGTTGGTGACGAACTCCGGGTCCTTGCGCCAGGCCTCGAACAGCCCGTCCTCGAACCCGTCACGGGTGATCTTCTTCAGCCAGTGGGCGGGGATGATCTGGTCGGTGTCGACATTGCTGCGGCGCAGCGGAACGGCCCGGCCGGTGTGGGTGGTGAAGGCTTCCATGGTTCAGACTCCGGCGGTGACGGGGGCGTCGGACAGGTCGGCGGGAGAGGCCAGATGGCCCAGTACCGCGGTGGCGGCGGCCACCTGGGGGGAGACCAGGTGGGTGCGTCCGCCCTTGCCCTGCCGGCCCTCGAAGTTGCGGTTGGAGGTGGACGCGGAACGCTCGCCGGGGGCCAGTTGGTCGGGGTTCATGCCCAGGCACATCGAACAGCCCGCGTGCCGCCATTCGGCGCCGGCCTCCTTGAAGACCTTGTCCAGGCCCTCCTCCACGGCCTGCAGCGCGACCCGCACCGAGCCCGGGACGACCAGCATCCGTACGCCGTCGGCGACTTTGCGGCCCTCGATGATCCCGGCGACGGCGCGCAGGTCCTCGATGCGGCCGTTGGTGCAGGAACCTACGAAGACGGTGTCGACCTTGATCTCGCGCAGCGGCTGTCCGGCCGTCAACCCCATGTACTCCAGGGCCTTTTCGGCGGCGAGGCGCTCCGAAGCGTCCTCGTACGAAGCCGGGTCGGGGACGTTGGCCGACAGCGGCGCGCCCTGGCCCGGGTTGGTGCCCCAGGTGACGAACGGCGACAGCGAGGCCCCGTCGATGACGACCTCGGCATCGAATACCGCGTCCTCGTCGGTGCGCAGCGTCTTCCAGTAAGCGACCGCCGCGTCCCAGTCCTCGCCCGTCGGGGCGTGGTCGCGGCCCTCCAGGTAGTCGAAGGTGGTCTGGTCGGGGGCGATCATGCCCGCGCGGGCGCCGGCCTCGATCGACATGTTGCAGATGGTCATGCGGGCTTCCATCGAGAGCTTCTCGATGGCCTCGCCGCGGTACTCCAGGATGTAGCCCTGGCCGCCGCCCGTGCCGATCTTGGCGATGATCGCCAGGATCAGGTCCTTGGCGGTGACGCCCTCGGGCAGCTCACCGGTGACGGTGATCGCCATCGTCTTGGGGCGGGCCAGCGGCAGGGTCTGGGTGGCCAGCACGTGCTCGACCTGGCTGGTGCCGATGCCGAAGGCCAGCGCGCCGAACGCGCCGTGCGTGGAGGTGTGCGAGTCACCGCAGACCACGGTCGTGCCCGGCTGGGTCAGGCCCAGCTGCGGGCCCACGACGTGGACGACGCCCTGCTCGACGTCACCCAGGGAGTGGAGGCGGACGCCGAACTCGGCGCAGTTCTTGCGCAGCGTCTCCAGCTGGGCCCGGGAGACCGGGTCCGCGATCGGCTTGTCGATGTCGATGGTGGGGGTGTTGTGGTCCTCGGTGGCGATGGTGAGGTCCAGACGGCGGACCTTGCGGCCGGCCTGGCGCAGACCGTCGAAAGCCTGCGGGCTGGTCACCTCGTGCAGCAGGTGGAGATCAATGAAGAGGAGATCGGGCTCGCCCTCGGCGCGCCGGACGACGTGGTCGTCCCAGACCTTCTCCGCGAGTGTCCTACCCATCGCTTTCCCTCCGGCCGGCCGGTTGTGCCGGCGCTTCTTTAGAGATCTGGTGCGCCTGATCGCCCGCTACCCCACCCGCGGAACGACGGCTCGGACCCAGTGGTTCGTGGACCCGCACATACAGACTCGCTCGTTCTTGGAAAATTTGAACTTGCGTTTCACAGTGTGAGACGCGAATATCGTTTCATGGACAACTCTAGCGGCGTCGGCGTTCTCGACAAGGCAGCTCTGGTACTGAGCGCACTGGAGTCCGGTCCGGCCACCCTCGCCGGGCTGGTCGCGGCGACAGGGCTCGCACGACCCACGGCACATCGCCTGGCCGTGGCACTGGAACACCACCGGATGGTGGCGAGGGACATGCAGGGCCGGTTCATCCTCGGTCCGCGGCTGGCAGAGCTTGCCGCCGCGGCCGGCGAGGACCGCCTGCTGGCAACGGCCGGACCGGTGCTCACGCACCTCCGTGACGTGACGGGCGAGAGCGCGCAGCTCTACCGTCGTCAGGGCGACATGCGCATCTGCGTGGCGGCCGCCGAGCGGCTGTCGGGCCTGCGGGACACCGTCCCGGTGGGCTCCACCCTCCCGATGAAGGCGGGGTCGGCGGCGCAGATCCTGATGGCCTGGGAGGAGCCCGAGCGGCTCCACCGCGGTCTGCAGGGCGCGCGCTTCACGGCCACGGCCCTGTCCGGCGTACGGCGCCGCGGCTGGGCGCAGTCGATCGGCGAGCGGGAGCCCGGCGTGGCGTCCGTCTCGGCGCCCGTACGCGGCCCCTCGAACCGGGTGGTGGCCTCCGTGTCGGTCTCCGGGCCGATCGAGCGCCTGACCCGCCACCCGGGGCGCATGCACGCCCAGGCCGTCATAGACGCGGCCGCCCGTCTCACGGAGGCCCTGCGCCGCTCCGGCTGAGCCGTCCGAGGCCGTAGACCTCCACCACTCCAACCCCCGGGTCCGGGGGCGCGTACGACGCCGCACACGTCCGAACTCGCGCCTCCGGGCCCGCACTTGCGTCCGGCACCGGTCGGCCCTCCGGGGCTCCGGAAACACGGGAGAGGCCCTCCGCGATGATCGCGGAGGGCCTCTCCTCTTGTACCCCCGACCGGATTCGAACCGGCGCTACCGCCTTGAGAGGGCGGCGTGCTAGGCCGCTACACAACGGGGGCTAGCTTTACTGCGGTACTGCGCTGGGCTACCAGGACTCGAACCTAGAATAAGGGAACCAGAAACCCTCGTGTTGCCAATTACACTATAGCCCAATGGTCTAGACCTGCCAGACCTTGGTACCCCCGACCGGATTCGAACCGGCGCTACCGCCTTGAGAGGGCGGCGTGCTAGGCCGCTACACAACGGGGGCCCTAGCGATCCTGCATCAAGATCTCCGGGAGCGACCCTGGAGATCCCGCGGGAAGGATCTGTACCCCCGACCGGATTCGAACCGGCGCTACCGCCTTGAGAGGGCGGCGTGCTAGGCCGCTACACAACGGGGGCAAAGCACTGCGTCACTGCTGCACTGCGCTGGGCTACCAGGACTCGAACCTAGAATAAGGGAACCAGAAACCCTCGTGTTGCCAATTACACTATAGCCCACCGAACTTCAAGACCCTGAGGGCCTTTCGTTTGGTAAGCGCCTCCGTGTCCGGCCTTTCGGCCCGCCCGGGCGGCGCAGAAAGAACATTACCGGATGCCTGACCGTGCTCCAAAACGGGTATCCGCAGCCAGGAGCTCGGGCAGCCGGTCAAGTCCCTCGATCCGGTGCACCGCGGCGGGGCCCGGCCCCCGGCCCCCGTCCCGGTCGAGCCAGAAGGCCGTCAGCCCGGCGTCCCGCGCGCCCCGCGCGTCGATCTCCGGCTGGTCCCCCACGTAGGCGACCTGGCCCGGAGGCAGCCCCAGCGCCTCGCAGGCGGCCAGGAAGGCGGCGGCGTCGGGCTTGCTCACACCCAGCTCGGCGGCGCAGACCAGCACCTCGAAGCGGTCGCGCAGCCCGAGGTGGCGCAGCTTGGGGTCCTGGTTGGCGGCGGAGGAGTTCGTGAGCACCCCGTGCCGGTGGGTGCCGGCGAGGGCGTCCAGGACGGGCAGGACGTCCGGGAAGAGGACCCAGGCGGCCTTGTAGTGCTCGACGTAGCTGTCGAACCAGGCGTCGGCCCGCGCCGCCGTCAGGGCGGGCTCCCCGAGGAAGTCCCGGACCCTGTCCTGCCGCTGGCCCTGGAAGGTGACCTCGCCCGCGGCGAAACGCGCCCAGTGGAGCTCCGTGAGCCTGCGCCAGAGCGCGAGGGCCTCCGGAGGGGATCCGTACCGCTCCGCGAGCCCCTCGGCGCGCAGGTGGGCGGCCAGGCCGGCCGAGTCGGCGCCGGTGTAGTCGAAGAGGGTGTCGTCGATGTCCCACAGCACGGCGCGGATCGGCATGCGGCCGAGCCTACGCCGCGTCGTCCCCGGGCGTGGGCACGACGAAGAAGTCCGTCACGAAGCAGGTGATCGCGCCGTCCGCGTCCCGTCCGATCCAGGTCGGGTAGTGGCCGTCGCCCCAGCCGGAGCCGAAGGCCACCAGGCCGTGACCGTGCTCACCGGTGACCAGATGCGGGCCGGGGCCGTGGCCGTCCTCCTCGAAGGCGTCCCAGAGCGGGCCCTCGTCGCCCTCGCATTGCGGGAAGGAGTCGTCGGCGGCCGGGTCGTAGAAGCAGCCGGTGCCCGCGTCCACCCCGTAGCCGAAGTACGCGTCGTCCTCCAGCCGGGACGGGTCCTGGCCCTCGGTGACGGCCATCTCCCAGGTCACCGTCGCCGTGTCCCGGATCACCAGCCGGGCGGCCGCCGTGCGCAGGTGCGGGCGGCCGCCGGGGTCCGCGCCGGGAGCGGTGAAGGTGGCCACCGCCGTTTCGGCCCGGTAGCGGCCGGGGGCCACCTCGGCGGTGAAGGGCGCCGCCCATCCCCCGCCCAGGCTGGTGAAGGGGTCGCAGGCGGTCACCCGGCCGCTGGGGAGCCACAGGTCGCCGGCGACGGCCACGGCGAGGGTGCCGCGCTCGCCGCCCGCGAGGACGAAGGAGTGGCCCGGCGTGAAGTACCGGTCGAAGTCGGGGGCGGTGAGGGGCATGGGACGGCCTTCCGTGGAGCGCGTGATCGGCTGCACGCAGCCTAGAGGCCCCCTCCGACGACGCGTGGGGGCGGCAGCCGGGTCGGCCGCCGCCCCCACGGGGTGGTGCGGGTCAGGCGGAGAGCTTCGCC
Organism: Streptomyces sp. NPDC012794; assembly: GCF_042901085.1. Lineage (NCBI taxonomy): Bacteria > Bacillati > Actinomycetota > Actinomycetes > Kitasatosporales > Streptomycetaceae > Streptomyces > Streptomyces sp. NPDC012794. The sequence goes on from NZ_JBIBCI010000015.1 coordinate 156,242, forward strand.
AGGGCCGCGTCGATGCGGGCCAGCGAGCGCTCCTTGCCGAGGATCTCCAGGGACTCGAAGAGCGGCAGGCCGACGGTGCGGCCGGTGACGGCCACGCGGACGGGGGCCTGGGCCTTGCCGAGCTTGAGGCCGTGGGCCTCGCCGGCCGTCAGGACGGCCTGCTTGAGGGACTCCGGGTCCGACCAGTCGGCGGCGGAGAGGTTCTCCCGCGCCGTGGTCAGCAGGGCCGCCGGGTCGCCCTTCATGGCCTTGTCCCAGGACGCCTGGTCCTCGACGGGCTCCTTCAGGAAGAGGAAGTCCACGTTCGCGGTGATGTCCGAGAGGACGGTCACCCGGGTCTGGGCGTGGGGCGCGATCCGGGCCCAGGCGTCGGCGTCGAAGTCCTCGGGCGCCCAGTTGGCGTGCGGGGCGCGCAGCCACGGGGCGCAGGCGTCCGCGAAGGCCTTCGGGTCCATCCGGCGGATGTGGTCGGCGTTGATCGCCTCGCACTTCTTGAGGTCGAAGCGCGCCGGGTTGGCGTTCACGCCGTCGATGTCGAACTTCGCCACCATCTCCTCGATCGAGAAGATGTCCTGGTCCTTGGAGAAGGACCAGCCGAGGAGCGAGAGGTAGTTCAGCAGGCCCTCGGGCAGGAAGCCGCGCTCGCGGTAGAGGTTGAGCGAGGACTCGGGGTCGCGCTTGGAGAGCTTCTTGTTGCCCTCCCCCATCACGTACGGCAGGTGCCCGAACTGCGGGACGCCGGTGGCGATGCCGAGCTCCATGAGCGCCTTGTAGAGGGCGATCTGGCGCGGGGTGGAGGACAGCAGGTCCTCGCCGCGCAGGACGTGCGTGATCTCCATCAGCGCGTCGTCGACCGGGTTGACCAGCGTGTACAGCGGGGCGCCGTTCGCGCGGACGATGCCGAAGTCCGGCACGTTCTCCGGGGTGAAGGAGAGCTCGCCGCGGACCAGGTCCGTGAAGGTGATGGTCTCGTCGGGCATCCGGAAGCGCACGATCGAGGTGCGGCCCTCGGCCTCGTACGCGGCCACCTGCTCGGCGCTCAGGTCGCGGCAGTGGCCGTCGTAACCGGAGGGCTTGCCGGCCGCACGGGCGGCGTCGCGGCGCGCGTCGAGCTCCTCGGTGGTGCAGTAGCAGTGGTAGGCGTAGCCGCCGTCCTGGAGGCGCTGGGCGACGTCCTGGTAGATGTCCATGCGCTGGGACTGGCGGTACGGGGCGTGCGGGCCGCCGACCTCGGGGCCCTCGTCCCAGGTGAAGCCGAGCCAGCGCAGCGAGTCGAGCAGCTGCTCGTACGACTCCTCGGAGTCGCGGGCCGCGTCGGTGTCCTCGATGCGGAAGACGAACGTACCGCCGTGGTGGCGGGCGAACGCCCAGTTGAAGAGGGCGGTCCGGACCAGGCCCACGTGGGGGTTGCCGGTCGGGGAGGGACAGAAACGTACGCGGACGTTCGCGTTAGCCACGCTTGATCACCTTGTTGGTGAGAGTGCCGATGCCTTCGATGGTGACGGCGACCTCGTCGCCGACGTTGAGGGGGCCGACTCCGGCCGGGGTCCCCGTGAGGATGACGTCGCCCGGGAGCAGCGTCATGGCCTCGCTGATGTGCACGATCAGGTCCTCCACGGAGCGGATCATGTCGCTGGTGCTGCCGAGCTGGCGCTGCTCGCCGTTGACCGTGCACTGGACGGCCAGGCCCGCGGAGACCGCCGCCGGGTCGAGGCCGGTCTCGATCCAGGGGCCGAGGGGGCAGGCGCTGTCGAAGCCCTTGGCCCGGGCCCACTGCTGCTCCCGCTGCTGGACGTCGCGGGCGGTGACGTCGTTGGCGCAGGTGTAGCCGAGGATCACGTCCTTGACGCGTTCCTTCGGCACCTCGCGGCACATGCGGCCGATGACCACGGCGAGCTCCGCCTCGTGGTGCACCTCCTGGGAGAAGGAGGGGTACACGATGGGGTCGCCCGGCCCGACCACGGAGGTGGAGGGCTTGAAGAAGGTGACGGGGGCCTCGGGACGGCCCTGGTCGTCGAAGACGGAGTTGCCGAGCTCCGCCGCGTGCTCCGCGTAGTTGCGGCCGATGGCCACGACCTTGTTCGGGAGCACGGGCGGCAGCAGCCGGACCTTGCTCAGCGGGACCTTCGTGCCGGAGAGCTCGAAGTCCGCGAACGGGATGCCCTTGATGATGTCGAGGACGAGCTCACCCTCGGCGCCGGGGGCAGTGCTGCCCTCGACCGCGCCGAACGCGACATTGCCGTCGATGGAGAACCTGGCGATGCGCACGTGTTGCGTCTGCCCCTCTGTATGTCCGCTGGCTGGAGTCTGCGGACCCCAGGCTAACGCGGTGGGCGGCGACGCTCCGCGCTCCTTTACGCAGCCACTACTGCGGAGGGACTACTGTGCCGCGGCGGCAGGCGCGTCCATGAGGACGGTGCGGCGGGGGTTCGCGGTCTGGGTCGGCAGCTCGACGGAGTGCTCCGGGGTGGCCGGCGCCGCCTGCAGCTCCTCGGCGTCCTTCAGGTGCGCGAGCGTGGTGCGGCGGGGGTTGGCTATGTTGCGGAACATCTGCGTCGTCTTCATCGGAGTTTCGGGCCCTCGGGTCGCTTCGTGGGATGAGGGTTGTCGGATGCGCCGGACGTGGCGCCAACCCTTTAACAGGCAAGGCTAAACATCCGAATCCCCCACTCAACCGGTAAGTAATGGCCACACTCGTGTGAGTTTGCTCACCAGCGAGCGGGCAATACGGGCATAACAGGCGGTCAATTGCGACCGCCGAAACGGACATTGCGCCACTGAATGCGCCATTCCGCTCCTGATCATCTCGACTGGGACACCTTGTCGGACAGCAGCTTTGGTTGACGTAAGTCCGTTTCCTCCCTATAGCGCCTCCACGTCGAGTAGCCCATTCATCACAAGCCGTGACCGGCTCGCCGGGGCGACACGCGCACCTTGTTGGAGATCCCCCACTGTGCTGGAATTCGCGGGACCGCCGCGGGTATCAGCCGGCGCGCAGGTGGCGCAAGAGAGCGCCGCGCGCGGCGGCAACGGAGAGGGAGACGCGCCGGTCACCGACGACCACCACGGGGCCGTCAGTGCCCCACGACTCGACACCGTTCCGCCGCTCACCCGGCGGGGCGCCTGGTCCAGAGGTTGCGACGCTAGTGCAGGGACGATTCAAGAGGGATGGCAGCGCTGCGGCGGAGCAGGAGCCGCGCGGCGGGATTGACCGTGGCTCCTCGCCCCAGCACGCCCAGAACCGCGGGCCGGCTGCCGAAGGAGCGGGACCCGACACCTCCTCGGTGAAGGCGAAGGGCCGCGGCAGGTCCGGCAAGGCCCCGAAGCCCGGCAAGGCCGTCAAGCCGGGCAGGGCCAAGGGCAAGGCCGAGTCGCCCGAGACCGAAGAGGCGATACCGAAGGCCCCCACCGGGCCCGGTTCCCGTCTCGCCATGCAGAACTGGCGCATCAGCACGCGACTCGTGTCGCTGCTGACCCTGCCCGTCGTCGCCGCCACCACGCTCGGTGGTTTCCGTATCAACGACTCGCTCGAGGACATCCAGCAGCTCGAGCACATGCAGCTGCTGACGACGATGACCCGCCAGGCGACCAGCCTCGCCGCCATGCTCCAGGAGGAGCGCGACAAGTCGGCCGGTCCGATGTCGCTCGTCAAGGACGGCAAGGCCAACAGCCTCGTCGAGGGCGTCCGCGACCAGACCGACGCCGCCGCCAAGGCCTTCGCCGCCGCGACCGACAAGGTCGACAACGCGGAGGACAAGGACGAGACCCTCAAGTCGATCCGCAACAACATCCTCCAGATCGGCCGCCAGCTCACCGGCATCGAGGACATCCGCAAGAAGGCGTACCAGAACGGCGCCCAGCAGACCGTCACCGAGTACAACGCGCTGATCGTCTCGCTGCTCTCGCTCTCGCAGGACATGGCCCAGGCCACCTCCAACCCCGAGATGATCAAGCGCACCCGCGCCCTGGCGGCGTTCTCGTCCGCCAAGGAGTACGCCTCCATCCAGCGCGCGATCATCGCCGCCTCGCTCCCCGAGAGCGGCGACAAGCAGGGCAAGCTGGAGGAGAACGACCGCCTCTACGCCCTCTCCGCGCTGCGCGGTGAGAGCCAGGCGAAGAAGACCTTCGAACTCGTCTACCAGGGCAAGCCCGAGGAACTCCTCAGCGCGCTCGGCGACGGCAACTCCGAGATCGGCAGCGCCGACCACTACGCCCGCCGCGTGCTGAGCACCCAGGGACAGTTCGTCAAGGAGAAGAACCGCTCCTGGATGGACTGGTACGACGCCGACGACACCAAGATCCGCGCGATGCAGACGATCGAGCTGTCGCTGCTCGAGGACATGGAGCAGAAGGCCCGCGAGCTCAAGAGCGAGTCGCAGCAGGACGCCATCGTCAACGGTGCCCTGATCCTCCTCGTCCTCGGTGTCTCCCTCATCGGCGCCTTCGTCATGGCCCGGTCCATGATCCGCTCGCTGCGCCGCCTCCAGGACACCGCGACGCGCGTCGCCCAGGACCGTCTGCCCGAGCTCGTCAAGCAGCTCTCCGAGACGGACCCGCACGAGGTGGACACCTCCGTGGAGTCCGTCGGCCTGCACACCCGCGACGAGATCGGCCAGGTGGCCGCGGCCTTCGACGACGTGCACCGCGAGGCCGTCCGCCTCGCCGCCGAGCAGGCCCTCCTCCGGGGCAACGTCAACGCGATGTTCACCAACCTCTCGCGCCGCTCCCAGGGCCTCATCCAGCGTCAGCTCTCGCTCATCTCCGAACTGGAGTCGCGCGAGGCCGACCCGGACCAGCTCTCCTCGCTCTTCAAGCTCGACCACCTCGCGACCCGCATGCGCCGTAACGGCGAAAACCTCCTCGTCCTCGCGGGCGAGGAGCCGGGCCGCCGGTGGACCCGCCCCGTCCCGCTCGTCGACGTGCTCCGCGCCGCGGCGTCCGAGGTGGAGCAGTACGAACGCATCGAGCTGGCGGCGGTGCCCGGCACCGATGTCGCCGGCCGCGTCGTCAACGACCTCGTGCACCTCCTCGCGGAGCTGCTGGAGAACGCCACCTCGTTCTCCTCCCCGCAGACCAAGGTCAAGGTCACCGGTCACGCGCTGCCCGACGGCCGCGTGCTCGTCGAGATCCACGACACCGGCATCGGCCTCTCCCCCGAGGACCTCGCCGCGATCAACGAGCGGCTCGCGTCGCCGCCCACCGTGGACGTCTCGGTGTCCCGCCGGATGGGTCTGTTCGTGGTCGGCCGCCTGTCCCTGCGACACGGCATCCGCATCCAGCTGCGCCCCTCCGACTCGGGCGGTACGACGGCCCTCGTCATGCTCCCGGTGGACGTCGCCCAGGGCGGCAAGAAGCCGGGCCCGATGCCGGGTGCCGGCGGCGGCCAGGGCGGTACCGGCGGCGCTCCGGGTGCTCCCGGCGGTCAGCAGCCCTCCGTGCCCGGCGCGGGCGTACGTCCCCCCGTGGGCGCCGGCCAGCAGCGCGGCCAGGTCTCCGGGGGCGGCCAGCGCGCCGCCCTGCCGGGGCGCGACGGCGCGCCCGGCTCCCAGCAGCAGGGCCCGCAGGGCCAGGGTCCGCAGGGCCAGGGTCCGCGTCCGCAGGGCGGTCCCTCCGCCCCGACGGGCCAGTCGCAGGGCCAGGGCGCCTTCGGCGGCGGCGCGCCGCTGCCGGCCCGCGGTCAGAGCGGCGCTCCGCAGGCGCGGCCGGCCGGCGGTCCCGGCGGCTTCCCGCAGCAGGGCGGTCCCGGCGGCTTCCCGCAGCAGGGCGGTCCGCAGGGCGGGTTCCCGCAGCAGGGCAACGGCTTCGAGCGGCCGCAGCCGCCGCAGGGCCAGGCGCAGCAGCACCAGCAGCCCCAGCCCCCGCAGGGCCGGACGCCCCAGCAGCAGCCCGGTGCCCCCGTCAAGCGCAGGCGGCCGCAGCTGCCGGCGCGCGACGGTGCCGCGCGTCCGGAGCTCCCGGGCGCGGGCGGCCCGGCCGCCGGGGTCCCGCAGGGCACCAGCTGGGGCTCCGCGGCCCAGGGCGGCCAGGAGGTCCCGCGCGGGCACGACGAGCTGTCGGGCCCCGGCTCCACGGCGGAGTTCGCCCGCCCCGACTTCAACGCCCCGCCCCCGCAGGCCGCCGGCGGCCCCGGCAACAGCACCACCGGCCAGTTCGAGCGCCCGCAGCCCGCGGGCCCGCTGGACCCGGCCTCCACCGGCCAGTTCGCCCGCCCGGGCGGCCCCGGTGCCGGCGGCTACGGGGAGCAGCAGCAGGGCCGGCAGCCCGGCGGTTACACCCCCGCGCCGGCCCCGCGCGCCGAGGCCCCGCGCCTCCCGCAGGCGTACCAGCCGGAGGCGCTGCCGCCGGCTCCGGCGCACAGCGGCCCCGAGTCGCGCAGCCCGATCTTCGAGTCGCTGGAGTCGAACTGGTCCCACCAGGGCGGGCGGCAGTCCGCCGGGCAGGGTCCCGCCGTACCCCAGCAGCCGCACCAGTCGCAGCAGGCGGCACCGGTCGCACCCGCCCCGCAGCGGCGCGGCCAGGAGTCCGCGGCCGAGCCGGCCGCGGCGGTCACCGGCAGCAGCCCGACGGTCAGCTGGAAGTCGTCCCCGAACGACGAGCTGGTGCGGCAGGCCGAGCGCGTGCGCCAGCCCGCGGCCGGCGGGATCACCACCTCGGGTCTGCCCCGCCGGGTGCCGCGTGCGAACCTCGTGGCCGGTACCGCCCAGCAGCAGGCCGACACCCAGGCCGGCCCGCAGGTCTCGCGCGCCCCGGACGACGTCCGCGGCCGTCTCACCAACCTCCGTCGCGGTATCCAGCAGGGTCGCCAGGCCGGCACCACCGGCCCCGCGACCGGGAGCTACCACATCGACCCCACTTACCAGCAGGAGCGATAGTTGAGTTCGATGAGCCAGGCGGCGCAGAACCTTAACTGGTTGATCACCAACTTCGTGGACAACACCCCCGGGGTGTCCCACACCGTGGTGGTCTCCGCCGACGGACTCCTTCTGGCCATGTCCGAAGGTTTCCCCCGTGACCGCGCCGATCAGCTGGCGGCCGTGGCCTCCGGCCTGACCTCGCTGACCGCCGGTGCCTCCCGGATCTTCGAGGGCGGCGCCGTCAACCAGACCGTTGTGGAGATGGACCGCGGGTTCCTCTTCCTGATGTCCGTCTCCGACGGATCCTCGCTGGCCGTGCTCGCGCACCCCGAGTGCGACATCGGCCTCGTCGGCTACGAGATGGCCCTCCTCGTGGACCGCGCCGGCAACGTCCTCACCCCGGACCTGCGCGCGGAGCTCCAGGGAAGCCTGCTCATCTGACACCCCCTCCCCGGCCGGACGGTACTTCCGGCCGGGGAACCGGGTCCGCACACCCGGAATCCAGTACCCCCCGACAGGCCGTCATGTCCCCCCACCGGCCGCCCTGTCAGACGGCACGCTGACCACTGCTGTCCAGCCCGGAGGATCAATGACCCCGCCCCCCGCCTACCCCGACGCGTACGGAGATTCGTACTCGGAAGGCGACCAGCCGCTCGTCCGCCCGTACGCGATGACCGGCGGCCGGACCCGTCCGCGCTACCAGCTCGCCATCGAGGCGCTGGTCAGCACGACGGCCGACCCGATGCACCTGTCCGGCCTGCTGCCGGAGCACCAGCGCATCTGCACCCTGTGCCGCGAGGTGAAATCGGTCGCGGAGGTCTCCGCGCTGCTCTCGATGCCGCTGGGCGTCGCCCGCATCCTCGTCGCCGACCTGGCGGAAGCCGGCATGGTGGCCATCCACCAGCCGGGCAATGGAGAGGCCGGCGGAACGCCGGATGTAACGCTGCTCGAGAGGGTTCTCAGTGGACTTCGCAAGCTCTGACGGCGGAGCGGCTCCGCGCTCCACCACCTCCGCGAAGATCGTGGTGGCGGGCGGCTTCGGCGTGGGCAAGACCACGTTCGTCGGCGCGGTCTCC
>NZ_JBIBCI010000016.1:0-154168 GCF_042901085.1 Streptomyces sp. NPDC012794
GGGGGGGGGGGGGGGGGGGGGCCGGGGGGGGGGGGGGGGGGGGGGGGGGGGGGGGGGGGGGGGGGCGGGGCGGGGGGGGGGTGTCGTCCGGGGCGGGCTTCGATGTTCGGCGCCTGCTCCGGGTCTGAGTCGTACGGGGTACCGGGCGCCGAATCCATCTCGTTTTGGCCCCGGACGACACCCCACCCCGTCCCCGCCCCCTCACGTCCGCTGTCCGGCCGCCCGCCCGTGCCTTTGCCCGCGCCGGCGTGGTGCTGGCACACCCAGTTGTCGGCCGCCTCGCCCGCAACTCCAGCCTCGCCGGCGTTTGAGGCGCGGGGGCCGGGGCGGAGCTCCGGGGAAGGGGCGGTCGATCAGTACGACTTGGGGAGGCCCAGGGTCTGGTGGGAGACGAAGTTGAGGATCATCTCCCGGCTCACGGGGGCGATGCGGGCGACACGGGCCGCCGTGATCAGTGACGCCAGCCCGTACTCGCGGGTGAGCCCGTTGCCGCCGAGGGTGTGCACCGCCTGGTCCACCGCGCGGACGCACGCCTCCCCCGCCGCGTACTTCGCCATGTTCGCCGCCTCCCCGGCCCCCATGTCGTCCCCCGCGTCGTACAGCTGCGCCGCCTTCTGCATCATCAGGCGGGCCAGTTCCAGGTCGATGTGCGCCGCCGCCAGGGGGTGGGCGACGGCCTGGTGGGCGCCGATCGGCTCCTTCCACACCTGGCGGGTCCTCGCGTACTCCACCGCCTTGGACAGGGCGTAGCGGCCCATGCCGATGGCGAAGGCGGCCGTCATGACGCGCTCGGGGTTGAGCCCGGCGAAGAGCTGGAGCAGGCCCGCGTCCTCGTCGCCGACCAGGGCTTCGGCCGGCAGCCGGACCTCGTCGATGACCAGCTCGAACTGTTTCTCCGCCGCCTGGAGTTCCATGTCGATGACCGAGCGGGAGAAGCCGGGGGCGTCGCGCGGGACGATGAACAGGCAGGGCTTCAGGCGGCCCGTGCGGGCGTCCTCCGTGCGGCCGACGACGAGGGTGGCGTCGGCGATGTCCACGCCGGAGATGAAGACCTTGCGGCCGGTGAGGATCCAGTCGTCGCCGTCGCGCCGGGCGGTGGTGGTGATGCGGTGGGAGTTGGAGCCGGCGTCGGGTTCGGTGATTCCGAAGGCCATGGTGAGGCTGCCGTCGGCCAGGCCGGGGAGCCAGGCGCTCTTCTGGGCCTCGGTGCCGAAGCGGGCGATGACCGTGCCGCAGATGGCCGGTGAGACGACCATCATCAGCAGGGGGCAGCCCGCCGCACCCAGTTCCTCCAGGACGATGGAGAGTTCGGCGATGCCGCCGCCCCCGCCGCCGTACTCCTCGGGGAGGTTGACGCCGAGGTAGCCGAGCTTGGCGGCGTCGGCCCACAGTTCGTCGGGGTGGCGGCCCTCGCGGGCGACGCGGGCGAGGTAGTCGCGGCCGTAGCGCTGCCCGAGGGCGGCGACGGCGCTGCGCAGGGCCTGGTGCTCTTCGGTCTCGATCACGGCTGTTCCTCCTGGACTACGGCGAGCAGGGCGCCGAACTCGACCTGTCGGCCGGTGACGGCGTGGAGCGCGGTGAGCGTGCCGGAGGCGGGGGCGAGGATGCGGTGCTCCATCTTCATGGCCTCCAGCCACAGCAGGGGCTGCCCGGCGGTGACGGTGCTGCCGGGGGCGAGGCCCTCGGCGATGCGGACAACGGTGCCGGGCATGGGGGCGAGCAGCGATCCCGGTTCGGCGCGGTCCTGGGGGTCGGGGAACCGGGGAACGGGCACGAGGGTGTGGGAGCCGAATGGGGAGTCCACGTAGACCTCGTCGTCCGCGTTGTGTTTCACGTGAAACACCCGCCGGACACCGTCGACTTCGAGGGTGACCGCCTCCGGGGTGGCGGCCAGGACGCGGACGCCCGGCTGTTCCACGGGTGCGTAGCGGGCCTCGTGGACGGTGCCCGCCACGGTGTACCGGCGACTCTGCGGCTGGGAGCGGAGGTTGCGCCAGCCGCCGAGACGGGCGGCGAGGCCGGCGCCGGCGGCCGGGGCCGCTTCGGCGAGCGCTGCGGCGAGGCAGGCGAGCGTGGGGTCCGGGGCGTCCTGGACGAGGGCGGCGAGGTGGCGTTCGTAGAAGCCGGTGTCGAGCCGGCCGGCGGCGAACTCCGGGTGCCGCAGTGAGCGTACGAGGAGTTCGCGGTTGGTGGTGAGCCCGTGGATCCGGGCCCGGGTCAGGGCGTCCGCGAGGATCCTGACCGCCTCGGCGCGGGTGGGCGCGTGCGCGACGACCTTGGCCAGCAGGGGGTCGTAGTGGATGCCGACGGTGTCCCCGGCGGCGAAGCCGGAGTCGACGCGGACGCGGCCGGGCACGTCGAGGGTGTGCAGGACCCCGGTCTGCGGGCGCCAGTCCCGGGCGGGGTCCTCCGCGTAGAGACGGGCCTCGACGGCGTGGCCGGCGGGCTCCGGCGGGGTGGCGGGCAGCGCTGCGCCCTCGGCGATCCGCAGCTGGAGGGCGACCAGGTCGAGGCCGTGGACGGCTTCGGTGACGGGGTGTTCCACCTGGAGGCGGGTGTTCATCTCCAGGAAGTACGGGCGGCCGTCGGCGCCGACGAGGAACTCGACGGTGCCCGCGCCCCGGTACGAGACGGCCCGGGCGGCGGCCACGGCGGCGGTGGCGAGCCGCTCGCGCAGCGCTGCGGGCAGGCCGGGGGCCGGGGCCTCCTCGATGACCTTCTGGTGGCGTCGCTGGAGGGAGCAGTCGCGGGTGCCGAGCGCCCAGACGGTGCCGTGGCCGTCGGCCAGGACCTGCACTTCGACGTGGCGGCCGCGCTCCACGTACGGCTCCGCGAAGACCTCGTCGTCCCCGAAGGCCGACCGTGCCTCGGCGCGGGCCGCTTCCATGGCCTCCTTGAGGGAGTCCAGGTCGCGTACGACGCGCATCCCGCGGCCTCCGCCGCCCGCGGCGGCCTTGAGGAGGAGGGGCAGGTCCGCCGCGGTGGCGGCGGCCGGGTCGACGGGGTCGAGGAGGGGAACGCCCGCGGCGCGCACGAGGTCCTTGGCCCGGGTCTTGGAGGCCATGGCCTCGATGGCCGCAGGCGGCGGCCCGACCCAGGTCAGGCCGGCGGCCAGGACCTGGCGGGCGAAGTCGGCGTTCTCGGAGAGGAAGCCGTACCCGGGGTGCACCGCGTCCGCGCCGGCCGTGCGGGCCGCCTCGATCAGCAGGTCCCCGCGCAGGTAGGTGTCGGCGGGTGCGGCTCCCGGCAGGCGGACGGCCGCGTCGGCGCTGCGGACGTGCAGGGCGTCGGCGTCGGGGTCGGAGTGGACGGCGACCGTGGCCAGGCCCAGGTCGCGGGCCGTACGGAAGATCCGGACGGCGATCTCGCCCCGGTTGGCGACGAGGAGGGAGGTGATGGGTGCGGTCATGTGGGGGCTCACATCCGGAAGACGCCGAAGCCGCCGCGGGCGCCCTCGACGGGGGCGTTGTGGACGGCCGACAGGCACAGGCCGAGGACGGTGCGGGTGTCGCGGGGGTCGATGACGCCGTCGTCGTACAGCCGCCCGGACAGGAAGAGGGGCAGGGACTCGGACTCGATCTGCGCCTCGACGAAGGCCCGCATCCCGGCGTCCTGTTCCTCGTCGTACGGGAGGCCCTTCGCGGCGGCGGACTGGCGGGAGACGATCGACAGCACTCCGGCGAGCTGCTGGGGGCCCATGACGGCGGATTTGGCGCTGGGCCAGGCGAAGAGGAAGCGGGGCTCGTAGGCGCGCCCGCACATGCCGTAGTGCCCGGCCCCGTAGCTCGCCCCGATGAGGACGGACAGGTGCGGGACGCGGGAGTTGGCCACCGCGTTGATCATCATCGAGCCGTGTTTGACGATGCCGCCCTGCTCGTACTCCTTGCCCACCATGTAGCCGGTGGTGTTGTGGAGGAAGAGCAACGGGATGTCGCGCTGGTTGGCGAGCTGGATGAACTGGGCGGCCTTCTGCGACTCGGCGCTGAACAGCACGCCCTGGGCGTTGGCGAGGATGCCGACCGGGTAGCCGTGCAGGGTGGCCCAGCCGGTGACGAGGCTGGTGCCGTAGAGGGGCTTGAACTCGTCGAAGTCGGAGGCGTCGACGATGCGGGCGATGACCTCGCGGGGGTCGAAGGGGGTCTTCAGGTCGGCCGGGACGATGCCGAGGAGCTCCTCCGGGTCGTACAGCGGCTCCTCGGCGCGGGGCGGTTCGGCGTACGGCTTGCGGTGGTTGAGCCGGGCCACGATGCGGCGGGCCTGGCGGATGGCGTCGTACTCGTCGAGGGCGTAGTGGTCGGCGAGGCCGGAGACGCGGGCGTGCATGTCGGCACCGCCGAGGGACTCGTCGTCGCTCTCCTCGCCGGTGGCCATCTTGACCAGGGGCGGGCCCCCGAGGAAGACCTTGGACCGGTCCTTGATCATGACGGTGTGGTCGGACATCCCGGGGACGTACGCGCCTCCGGCGGTGGAGTTGCCGAAGACGACGGCGACGGTCGGGACGCCCTGGGCCGAGAGCCGGGTGATGTCGCGGAAGATCGCGCCGCCCGGGATGAAGATCTCCTTCTGGGAGGGGAGGTCGGCACCGCCGGACTCGACGAGGCTGACCAGGGGCAGCCGGTTCTGCCGGGCGATCTCGTTGGCCCGCAGCGCCTTCTTCAGGGTCCAGGGGTTGCTGGCGCCGCCGCGCACGGTGGGGTCGTTGGCGGTGATCAGGCATTCGACGCCCTCGACGGTGCCGATGCCGGTGACCATCGAGGCGCCGACCGGGTGGTCGCTGCCCCAGGCGGCGAGCGGGGACAGCTCCAGGAACGGGGTGTCGGGGTCGAGGAGCAGCTCGACGCGCTCGCGGGGCAGCAGCTTGCCGCGGTCGCGGTGCCGGGCGGTGTACTTCTCGCCGCCGCCGGCGAGGGCCTTGGCGTGTTCGGCCGCGAGCTCCGCGAGCCGCTCCAGGGCGGCGGTACGGGCCTTCGTGTGCTCGGCGGCGAGCGGATCGACGGTGGTACCGAGGCGGGTCATCGGGTCCCCTCAGGTGCGGGAGGCGGGCTGTCGGGAAGCCGGGGCGGGGGCGGGGTGTCGGGCTGCCCGGGCGGGGGCGGGGCGGCGGGGAGGAGGTGTGTCGGGACGTCGAGGTGGCGGGCGCGCAGCCATTCGCCGAGGGCCTTGGCCTGCGGGTCGAAGCGGTGGCCGGAGGCGGCGCCGTCGCCGAGGAGGCCGGGGACGGTGAAGTTCAGGGCGCGCAGGTTCGGCAGCTCGTGGCGGGCGACGGGCAGCCCCCGGGTCTCCGGGAGCAGGCTCTGGAACGCCTCCACCGTCAGGGCGTGGCGCAGCCACTGCCAGGCGGCGTCGTCCTCCACCCACACCCCGACGTTGGCGTCGCCGCCCTTGTCCCCGCTCCGGGCCCCGGCCACCGACCCGAGCGGGGCACGGGTGGTCGCCCTGTGGCCGCCCCGGGCCGCGCCGGCGGCCCCCGGGTCCGCTGCCGGCGGCGGGGCCGGGGACAGGACCGGCGGGGCCGGATCCGGGGCGGCGGGCGGCGGGGCCGGGGACAGGACCGGCGGGGCCGGATCCGGGGCGGCGGGCGGCGGCGGGGCCGGGACCGGCAGGCGGGTGCCGTCCTCCAGGACCGCCGTGTGCGGGACGGACCCGGCCGGGACCAGGGCCGAGGTGAACACCCCGTACGGCTGCGCGGGGCCCGGCGGGGCCGTCACGTGGAAGCCCGGATAGCTGGCGAGGGCCAGCTCGACCGCCGCCGAGGTCAGCGCCCGCCCCACCCGGTCCGGGGAGGGGTCTCGCACCACCAGCCGCAGCAGGGCGCTCGCCGCCTCCTCCGTGTCGGCGTCCGCGTGGTCCGTGCGGGCGAGGGTCCAGCGGACGGAGTCCACCCCGCGCAGCGCTTCGGCGAGCTGTGCCCGCACCAGGGCGGCCTTGGCCTCGATGTCGAGGCCGGTCAGGACGAAGACCACCTCGTTGCGCCAGCCGCCGACGCGGCTGACGCCGACCTTGAGGGTGGTGGGCGGGGGCTCCCCCCGGACTCCGCTGATCCGGACCCGGTCCTCGCCGTCCGGGGCGAGGCGGACCGTGTCCAGGCGGGCGGTGACGTCGGGGCCCAGGTAGCGCACGCCCTGTGTCTCGTACAGGAGTTGGGCGGTGACGGTGCCCGGGGTGACGGCCCCGCCGCTGCCCGGGTGCTTGGTGACGACCGCCGAACCGTCCTCGGAGACCTCCGCGAGCGGGAAGCCGGGCCGCCGCACGTCGTGGCCGGTGAAGAAGGAGTAGTTCCCGCCGGTGGCCTGCGTACCGCACTCCAGGACGTGGCCCGCGACCACCGCCCCCGCCAGCCGGTCGTACTCGTGCGGGCCCCAGTCGAACCACCAGGCGGCCGGCCCGCTCACCAGTGCCGCGTCCGTGACCCGGCCGGTCACGACCACGTCCGCGCCGGCCCGCAGGCAGGCGGTGATCCCGGCACCGCCCAGGTAGGCGTTGGCGGTGAGCGCGTCCTTCCCGTACGGCATCAGGTCGTCGCCCTCGACGTGCGCGACGGAGACGGGCACCCCCACCTCGGCCGCCAGCGCCCGTACGGCCGCGGCCAGCCCGGCCGGGTTCAGCCCGCCCGCGTTCGTCACGATCCGCACGCCCCGCTCGCGCGCGAGCCCGAGGCCCTCCTCCAGCTGCTTCAGGAAGGTCTTCGCGTAGCCGAGGGCGGGGTCCTTCAGGCGGTCGCGGCCGAGGATCAGCATGGTGAGCTCGGCGAGGTAGTCGCCGGTGAGCACGTCCAGCGGTCCGCCGGTCAGCATCTCGCGCACGGCGTCGAACCGGTCCCCGTAGAAGCCGGACGCGTTGCCGACGCGCAGGGCCCGGCGCGTCACCGGGCGGTCCCCCGCACGGTCCCCCCGGTGGCCGTCCGGGGCGTTCCCCCGGGAGCCCCCGGCGGCGCCTCCCGGTCCCGCGCCCCCCGGTCCTGCGGCTCCCGGCCCGGTCCCGCGGGACCGGCGAAGGCCTGGGCGATGCCGAGCCAGCGGTCGGCGTCGGGGCCTGTCGCGGTGAGGCCGAGGTCGGCGCGGTGGGCGCGCTGCGTGACCAGCAGGCAGAAGTCCAGCGCGGGTCCGGTGATCCGCTGCGGGGCATCGGCGGGGCCGTACGTCCACACCACGTCCCCGTCCGGAGCCGTCAGCTCGATCCGGAACTCGCCCTCCGGCGCCGGCAGGCCCCGGACGGCGTACGCGTAGTCGCGCGCCCGCACCCCGATCCGCGCGACGTGCCGCAGCCGGGCCGTCGGGGTCCGCCGTACGCCGAGCGCGTCGGCGACGTCCTGGCCGTGCGCCCAGGTCTCCATGAGCCGGGCGCTCGCCATGGAGGCGGCCTTCATCGGGGGCCCGTACCAGGGGAACCGGGCGTCGGGGGAGGCGGCCGCGAGCGCCGATTCGAGGGCGGCCCGGCCCTCCCGCCAGCGGTCCAGCAGCTCGGCGGGCGCCAGCGCGGCCCCCTCCTCGGCGCCCTCGTCGACGAACGACTCCGGGGACTTCAGCGCCTGATCCACCATGCGCGCGAACGCCCCGGCATCGGTGAGGGAGAGCAGCGCGGCCCGGTCGGTCCAGTGCAGGTGGGCGATCTGGTGGGCGACGCTCCACCGGGGCGCGGGCGTCGGCCGCGTCCAGGCGGGGCCGGGCAACCCGGTGACGAGCGCTTCGAGTTCGCGGCCCTCCTCCCGGAGGTCGGCGAGAAGACCGGTGAAAACGGCGGCGGCGTCGACGGCGGACGGATCGGGCACGGCGTGCTCCCCTCTCGGCGTGCGGGGAAGCCTGGCAGCCTCCACTAAAACAATCAAGCGTGCTTGCATGATTTGGCTGAAGTGGACGGCATTCACGCCAGGGCGGTCAACGCACGCTGCTGCTCGGGGATTTGGGGCGTACCGGTCATCACCCGAGGCCCGGACGAGGACAGCGACGGGCCACGTCCGCAACGATCAGGGACGGTTCCGGCCGTACGCCGGGAAGGCGGCCTGACGGCGCCCGCCCGGGCCGATACTGGGGGCTTCCCGCCCGTGCGGCCGCCGCGCCGGGCTCCGCACCGCCTCCCTCCACGCGCCCCTCCACGCCACCGACGACGAGGACGGCCCGCCGTGAAGAACCCCGCTGCCCCAGCCTCCTTCCCCTCCCCGCCCCACGCCCCCTCCCTCTACCCCGAGCTCGACGCGACCGCCCTCACCGCCTTCGCCACCGCCCTGGAGAGCGGCGACCTCAGCGCCCTGCCGCCCGCGCGCGCCGCCGAGGTCCAGGCGTTACGGGCCGTGGCCGTCTTCAGCCGGGGCGAGGTGACCGGGGCCTGCGGCGACCTGCTCGACGCCGCGCTCTGGCGCCACACCGGGCCCCGGCCGCGGGCGGCGGTGGTGATGCCCTCGCCGTGGACCGGCCTGGGCTGGACCGCGTACGCCGTCCAGGCCACGGCGTTCGCGGCGCGCGGCTACGACGTCCTCGCCTACACCGCCCGGGGGTTCGGCCGCTCCGACGGCCAGGCCGACTTCGCCGGGCCGCTGGACGTGGCCGACGGCCGACGGGCCCTGGACCACCTCCTGGAACGCGCCGCCGGCCCGGTCACCGGGATCGGCTTCCTCGGCGTCTCCTACGGCGCCGGCATCGGCCTGCTCACCGCCGCGCACGACCCCCGGGTCGACGCGGTGGCGGCGCTCAGCACCTGGGGCGACCTCGGCGCCGTCCTGCACGAGAACTCCACCCGCCGTACCGCCGCCGTGCACGCCCTGCTCAGGGCGGCGGAGCGGGCCCGGCTGAGCCCGGAGACGGAACGGGCCCTGGAGGACGTCCTGGCCGGCCGGGACGCCGGGGGGGCCCGGCTCTGGGCGCAGCGGCGCTCGCCCTTCGGCCACGTCAAGGAGTTCAACCGCCGGCGGCTGCCCGTCCTCTTCTCGCACGCCTGGCACGAGACGCTCTTCCCCGCCAACCAGACGCTGCGGCTGTTCGACGAACTCACCGGCCCCAAGCGCCTCGACCTGTCCGTCGGGGACCATGTCGGCCCCGAGAGCGCGGGGCTGCTCGGACTCCCGAGCACGGTGTGGACGGACGCGCACCGCTGGTTCGACCACCACCTGCGCGACGCCGCCAACGGGGTGGACGGGGAGGCGCGAGTGCTCTCCGAGGTGATGTGGACCCGCGCCCTCGAACCCGCCGACGGTCTGCCCGCCCCCGGCACCGAGGTCCGCCGGCTGTACCTGACGGGGCGCGGGGAACTGGCCGGCGAGCCCGAGCACGGCTGGACGGCGGGCCTGCTGTGCGGGGTGGACACCCCGGTCACCGCGGCCGACGCGGTCGTGCGCTCTGGGTACGCGGAGATGGCCGGCCGGCCGAAGTCGTACCCGGCCGGGGAGGTCGACGCCGCCGCGGCTTCGTCGGTGACCGCCGCCTGGACCGGCCCCGCCGCCGAAGCGACCCTCCGCGTACGGGGGATCCCGCGCCTGCGCGTCACGTACCGCGCCGCGAACTCCGGCTCCACCTTCGTCGCGTACCTCCTGGACCTCGCCCCGGACGGCTCGTCCCGGCTGATCTGCCACGCCCCGTTCAGCGACCTGCACTCCCCGCCCGACAGCCTGGTGAGCGCGGACATCGACCTCCAGGCCACGGCGTACGACGTCCCGCGCGGGCACCGCCTCCTGCTGGTGGCGACCGCCCGTGACCCCTTCTACGGGGACGCCAACCTGCCACGCGCGACGCTGGCGTTCACCTCGCCGGAGCCGACGCCGTCGTACGTGGAGGTGCCGGTGGGGTGAGGGGTGCCGGGACAGCCGCCTATACACACGTATTGAACAACCGTATAGATGCTGGGTAGGGTTCATCAGGTCAAGGCGTGAACGAACCGCGAAGGGACCCACCATGGCCGCCGAAACCGCCATCACCGCCACCAGCCGCTCTGAACTGCTGCTCGGCGGACGGCGGTTGTCGTACCTGGACTTCGGCGGCACCGGCCGTCCGCTGGTCGCCCTCCACGGCCACCTGTCCGAGGGCGTCACCTTCGCCGCCCTCGCCCGGACCCTCGGCCCCGAGTGGCGGGTGGTCGCCCCGGACCAGCGGGGCCAGGGCGAGTCCGACAGCGCCGCCGACTACACGCGGGAGGGCTACCTTTCCGACATCGGCTGCCTGCTGGACCACCTCGGACTGGACCGCGTCGTCCTGCTCGGGCACTCCCTCGGCGCCATCAACGCCTACCAGTTCGCCGCACGCCACCCCGAGCGCGTGAGCGCCCTCGTGAACGCCGAGGGCCCGGCTGCGCTCGGGCTGGACGGCTCGAACCCGCTGGGCTTCCTGCTGGGCCTGCCCCACGAGGCCCCGACCCGCGAGGCGCTGCTCGCGGGCCTCGGGGCGGCCGCGCCGTACTTCGCCGACCGGCTCCGGGAGAACGCCGACGGCAGCTGGCGCCTGCCGTTCCGCCCCGCGGAGATGTACGACTCCGAGCACCACGTCCACGGCGACCACTGGGCGGACTGGACGGCGGGCACCTGCCCGGCACTGCTCGTCCGCGGCACCCGGGGGGTCATCCCGGCCGATCAGGCCCGGGCGATGACCGAGCGCCGCCCCGGCACCACCCTGACGGAACTCGACACCGACCACTTCGTCCACACCGCCGCCCCGGAGGCCTTCGCGGCGGCGGTACACCGGTTCCTGGAGGGGGCGGGGCGGGGCGAGGTGTAGGGGGCGGGGTGCCGGCGGGGCGTGTCAGAGCCGGTTCGGGGGTTTCCCGTCAGTCCCATCGTCCTTCCGGTTCGTGCCGGCCCGTCAAGGGCGCTCCTTCGTCGCGTCGCTACGCGATGGCCTTCGGCCACCCTTGACCGACCAGCCCGCCCCGGAAAGCCGAAAGACTGCCGGGAAGCCCCCAAAAGAACGGTCACGGGGCAGGAGAAGGGGAGCGGCTCCCTCAGTGACGAGACGGGCGGCCGGGCCCTGGCCATGTCCCGCATTCGGGCCCGCGCACTGCCCAGCCAGGCCCACGGGCCGACTATCCGCACCACATGACGATCACAACCCCATCCGGGACCGGCAGGCGCATCAGATCGCTAAACGCTCCTCCCGCCATAGCGTCCGACGACCGTCCTCGGCTGATACCCGCACCAAATGACGATCAGGGCAGCATTGGGGACATGTGGGCGCGTCAGATCGCTACGCCCCTCATCTCTCGGCGGCTGACGCCGTCTGGGTGCTGCCCGTGCTGACGAGTGAGGGCCATCATGGGGAGGTGCCGCACATACTCAACGCGCCAGGAGCGCTGACCGACAGGGGGCGGCGCTTCCTGTCCGCGCAGGGCCGCACCGTTCCTTTCCCTGTGAGGGAGAACCCGGGCGAGGTCGCCGAGCGGCTCGCGGCCTTCCCCGGCGTGGACACGGCGATGGTCCTCGCCGGCCTCCGGCGCGCACAGGCCCGCTACGGCGGGCTGGTCTACAGGTCTTCGGCGTGGTCGTTCGAGGAGGAGATCCGCTTCCAGCCCTGGCCGTACTACGTGGACAGCACCGAACACGGGCCGTTGGGAGAGTTCATCGACCACGAGGTGGCGCATCCCTACACCGTCGCGCTCCGGGGTGACGGCACGGTGGTGTACCGGTTCGGGCGGGACGTGGCTGTGTTTCCGGATCCTGACGCCCTCATCGAGGCGGACGCCCTGTACTGGGAGTGCGAGAGGTGGATTCCAGTGATCGAGCCGGAGCCACAGCAGTCCACGGCAGGGGTGTGGGAGGCGGCGTCACGGCTGCCGCTGATCGAGGGTTCAGGCCACACGGAGTGGTGGTGGGAGTCCGACGGGTTCCGGGTGCACCTGTGGAGGACGTTCGCGGAGCTCTTCGAGCAGGAGCGGCTGGCGCAGTGGGGACTCTGGGCGCGAGACGAGGCGGGTCTGCGGGCCGCCCACCGGTTCCTCGCGGAAAACGCTCTTCCGGCTAGGGTGAACGGCACATCGTGAACCGGAACAAGGAGCAGACGTGAGTGCCATCGCCCTGCAGCAGGAGATCGCGCGGGAACTCCAGGTCGCCGAGACCTTCGAGGCCGAGCGGGAGATCGAGCGCCGGGTGGCCTTCCTCACCGAGCGGCTGACCTCCACCGGTCTGCGGTCCCTCGTACTCGGCATCAGCGGCGGCGTGGATTCGACCACCACGGGCCGGCTCTGCCAGCTCGCCGTCGAGCGGGCCCGTGCCGCCGGGCACGAGGCGCAGTTCTACGCGATGCGGCTGCCCTACGGCGTCCAGGCCGACGAGCACGACGCGCAGCTCGCGCTGTCCTTCATCCAGGCCGACCACGTGCTGACCGTGGACATCAAGCCCGCCAGCGACGCGGCGCTCGACGCGTCGGTGGCCGCCGGCGTGAGCTTCCGCGACGCCCACCACCAGGACTTCGTGCACGGCAACATCAAGGCCCGTCAGCGGATGATCGCCCAGTACGCGGTCGCCGGCGCGCACGCCGGTCTGGTGGTCGGCACCGACCACGCCGCCGAGGCCATTTCGGGCTTCTTCACCAAGTTCGGCGACGGCGCGGCGGACGTGGTCCCGCTGACCGGTCTGACCAAGCGCCGGGTGCGCGCCGTCGCGGACGCGCTGGGCGCGCCCGCCGAGCTGGTGTGGAAGACCCCGACGGCCGACCTGGAAACCCTCGACCCGGGCAAGGCCGACGAGGACGCCCTCGGCGTCACGTACGACGACATCGACGACTTCCTCGAGGGCAAGCCGGTGAACGAGCGCGCCTTCGAGACGATCGTCCACCGCTACCGCCTCACCGAGCACAAGCGCCAGCTCCCCATCGCCCCCTGAGCCTCCCGGATGCTGCCCTGGTCAGCATGAGGTGCGGGGTATCAGCCCAAGACGGCTGGAGGACGCCGAGATCTGAGGAGCGCGTAGCGATCTGACGCGCCCACCGGTCCCGAAAGGGGCTCTGACGTCATTTCTGCGGGTATCAGCCCAGGACGGTCGCCGGACGCCAAGCCGGGAGGAGCGCGTAGCGATCTGACGCGCGGGGGTGGACCGCCGAGGGTCTCTAGGGGCCCGGATGCCCGGCGGACCGACGCCCGGCCGCCCGTCTCATCGCTGAGACGCCCGTCCCTTCCCCATGGACCGTGCCGTTCTTTTGGGGGCTTCCCGGCAGTCCTTGTCTTTCCGGGGCGGGACGGCCTGTCAAGGGTCGCCGAAGGCGATCACGCAGTGACGCGACGAAGGAGCGCCCTTGACGGGCCGGCACGAACCGGAAGGACGATGGGACTGACGGGAACCCCCAAACCCTCCCCGACCCGCCCCCGCCGGCACCCCCGCCCCTCACCCCGCTTCGCGGGGCCCCGTCCCCCTCTGCGACCTGACCGCGCCCATGCTCGCCGCGATCACCAGGGCGATCGCCAGCGCGTCGAGCGCCGACATGCCCTGGCTCAGGAGCAGGAAGCCCGCGGTCGCCGCGATGGCCGGCTCCAGGCTCATCAGGATCGCGAAGGTGGGGGCCGGGAGGCGGCGCAGGGCGAGGAGCTCCAGCGTGTACGGGAGCACCGACGACAGCAGCGCCACGCCGAGGCCCAGTGCCAGCGTGCTCGGGGTGAGGAGGGCGGAGCCCGCGTCCACCACGCCCAGCGGGAGCGAGATGACCGCGGCCACGGCCATCGCCAGGGCCAGTCCGTCCGCCTGCGGGAAACGGCGGCCGGTCCGGGCGCTGAAGACGATGTACGCCGCCCACATGGCGCCCGCGCCCACCGCGAAGCCCGCGCCGAGCAGATCGAGGCCGCCGATGCCCCCTCCGCCGTGTCCGGCCAGCAGGGCGACTCCGGCCAGGGCCAGGGCGGCCCACAGCAGGTTCACCAGCCGGCGCGAGACGATCACGGACAGGGCCAGCGGGCCGAGCACCTCCAGGGTGACGGCGGGGCCGAGCGGGATGCGGTCGATGGCCTGGTAGAAGAGGCCGTTCATGCCGGCCATGGCGGCGCCGAAGGCGACGACGGTGCCCCAGTCGGCACGCGTGTACCCGCGCACCCTGGGCCGGCACAGGACGAGCAGCACCAGCGCGGCGGCCGCGAGCCGCAGCGTGACCACGCCCGCCGCACCCACCCTGGGCATGACCATCACCGCGAGGGCGGCCCCGAACTGCACCGACACCCCGGCCGCGACCACCAGGGCGATCGGCCCGAACCGCGAGTCCCGGGCGGCGCCGGAGCCCCGGCGGGAACCCGCACCTGAACCCGGGCCGGAAACGACCGGACCGGAGACGGAACCGGAACCAGAACCGGAGCCAGAAACGGAACCTGAAACCGGGCCGGTAACCGGACCAGACCCAGGACCAGACCCGGGACCGGAACCCGGACCGGAAGTGGAAATGGCGGGGGTCGTCGGGGACGAGGAGGAGCGCGCGGGCATGAATCCAGACTAAGGGGTCCGTAAGGACCATCCCGCCGTGTTTTACCTTACATCCGCCCCGGAATCCGGCCCTCCCCTCCCCCCATCCCCCATCCCCTCCGCGAGCAGTTCCGCCAGGTGCCGCGCCCGGCGTCCGGAGAGCTGCGCGATCTGGGTGCGGCAGGAGAACCCGTCCGCGAGCACCGCCGCGTCCGGTGCCGCGTCGCGCAGCGACGGCAGCAGCTGTTCCTCCGCGCACGCCACCGAGACGGCGTGGTGGCCGGGTTCGAAG
Source organism: Streptomyces sp. NPDC012794 (assembly GCF_042901085.1). Taxonomy (NCBI): domain Bacteria; kingdom Bacillati; phylum Actinomycetota; class Actinomycetes; order Kitasatosporales; family Streptomycetaceae; genus Streptomyces; species Streptomyces sp. NPDC012794. The sequence goes on from NZ_JBIBCI010000016.1 coordinate 14,646, forward strand.
CCGAAGTTCCCCGCGAGGCCGCAGCAGCCGCCGCTGAGCTCCCCCGTGAGCCCGGCGCGTTCGCGCAGCCGCCGGTCGGCGGCGTCCCCGAGGACGGCGTGCTGGTGGCAGTGGGTCTGGCCGGCGACGGGCCGGTCCAGGCGGGGCGGGGTCCAGTGGGGGGCGTACTCCTCCAGGGTCTCCGCGAAGGTGCGGACGGCTGCGGCGAGGCGGTGGGCGCGGGGGTCGTCGGGGAGGAGGGCGGGGAGGTCGGTGCGCAGGGCCGCCGCGCAGCTGGGTTCGAGGAGCAGCACGGGGTCGCGTACCTCCCCCAGGGTGTCGAGGGTGCGCAGCATGACCTTGCGGGCGCGGTCCAGGCGGCCGGTGGAGACGTACGTCAGCCCGCAGCACACCGGGCGGCGGGTGGGGACGGTGACGCCGAGGCCGGCCGCCTCCAGGACCCGGACCGCGGCGCGGCCGGCCTCGGGGGCGAGGTGTTCGGTGAAGGTGTCGGGCCACAGGGTCACGGTCACCGCCCCGTCGGGACCGGACGCCGCCGCGCCCGCCTCCCGCACCCCCCGGCCCCGCTCCCGCACCCCAAGGCCCCCGCCCCGCCCCCACCCCCGCGTGAACGGCACCCGTGCCAGTGGTGGCAGTTGCCGTTCGGGGGCCAGGCCGGGGACGCGCAGGGTGCGGCCGGCCGCGTTGACGAGGCGGGCCGCGCGCAGGGCGGAGATCAGGCGGAGCCAGGCCGGGAGACCGCCGAGGGTGTAGTGGGCCAGGGGGCGCAGCCGGCCGGACCAGTGACGGTGCAGGAACTCCGCCTTGTACGCGGCCATGTCCACGCCCACCGGGCAGTCGCTGCGGCAGCCCTTGCAGCTCAGGCAGAGGTCCAGCGCTTCGGCGACCTCCGCCGAGCGCCAGCCGTCGGTGATGACCTCCCCGGTCAGCATCTCGTGCAGCAGCCGGGCCCGGCCGCGCGTGGAGTGCCGTTCCTCTCCGGTGACCCGGTACGACGGGCACATCACCCCGGGCCCGCCGGGTTCGGCGGTCCGGCATTTGGCGACGCCGACGCAGCGGGCCACCTCCTCGCCCAGCGCGGCGCCCCGCGCCACCGCCGCGAAGCGGAGGTTCTCGTCCAGCCGTGCCGGGCGGACCAGGATCCCGGGGTTCATGCCGCCCGCCGGGTCCCACACGTCCTTGTACGCGCCGAAGAGCTCCATGACCCGCGGCCCGTACATCCGCGGCAGCAGTTCCGCGCGGGCCTGTCCGTCGCCGTGCTCCCCCGACAGGGAGCCGCCGTGGGAGACGACCAGGTCGGCCAGTTCTCCGGAGAAGGAGCGGAAGCGGGCCACTCCGGCCGCGGAGACCAGGTCGAAGTCGATGCGGACGTGGACGCAGCCCTCGCCGAAGTGTCCGTACGGGGTGCCGTGCAGCCCGTGCTGCGCCAGCAGGGCCCGGAAGTCGCGCAGGTAGGCGCCGAGCCGGGTCGGCGGGACCGCGCAGTCCTCCCACCCCGGCCAGGCCATGCCGCCGTCCGGGGTCCGGGTGGCGGTGCCGGCCGCGTCCTCGCGGATCCGCCACAGGGCGCGCTGCGCCGCCGGGTCCGTCACCAGGGCCGCGTCGAGGGCGTCGGCCTCCCGCAGCAGGCGCCGGGCCGCTCCCTCGTCCGGCATCTCCACGAACAGCCAGGCCCCGCCCCTGGGGAGCCCGCGGGCGCCGCGCACCAGGTCCTCGGCCATGCCCTCGACGGTGAGCGGCCCGTGTCCGAGGAGTCCGGCGGCGGCGTCGGCCGCCGCGCTCTCGTCGGGGTAGCCGAGGACCGCGAGGACCGGCGCGGGCGGCGGTTCGACGAGGCGCACCACCGCCTCCGTGACCACGCCGAGGGTGCCCTCGCTGCCGCAGAAGGCCCGGGCGAGGCGGACGCCCCGTTCGGGGAGCAGCGCGTCGAGTCCGCCGTAGCCGGAGATCCGGCGGGAGAAGGAGCCGGCGGCGAGGCCGGTGCGGAGTACGGCCAGGTTGCCTTCGACGAGTTCCCGCAGTCCCGCCGGTGCCCCGTACCAGCCGGTGCCGATCCGGTGGGCGGCGCCCCCGTAGAGGGTGACGTTCAGCTCCGCCACGTTGTCGGCGGTGGTGCCCCAGGCCACCGAGTGGGCCCCGCACGCGTTGTTGCCGATCATTCCGCCGAGGGTGCAGCGGGAATGGGTGGACGGGTCGGGTCCGAAGGCCAGCCCGTAGGGGCGGAGCGCGTCGCGCAGCCGGTCGAGCACCAGGCCGGGCTGGACGACGGCGGTGCGGGCGTCGCGGTCGACGGACACGAGGGCGTTCATGTGCCGGGTGAGGTCGAGCACGACCCCGGCGCCCGTCGCCTGCCCGGCGATGGAGGTGCCGCCGCCGCGCGGTACGACGGGCACGCCGGCGTCGGCGCAGATCCGCAGGGCGGCCGCCACGTCGTCGGCGTCGCGCGGGGCGGCCACGCCGACCGGTACCCGCCGGTAGTTCGAGGCGTCCATGGTGGCGAGGGCCCGTGCGGCGGCGCCGAAGTCCACCTCCCCGCGCAGCTCGGCCCGCAAGGTCCGCTCGAGTTTCCCTGGAGACGTCACGGATCCCACCTTCCCACCCGCGTCCGTCTCACCGGGTGGACGCGGCTCCGAAGGCCGGTCGGGGACCCGATACGCTCCGCTTGTGGCTGAGATCCAGATTCCCGCTGACATCAAGCCCGCCGACGGACGCTTCGGCGCGGGCCCCTCCAAGGTGCGGACAGAGGCGCTGGACGCCCTCGCCGCCACCGGTACCTCCCTGCTCGGCACCTCGCACCGCCAGGCCCCGGTCAAGAACCTGGTCGGCTCGGTGCGTCAGGGCCTCCGGGACCTCTTCTCCCTGCCCGAGGGTTACGAGGTGATCCTGGGCAACGGCGGCTCCACCGCCTTCTGGGACGTCGCGACCGCCGGTCTGATCGAGCGGAAGTCCCAGCACCTCACCTTCGGCGAGTTCTCGTCCAAGTTCGCCAAGGCCGCGAAGCTCGCGCCGTGGCTGGACGAGCCGTCCGTGATCTCCTCCGAGCCGGGTACGCACCCCGAGCCGGTCGCCGAGGCGGGCGTGGATGTGTACGCGTACACGCACAACGAGACCTCGACGGGTGTGGCGGCTCCGGTCCGGCGCGTGGCGGGCGCGGACGCCGGGTCCCTCGTCCTGGTGGACGCGACCTCGGGTGCCGGTGGTCTTCCGGTGGACATCACCGAGACGGACGTCTACTACTTCGCCCCGCAGAAGTCCTTCGCCTCGGAGGGCGGCCTGTGGCTGGCGGCGTTCTCCCCGGCCGCCCTGGAGCGTGCCGCGCGCGTGCACGCCTCGGGCCGGCACATCCCGGAGTTCTTCTCACTGCCGACGGCGATCGACAACTCGCTGAAGAACCAGACGTACAACACCCCGGCGCTGTCCACGCTGTTCCTGCTGGACCAGCAGCTGCGGTGGATGAACTCCCAGGGCGGCCTGGAGTTCACGACCTCCCGCACGGCGGCCAGCGCGCGCAACCTGTACGGCTGGGCGGAGGCGTCGAAGTACGCCAACCCCTTCGTCCAGGACGCCGACAAGCGCTCCGCGGTCATCGGCACGATCGACTTCTCCGACGACGTCGACGCGGCGGCGGTGGCGAAGGTGCTGCGCGCCAACGGCATCGTGGACACCGAGCCGTACCGCAAGCTGGGCCGCAACCAGCTGCGCGTCGCGATGTTCCCGGCGATCGACCCGGCGGACGTGCAGGCGCTGACCGCCTGCGTCGACTACGTCATCGAGCGGCTCTGACCGCGGCTTTCACCGCCGCTCCCGCCTTCGGGCGGGCCTGACGTACGTGTCGTCCTGACACGTGGAGCCCCCGGTGCCTTCCCGGCGCCGGGGGCTCCCGTGCCGGGGCCCGGCGGCGGGACGCCGACGGGACCGCGGCGTCGCCGTGTTCACCCACCTCACGGGCGGGGGGCGGCCTCAACACGCGGTACCTTCAGCACTCCAGAGGCAGATGCAGCGTGGAGGCAGCGGCGTGAACGTGCGAGTGACGGCGGCCCAGAGCGGCGTGGACCCCTTCAGCACCGCCCGGCTGCGGCGCGGGGTGCTCGACGCGTGGGGCGCGGGCCCGGCCCGCTTCCGCGAGGACGCCAACGCCGAGGAGGACCTCGCGCTCGGCGGCTACCGGGACCGGCTGGTCGTCGAGCTGGCGCAGAACGCCGCCGACGCCGCGGCCCGCGCCGGGGTCCCCGGCCGGCTGCGCCTCACCCTGCACCCCGCCGGACCCGACGGCCCCGCCGTGCTGGCCGCCGCCAACACCGGTGCCCCGCTGGACGCGACGGGCGTGGAGTCGCTGAGCACCCTGCGCGCCTCCGCCAAGCGGGACGCGGGCCACGGCTCCGTCGGCCGCTTCGGCGTCGGCTTCGCCGCCGTACTGGCCGTCTCCGACGAGCCGGCGGTGCTCGGCCGCCACGGCGGTGTCCGCTGGTCCCTCGCCGAGGCCCGCGAGCTGGCCCGGGACGCCGCCAACGGCAGCCCCGGCCTCGGTGACGAGCTCCGCCGCCGCGACGGCCACGTACCGCTGCTGCGGCTGCCGCTGCCGGCCGAGGGCACCGCCCCCGAGGGGTACGACACCGTCGTGGTCCTCCCGCTGCGCGACGCCGCCGCCGAGGACCTCACCGAACGCCTGCTGTCCGGCATCGACGACGCGCTGCTGCTGACCCTGCCCGGGCTGCGCGAGGTCGTCGTCGAGACCCCGTCCGGCGGGCACCGGGTGCTCTACCGGCGGACCGACGGCCCGTACACCGTCATCGAGGACTCCGCCTCCGGCACCCACCGCTGGCGCACCGTCCGCCACACCGGCCCCATCGAGCCGGCGCTGCTCGCGGACCGGCCCGTCGAGGAGCGGCTGCGGCCCGACTGGACGGTCACCTGGGCCGCGCCCGTCGACGCCGACGGCGCACCCGTACGGCCCCGGACCGCGCCCGTGGTGCACGCCCCGACCCCCACCGACGAGCCCCTCGGCATCCCCGCGCTGCTCATCGCCTCCCTGCCGCTGGACACCACCCGCCGCCACCCCGCGCCCGGTCCGCTGACCGACTTCCTCGTGGAGCGCGCGGCCGACGCGTACGCCGAACTCCTCGGCGCCTGGCAGCCGGTGAGCACCGGCCTGGTCGACCTGGTGCCCGGCCCGCTCGGCAGCGGCCCGCTCGACGGCGCCCTGCGCGCCGCCGTGCTCAAGCGGCTGCCCCGCACCGCCTTCCTCGCCCCGGCCGCCCCCAGCGAGGAGCTGCCGGCACTGCGCCCCTTCGAGGCCGAGGTGGTGGAGGGCGCGGGCGCCGACACGGTACGGGTCCTCGCGGAGGTCCTCCCGACGCTGCTGCCCGCCGGGCTGGAGCGGCGCCCCGAGCTGCGCACCCTGGGCGTGGGCCGGCTCCCGCTCGGTGACGCCATCGAGCGGATCGCGGGCATCGAGCGCACCCCGGACTGGTGGCACCGCCTGTACGACACCCTGGCCGGGGTGGACCCGGACCGGCTGTCGGGCCTGCCCGTGCCGCTGGCCGACGGCCGTACCGCCATCGGCCCGCGTCACGTGCTGCTGCCCGGCCCGGACACCCCTCCGGAGCTGGCCCGGCTGGGCCTGAAGGTGGCCCACCCCGACGCCGCGCACCCGCTGCTGGAGAAGCTGGGCGCGCTCCCGGCCACCGCGCGGGCCGTGCTGTCGACCCCGCAGGTCCGGGCCGCCGTGGCCGCCTCCCTGGACGCGGGCGAGGTGTGGGACGAGGACGCGCCGGACCCGGACGAGCTCGCCGACACCGTCCTGACGCTGGTCCGGGCCGCCGGGCTGGCCCCGGGCGAGGAGCCCTGGCTGGGCGCGCTGGCCCTGCCGGACGAGGACGGGGAGCTGACCCCGGCCGGGGAACTGCTCCTCGCCGGGAGCCCGTTGGCGTCGGTGCTGCGGGAGGACGAGGTCCCGTACCTGGACGCCGGGTTCGCCGCCCGCTGGGACGCGGACACGCTGGCCGCTTGCGGGGTGCTGACGGCGTTCCAGCTGGTCCGCGCCACGGACGTGGTCCTCGACCCGGACGAACTGGAGCCCCGCGAGGGGGACTTCGCCGAGCCCGACGACGCGGGACTGCTGGACGCGGTCGACGTGTGGTGCGAGGACCTGCTCGACCAGTTGCCGGACACCCCGGTGCCGCCGGTGGCCACCGAGCTGATCGCCGTCCGGGACCTGGACCTCGTCGACGACGACCGCTGGCCGCAGGCCCTGGCGATGCTGGCGCAGCCGCCGCTGCGCGACGCCCTGACCCAGCCGGTGCGGATCCTGCTCCCGGACGGCACGACCCGGTCGGTGCGCCCGTACACCGCCTGGTGGCTGCGTGACCACCCGGTGCTCGACGGCCGCCGTCCCGCCGGGCTGCGGGCGGCCGGCGGCGACCCGCTGCTGGCGGGCCTGTACACCCCGGCGGACGCGACGGGCTTCGAGGACGAGCAGGTCCTGCGGGCCCTGGGCGTACGGACCTCCGTGCGCGCCCTGCTGGAGGAGCCCGGCGGCGCGGCCGAGCTGCTGGCGCGGCTCGCGGACCCGGAGCGCGAGGTGTCGGGGCAGCAGCTGCACGGCCTGTACGGGGCGCTGGCCGACCTGGACCCGGAGCAGGTCACCCTGCCGGACGAGCTGCGGGCGGTGGTGGACGGCGAGGTGGTCGTGGTGGACGCGGCCGAGGCGGTCGTCGCCGACGCCCCCGACCTCCTCCCGCTGACGGGGGGCCTGCCGCTGCTGCCGGTGTCCCCGGCGCGCGCCGCCGACCTGGCGGAGCTGCTCCAGGTGCGCCGCCTGTCGGAGACGGTCCCGGCGGAGGTGAGCACGCCGGGCGAGGAGCACGAGGTGCCGGACGCGGTGCGGGTGCTGCTGGGCCCGTCGGCGCCGGTGACGTACGTGGAGCACGAGGAGCTGGTGGCGGGCGGTACGGAGCTGGACTGGCGGCTCACCCCGGACGGCGTCCTGCACGCGGCGACCCTGGAGGGCGTGGCGGCGGGCCTGGCCTGGGCGGCGGCCCAGTGGCCGCGCCGCTTCGAGGTGGCGGCCCTGCTGGAGGATCCGTCCCGCACGGCGGAACTCGCGCGGGACAGGTGGTTCGACTAGACGGGGTCGATTCGGACGCGGTGGCCCGCGAGCAGCTTGCGCAGGTCGTCGGTGTCGGAGGTGAGTACGGTGACGTCCGTCTTGGGTTGCGAGGAACGCAGCGCGACGGCGGCGAGGACCGCGTCGATGGCGTACTTGCGACCGTGCAGACCCGCATGGGTCAGCAGGTCACGCGCCACGGCGAGGATCCGGTCGTCGGTGTGCACGATGTCGATCCGCGACAGGGTCCAGTCCCAGGCTTTGCCTTGCCTGGCGGATCGCGGATCCCAGGCCTCCAGAACGGTGAGCGACGACGTGACGACGTGGATGCCGTTCTGCGAGGCGGCCTTCACGAGCAGGGCGACGGTCTCGTCTCCGCGCGAGGCCTTGGACAGGGCCTCGCAGTCGAACACGAAGACGCGACGGCGCGTGGACAGCGTCCGAGTGGGTCGAGGGGTCACGCGGCACGCTCCTGCGGAGCTTCCGGCACGACCTCCTCCGCCTCGGGTCTGGCGTACTCCCCGACGCGCATGGCGTCGTGCCAGGCGTCCATCTCCGTGATGCGGTCGAGGACCGCGTCGTAGGCCTCCTCCGAGTAGGGGCCGAACTCCTCCTCGAGCATCGCCGAGAGCTCGGCCAGCTTGTGCATCGCGATGCGCTCCTCGACGGCCTCGGTCACATAGGCGGAGACACCTCGGGCGTCCACGCGGTCCTTGATGTACTCCAGGACCTCTTCGGGCAAGGTGATGGTCACCTTCTTCGTAGCCATACACGGAGTATGACCACTCTGCGGAGACCCTGTCATCACCCGGAAGGGTCAATCCGCCGCGCCTCCCTACGCCGGGAACCGCCGGTCCACCCAGCGGAAGGCGAGCTCGATCAGCGCGGCGGCCGCCGCCGCGACCGCCACCGCGATCCACGGCATGGTCACGCCCTCCAGCTTGAGCTGGAAGAAGTCCTGGAGCCACGGCACGACGAGGACGACGAGGAAGGCCGCGCCCATCGCGCCGACCAGGGCCACCCGCCACCACGTGTACGGGCGGGCGATGATCGCCAGGACCCACATCGAGGTCAGGAACAGGGCCAGCGTCGCCGCGCTGGTCTCGGCCTTCAGGGCGTCCGGGCCGCCGTAGTGGGCGCGGGCGATCAGGTACGTGAGGAAGGTGGCCACGGCGGCGATGGCGCCGCCGGGGATCGCGTAGCGCATCACCCGCTTCACGAAGTGCGGCTTCGCGCGCTCCTTGTTCGGGGCGAGGGCCAGGAAGAAGGCCGGGATGCCGATGGTGAGGGTGGACAGCAGGGTGAGGTGGCGCGGCAGGAAGGGGTACTCGACCTGTGAGCAGACCACGAGGATCGCCAGCAGCACCGAGTAGACCGTCTTGGTGAGGAAGAGGGTCGCGACCCGGGTGATGTTGCCGATGACGCGCCTGCCCTCGGCGACCACCGAGGGGAGGGTGGCGAAGCTGTTGTTCAGCAGCACGATCTGGGCCACGGCCCGGGTCGCCTCCGAGCCCGAGCCCATGCTGACGCCGATGTCGGCGTCCTTGAGGGCGAGGACGTCGTTGACGCCGTCGCCGGTCATGGCGACGGTGTGACCGTGGGACTGGAGGGCGCCGACCATGTCCCGCTTCTGCTGCGGGGTGACGCGGCCGAAGACCGAGTTCCCGTCGAGGACCTCGGCCATCCCGGCCCGCTCGGCGGGCAGCTCGCGGGCGTCGACGGTGTTCTGCGCGCCGGGCAGGCCGAGCTTGCCGGCGACCGCGCCGACGGAGACGGCGTTGTCACCGGAGATGACCTTCGCCTTGACCTTCTGGTCCTCGAAGTAGCGCAGGGTGTCGGCGGCGTCGGGGCGCAGCCGCTGTTCGAGGACGACGAGGGCGGTGGGCCGCACGCCGGTGGTGACGGCGGGGTCGTCGAGCTCGCGCTCGGAGCGGGCCAGCAGCAGGACCCGCAGTCCCTGTTCGTTGAGGCCGTCGATCTCGTCGAGCGCCGGGTCCCCGGCGGGCAGGAGCACGTCGGGGGCGCCGAGCAGCCAGGTGTTGTTCTCGCCGTCGCCCTCGCTGAAGCTCGCGCCGCTGTACTTCCGGGCGGAGGAGAAGGGCAGGGACTCGGTGCAGCGCCATTCGGCGCTGTCGGGGTAGGCGTCGATGACGGCCTGGAGGCTGGCGTTGGGGCGGGGGTCGGATTCGCCGAGGGCGCCGAGGACCTTCTTGACGTACTCCGGTTCCGCGCCGCCGAGCGGGCGCAGCTCGGTGACGTCCATGCCGCCCTCGGTGAGGGTGCCGGTCTTGTCGAGGCAGACGACGTCGACGCGGGCGAGGCCCTCGATGGCGGGCAGCTCCTGGACGAGGCACTGTTTGCGGCCGAGCCGGATGACGCCGATGGCGAAGGCGACGGAGGTGAGGAGGACGAGCCCCTCGGGGATCATCGGGACGATGCCGCCGACGGTGCGGGCGATGGAGTCCTTGAGGTTGGAGTCCTTGACGACGAGCTGGCTGATGATCAGGCCGATGGAGGTCGGGATCATCATCCAGGTGACGTACTTGAGGATGGTGGAGATGCCGGAGCGCAGCTCGGAGTGGACGAGGGTGAAGCGCGAGGCCTCTTCGGCCAGCTGGGCGGCGTAGGCCTCGCGGCCGACCTTGGTGGCGGTGAAGGCGCCGCCGCCGGCGACCACGAAGGAGCCGGACATGACCTGGTCGCCGGGCTTCTTCAGGACGGGGTCGGCCTCGCCGGTGAGGAGGGACTCGTCGATCTCCAGTCCGTCGGCCTCGCCGACGGCGCCGTCGACGACGACCTTGTCGCCGGGACCGAGCTCGATGACGTCGTCGAGGACGATCTCGGAGGTGGAGACCTCGGCGGTGGTGCCGTCGCGGCGCACGCTCGGTTTGGCCTCGCCGATGACGGCGAGGCCGTCGAGGGTCTTCTTGGCGCGCAGTTCCTGGATGATGCCGATGCCGGTGTTCGCGAGGATCACGAAGCCGAAGAGGCTGTCCTGGATGGGCGCGACGACCAGCATGATCACCCACAGGACGCCGATGATGGCGTTGAAGCGGGTGAAGACGTTGCCCCGGACGATGTCGGCGGTGGAGCGGGAGGAGCGGACGGGGACGTCGTTGACGTCGCCGCGCGCCACGCGTTCGGCGACCTCGGCGGTGGTGAGGCCGCCCGGCCTGAACCGGGGGGCCGGGGGTTTCACCGGGTGGACGGGGTCGAGCTCGGCTCCCGCGTCGATGGCGGCGCCGCCGGCCCGTTCCGGCCCGTCATGGTCGATCCTCGCCCGCTGCGTCATGCTTTCGACGGTAGAGGCGGTTCGAACGCTTCACCCGCCGAGCGGGCGAAAGATCCGACTTCGGGATGACCCGGATCGTCCCGTGGTCGTCCCGTGGTCGGCCCGTGCTCGTCCCGCGGTCGGCCCGCGGTCGGCCGGCAGCCGGCCGGCAGCCGGCCGGCGGTCGGCCCGTCAGGCGTCGTCTCCCGGCCGCGCGGCGGGTCCGGCCTCGCCGGAGCCGCCGGGGGCGTCGGCACCGTCCGCCCCCTCCGCCGCGTCCGCCCCGCCCTCGGCGCGGGCGGCGCGCTCCGCGGCGTGGGCCCGGAGCGCGGCGTCGCGGCCGCGGACGTACCAAATGCCGATCAGGCCGAGGCCGCCGCCGGCGGCGCAGGTCCACACCCACCACAGCAGGTCGCGGTCGGCGAACCAGCCGTAGAAGGGCAGCTGGACGAGGAACAGGGCGAACCAGAGGATCGTGCCGCCGGTGATGGTGGCGACAACCGGGCCCTCCAGGGGCTCGGGCGCCTCGTGCTTCGCAGTCCACTTCGCCATGGCGCCAGTCTAGGTGGCGCGTTTTGGGGTCTACGCGCGGAGATGGACTGGGCTTCGTTCATGTGTTCATACTGAAACGGTTTGCCTGCGACCGGATTCGTTCGTATGAACCGCCCAATAGAACCGTTTGAGGACCGCATGAGCACCTCGGCACCCGCCGCGGCCCCCACCACCGGCCTGGACCGGTACTTCAAGATCTCCGAGCGCGGCTCGACCGTCGCCCGCGAGGTCCGGGGCGGCTTCGCCACCTTCTTCGCGATGGCCTACATCATCGTGCTGAACCCGATCATCCTGGGCAGCGCGAAGGACATGTACGGGCACCAGCTCGACGGCGGCCAGCTCGTCACCGCCACCGTCCTGACGGCCGCCTTCTCCACCCTCCTCATGGGCGTGATCGGCAACGTCCCGATCGCGCTGGCGGCCGGCCTCGGCGTCAACACCGTCGTGGCCCTCCAGCTCGCCCCGCGCATGAGCTGGCCCGACGCCATGGGCATGGTCGTACTGGCCGGCTTCGTCGTGATGCTGCTGGTCGCCACCGGCCTGCGCGAGCGGGTGATGAACGCCGTCCCGCTGGGCCTGCGCAAGGGCATCGCCATCGGCATCGGCCTCTTCATCATGCTGATCGGCCTCGTCGACTCCGGCTTCGTCACCCGCATCCCCGACGCCGCGCACACCACGGTCCCGCTCCAGCTCGGCGGCAACGGCCACCTGCACGGCTGGCCGGTCCTGGTCTTCGTGATCGGCGTGCTGCTCACGCTCGCCCTGCTGATCCGCAAGACGCCCGGCGCCATCCTGATCTCGATCGTGGTCATGACCGTGATCGCGGTCGTGGTGCAGCTGCTCGCCGACCTCCCCGCCCTGGCCTGGGGCCTGACCGTGCCGCAGTGGCCGGGCAACCCGGTGGCCGCGCCCGACTTCGGGCTCGTCGGCCAGGTCAGCCTCTTCGGCGGCTTCGGGAAGGTCGGCCTGCTCACGGGCATCCTGTTCGTCTTCACCGTGCTGCTGTCCTGCTTCTTCGACGCGATGGGCACCATCCTCGGCGTCGGCGACGAGGCCAAGCTGACGAAGCCGGACGGCACCTTCCCCGGCATCAACCGGGTCCTGCTGGTCGACGGCCTGGCCGTCGCCTCCGGCGGCGCGACCTCCTCGTCCGCCACCACCTGCTTCGTGGAGTCCACGGCGGGCGTCGGCGAGGGCGCCCGCACGGGCCTGGCCAACGTGGTGACCGGCGGCCTCTTCACCGTCTCGCTCTTCCTGACCCCGCTCGCCACGATGGTCCCCTCGCAGGCCGCCACCCCCGCCCTCGTGGCGGTCGGCTTCCTGATCCTGGCGGGCTCGGTGCGGGACATCGACTGGAGCGACTTCACCATCGCCGTCCCGGCCTTCATGGCCATGGTGATGATGCCGTTCACCTACTCGATCACCAACGGCATCGGCATCGGCTTCGTCAGCTTCTGCGTGCTGCGACTGGCCACGGGCCGGGGACGCGAGGTGCCGGCCGCCATGTACGCCGTCTCGGCGGTCTTCGTCTTCTACTACGCGATGCCCGCCCTCGGCCTCACGTAAGGCCGTAGAACTTCTCCGTCTCGTCGACGGCGGCCTTGAACCGCTCGTCGAAGTCATCGCGAATGAGCGTCCGGACGACATAGTCCTGGACGCTCATTCCGCGTTTGGCGGCATGGTGCCGGAGCCGGTCCAGCAGCTCCCCGTCTATGCGCATGCTCAGCACATGTGTCCCCATGCCCGAAAGGGTCGGGCCAGACCGTGCGGACGCGTGTCACTTTCGGCCGCCCTCTCACCCGTACGAGTGAGGAGGCGGGATCCCTGAAACCGTTTTTCCTTAGACAGAGTAATGAGTTATTCTAAATACATGCATGACCTCTCCCATGGCGACGACGCCGCCGCCGTGAACGATCTGCGCTCCGCCGTGATGCGGCTGGGCCGGCGCCTGAAGCACCAGCGCGTCGACGAATCGCTCAGCCCGACCGAGATGTCGGTGCTCGGCACCCTCGCCCGCTGCGGCCACGCCACCCCCGGTGAGCTGGCACGGCGCGAACACGTCCAGCCCCCGTCGATGACACGCATCGTCGCGCTGCTGGAAGCCAAGGGACTGGTCACGCTGGAGCCGCACCCCGAGGACCGCCGCCAGAAGGTGGTCCGCCAGACCGAGGAGGCCGAGGCGATGCTCGAAGAGAGCCGTCGCAAGCGCAACGCCTTCCTGGCCGGGCTCGCGGCCGAGCTCACCGAGGACGAATGGGCCAAGCTCCGCGCGGCCGCACCCGTCCTGGAGAAGCTCGCCCACCTATAGGAACGACGCCAGGAGGCGACCGCTTTTGAGTACGGGAACCGGAGCAGACTCCGCACCCGGCCATACATCCACCACTACGCGCACCCCGGGCGGCCGCCCGGGGACACCCCCCGGCGGCGGCCGGGGGACGTTCAGCTCGCTGAGGATCCGCAACTACCGGCTCTTCGCTACCGGCCAGGTCGTCTCGAACACCGGCACCTGGATGCAGCGCATCGCGCAGGACTGGCTGGTCCTCTCCCTGACCGGCTCCGCCTCGGCCGTCGGCATCACCATCGCCCTGCAGTTCCTGCCGATGCTGCTGTTCGGGCTCTACGGAGGCGTACTCGCCGACCGGCTGCCCAAGCGGCCGCTGCTGCTCGTCACCCAGAGCGCGATGGGCCTCACCGGCGTCGCACTCGCCGCGCTGACCCTGGCCGGACACGTCCAGGTCTGGCACGTCTACCTCGCGGCCTTCCTGACCGGCCTGGTCACCGTCGTGGACAACCCGGCCCGGCAGACGTTCGTCTCCGAGATGGTCGGCCCCGAGCAGCTCGCCAACGCCGTCAGCCTGAACTCGGCGAACTTCCAGTCCGCGCGGCTGGTCGGCCCGGCGATCGCCGGCGTGCTCATCACCGCCGTCGGCTCCGGCTGGGCCTTCCTGCTGAACGGCCTGTCCTTCGCCGCACCCCTCGCCGGCCTGCTGCTGATGCGCACCCACGAACTGCGCCCCGTCACCCCGCAGCCGCGCGCCAAGGGACAGCTGCGCGAAGGCCTGCGGTACGTCGCGGGCCGGCCCGAGCTGGTCTGGCCGATCGTGCTCGTCGGATTCATCGGCACCTTCGGGTTCAACTTCCCGATCTGGCTGTCGGCCTTCGTCGACGACGTCTTCCACGGGGACGCGGGCACGTACGGGCTGTTCAACACCCTCATCGCGGCCGGCTCCCTCGCCGGCGCCCTGCTGGCGGCCCGCCGGGGACCCTCCCGCCTGCGGCTGCTGGTGACGGCGGCGGTGCTCTTCTCGGTGCTGCTCCTGGTCACCGCGTTCGCCCCCGGCTTCTGGCTGTTCGCGGCGCTGCTGGTGCCGATCGGGATGTTCGGCCTGACCGTCAACGTCGTGGCGAACTCCGGCGTCCAGACGGCCACCGGCCCCGAGATGCGGGGACGGGTGATGGCCCTGTACATGATGGTCTTCACCGGCGGCACGCCCGTCGGCGCCCCGCTGGTGGGATGGATCACGGACACCTACGGGGCCCGCCTCGGCATGGCGTCCGGCGGCCTGATCTCCCTCGTGGCGGCGGTCGGCGTCGCGGTGGTCCTCTCCCGCGTGGGCAACCTCCGCCTGAGCGTGAACCGCCGCGGCATCGCCTTCGTCCCGTCCCCCCGCCGCGAACTGGCCACCGCCGCCTGAGCCGCGGCCCGGGGGGCCACCCGGCGGGGAAGCGGGGGCGGCCGGCGAGGCCGTCCCCTCCCCGCCGTACGCCGTTCCGTGCGGGCCCCGCGCCGGGCGGTGCGGGGGCCGGGCCGGGGATAGGGTCGCAGGCGTGAGACTGTTCGCCGCCGTACTGCCCCCCGCGGGCGCCGCCGCGGAACTGCGCGCCGCGCTCGCGGACGCTCCGTGCCCCGAGGGGCTGCGGTGGACCGGCGAGGCGGGCTGGCACTTCACGCTCGCCTTCATGGGCGAGGTCCCCGACCCCCTCCTCCCCGACCTGTACGCCCGCCTCGCCCGCGCGGCACACCGCAGCGCCCCCTTCCCGCTCCGCCTCCACGGCATCGGCCACTTCGGTGACCGCACCCTGTGGACCGGCGCCGCCGGCGGGCTCGACGCGCTGCGGCTGCTCGCCGAGCGGGCCCACGCCGCCGCCCGCCGCGCCGGGGTACCCATGGAGGACCACCGCCGCTACACCCCGCACCTCACCCTCGCCCGCGGCCGCCCCGGCACCGACCTGCGGCCCTGCCTCGACGCCCTCGCCGGCTTCGAGGGCACCCCCTGGCAGGTCGGCACCCTCAGCCTGGTCCGCAGCAACCTCCCCACCGCCGGGGTCCCCGGCGAGCAGCCCCGCTACGAGGTCGTCGAGGCCTGGCCCCTCTCGGGCTGAGCCCGGCGAGACCGCCGGAGCCCGGCCGAGCCCCGGCCAACCCGGCCGAGCCCCGGCCGAGCCCCGGCCAGGCCCGGCCGAAACCCCCTGATACCGGCCGGGAGCCCCGCCGCGAGCCCGGCGTTCGGGCACGGTTCATCCCCCGGCAGCCCGCACTTCGGGGCGCGGAATCCGGATTCCGGTGAAACAGAAGCAGTAGAGGCGATCCCGGCATGCTCCGGACACGTATCCGGCAAGCCGCCCGCTGACGCACGCACGCACCGCACCACCGGTCGCCCCGCCACCCACCCCGCGGGGCGGCCCGGAGTCCCTCCGGCCACCCTCGAAGGAGTCCCCGTGCCGTTCACCGAGCCGACCACGGCCCCGCACACGACGACGACCGCGCCCGCCACCCCCGCGCGCGTCGCCACCCGCCGCAGGCTGCTGATGTGCCGGCCCCGGCACTACGACGTCACGTACTCGATCAATCCCTGGATGCACCCGGAGCACAGCACCGACCCCGCCCTCGCCGTCCGCCAGTGGGAGCGGCTGCGCGACCTGTACCGCGAACTGGGCCACTCCGTCGAGGAGATCGACCCCGTCGAGGGCCTGCCCGACATGGTGTTCGCCGCGAACGGCGCCACCGTCGTCGACGGCAAGGTCTACGGCGCGCGGTTCCGGCACGCGCAGCGCACCGCCGAGGGACCGGCGTACCTGGGCTGGTTCCGGCACCGCGGCTACCGCGAGGTGCTGTGGCCCGAGTACGTCAACGAGGGCGAGGGCGACTTCCTCACCGTCGGCCGCCGGCTGCTCGCCGGCACCGGCTTCCGCACCGACCCGCGCTCGCACGCCGAGGCCCAGGAGTTCTTCGGCCTGCCGGTGACGAGCCTGACCCTCGTCGACCCGGAGTACTACCACCTGGACACGGCCCTGGCCGTGCTCTCCGACGACGAGGTCATGTACTACCCGGCCGCCTTCTCCGAGGGCAGCCGGGCCGTGCTCCGCACGATGTTCCCCGACGCGATCCTCGCCACCGCCGAGGACGCCGCGGTCTTCGGGCTGAACGCCTTCTCCGACGGCCGCCACGTGCTGCTGCCGGAGGCGGCGACCGGCCTGATGGCCCAGCTCGGCGCGCGCGGCTTCGAGCCGGTGGGGGTCGGGCTCTCCGAACTCCTGAAGGCGGGCGGCAGCGTGAAGTGCTGCACCCTGGAGCTGCGCGACCGCTGAGTCACCACCGACGTAGTTTCCGGAAAGGACCGTTGTGACCTCTGCGACCGCGATCGCGGACAGCCACGCCCGCCCGCTCTGCCTCCTGGCCGACGCGGGAGCCGACTACCGGCTGCTGCGCCACTCCCCGGAGGGGCGTACCGACCTCGCCAGCCTGATACGCGGCCACAGCCTGGAACAGGCCGCCAAGTGCCTGGTCATCAGGGTCGCGCTGGGACGCAAACAACGCCGCTACGTGATCGCCGTGGTGCCGGGCCACTGCCGCGTCGACCTGGAGGCGGTACGGGACGAGTACGGCGGCACGAACGCCTCCTTCGCCGTCCGCGAGGTCGCCGAGGAGCTGACGGGCTGCGTCAGCGGTTCGATCATGCCGGTGAGCTTCGACCCGGCCGTGGAGGTGGTCGTCGACCCGGCGCTGCTGGAGCACGAGGAGATCTGGTTCAACGCGGGCCGCCTCGACGTGTCGGTGGCCCTGCGCACCAGCGGCTACCGGGCGCTGGTACGGCCGAGGACGGCCCGGATCAGCGAGGAGCCGGCACTGGTGTCGGCGTCGGCGTCGCCGTCTACGCCCGCACCTGTGCCTTCTGCGGTGAGTGGCTGAGGGTGACGTAGAGGTACTCGTCGAGCACCTTGGCCAGCGGCAGCCCGGGCCGGCCCAGCCCGGCGGTGAGCGCGTCCTCGTCGAGGCCGCTCTCCGCCAGCGCGGCCCGGGCCCAGGCCCGGCCGGTGCGCAGGTGCCGGCCGAAGGCCCGCTCGTCGCGGCCGCCGTGCAGGCGGGCCGCGATGGCCGCGTCCCAGGGCATGACCGTGCGCGGGCGCAGCGCGAACAGGGCCTTGGCGGCGGCCGTCGGGCCGAGGGTGCGCCGGCCCAGCGGCAGCGCGGCCAGGTCCGCGTACGCGGCCGCGAGCAGGCCGATCTCCCGGTCGGTCAGGGCCGCGAGCGGGGCGGCGGGCAGCACGTGCCGGGCCCACCAGGCGTCGAGGCCGGCCCCCAGCGGGTCCGGTTCGCCCTCGCGCGGGTAGCGGATGCGGCAGCCCCAGGCGTTGAGCCAGCGGTGCAGGGCGGTGCGGTGCGCGGCTCCGGAGAGGTCGAGGCCGGGGGCCGTGTCCGCGACGAGCGCGTGCCAGCTGCGGTCCACGCCGGGGAACTCCCCGAACACCGCGGCGGCGGCGCGCAGCCGGCCGAGTCCGGGCGCGGGCGGCAGGGCGTCCTCCAGGTGCGCGCGGGCCACCTTGGCCGGTACGCACATCCGCCAGGCGTCGGTGATGAGCTCGCCCAGTTCCGCGGTGCCGAGGGCGGCCATGCGGGCGTGCACCCAGTGGTAGCGCATGTCGCCCGCGCCGGGCAGGGAGAACTTCTCCGGTTCGGAGGCGACGAGCGCGGCCCGCTCCTCCTTGGGGAAGGCGAAGCCCAGCTCGGTCTCGTCCCGGGACAGGGCGAGGTAGACGATCCGGCCGATGCGGAACTTCACCCGGTCGCGGATGAGGTGCTCCTCGGTGCGCGGCAGGGCGAGCGCGAGGCGCCGTACGTCGTCGACGGTGACCATGACGGAAGTCTCGCAGCCCCCGGCGGGGGGCGGGGGCGGGAGGGCGTTAGTCTCGACGGGTGGACCCGAAGACCAGGAACCGTGTCATGGCCGGTGTGCTCGTGTTGATGTTCGTCGTCGTGGCGGTGGCGGCCGCGGTGGGTCAGTAGCCCGTACGCCCGCCGCCCCGCGCACGCCCGTACCCGCCCGCCCCGCCCGCGCTCGCAGCGCCGGCGGGGCGGTGCCCGTCGGGGGGCGCGGCGGTTACCAGGCGAAGGCCTCCGGGGCGGGGCCCGGTCCCGGGAAGATCTCGTCGAGGGAGCGCAGCAGCTCCTCGGAGAGCTCCAGTTCCAGCGCGCGCAGGGCGCTGTCGAGCTGCCCGGCGGTGCGCGGGCCGACGATGGGGCCGGTGACGCCGGGCCGGGTCAGCAGCCAGGCCAGCGCCGTCTCGCCGGGCTCCAGACCGTGCTTGCCGAGGAGGTCCTCGTACGCCTGGATCTGCGCCCGTACCGCGGTGTTGGCCAGGGCGTCCGCGGAGCGCCCGGAGGCGCGGCGGCCGCCCTCGGCCTCCTTCTTGATGACGCCGCCCAGCAGCCCGCCGTGCAGCGGGGACCAGGGGATGACCCCGAGCCCGTACGCCTCGGCGGCCGGGATGACCTCCATCTCGGCGCGCCGCTCGGAGAGGTTGTAGAGGCACTGCTCGCTGACCAGGCCGAGCGTGCCGCGCCGGGCGGCCGTCTCGTTGGCCTGGGCGATCTTCCAGCCGGGGAAGTTGGAGGAGCCCGCGTAGAGGATCTTGCCCTGCTGGATGAGGACGTCGACGGCCTGCCAGATCTCCTCGAACGGGGTCCGGCGGTCGATGTGGTGGAACTGGTACAGGTCGATGTGGTCGGTCTGGAGCCGCTTGAGGCTGGCCTCGACGGCCCGGCGGATGTTCAGCGCCGACAGCCGGTCCTCGTTGGGCCAGGTCTCGCCCTCGCGGGACATGGAGCCGTAGACCTTGGTGGCGATGACCGTCTTGTCGCGGCGGCCGCCGCCCTGGGCGAACCAGGTGCCGATGATCTCCTCGGTGCGGCCCTTGTTCTCACCCCATCCGTACACGTTGGCCGTGTCTACGAAGTTCAGACCTGCGTCGAGCGCGGCATCGAGGATGCCGTGACTGGTCGGTTCGTCAGTCTGCGGGCCGAAGTTCATCGTCCCCAATACGAGTCGGCTGACCTTGAGTCCGGTGCGTCCCAGCTGTGTGTACTTCATGGCACACAAGCCAACTGCTTCGAGCCCACTCCAAGCAAGGGCAGCCCGCGCACCCCTCGATTTATGCGTCAACGCGCATAGCCGCGTTGACGCATGGACGGCTGACCGCCGCCCTCCGTACGGTCTTGGTGGTCGGCCCGCATGCGGCATCGACCAGCCGGTAGAAGCCCTCGGCGGCGTTCGGGGAGACAGGCTGGAGCCCGATGTCGTCGTCGATGATCAGGTCGATGGAGATCAGCAGAAGCGTCGCTGAGCAGTTCGGATGCGACGAGTCGGCGGCGTAGAAGGAGGAGATCGCTGAGGGCATGCTCAAGAAGTCGGCAGAGTTCGAGGCCTCGGGCAATCGCGTCTACCTCCCGCTGGCTGACTGACCTGGAACCACCGGCCGGGCCCGCGACTTTATGGGGAGAGTCGTCGTCCCGTTTCGTTGGAGGGCCACCCTTCAAGACGGGTCAGGGCAGTCACAGGGGTCGGGTACGCCCCAGAAGTTGGGGGTCTCAGCCAGTCCGGTTTGCGTAGCGGCTCTCCTTGTAGCCGGAATTACAGTATGGGTGAGTCAGAGCTGCGTTACTCATCGATCCTGTTCCCCCGTCTTCTTTGCGAATCTTGTGGTCTACGGTGACTGATTTGAAGTGCAGACGCGCCCGGCAAATCTCACACCTGGTGGCTTCGGCAAGCGCGGCTTTCAAGAATACCGAGTTCTTCGTTTCTGCAGAGAAGTTTCGACGGTTGATTCGGTCGTCTTCTGTGAGTACCTTCACTGGCGCTCGCAGTGCACCGTTCTCCTGAAGGCGCGCAATGATCGTGTCTTCGTCCAGCCCTTCGACCATCGATTCGAAGACGATACGGTACATCGTCAGAATCGGTGGTACGGATCGCTGGAGGCTTCCGTACGCGCGGACGATCTGATTCAAGAAGTACTTGTAACCGATCAGGAATTCCTCGAAGTCCTTCCGGACATCGGTAAACTTGAGGAGACGGTTCTTTTCTGAGAGCTCTTGAATGAGGGCCGTCGCGGCCAAGAAGGCCGCTGGTTGAAACCTTCCAGTCGCGCTATAGAAGTAGACTGCAGGGTGGAGCCCCAGCGATGCCGGTCCGTTTCCTGCAATCCGACCAGCAGTCCTTTTCACCGCCCGCATGTACTCCAGTGTAGTTGCGCCGTCAGGGTCGTCATCCAAGGTGATGATTTGCTGCTGGTTCCGTCCCTTTCGCTTGGCGGCTGTGACCTCGCTGCGCCACATGTCGGGGTGGAGTTTGTTGACGAAATTGACGAGCTCGAAGACCATTTTGACGCTATCGGAAGAGTATCCTCTCCCGGCCACGGGCAGGTCCGCTGAGCGGATGGCCATATCCAAATTCGGCTTAAAGATCAGATCGTAGACATCCTTGGCGAGAGACTCGATTTCGGACTGGATCGACTCTTCGAAGGATGACCAGTACTTGTGACCTGTGCCCGCGCGGATAAAAGCCCGCGTGGCCAGTGCGTTGGGCTTGCGGCGCGCCTTGATCATCTCAAGTTCGGTCGGATCGATAGGCGTGGCTTGCTGGTTGATCCTGAAGAATGAGCTCTCCGCCTTCTCGGCTTCCCCGTTGACCCACTGCAGGTGGATTGCGAAAGCGCTCAGGTTTCTGGCGAGCTGCAGTTTCTCCTTGGGGGTGGTATCGGTATTACGTAGAGCGAGGCCCAAATCGGCGTAAGCTCCCACGCTTTCCTGGATGAGCCTGCGCGTAGCTTCGGCCGCCTTCTTTTGTTCATTTGGGATGACGTTGTCGAAGAAGCGCATCGATGTGTGCTTGTCGCCGTAGTCGTCTTGGACCCAAGCAGCAAGGGCACTCAACCTGTGGGCGCCATCAATTACGAAGATGTTTCCACTGGTGGGTGAGCGCCACAGGATGATGGATGGGATCAAGTCCCCGGCAAGAAAACTGCGGACTAGTTCGGCGACCTTTTCGGGGGTCCAGTTCGCCGTTTCACGCTGAAAGTCTGGCTTTCGCAGGACGTTGTACATCAAACTATCCTGTGTCAGGTCCGTAATTTTCATCGTGGTGCTGAGAATGGAGGTCTGAGTTGCCTGCTCAGAGGTGATGGCCTCGAAGTCTTCGCGAGGGATCAACGCATCGAGGTTGACCATATGAGTCGCCATTTTCCGCCCCTTTCCTGTGCTGCGCGATTAGCCCACCCGTCGGTATCAAGCGATTGCCACACTAGCGGTGTTGGACTGCACAGGGGTGGGATATTCAGGTTCGGGTGGCATCTCAGGATTGCGGTCTTGTAGGGTTTCTCCGGTATAGAGGTAAAGTTTCCTTTATTTGCCTTTTGTCTAGATTCGCTAGATTGGCCGGTAAGGGTATCTGCCGGGTAGGGGTTTCCCGTTGTGGAAACTTGAAGCCCTTGCCCTGTTCTACCTTTGATCGGGAGCATGGAAGGTGTCAGCAGGGCAGCCCACGGCGAGGGGAGTACGGCGTGGAGGTTACGAAGCTGGTCACGACCTGTAAGAACGGGGACTGCCCCACGCTGTACGCGACTGACCGGGACACCCTGTTCGTGCAGGGTGGGATGCCGGCTGACCACGGGTTGGAGATCCCGGCGCACGAGACCCTGGTGGAGATCTCCATGAAACTCGTCCGGAAGCCCATCCGTGATCAGCTCATCTAGCAACCTGGCGGGGCGGTTCAAGACGTTCGAGCGTGAAGCGTTCCGGCTGGAGATCCTGGACGACTACAACGTGCCGTCGAGCGCAGAGAACCTGCGTGCGTTCCTCGCCGGTGAGCCGCAGCCAGAGGACTACGACGCGGGGTGTGTCGGGACCGTTCGATCCGCCACACAGGCCGGCAAGAGGATGTACCGGGTGCACATCGTCTCCCGTCCGTTGACGGACTACCTCCGCTACGAGCTCGGCTGGGGGTACATGAAGAACATGACGGGTGGTGAGGAGTTCTTCATCCTGGACATCACCGAGGGGCCGAACCCCCTGGAAGGGGTGCCGGACTTCTGGCTGTTCGATGCGGCTTCCCCGGTCGTCATGAACTACGACGACACAGGTACGTTTCTTGGGCCGGACTTACTTGAGGCCGGGCGTGCGGCGGAGTTCGTCCGCCACCGGGACACGACTCTCGCTCACGCCGAGCCGTTTCCCGAATGGTGGGCGAAGCACGGCGGGTGAACAGAACAGAGCTGGGTACGGCGCTGCGGGCTCTGCGACAGGCGTCCGGCAAGGAGGCCAAGGCGGTAGCCCGTAGCGCGGTCATGTCCACGGCCAAGCTGTCGAAGGTTGAGAATGGCCACGTAGCGCCCAGTGTGATCGACGTAGAGCGCATCCTGACGGCCTTGGACGTGTCCAATCAGGTGAAGGCCGAGTACATGGCCGCGGCCCGCGCTCAGGCCACGGAGGCGACGGCCTGGCGGCTGGTCAGACGTATGGGCTTTCACCGGAAGCAGGAGGAGATCCGGGCGCTTGAAGCGTCGATGAAGCTCCTACGGCTGTTCCAGCCGTCCCTGGTCCCCGGTCTGTTGCAGACACCCGAGTACGTACGAGCTGTCCTGCAAGGCAAGGGACTGAGCGAGGACCAACTCGCCCGAACCATCGGTGCACGGATCGAACGGCAACGAGTGTTGTACGACACCGGGAAGCAGCTTCGCTTCGTCGTCATGGAACCCGTTCTTCGCTGGCGCCTTCTCCCGCCCGCGATGATGGCCGGACAGGTGGATCGCATCACCTCCGTCTCCCGCCTGCCGAACGTGGATGTCCGAGTCGTCCCGCTGGACCGTCCGCAGGCCGATGTGCCTGGGCACTCTTTCGTGATCCGGGACGACCGCATGGTGACAGTCGAGACCACGCACGCCGAGGTGATCGTTACCGATCCCCGGCATGTTGCTCTGTACGTCGAAAAGTACGAGCGGTTCGCCTCGGTGGCCCTTCCCGGTTGGTTTCGGCGGGACGGCTAGCTCTCACTGTGCACCGCTGCGAGGTCTCGGACGCGGCGCTTGAAGTCCATGGGAATCAGAACCTGCACGCGCCCCTTCCCCTCCTGCCACATGCCCTCATGCCCCTCCGGGGCCATCGCCTGAGCAGCGGTCATCGGAGGCAGATTCTCGGCGTGAATGACCGCCCTGACTCCGGCGGCCCGGAGTTCCTTGCCCTTCTCGTGCTGGGTTGACAGCTTCGTCCAGCGCTCCCTGTAGGTCTCATTCGTCGGGATCTCCTCCCAGGTGTCAGGCCGGGTGGGCTGGGCCATGAGCTGTTCTCGTCGTGCGTCCAGTCGCCTGTACGTCTCTCGGTATTCTTGCTTGCCCAACTCGCTGGAGTAGAGACCGGCTTCGCGGTCCTCTCGCAGCTCGGCCAGCGCGCGGTTCACCTCCTCGATGTCGCGTGTGAAGTCGATGCCCGGGCGGAAGACCTTCCGCACGATCTCGACATTGCCAGCCGCGCGCAGGAAGACCTCCTCAACAGCTCCCTCCAGGACATGAGCCGCAATGCCCTTGCTACCCGTGGGGCAGGGCTTGTGCGTGGTCCGGGACGCACAGCGGTAGTACGGCCAGTTTCGCCCCGGGCCGAGGTACGCGGGTTCACCGCAGGTGCAGAAGGCGACCCTGAGCATCGGGGAGCCGCCCTTCCGGTTGCCGTTGCGCTTGCTGGTGTTCTCGTCCAGCTTCTTGTTCGCCAGCTCCCACTCCTCTTGAGTGATCAGTGGCTCCGCCCGCTGAAGAGGGCGCCCTTCCGTGTCACGGACGACGCGGGTTCGCTTCGTCTTCTGGCCGTCGATGACGACTTCTTCCGTGACCTCCATCTGACCGAGAACGTTCAGGGAGCGCACCACCTTGGCTGTGTTCGCAGCGGTCCACCGGCCGCCCTTCGGGGGCTTGCCGTTCCTGATGAGCTGAGCGTCGAGCGATACAGGAGTCTTGATTGGGTCCTCGTTGAGCCACTGGGCGATGCTGTTCGCCGACTCGCCCTCGATAAGCCGGCGGACGATTTCGCGCAGCGTCCCGGCGGTGTCCGTTCCGTAGTCGTCCAGGACCAGACGCCAGCCGTCACCAGTGTCCTGCTTCTCCGCCCGGTAGCCGTACGGGATCCGGCCACCGCGCCAGCGCCCCTCCTTCACCAAGTGGTTGTACGAGGACTTCGCCCGGGCCTTGATGGCTTCGAGCTCCCCTTCCGCGAAGGAGGCGATCAGGCTGAACAGCAGCTTGCCCATCTGCGTGTTCAGGTTGATCCCGTCCTCGACGGTGGCGACCTCCTTGCCGTGCTTCTCGCACCACTCCACGAGCGTGTGTACGTGGAGTACACGCCGTGAGAGGCGGTCGAGCTTCAGGGCGCAGATGATGTCGTACTCGTCGGCACGGGATTCCTCAAGCGCGATCCGGTGCTCGATCGAGCTGACCTCCTTGCCGATGGTGGACGGCAGCCACTTGCCGAACTCCGGTCGCTTCCAAGGCTCGACACCGCCGGATACGTCGATGTCCTCGACCCATCCGACAAGGAGGTGCCCTTCCTGGTCGGCCCATCGTTGAATCGATCGGCGCTGACGCTCCGGCGATGTTGTCTCGTCCGACACCTTCGACAGGCGGATTACTCCCAGGACCCTTGCCACTTGTTCTCCCCATCCCCTGTGGTGCTTGGGGATCGACGCTAGGGCCGTTGCAGGCTTGGCGTCAAAGTGGATTTTTCGGTGCTGCGAATGTGCATGGGTGGGGCGAGAACAATCGACCGTCGGGCCCCCTTCGAGGAGATCTGGCAGGCCGTCGACGTCCTCATCCAGCAGTGCAAGGTCCTCTACGCGGGCTCCTCCAACTTCCCCGGCTACAAGACCGCCCAGGCCAACCAGACGGCCGCCCGGAGCGGGATTGTCGGCCTGGTCACCGAGCAGCGCCTGTACAACCTCTCCGAGCGGCGGGCCGAGATGGAGGTCATCCCGGCGGCCCAGGAGTACGGCCTCGGAGTCATCCCCTGGTCCCCGCTGCACGGCGGTCTGCTGGGCGGGGTCATCAAGAGGGAGGTCGAGGGCGGCCGCCGCGCCTCCGGCCGGTCCACGGACGCGCTGGCCAACAGCACGGTACGGGCGCAGATCCAGGCGTACGAGGACCTCCTCGACAAGCACGGCCTGGAGCCCGGCGAGGCCGCCCTGATCCAGCTGCTGATCCGGCCGGGCGTGACGGGCCCCATGGTCGGCCCGGGTACGGCGCAGCAGCTGGAGAGCGCGCTGCGCGCGCTGGAGCTGGAGCTGAGCGAGGAGGTGCTGGCCGGCCTGGACGAGATCTTCCCCGGGCCAGGGCCGTCCCCGGAGGCCTTCGCCTGGTGAGCCAGTAGTAAAGGGCCGTCGCCCCTCCCATGGGGGCGACGGCCCTTGCACACGCTGGCGTCAAACTCCCTGGTTGGACGTTCCCGCGTCGAGGGCCGAGTCCATGATCGCGTGGCTTTCCGGCTCGCCCGTCTGGGGGCCGAAGTTCATGGTGCCGAGTACGAGGCGGCTGACTTTGAGACCGGTGCGTCCGAGCTGCGTGTACTTCATGGGCCACTAGCCAACTGCTTGGAGTGCGCTCCAGGCAAGACCCGTTCCCGGGAGGGGAGTTACGCGTCCGGCGCGGGGCGGTAGGGGCCGCCGATGCCCCAGGCCTGGTGCAGGACGGCCGCGAACTCGCCCGCGAGGCGGTGCTCGCCCGAGGCGTTGGGGTGCGTGCCGTCGTAGGTGTCGCGGTGGATGTCGTACGCCTCCGGGCGCGCGGCCAGCAGGATCGGCGAGGCGTCGGTGGTGAGGTCGGCGACCGCCTTCGCGAGCAGCTCGTTGAACCGGGCGACCTCCGCCGCGAAGGGGGCGTCCTCCTCGGCCCGGACGTTGGGGATCACCGGCAGGAAGACCATCCGGACGGCGGGGCGGGCCTCCCGGGCGGCCGCGACGAAGCGGCGGACGTTGTCGGCGGTCTGGTCGGCCCGGGTGTAGAAGCCGAGGTCGATCAGGCCGAGGGAGACGAGCAGGACGTCGGCGCGGGCGTCCCCGGCGGCGGGCCCGATGAGCGGGGCCATGTGCTGCCAGCCCTCGCCCCAGCCCGCGAGGTGCCGGCGGGCGGGCTCGGGGAAGTCCGCGGCGGCGTAGCCGGAGCCGGTGCCGGCCTCGGTGCCGTACAGCCCGGTGCGCGGGCCGACGATCTCGAAGGAGGCCTCGCCGAGGGTGGCGCCGAGGTGCTGCCACATCCGGTAGCGCCAGGTGTAGTCGCCGGCGCGTCCGATGGTCATGGAGTCGCCGACGAACATGAAACGCATCCGGTCATCATCGCGGATCACACCGCGGGAACCCCTGTGATGCCGGACACCCCCGGGGGGCTGGCAGGCTTGGGGGATGCGCCTGCTGCCCCGGTCGACCGCCGTTCCCGCCGCTCTCGTGCTCACCCTGCTGCCGGGGGCCGCCGCAGCGGCCGAAACCCCCGCCGCGTCCGGCACCGCCTCCGGATTCACCATCGCCGACCCGCGGATCAGGGAGTCGAGCGGGCTCGCGGCCAGCCGGATCCACCCGGGCGTGTACTGGACGCACAACGACAGCGACGACGGCCCGTACGTGTACGCGGTGGACTCGGCGACCGGCAGGACCGTCGCGCGCGTGACGCTGACGGGGACCGGGACCCCGCGCGACGTGGAGGCGATCTCGCTCGGCCCGGACGGGCGGCTGTACGTCGGGGACATCGGCGACAACCGGGACGGCACCTGGGACCGCGTGTGGATCTACCGCTTCCAGGAGCCGGCGGAACTGGGCGACCAGACCGTCAGGGCGGAGCAGTTCACGGTGTCCTACGCGGACGGGCCGCGCAACGCGGAGGCGCTGATGGTGCATCCGGTGACGGGCCGGGTGTACATCGCGAGCAAGAACGAGCAGGGCGGCGGCCTGTACGAGGGCCCCGAGCGGCTGTCGGCGGACGGGCGCAACGTCTTCCGCCGGATCGCGGAGGTGCCGTGGGTGACGGACGGGGCGTTCTCGCCGGACGGGACCCGGCTGACGCTGCGCGGGTACTTCACGGCCCGTACGTACGCCTGGCAGGGCGGCCGCCCGGACGGCGCGGGCGAGCGGGTGGACGCGCCCTGGCAGGGCCAGGCCGAGTCCGTGACGTACACGCCGGACGGGCGGACGCTGATGTTCGGGGCGGAGGGCGCGAACAGCAGGGTGGTGGCCGTACCGGTGGCACCGGCGGCGGGACCGTCCGGCCCGGCCCGCCCCGGCTCCCCGCAGCAGCCCGCGGCCCCGGGATCCGGCGGGCCCGCCGGCCCGGGTGCGCAGGGGGCGCCCGCCGGGCAGGACTCGGGCAGCTTCGCCAAGGGGGCGCTGGTCCTCGCGGTGGGCACGGCGGTGGTCCTGGCGGGCAAGCGGCTGTTCCGCCGCCGCCCGAAGGCCTGAGCCGCGCGGAGGCGCGAGCCGCGCGGAGGCGCGTGCCACACGAAGGCCCGAGCCGCGCGGAGGCGCGTACGGCCGCCCGGAGGTGACCTGCCTCACACTCCGTCACACGGGCCGGTTCCGCGGTGTCCTGTGTCCGAAGCCCTGAACCGGAGGAGGACACCATGAGCGAGAAGACCGGTGTGGTCGTGGTCGGTGGAGGTTACGCGGGCGTGATGGCGGCGAACCGTCTGACGCTGGGCGGTGAGGTGACGGTGACGCTGGTCAACCCGCGTGCCTCCTTCGTCCACCGCATCCGCCTGCACCAGCTGGTGGGCGGTACAGACACGGCCGTGGTCGACTACCGCGACGTCCTCGCCGAGGACGTACGCCTGGCCGTCGACACCGTCGACCGCATCGACGCCGGCGCCCGCACCCTGCACCTCGCCTCCGGCGCCACCCTCGGCTATGACTACCTCGTCTACGCCGTCGGCAGCACCGGCGCACAGCCGCGCGTGCCCGGAGCCGCCGAGCACGCCTACCCCGTCGCCACCCTCGAGGACGTGGAGCGGCTGCGCCCCGTCCTGGACGCCGCGCCCGCCACCGCTCCCCTCACCGTCATCGGCGGCGGCCCGACCGGCATCGAGACCGCCGCCGAACTCGCCGGTACCGGCCGCACCGTCACCCTGGTCTGCGGCGGCGCCCTGGGCCCCTACCTGCACCCCCGCGGCCGCCGCTCGGTCGCCCGCCGCCTCGCCCGTCTGGGCGTCACCGTCGTGGACGGCCCCGGCACCGAGGTCACCGCCGTCACCGACCGCACCGTCCGCCTCGCCGACGGCCGCGAACTGCCCAGCCACGTCACCGTCTGGACCGCCGGCTTCGCCGTCCCCGACCTGGCCGCCCGCAGCGGGCTGACCACCGACGACGCGGGCCGCCTGCTCACCGACGAGACGCTGACCAGCGTGGACGACGTACGGATCGTGGCGGCCGGGGACTCGGCCGCGCCTTCGGGCGTGCCGCTGCGGATGAGCTGCCAGGCCGCGATGCCCCTGGGCGCGCGGGCCGCCGACACCGTCCTGAGCCGGCTTGCGGGCGAACGGCCCGGCACCCTCAACCAGGCCTTCGGCGCCCAGTGCATCAGCCTGGGCCGCCACGACGGCATCTTCCAGTTCGCCGACCGGGGCGACTCCGCGATCTGGCTCCACGTCGACGGCCGGCCCGGCGCCACGATGAAGGAAGCCGTCTGCAAGGGCGTCGTCAAGCACCTCGCCGACGAGGCCCGCAAGCCCGGCGGCTACCGCCTCCACCGCATCTCCGGCGGCCCGGCACGCCAGAAGAAGCTCCGGGCGCGGGACACGGCGGAAGCGGCGGCCGTCTGATGCGCGCGGCGGACACGGGGACCGGCACGACCGGCGGGAACGACGGCACCAGCGGCATGGACGGCACGGACGGAGCGACCGGCATGGACGAGCAGGACCTCGCGGACCACGACGGCAGCACGGACCGCGACGGCAGCGACGGCAACCACAGCCGCGACGGCGGGGGAGGCGGCGCCGGCGAAACGGCGACCGAGACCTTCGTCGCCCACCGCAACCTTCTCTTCACCGTCGCCTACGAGATGCTCGGCTCGGCCTCCGACGCCGAGGACGTCCTCCAGGAGACCTGGCTGCGCTGGGCCGGCGTCGACCTGGAGCGGGTCGACGACCGGCGCGCCTACCTGGTCCGCATCACGACCCGGCAGGCCCTGAACCGGCTGCGCGCCCTGAGCCGCCGCAAGGAGGCGTACGTCGGCCAGTGGCTCCCCGAACCGCTGCTCACCGCGCCGGACGTGGCCCAGGACGTGGAGCTCGCCGAGAGCGTGTCGATGGCGATGATGCTCGTCCTGGAGACGCTGTCGCCGACCGAGCGCGCCGTCTTCGTCCTGCGCGAGGCCTTTGACGTCGGCTACGACGAGATCGCCGCCGCCCTCGACAAGTCCCCCGCCGCCGTACGGCAGATCGCGCACCGCGCCCGCCGTCACGTCGACGCCCGGCGCCCGCGCCGGACCGTGTCCGCGAGCCAGACCCGGGCCGCCCTGGAATCGTTCCGCCACGCCCTCGACAGCGGGGACCTCCAGGGCCTCCTCGACGTCCTCGCCCCCGACGTCGTCCTGGTGGGCGACGGCGGCGGGGTCAAACGGGCCGCGCTGCGCCCCCTCTTCGGCGCCGGCAAGGTCGGCCGCTTCATCCTCGGCGGCACCGGCAAGGTCGCGGGCCGGCTCACCGTCACCCCGACGGTGGCCAACGGCAGCCCGGCGTTCCTCGCGTACCTCGACGGGGAGCTCGACGGCGTCATGGTGTTCCACGTCGAGGACGCCCGCATCGCCGGCATCTACTACGTCCGCAACCCCGAGAAGCTGGGCCGGATCGAGGCCGAGACCGCGCTCACCCTGCGGTGACGGCGGTCGCGGGGGCGGGCGTGCCCGTCCCCGGCGGCCCGTCGGCCGCCGTTCCCGCTACGAGTGCCCCAGGTCGGCGGAGGGGAGGTCCGCCGCGGGCACGGAGCCGGTGTCGGGGACGGGGCGCAGCGGGAACTCGTCCGTCGCCATCGAGTCCAGTACCGGCGGCGCGGGCCGCGGCGGCTTGGGCATGACGGCGGCCTCCGAGTGGCCGCCGCAGCCGTACGAGAGGGACACGAGCCGGCCGTCCGCCGGGCTGAACTCGTTCGCGCAGACGCCGAAGGCCTGGCCCAGCGAGCCGCCGATCGCGACGAGGAAGCCGCACGAGACGCACGACGCGGGCGCCGCCTGCGCCATCGCGGTCTTCGCGCCGAAGGCCTCGTCCCACCGGTCGGCCGCCGTGTGCAGCCCGTACCGCGACAGGACGCGGGCGCGGCGCATGCCGAGCTCCTCCGCCACCGCGGTGATGGAGCCGCGCGCCGGGGCGACCACCCGGTCGGTGACGTCGGCGTCCTCGGCCTCGACCAGTTCGGCCATCTCGGTGGAGACCACGGAGTTCGGCGGCGGCGTGTCCTCACCGGACCAGCCGGGCTCCAGGCGCAGGTCGTCGGCGTCCGTGGGCAGCAGGTCGCCGGGGCCCATGTCGCCCGGGCGCAGCCGGTCGCTCCACGGCACCCATTCGGGGGCGAGCAGCGCGTCGTCGCCGGGGAGGAGCACCGTTTCGTTGAGGGTGACGTTCTTCGCGCGGGAGGCGCGGGTCACGGTGACGGCCCAGCGCCAGCCGCGGTAGCCCGGTTCCTTGCACTCGAAGAAGTGCGTCACGACCCGGTCGCCCTCCGCTACGGCGGAGACGTGCGCGCCCACCACACCGGGGTGGGCGGCCTCCTCGGCCGCCGCACGGGCGAACTCCACCGCCTCGGCGCAGAGGCGGTCCGGGGCGGGCGTACGCGGGGTACGCGGGGTACGGCTTCGCGTCGTCGCAGCACTCACAGGTCTCGTTCTCTCCTACGCCGTCTCACGAGTGCGCCGTCCGTACTGTCGTCCACAACGACCCGTCGGTCTCGTCCGTACGTAGCGCGGGCGGAGCGGACCAGAGGGCCGCGTCGACGTCCGCGCCCCGATCGGCCTCGGGCGCACCCCACTGTGATCCATTCTGCGGGATCACGAAGAGGCGCGCGGCCAAGTGCAACCGCCGGTGGCGCGCTACGCACGCTACCTCCTCCGAAGCCTTCGGCCCACATGCGAGGTCCGATTCGCGGACACGGCACGCGCGGGAGGCCGGCGTGCCGGGTCCGTGCGGCACCTCCCGGAGACGCACCGGGGACGCGCCGGGAGGGGTTCCGCACGGCCTCTTGGGGCACTATGGGCCACGTGGCACCCGCACGGTCGTCCGCAGACGGCTCGGGACCGGCCAGGCGGGCCGGCCGGGCTGTCGGGCGTGCCCTGCACCTCCCCTTCACCGGTACGGCGCGCGGGATCCGGCGTGCCACGCACGCCCACGGGGCCGGCGAGTCGGGACTGGGCCGGCTGATCGAACTGCACGCGATCAACGGCGCCGGCGACGTCATGATCACCGTCGCGCTGGCCTCGACGGTGTTCTTCTCCGTCCCCACGGACGAGGCGCGCGGGCGGGTGGCCCTGTACCTGGCGATCACCATGGCTCCGTTCACCCTGCTGGCCCCGGTGATCGGTCCCCTGCTGGACCGGCTGCCGCACGGCCGGCGGGCGGCGATGGCGGGAGCGATGCTGACGCGGGCTCTGCTGGCGGTGATGATGTCCGGCGCGGTCGCCACGGGCGGGCTGGAGCTGTATCCGGCGGCGCTGGGCGTCCTGGTGGCCTCGAAGGCGTACGGCGTCGTACGCAGTGCCGTGGTCCCGCGCCTGCTGCCGCCGAAGTTCTCACTCGTCAAGGCGAACTCCCGGGTCACGCTGGCGGGCCTGCTCGCGACGGGCGCGGCGGCGCCGGTGGCGGCCGGACTGCACACGATCGGGCCTCCGTGGCCGCTGTACGGGGCCTGCGCGATCTTCGTCTGGGGCACTTTCGCGGCGTTCCAGCTGCCGCACAAGGTGGACGAGGCGAAGGGCGAGCGCCGGGCGCGGCTGTCCACGCACGAGGCGCATTCGAAGCGGCCGGGGCTGCGGACGGTCAGCCGTCCGGTGCTGTGCGGGCTGCTGGCGAACGCCTCGATGCGCGGGCTGTCCGGGTTCCTGATCTTCTTCCTGGCGTTCCTGCTGCGCGAGCACCCGCTGGCCGGGCAGAGCGCGGCGGTGTCGCTGGGCATCGTCGGTGTCGCGGCGGGCATCGGCAACGCGTGCGGGACGGCGGTCGGGGCGTGGCTGCGGGCCCGGGCGCCCGAGGCGATCATCGCGTCCGTCCTGTCGGTCACCCTGGGCGTGGCGATCGTGGCGGCGATCCTGTTCAGCGGCCTGTTCATGGCCTTCCTGGCCGGCACGGCGGGCTTCTGCCAGGCGCTGGCGAAGCTGTCGCTGGACGCGATGATCCAGCGCGACGTGCCCGAGGCCGTGCGTACGTCGGCCTTCGCCCGTTCGGAGACGCTGCTCCAGGTGGCGTGGGTGATGGGCGGTGCGATCGGGATCGCCCTGCCGCTGAACGGCGTCCTCGGCATGTCGGTGGCCGCCGCCGTGGTCGCCCTGGGCACCCTGATGGCCCTGCGCGGCTTCCTGACCTCCCCGCACCACCAACGGCAGCACGGCTCCTCCCGCACCCGGGTGGCGTAAGGGCCCCGGCCCGGCCCGCGGGGGCGCGCCGGGGGCGCCGCGCGGGCGGCCCGGACCCGCCGCGGGAGCCCCGCCGGGTCGGCCCGCCCCGCCGCAGGACCCCCGTGCGGCGGTGCGGCCCACCGGCCCGATAGCCTTCGGCTCATGACCGCACCGCTTTTCCCGGGTAGGGCCCGCCGCAGCGTCGCGGCCCTCGGAGCCGTGTCCGCCGGCCTCCTCCTCCTGTCCGCCTGCGACAAGCCGACGCCGCTCGCGACGGTGACCGTCGGCAGCTCGTCGGTTTCCGCCGAGTCCGAGTGCCGCACCGACGGCAAGGACCTCTCCATGGACAGGGTCCAGGAGTGCCTGACGGACCCCAAGAACGCCAAGACCATCGAGTACGGCCGCGGGGACACGCTGCGCCTGGGCGTCGAGCCCGAGATCGTCGAGGACGGCAAGAAGTGGCAGGCGGTCCTCGACGGCCAGCCGATCACCGAGCCCTCCGCCAACACCTACCGCAGCTTCCAGGGCGCCGACGTCTTCGCGACCGGCGGCCAGGGCGAGGCGCCCCAGTCGAAGCTGCTGGGCTTCGTCCAGGTCGGCGAGGACGGCAAGCCCCTCTCCGTCTGGTCCTTCAAGCTCAAGCTGAAGAACTAGCGGACGGAAGGCGGGCGGCGGCGTGCGCGCGCTGATCGTGACCGCGGTGGCCGCGGAGGCAGACTCCGTGGCCGCCGGCCTGACCCCTCATCCGGACCCGGTCACGCCCGAGCCGCGCACCCTGCCCGGCGGGTACCTCATCACCCGCCGGGACCTGCCCGGCCTCGCGGCCGACGTCCTCGTCGGCGGTGTCGGCCCGGCCGCCGCCGCGGCCGCCACGGCCACCGCGCTCGCGCTGGCCGACTACTCCCTCGTCGTCTCCGCCGGCATCGGCGGCGGGTTCGCTCCCGCCGCCCCGCCCGGCTCGCTGGTGGTCGCCGACGCGCTCGTCGCCGCCGACCTGGGCGCCGAGACCCCCGAGGGTTTCCTCCCGGTGCAGGAGCTCGGCTTCGGCCGCAACGTGCACCTGCCGCCCGCCGGGCTCGCCGCCCGCGCCGCCGAGGCCACGGGGGCCCTGCTGGCGCCCGTCCTGACCGTGTCCACCGTCACCGGCAGCGCCTCCCGCGCCGCCGAGCTCGCCGCCCGCCACCCGCTCGCGGGGGCCGAGGCGATGGAGGGCTTCGGGGTGGCGGAGGCCGCCGCCGCGCACGGGCTGCCGGTACTGGAGATCCGCGCCGTGTCCAACGCCGTCGGACCGCGTGACCGGGCCGCCTGGCGGATCGCGGAGGCGATGGACGCCCTCACCGCCGGATTCCGCGCGCTGGGACCCGTACTCGTCCATTGGGGAGAACGCCATGAGCACCGCTGAACCGCTCGCGATCGCCTACTCGCCCTGCCCGAACGACACCTTCGTCTTCGACGCCTGGGCGCACGGACGCGTCCCGGGCGCACCCGCCCTCGACGTGACCTTCGCCGACATCGACGTCACCAACGGCATGGCCGAGCGCGGCGAGTTCGACGTGCTGAAGGTGTCGTACGCCGTGCTGCCCTGGGTGCTGGAGGAGTACGCGCTGCTGCCCTGCGGCGGGGCGCTGGGGCGCGGCTGCGGCCCCCTCGTGCTGACGCGCGGGCCCGGCGTGGACCTCGGCACCGGCACGGTGGCGGTGCCGAGCGAACGCTCCACGGCGTACCTGCTCTTCCGGCTGTGGGCGGCGGACGTACTGCCGGACGGGGTCGGCAAGGTGGTCGTGCTGCCGTTCCACGAGATCATGCCGGCCGTGCGCGACGGGCGGGTGGACGCCGGGCTGGTCATCCACGAGGCCCGGTTCACCTACCAGGACTACGGACTGCACCGGCTGGCCGACATGGGCGAGCACTGGGAGTCCACCACCGGCCTGCCGATCCCGCTCGGCGCGATCATCGCCAAGCGCTCGCTGGGCGCGGAGAGGCTGCGCGCGCTGGCCGAGGCGGCCCGTACGTCGGTGCGGATGGCGTGGGACGACCCGGAGGCCTCACGGCCGTACGTACGCGCCCACGCGCAGGAGCTGGACCCGGCGGTCGCCGACCAGCACATCGGGCTGTACGTCAACGAGTTCACCGCCGACCTCGGCGACGCCGGGTACGCGGCCGTCCGCGGGCTGCTCACCAGGGCCGCCGCCGAGGGGCTGGTACCGGCCATCCCGGCGGACGCGCTGCGCTTCCCGTGACGTGACGCGCCGGTGCCCCGCCGCTCGGTGGGAGCGGCGGGGCACCGTGGTTCCGCGACGGGTCGGACGTCGAGCCGGTCAGACGTCGAGCTGGTCGGCCACCGCGCGCAGCAGGCCGGCGATCTTCGTGCCGTGCACCTTGTCGGGGTAGCGGCCGCGCTCCAGCATCGGGGTGATGTTCTCGAGCAGGGTCGTCAGGTCCTGCACGATGGAGGCGAGCTCATCGGGCTTGCGGCGCTGCGCGGCCGCGACCGAAGGCGCCGGATCCAGCACCGTCACCGAAAGTGCCTGGTCACCGCGCTGTCCCGCGACCACTCCGAATTCCACCCGCTGCCCGGGCTTGAGGGCGTCGACCCCGGCCGGAAGCACCGACGAGTGCACGAAGACGTCGCCGCCGTCATCACGGGAGAGAAAGCCGAAGCCCTTCTCGCTGTTGAACCACTTGACCTTGCCGGTAGGCACGTCCGTCCTCTGTCCTTGTGCTCGTCGGGTCCGGTCGGCCGTCGTGAACGGCTCCGGATAGCAGTACAGCGGGTCCTCCGACCCGCCACCTCCAGGCTAATGGTCCAGAAACCGCTGACAAGACGTTCCCCGGTCCTTCCCGCTCCACCGCTTCGGCCAGGGAACTACCCTGGTGGGGTGACTGTTACTCCTCATCCCGACGAAGCACGGCCCGGCGACGGCCTGGTCAAGGCCGGCGGCATCGTGTTCATCGTGGGCGCCGTGGCGACCCTCGCGACGATGGCCCCGCTGTTCCTGGGCACCGACCCGTTCCCGTCGTACGCGTGGGCCGTCTGCATGCTCATGGGCGTCGGCTTCGCCATCTCCGCGGCCGGCGTACTCCGCTCGGCCGCCGCCCAGCGCCGGGCGGCCCGGGCTTCGCAGGCCGCCTGACGGGCCGCCGCCGCCCGGCGCCTCAGGCCGCGCGGGCCCGCTCGTACTCCGCGAGCCACTGCGGCAGCGCGGTGAGGTCGCCCAGCACCACGTCCGCACCGGCCTCCCGCAGCTGCGACTCCGTGCACGGACCGGTCGGCACCACCACCGACAGCGCGCCGGCCGTGCGGGCGCCGCGCACGTCCCCGATGTGGTCGCCGACGTAGATTTGCGCGCCGTACTCGCGCAGCGCCCCGGCCTTGGCCTCGGCCCAGAGCCAGCCGATGACGGCGTCGGGCTCCATGCCCAGGTGCTCCAGGTGGTGGCGGGCGTTGGGCTCGTTCTTGGCCGTCACGACGATCGCCCGTCCGCCGAGGGCCTGGACGGCCTTGATCGCCTCGCGTGCGCCGGGCATCGCGGGCGTCGGCTCGATGGCGTGGTCGACGTAGAGCTCCCGGTAGAGGTCCCGCATCGCCGGTATCTCCTCCTCGGGGAACCAGTACGCGAGCTCCTCCTCCAACGGCGGCCCGAGGCGCGTGATGGCCTCGTCGGCGTTGATGTACGCCCCGGTCTTCGCGGAGAGCGCCTGGTAGGCGGCCTTGATGCCGGGGCGGGAGTCGATGAGCGTCATGTCGAGGTCGAAGCCGACGGTGAGCTGCTGCGGGATGTGGGAGGTCATAGCGCCATTGTGCCGAGGCTCCACCGGACTGAGGGAAGCTGAGGGGAGGTTGGCTCAGCAGATCCCCTTATTTGGCGAAATGTCGGCTGCGTGGTGGTTTCTACCACCGGGGTGGGGCTGCGGGGGGGCGGAGTTTCGGCGGGACGGCATCACAGCCGCGTTGGGGGCTTCCCGTCAGTCCCATCGTCCTTCCGGTTCGTGCCGGTCCTTCAAGGGCGCTCACTTCGTTCGCGTCGCTACGCGATGTCACTTCGCTCCACCCTTGACCGACCGACCCGCCCCGGAAAGCCGAAAGACTGCCGGGAACCCCCCGAAAGAACGGTCACGGGTCCAAGGGGAAGGGACGGGCCCCTCAGTGACGAGACGACGGGCCGGGCACCGGCCGGCCGGACTTCCGTGGGCCCACCAGCCATCGAAACCCGGACCGGGCGCCCACTACCCGCACCGAATGTCGACCAGGACGGCATCCGGCACCGGCAGGCGCGACAGATCGCTACGCGCTCCTCATGGCTTAGCGTCCGGCGACCGTCCTGGGCTGATACCCGCACCACAACCGTGTCCTCGGTGACTCTCCTCAGGGCCTACAGTCAGTGGTGGGCTGGATGTTGCCGACGGCAGTGGTGAACTCCCTGCCCGAGGCCCCACGGATGTAGGCCAGCTCCATCCAGCGTTCGATGCCGCAATCGGAAACGTTCTCGTTGATCACGGCCATCAACTCGCCCTCGACACCGGAGGCGATGTCACGCACCCGACGGCGGAGGAGCCGATGGGGCACGTACTCGTACTGCTCACGCATCCAGGTCCTCCATGGAATCGACGAAGTGCTGCCAGCCGATGCGCGCACGGGCAAGAACCGCCTGGCTGGGCGCTGGAACGGACATCAGCTCCGGTCGGAGCCGAGGCCCTCCGTCATCCGCAGCCTCTTCCTCTGCCGCATCCAAGACGGCCCCCTTGTCGCTACGCTGAGTACCCTGCTGGTCACCACACAGAGGAGCGTAGGCGCGCTCCCGCACCGCTCGAAGTGACCGGGGGTACGGGTACTTGGCGAAGAATCCGAGGGCAGGGAGATGCTGTGGCCGGCAAGGGACGTTCCACCCTGACCACCGGTCCGGGAGGTCGGCGTCCCAGCCGCCTGGGAACGGTTTCCGGCTTTGTCTTCCGGGTCATCCGGGAACAGCTCGGCCACACGCAGGACAGTCTGGCGGAGTCCTTCCACATCTCGGCCGACGCCATCGCGGGATGGGAATCCGGCAGACGGCCGCTTACGGCTCTCTCCGTCGGCCAGATGCTCGGACACCGCCATCGGCTCATGCACATGGGAACTCCTGCAGCCCTCCTCACGACCTTGGAAAAGGCGATGGAGGCAGACGTCCTGCTCCTCAGCGCCATCGAAGGTGCGAAGGCGACCAGCGGCAGTCCGCTGGGAGCGTGGGTCATGCAGCGCGACCTTGTCGAGGTCCTGGCGTGGCCGCTCAATGGCGAAGCGCCGGAGTCCATGCGCGCGTTGCCGCCATCGGGCCGTCCCCGGCGCGGCCCGTCATCACGCAGACCCGAGCTCGCTGCGGCAGAACGCACGCGGTTCTTCGAGTACCTGCGCACGACGGCCGAGGAGGCCCGTGGCACCGATCAGTTCCTGCTGCGCCGGCAAGCCCTGTACCTGGCAGGCTACGACCAGGCGGCGGATACCACCGGCTGGCTCGTGCAGCAGCAGAAGACAGAGCGACCCGATACCTGGCTCACCCGTTGGCTCAATGCCCGTTCCGTAGCCGCTGTTGCAGCACGTCAGGGCGACCGCGAGCGCATGCGGCACTTCATCTCCACCACGCTCGAGGGCGACGACTCGGGCGAGACCGCCAATCTCAACTATTGGGCGTACTGGATCGGTGAAGCGACACATCCCCAGCTGTCCGACGGTTTCATCGTGGAAACCGATGTCACTTCCTGGCAAGGTCACAAGCTCTTCCATCACTTGGTGAAGGGGCTCGCACCACAGCAGGGGTACTTCGATCTGAACGTGCACACCCTCTGGGCTCTCGTCGCCGCCCGCCCCAGTCTGCTGAGGACGGCCGCTTCCACCGCCCGGGACCTGCGGGCTCGGATACCGGTGCTGTTGGATGACACCGAGCCCTCGACGGGAGCGCGTCGCGAGCTCGAAGGCATTCGGTACGCGATCCGCCTCGCAGAGGCGTGAGAAGGAGACTGACGTGGCTGACGACTTGTCCGCGGTGGCCCACTTCCTGTACGAGGCCGGAACGCTCAAGAACGCACGCCGTACGGGCTGGTGGATGGCCGGTGTCAACGACCCGGAGAGCGTGGCCGAGCACTCCTGGCGCACTGCGCTGATCGCCTCCGTCATCGCGAAGCTGGAGGGAGCCGACCCGGCACGCGCCGCGTTCCTCGCCGTGTGGCACGACACCCAGGAGACCCGCAGCGGCGATGTAAACCATCTGGGGAAGAAATACTCCGCCTCCGCCAACCCCGCCGCGATCACAGCCGACCAGACAGCAGGCATGCCCGAACTGCTCGCCGCGACGATCCAGGACCTGGTGGCGGAGTACGAGGGCAAGGGCACACCCGAGGCGGTCTGTGCGCGGGACGCCGACAAGCTGGAGTGCATGCTGCAGGGCATCGAGTACAAGGCGCAGGGTTACGTGAACGCACAGCGCTGGATCGACAACAGCCGCAGCCGGCTGACCACCGAAACCGCCCAGCGCCTCGCCGATGAGCTCCTCGCTCAGGGCACGCTGGGCTGGCTGCGCGCAGCCATGGGTGAGCAACCCTGATCCCCACCCCGGCCTGACCAGCCCGAGACCACCGCTCGCCGCCGAGATCCGAGGAGCGTGTAGCGATCTGACGCGCGCCTGCCAGTCCTGGATGCTGCCCTGTTCGTCATTTGGTGCGGGTATCAGCCCCGGACGGTCGTCGGACGCTATGCCGGGAGGAGCGCGTAGCGATCTGATGCGCCCACCGGCTCCCCGTGCTGCTCTGGTGGGCATGCGGGTGCGGGTGGCCGGGCCCCCGGCCCGGGGTCAGGCCATCGGCGGGCCCGGATCCCGGAGCAGGCCGACGCCCGGCCCCTCGTCTCGTCACTGAGGGACCCGTCCCTCCGACTCTTGCCCCGTGACCGTTCTTTTGGGGGGTTCCCGGCAGTCCTTGTCTTTCCGGGGCGGGACGGCCTGTCAAGGGTGGCCGAAGGCCATCGCGAAGCGACGCGACGAAGGAGCGCCCTTGACGGGCCGGCACGAACCGGAAGGACGATGGGACTGACGGGAAACCCCCAAACCCTCCCCGACCCGGCCCCGCCGGCACCCCGCCCCCGCACCCCCGCCCCCGCGCCCCTACCGTCGTCGCGCGCGCCACAGGAGGTACGCCGCCGTGGTGGCGGCCGCTGTGCGGGCCAGGGTGGGCCAGAGGGAACGGAAGGCCGGGCCGAGCTGGTCGGAGGGGAGCGGGGTGCCCCAGTGGCCGGAGGCGCGGCCCCAGAGCCAGAGCATGGCCAGGGCGAAGACCGAGGCGGGCAGGCCGAGGAGTACCCACTTGCGCTCGCGGGGTCCGAGCACGCGCGAGGCGTACGCCACCAGCGCGCCGGCGCCGAGCAGCGGCCAGTACGCGGTGAGCGCCCCCGCGAGGAGCAGTACCGCCGCCAGCAGGAGGAACGCGTGGGGGCGGGGCCTCGGTTCCCCCTCCGGGGCGGCGGCCTTCTTCTTCCGGCGCCGGTCGCGCAGGAACCGTACGAGGCCCCCCGCCGCCACGCCCGGGCCTGCGGCGGAGTCCGGCTCGGCCCCCGCCCCCTCCCCCTCCCTCTCCGCGTCCTCGTCCCCCCGCTCCCGGAAGTGGTCCGGGAACTCGATGCCGCCCGCGAAGCCCTCCACCTGCGGCCCCGCACCCAGCGCGCCCGGGGACAGGCTCCACCAGTCGGGTTCGGCTTCGGCGGAGGAGCCGAGTTCGTCGAGGCCGGCCAGGTGCGGCGGGACGTTCCGCGGGACGTTCTGCGGCCCGCGCTGCGCCGGAACCGCGGCCGGAGCGGCGGGAGCCCCCGGAGCCCCCGGAACCGCCGGTGGCGCGGACCGGGTGGAGGTCACCCCGTCCAGGACCTCCTCCGGCGTGCCGATCCGGTCCAGGATGCCGCGTACGGCCGCCGGGGTGTCCGGTTCGTATCGGGCGCGCCGGCGGTCGATCTCGTCCCGCAGCCCCGCGACCAGCCGCATCCGGTCTCCGGACGACAGCTGTCGGCGCTGCGCCAAGTCCCCGACGCGGCTCAGGTATTCGTAGACCAGATGGTCGCTCTCGATCCCCACGCCCCCGACGGTAGCGCGTGCGTCCGTGGAGCGGCCGACGGCTCAGCGGATACCGTTGGCCGGATGGGGACCGGACGGCGGTCCGGCCGGCGTGACCAGGAGGCGACCAACGTGCCCGAGGCAAGTACCGCTGCGGCGAACGCCCCGCGCTCCCTCGCCGAGGCGCTCCGCGCCCGCGACGACGTGGCGCTCGCCGCCCTGCTGCACGCCCGCCCCGACCTGCTGAACCCGGTGCCCGGCGACGTCACCCAGCTGGCCACCCGCGCCGGCACCCGCGCCTCCGTGGTGCGCGCCCTGGACCGTCTGGACCGGTTCGCGCTGCAGACGGCGGAGGCCCTCGCGGTCGCCCCGGATCCGTGCCCGTACCCGGTGCTGGAGTCGCTGCTGACCGGGACCGGCGGCGAGGACACCGAGGCCCGCGACGCGCTCCCCCGGGCTCTGGGGACCCTGCGCGACCAGGCTCTGGTGTGGGGGGACGAGAACCGGCTGCGGCTGGTCCGCACCGCCCGGGAGCTGCTCGCCCCGTCGGCGCAGCGGCCCTCGCCGACGGGGCTGGGGCCGACCGCGGCGGAGGCGGTGGCGGGGATGTCGCCGACCCGGATCCAGGAGATCGTGGCGGCGGCCGGGCTGCCCGCGACGCACGACCCGGTGTCCGCGGTGTCCGCGCTGACCGGGCTGTTCACCGACCCGGAGCGGATGTCGGCGCTGCTGGACGAGGCTCCGGCGGAGGCGCACCAGGTGCTGGGGCGGCTGGTGTGGGGGCCGCCGTACGGGGAGGTGACCCCGAATCCGACGCCGCCGGTGCGCTGGCTGCGCGACCGGGGACTGTTGCTGCCGGCTTCGCCGCGGACGGTCGTACTGCCCCGGGAGGTCGCGCTGCACCTGCGGGGCGGGCTCGCGCACCGGCGGACGGCTCCGCTCCCGCCGCCGGTGGGCGTGCACCGGGAGCACCGTCCACAGCTTGTGGACGCGAACGCGGCGGGGCAGGCGCTGGCGGCGCTGTCGACCGTCGAGGAGCTGGTGAAGTCCTGGGAGCACGCCGGACCGCTGGTGCTGCGGGCGGGCGGGCTGGCCGTACGGGACCTGAAGCGGACGGCGGCCGCGCTGGACACCACCGAGAGCGCGGCGGCGTTCTGGATCGAACTGGCCTACGCGGCGGGGCTGCTGGCCACCGACGGCGAGGCCGACGAGCGGTACGCGCCCACGCCCGCGTTCGACGGCTGGCGCGAGCTGCCGCCCGCCGAGCGGTGGGCGGCGCTGGCCCGGGCCTGGCTGCCGGCCACCCGCACGCCGGGGCTGGTCGGGGAGCAGGACGCCAAGGGGCGCACCCTGTCGGCGCTCGGCCCCGACCTGGACCGTTCGGCGGCGCCGGAGGTGCGCCGCCGGGTCCTGGAGCTGATCGGGGAGCTGCCCGAGGGCGGGGTGCCGGACCCGGAGGCGGTCCTGGAGCGGCTCGCGTGGGAGCGTCCGGCGCGCGGTACGGGCGATCTGCGGGCCCGGCTCGCGCGGTGGACGCTGCACGAGGCCGAGGTGCTGGGGGTCACCGGGCGGGGTGCGCTCAGCGTGTTCGGCCGCGCGCTGCTGGAACACCGTGATGCGGCGGGGCCGCTGGCGCCGCTGCTGCCGGAGCCGGTGGACCACGTGCTGTTGCAGGCGGACTTGACGGCGGTGGCTCCCGGTCCGCTGCTGCGGCCGCTGGCGGAGATGCTGGCCGTGCTCGCGGACGTGGAGTCCAAGGGCGGGGCGACGGTGTACCGGTTCACGCCCGGTTCGGTGCGGCGGGCGCTGGACGCCGGGCAGACGGCCTCGGACCTGCACGCCTTCCTCACCGAGCACAGCCGTACGCCGGTGCCGCAGCCGCTGGCGTACCTGATCGACGACGTGGCGCGGCGGCACGGGCACCTGCGGGTCGGGGCGGCGTCCTCGTACGTGCGGTGCGACGACGACGCGATGCTGGGGGAGATCCTCGCGGACAAGCGGTCGGCGTCGCTGGGGCTGCGGCGTCTCGCTCCGACGGTGCTGGCGGCGCAGGCGGATCCGGCGGCGCTGCTCGACGGGCTGCGGGCGATGGGGTACGCGCCGGCGGCGGAGTCCCGTACCGGTGACGTGCTGGTGTCGCGGGCCGACGCGCACCGCACCCCGGCGCGTTCGGCGCCGGTGCCGGTGCCGGACGGGCCGCCGGTGCCGGACGCGACGCTGCTGGGGGCGGCGGTACGGGCGATCCGCGCGGGCGATCTGGCGGCGACGGCGGTCCGCAAGGAGCCGGCGGCCGCCTCCTCGGGCGCTCCGGGGGAACTGCCGCGCACGAGCGCGGCGGAGACCCTGGCCACGGTGCAGGCGGCGGCGCTGACGGGGTCGGCGGTGTGGATCGGGTACGTGAACGCCGACGGCGCGGCGAGCCAGCGGGTCATCG
The DNA here is from genome assembly GCF_042901085.1 of Streptomyces sp. NPDC012794. Classification (NCBI taxonomy): domain Bacteria; kingdom Bacillati; phylum Actinomycetota; class Actinomycetes; order Kitasatosporales; family Streptomycetaceae; genus Streptomyces; species Streptomyces sp. NPDC012794. The sequence goes on from NZ_JBIBCI010000016.1 coordinate 57,962, forward strand.
CCCCGGTGCGGGTGGAGGGCGGCTTCGTCACGGGCTACGACCACACGGCGGACGAGGTCCGCACGTACGCCCTGCACCGCATCACGGGGGTGGCGGAGCTGGCGGAGGACCAGGTCTAGACGCGGCCGGCGGGAAAACCGCTGGCCGGGGCGGGGGCCGACCGGCACTCTGGCGCCATGCCCGAAGCACTGCCCGAAGCGGGATCCCCGTCCGCACCGGGAGCCGCCTCCCCGCCCGCACCCGCACAGGGATGCGCGTCCCCGGCCCCGTCGCCCGCCCCGTCGCCCGTCCCCCGGTACCAGGTCCGCGCCGCCCACACCGGTGCCACCGTCACCGTCTACCAGGCCTACGCCCCGCGGCTCGGCGTGCCCGCGGCCCGCGACGGGCGCTTCCCGCCCGCGTGGAAGCGGGAGCGGATGACGTGGATCAAGCCGTCGTTCCTGTGGATGATGTACCGCTGCGGCTGGGCCACGAAGGCCGACCAGGAGACCGTCCTGGCGGTGGAAATCACCCGCGAGGGCTTCGACCGGGCGCTCTCCCGCGCCTGCCTGTCGCACTACGTGCCCGGCGTCCACCTGGACCGCGAGGCGTGGCGGGCGTCCCTGGCCGGCTCCCCGGCCCGGGTGCAGTGGGACCCGGAGCGGGACCTGCACCTGAACGCACTGCCCCACCGGTCCCTGCAACTGGGCCTGTCCGGATGGGCTTCGCGGGCGTACGCCGACGAGTGGACGGTGTCCATCCGCGACGTCACCCCGCTGGCCCGGGAGATCCACGCCCTGGTCCGCGCGGGCGACACCGGGGCCGCCCGCGCCCTGCTCCCGGCCGAGACGCCCTACCCGGCGGGCCCGCTGCCCCACCTGGGCGCGTAGCGGAGCCCCCGGGGCCCGCCGCGCCGCCCCCGGCTCACCGGGGCGCGTAGTCCACCAGCGCGGGGTCGAAGGGCCACGCCTCGCGCAGCCAGGCGCTCACCGCCCCGTGGACGCGGGCGTCCAGGCGGGCGCGGTCGGCCCGTACCCAGGAGCTGACGTGCACCCGCCGGGGATCCTCCTTGGCGGGGTAGACGTAGAGGCACCCGATGACCTCGTCCGTGCCCTCCAGCACGCTGTACGTGAACCCGCGCCGCTCCGCGAAGTCCCGCGCGTGCCGCTCCAGGTCGGCCAGGTTCGCCTCGGCGGACATCCCCTCGGGCGGCGGCCAGGCGCGGCCCTCGAAGCCGGGCGTGGCCCGGATGTGCGCGATGCTCCCGCTCCAGGCGGCGAGGTCCCGCGCGTTGTGCTCCGCCCCGAGCGGCTCCAGGCGGAAACCGTCGCAGGCGAGCGTGCGCGGCACGTCGAAGCCGTCGGGCACGAAGGACTGCCGGTCTTCATTCATGGACCGGACCGTACGCGGCACCGGTGGGCCGCGTCAGCGCGTTTTCCCGGCGGGACCCGGCGGGACCCCCCCACCCGGGGCGGGATACGGCAGACTGGAGGTTTGGCCGCCCGCGCCCGGGCGGCCGCCACCCCGCCGGAAAGGGACAGGCGTGAACGGGCCTCTCATCGTCCAGAGCGACAAAACCCTCCTTCTCGAGGTCGACCACGAGCTCGCCGGGGCCGCGCGGCGCGCCATCGCCCCCTTCGCGGAGCTGGAGCGGGCGCCCGAGCACATCCACACCTACCGGATCACCCCGCTCGGGCTGTGGAACGCCCGGGCCGCCGGGCACGACGCCGAGCAGGTCGTCGACGCGCTCGTCGAGTACTCCCGCTATCCCGTCCCGCACGCGCTGCTGGTCGACGTCGCCGAAACCATGGCCCGCTACGGGCGCCTGACCCTGTCCAAGCACCCCGTCCACGGGCTGGTGCTGACCAGCACCGACCGGCCCGTGCTGGAGGAGATCCTGCGCTCGAAGCGGATCGCCCCGCTGGTCGGGGCGCGGCTCGACGCCGACACGGTGGCCGTGCACCCGTCGGAGCGCGGGCAGATCAAGCAGACGCTGCTGAAGCTGGGCTGGCCGGCCGAGGACCTCGCCGGGTACGTGGACGGCGAGGCGCACCCGATCGACCTGGAGGAGAACGGCTGGGCGCTGCGCCCGTACCAGGCGCAGGCCGTCGAGGGGTTCTGGCACGGCGGGTCCGGGGTGGTCGTCCTGCCGTGCGGCGCGGGCAAGACGCTGGTCGGTGCCGGTGCGATGGCGAAGGCGAAGGCGACGACGCTGATCCTGGTCACCAACACCGTCTCGGCGCGGCAGTGGAAGCACGAGCTGGTGCGGCGCACCTCGCTGACGGAGGAGGAGATCGGCGAGTACTCCGGTACGCGCAAGGAGATCCGGCCCGTCACGATCGCCACGTACCAGGTGCTGACGACCAAGCGGAAGGGCGTCTACCCGCACCTGGAGCTGTTCGACTCCCGGGACTGGGGACTGATCCTCTACGACGAGGTGCACCTGCTGCCGGCGCCGGTGTTCAAGTTCACCGCCGACCTCCAGGCGCGCCGGCGGCTCGGTCTGACGGCCACTCTGGTGCGGGAGGACGGGCGGGAGTCCGACGTGTTCTCGCTGATCGGGCCGAAGCGGTTCGACGCGCCGTGGAAGGAGATCGAGGCGCAGGGCTACATCGCGCCGGCCGACTGCGTCGAGGTCCGCGTCAATCTGACCGAGTCCGAGCGGCTCGCGTACGCGACCGCCGAGACGGAGGAGAAGTACCGCTTCTGCGCGACGACCGCGACGAAGCGGAAGGTCACCGAGGCGCTGGTGCGCAAGCACCGGGGCGAGCAGACGCTGGTCATCGGGCAGTACATCGACCAGCTCGACGAGCTCGGCGAGCACCTGGACGCGCCCGTCATCAAGGGCGAGACCTCCAACGCGCAGCGGGAGAAGCTCTTCAACGCCTTCCGCGAGGGCGAGATCAGCGTGCTGGTCGTCTCCAAGGTCGCGAACTTCTCGATCGACCTGCCGGAGGCCACCGTCGCCATCCAGGTGTCCGGCACCTTCGGTTCCCGTCAGGAGGAGGCGCAGCGCCTGGGCCGGGTGCTGCGGCCGAAGGCGGACGGGCACGAGGCGCGGTTCTACTCGGTCGTCGCGCGCGACACGATCGACCAGGACTTCGCCGCGCACCGCCAGCGCTTCCTGGCGGAACAGGGCTACGCCTACCGGATCATGGACGCGGACGAGCTGCTGGCGAGCGACTGACCCGGTCCTCCGGAGCCGGGCGCGGGGCGGGGATCCGGCCCCGCGCCGGGCGGTGGCGGGTGCGGCGGCAGGCCGCGCCCGCCAGGGCGGTGAGGGCCGGGACGGCCCACACCCACAGGTGCGGCCACTCCCGCAGCAGGGCCCGGCCGGTCAGCGGGACGTGGTGGGCCCAGAAGTCGGCGGAGGCCTCCGGGAGCACCAGCAGCCCGAGCAGGGCGGTGCCGGCGAGACCCGCCAGGGCGGTCATGGCGGCCCGGACGCGCCGGGTCAGCAGCAGGTACGGGATGAAGAGCGCCGGGGTCAGGGTGATCCCGGCGGCGGTGCCCAGGGCGAAACCCTTGCCGAGGGCGGTGCGCGGCCGGCCGAGGTCCCAGACGGCGAGGCAGGCGAGCGCCAGGTTGATCTGGGCGGGCAGCGGGCTCTGGAACAGGGGCTCCAGCCACAGCCCGGCGATGGTGGCGGCCAGGACGGGTCCCCGCCGGGCCCGTACCGAGGCGAGCCGGCAGGACAACAGGACCAGCAGGGCGAGCAGGCCGGCGTTCCCGAGGACGAGGACGGCCTTGAGCACACCCGCCGGCAGCCAGGCGGCGGGCGTGAAGAGGATCGCGGCGAACGGCGGATAGGCGCTGGGCGGATGCCACTCGTCGGCGGAGAAGCCACTGAGGACGGCGTCGGCGACGGGGACGCGCAGGGCGATGCACAGGACGCCCAGCGCGAGCAGCGGGCCTGTGACCAGCACACCTGCGAGCGGTGAGGAAGAGGAAGCGGAATCGGGGCTGCGGGTCACGCGCGTGACCCTAGTGGATCAACGTGCGGTTGCCACCGGGTTCAGGCCAAAGCCCGCGTATCCGTCAGCGGCGTATGACGCCCGCGTCGTGGGCGTACTCACCGAGGACGGCGACGCTCACGGCGGCGGCGGCGAAGACCTTGGCGGCGCGCAGTACATCGCCGACGCGGTGGCGGGGACGGGGGCCGGAGGCGGCGGTGGCGCCTCCGGCCCCGGGCCCGCCCTGGACCGGGACAAAGGTTGCGGTGCTCATGTGTCCATGGTGCTTCTCCGCCCCTCCCCGCACATCGCCCTCGGGATGGAATCTCCAGCTCTCCCGGCTCCTCCTCGCGGCCCATGGCATCCCCTAGTGGCTCTGCCGGAGGTCTGACACTCCCCGGTATGACACCCGTACGGAGGTCCCACCCCCTCCGGGCTTCCGGCCCGGATATCCATTCGCGCCGCCCCGCCCGGCTGACTACACTCTCCGCTCTTGCCGCCTCCCGCCGCCGCACCGGGGAGAGCCGCCTTCCGGACGGAAACCGGGGGCTTCCGTACCGCACAGACCAGCAGCTGGAGGCCCTTCCGTGTCCGCGCACGCCCCCGACACCACCGCCCCCGACACCACCGGTCCCCTCGGCCGGGAACGGGCCCACCTGGCCGCCTCCCGCTCCGCGCTGCGCGCCATGCGCGAGGATGTCGAGGCCCTCGACATCCGCGACGTCACCGCGAACTGGGTCAACGCCATCGTCCTCCAGGCCCAGATCGACGACCGCATCAAGGCCCTCGCCGACCTCGCCCACACCCCGCTGTTCTTCGGGCGCCTCGACTACCTGCACGCCCCGGGCGCGGAGCTCGCCGAGGGCGCCGGGGGCGAGCAGTTCTACATCGGCCGCCGCCACGTCCACGACGCCGAGGGCGACCCGATGGTGATCGACTGGCGGGCGCCGGTCTCCCAGCCCTTCTACCGCGCGTCCAAGGCCGACCCCCAGGACGTCGTGCTGCGCCGCCGCTTCGGCTACACCGGCGGCGAACTGACCGCGTACGAGGACGAGCACCTCAGCGACCCCGCCGAGTCCCCGGCCGTCAGCAAGCTGCTCCAGCAGGAGATCGAGCGGCCCCGCGTGGGCCCCATGCGCGACATCGTCGCCACGATCCAGCCCGAACAGGACGAGATCGTCCGCTCGGGGCTCTCCGGCTCGGTCTGCGTCCAGGGCGGCCCCGGCACCGGGAAGACGGCCGTCGGCCTGCACCGGGTCGCGTACCTCCTCTACGCGCACCGCGAGCGCCTGGCCCGCACCGGCACGCTCGTCATCGGGCCGAACCGTTCCTTCCTGCACTACATCGAGCAGGTCCTGCCGGCGCTGGGCGAGCTGGAGGTCAAGCAGGCCACCGTCGACGACCTCGTCGCCCGCGACGGCCTGGAGGTACGCGGCACCGACTCCGCCGCCACGGCGGTGGTCAAGGGCGACGCCCGGATGGCGGAGGTCCTGCGCCGTGCCGTCCGCTCGCACGTCACCCCGCCCACCGAGCCCCTGATGGTGGTCCGCGGTTCGCGCCGCTGGCGGGTGCCCGCGTACGAGCTGGAGGAGATCGTGACCGAGCTCCAGGACCGCGACATCCGCTACGGCGCCGCCCGCGACGCGCTGCCGCAGCGGATCGCGCACGCGGTCCTCGTCCGCATGGAGCAGGCGGGCGAGGCGCCGGACGACCGGGTGCAGGACGCGGTGGCCCGCAACGCGGCCGTGAAGGCCGCGGTCAAGGCGGTCTGGCCGGCGGTCGAGCCGGCGAAGCTGGTCCTGCGCCTGCTGTCGGACGCGGACTTCCTGGCCCTGCACGCCGAGGGCGTCCTCACGGCCGACGAACAGAAGCTGCTGCTGTGGCCGAAGCCCTTCCGGAGCGTGAAGTCGGCGAAGTGGTCGGCGGCGGACCTGGTGCTGATCGACGAGGCGGCGGACCTGGTGGAACGGACGCCCTCGCTCGGCCACGTCGTCCTCGACGAGGCGCAGGACCTGTCCCCGATGCAGTACCGGGCGGTCGGCCGCCGCTGTACGACGGGCTCGGCGACGGTACTGGGCGACCTCGCGCAGGGCACCACCCCGTGGGCGACGCGCAGCTGGGAGGAGGCGCTGACGCACCTGGGCAAGCCGGAAGCGGTGCTGGAGGAACTGACGGCGGGCTTCCGCGTGCCGCGCGAGGTGATCGCGTACGCGTCACGGCTGCTGCCCTCGATCTCGCCGGGGCTGGCCCCGGTCTCCTCGGTCCGCGAGACGCCGGGCTCCCTGAAGGTGACCCCGTCCACCGACCTGACGGCGGACGTCATCGCCGCCTGCCGCGCCTCCCTCGCGCACGAGGGCTCGATCGGCCTGATCGCGGCCGACGCCCGGATCCCGGTACTGGCGGAGGCCCTCGCGGCGGCGGGCCTGCCGTACCTCTCCCCGGGCGAGGAGACCACGGCGGAGTCCCGCCTCACCCTGGTCCCGGCGTCGCTGGCGAAGGGCCTGGAGTACGACTACGTGGTCCTGGACGAGCCGGCGGCGATCGTCGACGGCGAGCCGGACGAACGGACCGGGCTGCGCCGGCTGTACGTGTGCCTCACCCGGGCCGTGTCCGGCCTCACGGCGGTCCACGCCACGACGCTGCCGCTGCCCCTGACCTGACGCGCGGCGCGGCCCCTCCTGGGGGCTCCGCCCCCAGCCCCCCGCGCCTCAAACGCCGGCGAGGCTGGATGTGCCGGCAGCACACCGGCCCGGGCAAAAACCCGACCAGGCGGGCGGCCGGACAACGGACGCAAGGGGGCGGGGACGGGGTGGGGTGTCGTCCGGGGCTAAAACGAGATGAATTCGGCGCGCGATACCTCGTACAACCAACACCCGGAACAGGCGCCGAACATCGAAGCCCGCCCCGGACGGCACCCCACCCCCGCCCCCACCCCCCCCCCCCCCCAAACCCCCCCCCCCCCCCCCCCCCCCCCCCCCACCCCGGCACCGACCCCGACCCACCCGAAGCCACCCCACCGCACCCCGCCCGGCAGGGCACCCGCTCGGCAGGGCAACCCGCCCGCCCCCGAACCGCCCGGCCAGGGCAACGGCTACCCCACCGCCTCCCGCCACTCCGCCACCGCCGCCGCCGAGACCGGCCGCTCCCACCCGGAGGGCCGCGCCGCGCCGCCGATGTGGAACGCGTCGATGCCCGCCTCCCGCAGCACCGGCACGTGCGCCAGCGTGAGGCCGCCGCCGACCAGCAGCCGCGGCCCGTACCCCGGCTCTCCGCGCCGCCCCGCCGCCGCCTCCGCCACCAGCACCGGCAGCCCGTCCGCGACCCCGGCCGCCGACCCCGCCGTCAGGTAGGTGTCCAGGCCCGGCAGCTCCGCGAGGGCCTTCCGCAGGCCGTCCCGGTCCGCCGCGCGGTCGATCGCCCGGTGGAACGTCCACCGGCAGCCGTCCAGCTCCGCCAGCACGGCCTCGACCGCGTCGAGGTCGGGGCTGCCGTCCGGGTGCAGGAAGCCGAGGACGAACTCCTCCGCGCCCTCCGCCCGCAGCCCCCGCACGGTCTCCACCAGCACGGAGACGTCGCCCGCCGCGAACCCGTCCGCCGTGCGGAGCATCACGCGCAGCGGGATGTCGACCGCCGCCCTGATCGCCGCGAAGGCCTCGCGCGTCGGGCTGAGCCCGTCGGCGGCCATGTCGGTGACCAGTTCGAGGCGGTCCGCCCCACCTGCCCTGGCGGCGACCGCGTCCTCCACGTCGAGGGCGATCACCTCCAGGAGCGCACGGTTGCTCATGTGATCCCCATCCTTATGCCCATATGGAAAATAGGTCTAGTCCAATATCCAGGGTACGGGCCCCACCCGCGCTCCACCAGCACAATCGCGCCAGCCCACAATGTCCGCATGGAAACCCCCGACACCGACCGCCCCGGCACCGACCGCCTCCGCGCCCGCTGGGCGGCCACCGCCACCGCCGCCGGCGCCACCCGCGACCCCGCCCCCTACGCCGACCGACTCCTCACCGCCTGGGCGGAACCGCAGCGCCGGTACCACACCACCGCCCACCTGGCCGACGTCCTCGCCCGGCTCGACGTACTCGCCGGGCACGCCGACGACACCGCCGCCGTCGAACTCGCCGCCTGGTTCCACGACGCCGTCTACCGCCCCGACCGCTCCGAGAACGAGGAGCGCAGCGCCGCCCTCGCCGAACGCGCCCTCCCCGAGCTGGGCGTCGACGCGGCCCGCACCGCCGAGGTCGCCCGGCTGGTGCGGCTCACCGTCACCCACGACCCCGCCCCCGGCGACACCAACGGCGAGGCCCTCTGCGACGCCGACCTCGGCGTCCTCGCCGGCGACCCCGCCGCCTACGCCGCCTACGCCGCCGCCGTCCGCGCCGAGTACGGCTTCGTCCCCGACGAGGCCTTCCGCACCGGCCGCGCCGCCGTCCTGCGCGGCCTGCTCGCCCTGCCGCGCCTCTTCCGCACCCCGTACGGCGCCGCCCACTGGGAGGGCCCGGCACGCCGCAACCTGGAAGCCGAGCTGGCCTCGCTGACCTGACATACGGAACATCACCCGGGAATGCCTCCCGCTTCGCGGCGGTTCGGGAAGTACATGCCCGCAGCCTCCGCACGACCCCGATCCCGTATGCCCGTCGCCGTCTACGTCCTCGGCCTGTCCGTATTCGCGCTCGGCACCAGCGAGTTCATGCTGTCCGGCCTCCTGCCCCCCATCGCGCAGGACATGGGCGTCACCATCCCGCAGGCGGGCCTGCTGATATCCGCCTTCGCGATCGGCATGGTCGTAGGGGCGCCGCTGCTCGCGGTCGCCACCCTGCGCCTCCCGCGCCGCACCACCCTCATCGCCCTCATCAGCCTCTTCGGCCTCGGCCAGGTGGCGGGCGCGCTGGCACCCACGTACGAGCTGCTCTTCGCCTCCCGCGTGGTGTCGGCCCTCGCCTGCGCCGGGTTCTGGGCCGTCGGCGCGGCCGTCGCCATCGCCATGGTCGACCAGGACCAGCGGGCCCGCGCCATGTCCGTCATGATCGGCGGCCTGTCCATCGCCAACGTCCTCGGCGTCCCCGCCGGCGCCTTCCTCGGCGAGCACTTCGGCTGGCGCTCCGCGTTCTGGTCGGTCGGCGCCGCCTCCGCCGTCGCCCTCGCCGGCATCCTGGCGCTGATCCCGAAGATCCCGCTGCCCGCCGAGAAGCCCCGCCTCCGCCGCGAGCTGGGCATCTACCGCGACCGCCAGGTGTGGCTGTCGATCGGCATCACGGCCCTGGCCGCGGGCGGCGTCTTCTGCGCCTTCAGCTACCTGTCGCCGCTGCTCACGGACGTGGCCGGACTGGACTCGAAGTGGGTGCCGTGGATCCTGGGCCTCTTCGGCGCCGGCGCCCTGGTCGGGACGACCGTCGGCGGGCGCATCGCCGACGCGCGCCTGTTCGGGGTGATGCTCTGGGGCATCACCGCCTCGACGGTGTTCCTCGGCGCCCTCACCGTGCTGGCCTCCAGCGCGGCCGCCGCGATCGCCCTGGCGTTCCTGCTCGGCGTCTCGGCGTTCTTCACCGCCCCGGCCCTCAACGCCCGGATGTTCAACGTCGCCGGAGCGGCCCCGACCCTCGCCGGAGCCACCACCACCGCCGCGTTCAACCTCGGCAACACCGGCGGCCCCTGGCTCGGCGGCACGGTCATCGACGCCGGATTCGGCTTCTCCTCCCCGGCCTGGGCGGGCGCGGCCATGACCGTCACCGCCCTCGCCCTCACCGCCCTCGCCCTGCGCCTGGACCGCGGTACGCCGCCCCGCGCGACCCGCGTGGTGGCCGGCTCCCCCGCCCAGCGAGCGGCGGACCCCGTCAGCGGCTGAACGGCACGGCCCGGGGCGCTGCCCCGGGCCGCGGAGGCCACCCGGCGTTCAGGCCACCGGCGGGCGGTGTTTCGGCCGCCGCAGCCCCGCCGCCGTGAGACGGCGGACCAGTTCCTTGCTGCCGATCTCCACCGCGCCCGCCGCGACCGCGTCCGCGTAGCGGTGCGAGGGCACGTCGTAGTGGTCCCGCTCGAAGGCCCGCGGCGGGCAGCCGATGCCCGCCGCGAAGGCGTGCAGCTCCTCGTACGAGACGTCGCTGACCAGGTGCGACCACAGGCGGCCGTGTCCCGGCCAGACCGGCGGGTCGATGTACACCGTCACCGGCGTCTCACCGGCCCGGGTGCAGGACGGGGCCGAGGCCGCCAACGGCCGCGACCTTCACCCCGGCCTCCGAGCACACCCAGTGCGGGTCGCGCCCGAGTTCCGGTTCCACGTCCAGGGCGTGCGGCTCCCCGTGCACGCAGACGGGACACATAGGCCAGCGCCCGTACTTCTCCAGCAGGGCGTCCTTCACGTCCTGCGCGACGAGCCCGGCGAGGTAGTCGACCCCCTCCGGCCACTGCTCCACCCACCACCGGCGGTGCGTGACCGAGTCCTCGACGAGGGAGACGACATCGGCATCGGCGACCTCACCGGCGGCGAGATCGGCGAGAACGAGGGCACGGGCGACGTGGAGCGCCTGTTCCAGGGGGGTCGCGTGGTCCATGGGCTCATTGTGGACCCGGACCGGCCGCCAGGCGAAGGCCCACTTCCCCCGGCGCCCCCGCCTGCGCCCGCACCACCCCGGCGCACCGGCGGGGGCGTGCCTTCTTGCCCCGGGCCCCGCCGGAAAATAGGTTCCAGCCGTGAGCGACCACCGCACGACCGCGTACGCCGCCCTCCGCGCCGAGCTGGAGACGCTGACCACCGAGGCCTTCCGGCCCGAACTCGCGGAGATCGACCGGCTCTCGACGCTGGAGATCGTCCGCGTCATGAACGCCGAGGACGCCACCGTGCCCGCCGCCGTCGCCGCGCGGCTGGAGCCGATCGCCGCCGTCGTCGACGCCGTCGCCGAGCGGATGGCCCGCGGCGGCCGGCTCGTCTACGCGGGCGCGGGCACGGCGGGACGGCTCGGGGTGCTGGACGCCAGTGAGTGCCCGCCCACCTTCAACACCGATCCGGCGCAGGTCGTCGGCCTGATCGCGGGCGGCCCCGGGGCCCTGGTGAAGGCCGTCGAGGGCGCCGAGGACTCCCGGGAACTGGCCGCCGCCGACCTCACCGCCCTCGCCCTGACCGCCGAGGACACCGTGGTCGGCGTCTCCGCCTCCGGCCGCACCCCGTACGCGCTCGGGGCGGTCGAGTTCGCCCGTACGCGCGGCGCGCTCACCGTCGGCCTGTCCTGCAACGCCGGGTCCCCCCTCGCGGCGGCCGCCGAGCACGGCATCGAGGTGGTCGTCGGGCCCGAGCTGCTGACCGGCTCCACCCGGCTGAAGGCGGGCACGGCGCAGAAGCTCGTACTGAACCTGATCTCGACGGTGACGATGATCCGCCTCGGCAAGACGTACGGGAACCTCATGGTCGACGTACGCGCCTCGAACGAGAAGCTGCGCGCCCGGTCCCGCCGCATCGTGGCGCTGGCGACCGGCGCCACGGACGCGGAGATCGAGGCGGCGCTCGCGGCGACCGGCGGCGAGGTGAAGGACGCGATCCTCGTCCTCCTCGGCGGGGTCGACGGCCCCGGGGCCGCCCGGCTGCTCGCCGGGGCGCGCGGACACCTCCGCGACGCCCTCGACCGCGCCCGGGCCGAAGCCGAGTCCCGGCCGCAGCCACAGCCCCAGTCCCAGCCCGAGCCTCAGCCGCAGTCCCCAGCCCAGTAGACGCCCTCCCACGCAAGGCGAGTACATGTCCACTGACAAGAACCGCGCCACCGCCGCCGCGATCCTCCCCCTGGTCGGCGGCCCGGACAACATCGGCTCCGTCGCGCACTGCATGACCCGGCTGCGCATCGGCCTGCGCGACCGCTCCCTCGTGGACGACGCCGCCCTGCGGGCCGTCCCCGGGGTGCTGGGCGTGGTCGAGGACGACACCTACCAGATCGTGCTGGGGCCCGGCACCGTCGCCCGGGTCACGCCCGAGTTCGAGGCGCTGGTCGAGGCGGGCCGCACCCCCGCGGCCCAGCCGGCCGGGGTCACCGCCGGGGACCTCGCCGACCGGGGCGCCGCGCTGAAGGAGGCACGCAAGGCCCGCAACGCGACCCCCTTCAAGCTCTTCCTGCGCCGCATCGCGAACGTCTTCGTGCCGCTGATCCCCGCCCTGATCGGCTGCGGCGTCATCGCAGGCCTGAACGGCCTGCTCGCCAACCTCGGCTGGGCCCCGGCCGTGGTCCCGGCCCTCGCCGCGATCGCGTCCGGGTTCATGTCGCTGATCGCGGTCTTCGTCGGCTTCAACACCGCCAAGGAGTTCGGCGGCACCCCCGTCCTCGGCGGGGCCGTCGCCGCGGTCATCGTCTTCCCCGGCGTCGCCCGGATCGACGCCTTCGGCGAGCACCTCTCCCCCGGCCAGGGCGGGGTCCTCGGTGCGCTGGCGGCCGCCCTGCTCGCCGTGCACGTCGAGCGGTGGTGCCGGCGCTGGGTGCCGGAAACCCTGGACGTGCTGGTCACCCCGACCCTCACGGTCCTCGTCACGGGCCTGCTCACCCTCTTCGGCCTGATGTTCCTCGCCGGTGAGGTCGCCGCCGCGATCGGTGCCTTCGCCGACTGGCTGCTGGCCGCCGGCGGCGCCCTCGCCGGGCTGGTCCTCGGCGGCCTCTTCCTGCCCCTGGTGATGCTCGGCCTCCACCAGGCGCTGATCCCCATCCACACCACCCTCATCGAGCAGTCCGGCTACACCGTCCTGCTGCCGATCCTCGCCATGGCCGGCGCGGGCCAGGTCGGCGCGGCCCTCGCCGTCTACTGCCGCCTCCCGCGCAACGGCTCGATCCGCACCACCATCAAGTCCGCGCTCCCGGCCGGCTTGCTCGGGGTGGGCGAGCCGCTGATCTACGGGGTCTCCCTGCCGCTGGGCCGCCCGTTCGTCACCGCCTGCGTCGGCGGCGCGGCGGGCGGGGCCTTCGTCGGGCTGTGCAACCAGCTGGGCGTCACCTTCGGCTCCACCGCGATCGGCCCCTCGGGGTGGGCGCTGTTCCCGCTGCTGGACGGTACGTCGGGGATGGGCGCGACCGTCGCCGTGTACGCGGGCGGCCTCGGCGTCGGCTACCTGGTCGGCTTCGCCGCGACGTACTTCTTCGGCTTCACCCCGCGGATGCTGGCCGACCTCGACACCGATCCCGGCCCCACCGCCCCGGCCGGTCCCCCGGCGGCGAAGGAGCCGGTGCCGGCCTGACCCCCCGGCGGCGGGGCGCTCCCGTTACGGCCGCCCCGGCTCGGGAGACCCCCCGGCGGCCGTCCGCAGGAAGCGGACCAGGTCGTCCACGGAGTAGCCGAGCTTGGGGCCGCGTTCCGCCGCCATCAGGAGCAGCTGCCCGACGATCTCGGCGCCCCAGCCGTCCGTTCCGTCCGGGGACCATCCCCACAGCTTCTCGATGCCGAGGTCGCTCATCAGCAGCCCGTAGTTCTCCCGGACCTCCAGGCACACGTCGGCGACCGCGTCCAGCATCCGTTCGCCCGGCCGCTCACAGCACAGTCCGAAGTACCCGCCGATCTCCTCGGCGACGCACCCGCGCGGCGGCTTCGCCTTGAGCCGCTCGTAGCGGGCGTCGTCGTACGGGGGACACTCCCCCACCGGGCAGTGCACCAACGTGAACCGCTGCCATCCCGGCGGCGGGGGCGGCTGCGGGCGCCACCCCTTCATCCCGAAGGCCTCCTGCACCTGAGCCGTCGCCTCGTCCGCCGTATCGGCGGTACGCGTCTCCCGCCGCTCCCCGTCGTCCCCGACGGCCGTCCACTCCCCACCGCCCCCGCCGCTGGGCCGCGCCCTAACGGCGAGCCCCAGACCCTGCCGCCGCCAGCCGCCCCCCACCAGGACCGCCTCCAGCCCTCGCAGCTTCCACCCGAGCTCGAAGGCGAACTGCGCCGCGTCCACCGGCTCGCTCACAGGCCCGCCCGCTCGTGCAGGACGGCGGCCAGCCGCAGCGCGGTGTCGATGTTGCAGCGCCCGAGGTCGACCAGGGGCAGCCCGTACGTACCGGCCGCCGACACCCGCTCCACGTCCAGCGACGGGAGCACCACCCCCACCCCGCCCAGTGCGTCCTTCAACTGCCGGACGGCCTCTTCGGCCGCCCTCATCCGCTCATGCGGGGAGAGCACCATGACATATCACCTTCCACTCTGAGTATTCAGCTTCTGTACACAGAGTGGCGATCAGGTGGCTAGCCTTTCAAGTGGGCCACCACAGCAACCGCACATGCTGGACCGGGAGTTGTCATGCCACGCAAGAAACTCGATCCCTCATCACCCCGCGCCCTCCTCGGCGCCGAGCTCCGCGTAGCCCGCGAACGTGCTGCGATGAGCCAAGCGGCGCTCGGCGAACGGCTTTTCGTGAGCGGCTCGTACGTCGGCCAGATGGAAGTGGGCACCCGCAGAATCACACTCGAACTGGCCACAGCGATAGACGCCATCCTGGGGACGGAGGGGTTCTTCACGCGCAACTGCGGCAAGGACGGCAAGTCCAAGTACCCCGACCACTTCGCGGAAGCGGCCGAAGCGGAGGCCGAGGCGCTGACCATCCGGGAGTACGCGCCGCAGTTGATCCCGGGAGTGCTCCAGACGGCGGCGTACGCACGGGCTGTCTTCCGCGCATACCGACCGACCGCGTCGGAGGAGGTGATCGCCGAACTGATCGAGAACCGACTTGAGCGTGCCGCCCTGTTGAGCGATGCAACAACGCCATTGTTGTGGTGCATCCTCGGCGAGGCAGTTCTGCGATCGCGGGTCGGTGGCCCAGCAGCCATGGCGGAAGCACTGCGGCACATCACAAACCTGGTGCGTTCCTATCGGATCATCGTGCAGGTCCTGCCGTTCAGCGTGGGCGCCCATGCGGCCATGCTCGGCTCTCTCCAGTTGATGTCCTTCGAAGACGCTCCCCCACTCGCCTACGTCCAAGGCAACGAAATGGGGCAGCTGTTCGACGATCCAGCGACCGTCGCCCGTCACTCCCTGACCTACGATCTCGTCATGGCCAGTGCGCTCCCACCAGAGGAATCGCTGGCCCTCATCGAGTCCGTAGCGGAGGGGTACGAGCATGACGTGCACATCTGAGTACGACCTGTCCGAGGCGATCTGGCTCAAGTCCAGCTACAGCGGTGGCGACGGCGGCAGCTGCCTGGAGATGGCCACGTGGCACAAGTCCAGCTACAGCGCCGGTGACGGCGGCAACTGCGTCGAAGTATGCGACGCGCACACCGACCTCGTTCCCGTGAGGGACTCCAAGCAGCCCGAAGGCCCGCACGTGGTGTTCCACGCGCGGGCCTGGGCGACCTTCGTCGCGGCGCTCTGACCGGTCAGAGGCCGTTGGTGAACAGCAGCTGGTTCGGCGAGCCCTTGCTGATGGAGGTCAGGACGTCCTTGGTGGACTCCTCGCCCAGGAAGTTGGCGATGTCCGCCGGCAGCTCGTTCGGGTGCGCCTGCTTGTAGAGGGCGACGACGCCGGCGACGTGCGGCGCGGCCATGGACGTACCGTTCAGGGCCACGCTGCCGCCGCGCAGCTTCGCGGAGACGATCTCCTGGCCGGGGGCGTAGAGGGATACGCACTGTCCGTAGTTGGAGAACGAGGTCTCCTCGTCCCAGCGGTTGGTCGCGCCCACGGTGACCACGCGGGAGGCCGAGGCCGGCGAGACGTTGCAGGCGTCCTGCGCTTCGTTGCCCGCCGCGATGACCGGCAGGACGCCCGCGTCGGACAGGGCGTTGGCCGCGTTGTTGAGGGCCTCGGAACGCGGGCCGCCCAGCGAGCCGTTCAGCACCGCCGGCTGCTTGGCGTTCTTCGCCACCCAGTCCATGCCCGCGATCATGCCGGCGTAGGAGCCCTTGCCGTCACAGCCGAGGACGCGCACGCTCACCAGGTTCGCCTTGCGCGCGATGCCGTACGTGGCTCCGGCGACCGTGCCCGCGACGTGCGTGCCGTGGCCGTTGCAGTCCTGGCCCCGCTGGGTCGCGCCGTCCGGCATCGCGTCGAACCCGAACGTGGCGCGGCCGCCGAACTCGCTGTGGAGGTAGTCGATGCCGGTGTCGAGGATGTAGGCGGTCACCCCGGCGCCGCTGCCGCCGACGGTGAAGTCGTTGTTGAGCGGCAGCTGCCGCTGGTCGATCCGGTCCAGGCCCCAGGAGGAGGACGGGGCGCGGCTGGCGCTCGGCGCGGCGGGCATCGGTACGGAGGCCACCTTCGTGTTCTCCTCGACCGCCTTCACCCCGACGGTCAGCCGGAGGGTCTCCAGCTGGAGCGCGGTGAGCGGGACCGCGAAGCCGTTGAGCGCGGAGGAGTAGACGTGCTTCGGCTTCAGCCTGAGCTTCTCCGCCAGCTTCACCGCGTCCACGCCCTTGTCGAGGGTGACGATGTACTCGCCGGGCACGGCGTCGGCGGACGTCTGCAGCGGAGCCGGGGTCGGCTCGGGCGCGGCGGCGGACGCCGTGCCGGCGGCCACCGGGGCGAGGGCGAGGACGGTGGCGGTGGCTACACCTGCGATGAGGCGCATGAGGGGTCTCCCGAGGGGAAGGGGTGACATGAGGGGCCGCCCTCTGGCGGGGTCCGCAGAACGCGTCCCTGAAGGCGGCCGTCCTCTTCATCGGTCCGCCGCCGAGCGGGACTTGAACCCGCTTCCCCGCTTGGCCGAAGGGTCGCGGGGCATCCGTCGGCCGTTCGCCGCACCCGGTGGAGAAAGGTTCCTCCCCACTGCCGTCCAGGGCCTTCGGTCCACCGGGCCACCCGCGCGCGCGTTCGGGAACTTCACCCGTACGGGCAGTCACCCGTCGAGGGGGCGCACTCGTTGTTCACTCCCGCCCGCGGACGCCACGCCGCCGGGGTCGTTGACCGGGTCCGGCCGTCCGTGATGGCCTCACGGTCATGCGCACTCGCCCGGGCCGCCCCCTGCCGGTGGCCGTCGCCGCCGCCGCACTGGCCGCCGTAGCCGTACTGCCCGCCCTGCCCGCCCACGCCGACACCCCGCGCGGCCCCGCGTCCGCCCGGGCGGTACCGGCACCCGAGCACCCCTCGTACATCGTCACCGTGCACGAAGGGCTCGACCCGGCCGTGGTCGCCGAGGCGTACGGGATCCGGCCGACGCACGTCTACCGCGACGCGGGCAACGGCTTCGCCGCCCGCCTCTCCCCCGACCAGGTGCGGGCCCTGCGCGACACCCCGGTGGTGGAGTCCGTCGAGGAGGACGGCGAGGCCAGGGGCGTGCCCGCCTAGCCAGGGCTACGGCCGGCTGACGGTCAGCCGCGAGACCTCGTACGACATCTCGGTGACCTCCGGGTCGGGCGCGGGGTGGTAGCGGCCGGCGCAGACGGACAGGTTGACGATCAGGTACGCGTGCCAGCCCCGGCCGACGCCCCTGTTGTCGGAGTAGACGCGCCGGCCGTTGACCCACCAGACGACCGACCTGCGGCCGAACTCCACCTTCAGGTCGACCCATCCGCCGGGCCGGACGCTCGGGTCGCGGTGGTAGAGGTAGGCCTGCCGGACGTGGTTGGACAGCTCCAGCATGTCGGGGTTGTCGGGGTGGTACTCGAAGACGTCGATCTCCTGGCCGCCGTCCCGCCAGGTCCAGATGGCGGGCCAGGCGCCCATCTCCTCGGGCAGCCGGACGCGGGCCTCCAGGACGTCGCCGGTGCGGGCCTGGAAGCCCTCGTCGCTGCCCTCGGTGGTGAGCAGTCCGGCGTCCCAGTTGCCGTCGGAGCGCCGGGTCGCGCGGAACGTGCCGGTGCGGCTGTAGGCGGGGTCGGGGGTGAGGTGGTCGAGCTTGTTGTCGCGGGGGTTGACGGGCCCGCCGTCGGGATAGGCCCAGGAACGGCCCGCCACCCACTGGGTGGTGGAGGAGAAGTCGGCGGTGAAGACGGACGAGGGACGGCGCGGCGTCACGCGCCGTAGCCATGCGAGCATGTGCGGGGACATACGGGGCCTATGCCCGGTACGCACCCGGACGGACCGTCATCGTCACGGCTGGTGGTGGCGCGGCGGCGCTCCCGGCGCGCCGCGCCACGCGCCCCCCGGGTGCGGGGGGCGCGCGACGGTGGAGGGGTGGCGGCGGCCGGTCAGGTCCCGGGCGCGCAGGTGAGCGTGAAGGTGAAGCTGTCCGACACGTTGCCCGTGAAGAGCTGGACGGTCACCTTCGGGACCGGTTCCGTGACCGCCGCACGCGTGGGGGACTTCACGACGAACGGGGCGGTCGCGGTCTCCGGGGCGGTGAACTGGACGGAGGGCGCGATCTGCTTGCCCTGACCCGCCCAGTGGTAGTCGATCTCTCCGGTTCCGGTACCGGCGAACTTGCCCTGGAACGTGACGTTCTGCGGCTTGGTGCAGTCGACCGCCGCGGGGGTGGTGGACGCGCCGGTGATCTCAGCGCTCGTGATCCGGGGCTTGGCGGGCGGCCGGGGAGGCTTGCTGCAGCCGGTCGTCAGCTCGTTCCTGCCCCAGCCGCTCTTCACGGTGTACGAGCCGTTCTTGACGTTCTCTTCCGTGACGGAGCCCGCCCCATTGGCGTTCCGCTGGAAGCTCTCCGGGCCCGTGACCCGGAGCAGCTGGCCGCCCCTGAAGCCGGTCATCACGAGGTCGAACTCGACGGGGTTCGTGCCGGGCGCCACGACGAGCCGGCAGGTCGCCTGGGGGGCGGCGGCCGCCTTGAGCGGGGCGGCCCCGGCGGGGGCGGCCTGGGCGGCCATCGTGGGCGGCACGGCGACAGCGGTGACCAGGAGCGGGGCGAGAAGTGCGTAACGGGCATGCCGATTCATGCGTTCCCTCCTTGCCGGGAAAGCATCGATGGGTGAGCGGACGTCTCCGTAACGCGGGCGCGCCGATGGCCCGGGGGCGACGCGGCCGGGCGAGACGGGGCACGCGCACGCGGCCTCGTCCGCCTCGGATCCGCCTTCCCCGGACCGGGGTTCACCGGTCGGGGAGCCGTCGGCCCGGGCACGGACGTCCTGTTCCAGGCTAGCTCCGCGCGCTGTCGGCGGCACCCCGGGCCGCGGGGCCCCGCGCGCCCTCGACGAAGGCGCGGATCAGCTCCGGGGACTTCACCCCGCGCTCCCGCTCGACCCCGCTGGAGACGTCCACGCCCCAGGCGCCGGTCGCCGCCACGGCCTCGCGGACGTTGCCCGGGTTCAGCCCGCCGGCCAGCAGCCAGCGCCCCTCGGGCGCCGTGAACTCCTCCGAGCCCCAGTTCCAGGGCTTGCCGGAACCCGGGTCGGGGGCGTCGATGAGCAGCAGGTCCTCCCCGTACCCGCCGCAGCGCTCGACGTGCTCGGCGGTGGCGCGCAGCAGCGTACGCCCCGGGGCGCGCAGCTCCTCGTAGTACGCGGCGGGCTCGTCCCCGTGGAGCTGCACGCCGCGTACGCCGCTCTCCTGCGTCAGCCGGCGCACCTCCTCGACGGACTGCCCCCGGAACACCCCGACGGTCAGCACCCCGCCCGGCACCCGCGCGGCGAGCTCCCGGGCCTCGGCGGCGCCGATGGTCCGGGGGCTGCCGGGCGCGAAGACGAACCCGACGGCGTCG
The DNA here is from genome assembly GCF_042901085.1 of Streptomyces sp. NPDC012794. NCBI lineage: Bacteria > Bacillati > Actinomycetota > Actinomycetes > Kitasatosporales > Streptomycetaceae > Streptomyces > Streptomyces sp. NPDC012794. The sequence goes on from NZ_JBIBCI010000016.1 coordinate 77,421, forward strand.
GCCCCGGCCGCCACGGCCACGTCGACGTCACGGGCGGTCTTCAGCCCGCAGATCTTCACGAAGAGAGCACTCATGCCCCCAGTCAACCAAACCCCCCGATCGGAGGTGACCCGTCCCGGCACCCGGGCAGAGCACCCCGCCCGCCACTAGCCTGGAACCGGCAGCACGCCCGGTGCGCCCCACGCCACGCGGAGGACACGGTGATGACCATGATCGAGCGGGCCACACCGATAGAGAACGCGGTGCCGCCGACGTTCGAAGCACTCCTGCGCATGGTTGCGGAGATGGACACGCCAGACGGCTTCAAGGCCGAGCTCATCCGGGGGAAGATCGTCGTGTCACCGTTCTCGAGGCTCCGCTACTACCGTTCCATGCGGGCGCTGCGCGAGCAGCTCCAGGCCCATGCCCCCGAGGGGCACGTCGCGGACATCGCTCCCTTCCTCTTCCGGTTCCCGCAAGCCGAGCGCGCTTACGGACCTGACCTGTTCGTCACGGACGAGTCCGCCTTCGACGAGGAGGGCCGCCACGCGGACGGAGAGGCGCTCTCCCTGGTCGGTGAGTTCACGTCCGTTTCGACCAGGGACGCCGACTGGAAGGAGAAGCTGGACGTCTACGGCCGGCTCGTCCCGGTCTACCTGGTCATCGACATGCAGGACTCGGAGATCACCTGCTTCTGGGACCCCTCCCCGCACGGGTACCGCTCCCGCAGGACGGTGTCCTTCGGTGAGCCGCTGCCCGTCCCGGAGCCCTTCGGCTTCGAACTGGACACCACCGGCTTCTAGACCCTGTCGGGCCGGAAAACGCCCGAGGGCGGCACCGCCTCCGTGAGGAGGGGGTGCCGCCCTCGGTACGAGAACAGCCGATCAACCAGAGGCCGGAGCCAGGGGCCGATCAGAAGTCCATGTCACCGCCCGGCATGCCGCCCGGAGCGGCGGCGGCCTTCTCCGGCTTGTCGGCGATGACGGCCTCGGTGGTCAGGAAGAGCGCGGCGATGGACGCGGCGTTCTGCAGGGCGGAGCGGGTGACCTTCGCCGGGTCGATGATGCCCTCGGCGATCATGTCGACGTACTCGCCGGTCGCGGCGTTCAGACCGTGACCGATCGGCAGGTTGCGCACCTTCTCGACGACGACGCCGCCCTCGAGACCACCGTTGACGGCGATCTGCTTCAGCGGGGCCTCCAGCGCGAGCTTCACGGCGTTGGCGCCGGTCGCCTCGTCACCGGTGAGCTCGAGCTTCTCGAAGACCGAGGAGGCCTGGAGCAGGGCCACGCCACCGCCGGCGACGATGCCCTCCTCGACGGCCGCCTTCGCGTTGCGGACGGCGTCCTCGATGCGGTGCTTGCGCTCCTTGAGCTCGACCTCGGTCGCGGCACCGGCCTTGATGACGGCCACGCCGCCGGCCAGCTTCGCGAGGCGCTCCTGGAGCTTCTCGCGGTCGTAGTCCGAGTCGGAGTTCTCGATCTCGGCGCGGATCTGGTTGACGCGGCCCTGGACCTGGTCGCTGTCACCGGCACCGTCGACGATGGTGGTCTCGTCCTTGGTGATGACGACCTTGCGGGCGCGGCCGAGCAGGTCGAGACCGGCGTTCTCCAGCTTGAGGCCGACCTCCTCGGAGATGACGGTGCCGCCCGTGAGGATGGCGATGTCGCCGAGCATGGCCTTGCGGCGGTCGCCGAAGCCCGGGGCCTTGACGGCGACGGACTTGAAGGTGCCGCGGATCTTGTTGACGACCAGGGTCGACAGGGCCTCGCCCTCGACGTCCTCGGCGATGATCAGCAGCGGCTTGCCGGACTGCATGACCTTCTCCAGGAGCGGCAGCAGGTCCTTGACCGAGCCGATCTTGGAGTTGACGATCAGGATGTACGGGTCGTCCAGGGACGCCTCCATACGCTCCATGTCGGTGGCGAAGTACGCCGAGATGTAGCCCTTGTCGAAGCGCATGCCCTCGGTGAGCTCCAGCTCCAGACCGAAGGTCTGGGACTCCTCGACGGTGATGACGCCTTCCTTGCCGACCTTGTCCATGGCCTCGGCGATGAGCTCGCCGATCTGGGTGTCGGCGGCGGAGATGGAGGCCGTGGAAGCGATCTGCTCCTTGGTCTCGACATCCTTGGCCTGGGCCAGCAGGGCAGCCGATACGGCCTCGACGGCCTTCTCGATACCGCGCTTGAGGGCCATCGGGTTGGCACCGGCGGCCACGTTGCGCAGACCCTCACGGACGAGCGCCTGGGCGAGGACGGTCGCGGTGGTCGTACCGTCACCGGCGACGTCGTCCGTCTTCTTGGCGACTTCCTTGACCAGCTCAGCGCCGATCTTCTCGTACGGGTCCTCGAGCTCGATCTCCTTGGCGATGGAGACGCCGTCGTTGGTGATCGTGGGGGCGCCCCACTTCTTCTCAAGGACGACGTTGCGACCCTTGGGGCCAAGGGTGACCTTGACGGCGTCGGCGAGCTGGTTCATGCCACGCTCGAGACCGCGCCGGGCCTCCTCGTTGAACGCGATGATCTTGGCCATGGTGAAGTGGTCCTCCCGGACAGGGGTGGATTGCTCCGGACCGCGCCCGCGCCCGCGACGGACGGCCTGCGGACCCGGCGGTTCCTTCCCGCCGGACCCTGCGGGCCTCACCGACCCGGTCCTCGTCTGAGTAGCACTCTCACTCGGAGAGTGCTAACGCCAATGATTAGCACTCGACCCCCGCGAGTGCAAGCGGCTTCGGGCAACACGCGGGCGGCACGGGGCCGACACGCAGGAGGGGCCCACACCCTGTCCAGGATGTGGGCCCCTCGTGCGCGTGTGCGTGCGTCGGTGGCCGATCGCGTTCGCTCCGGCTCAGCCGGCCGCGAGCTTGACCATGTCCGCCTGCGGACCCTTCTGGCCCTGCGAGATCTCGAACTCGACCCGCTGACCCTCTTCGAGGGTGCGGTACCCGTCCATCTGGATGGCGCTGTAGTGGACGAACACATCCGCACCACCGTCGACCGCGATGAAGCCGTAGCCCTTCTCCGCGTTGAACCACTTGACGGTGCCCTGAGCCATGCCTAACTCCCCTATTACTGGCCCTTGCGCGGGACCGCACTTCGCGGTCCCGGGTCAGAACTTGCGCCGGAACGCCTCGACCGCGGCTGAATGTATCCGCACCGGTGCTGTCAGCAACAGGTCAATCCGACGAGAAATCTGGACACGCGGAAACGTTGAAATAGAGTGAAAATTTGGAATATTCCAGGGCAACTCGGGCCAGACAAGCAGCACCAAAGGCCCAAAAGGCGCGCGCATGTTGACTCAATGTCAACCATCCGTCGGCCCGCTCATATGCGGCGGGCAAGAACAGCGGAGGGGACTGCCCCAACTCTACCGCGCCCAATCAAGCAGAATTGCCCCCTCCGTTTATGCCGGAGGGGGCAATTCTGATGTGTTCGGTCAGCAGCCGCCGGCCACGGCGGGGATGATCGAGACGCCGGCGCCGTCCGGCGTCGCTGCCTGAAGGCCGCCCTCGAAGCGCACGTCGTCGTCGTTGACGTAGACGTTCACGAAGCGGCGCAGCTTGCCCTGGTCGTCCAGGACGCGCGCGGCGATGCCCGGGTGGTTCCGCTCCAGGGACTCGATGACCTCGGCGAGGGTCGCGCCCTCGGCCGGGACCTCGGCCTTGCCGCCGGTGTAGGTGCGCAGGATGGTGGGGATGCGGACGTTGACGCTCATGGCGCTACTGCCTTTCCGGTAGAGCAGGGGGATGGTCAGGCCAGGCCGGCGGCGCGGAACGCGTCCAGGCTGGGGCGGATGGTGGCGCTCTGGCCGCTGTCCGCGGCCACCGCCTCCAGGGTCTTGAGGCCGTCACCGGTGTTCAGGACCACGGTGGTCAGCGCCGGGTCGAGCTGCCCGTTCTCGATCAGCTTCTTCGTCACGCCGACGGTCACGCCGCCCGCGGTCTCGGCGAAGATGCCCTCGGTCTGCGCCAGGATCTTGATGGCCTCGACGACCTGCTCGTCGTTCACGTCCTCGACGTAGCCGCCGGTGCGCCGCGCGATGTCCAGGACGTACGGGCCGTCCGCCGGATTGCCGATCGCCAGGGACTTGGCGATGGTGTTCGGCTTCTGCGGGCGGACCACGTCGTGACCGGCCTTGAAGGCGGTCGACACCGGGGAGCAGCCCTCGGCCTGGGCGCCGAAGATCTTGTACGGCTTGTCCTCGACCAGACCGAGCTTGATCAGCTCCTGGAGGCCCTTGTCGATCTTCGTCAGCTGGGAGCCGGACGCGATCGGGATGACGAGCTGGTCGGGCAGCCGCCAGCCGAGCTGCTCGCAGATCTCGTACGCCAGGGTCTTGGAGCCCTCGCCGTAGTAGGGGCGCAGGTTGACGTTGACGAAGCCCCAGCCCTCGCCCAGCGGGTCGCCGATGAGCTCGGAGCAGAAGCGGTTGACGTCGTCGTAGTTGCCCTCGATGCCGACCAGGTCGCCGCCGTAGACACCGGCCATGACGACCTTGCCCTGCTCCAGGTCGTGCGGGATGAACACGCAGGAGCGGAAGCCGGCGCGGGCGGCCGCGGCGCCGACGGCGCCGGCCAGGTTGCCGGTGGAGGAGCAGGACAGGGTGGTGAAGCCGAAGGCGCGGGCGGCCTCGACGGCGATGGCCACGACACGGTCCTTGAAGGAGTGCGTCGGGTTGCCGGAGTCGTCCTTGACGTAGAGCTTGCCGGTCACGCCCAGCTCCTTGGCCAGGTTCTCGGCGTCCACGAGCTTGGTGAAGCCCGGATTCAGGCTCGGCTTGGAGGCCACGTCCGCCGGGACGGGCAGCAGGGGCGCGTAGCGCCAGATGTTGTTCGGGCCGGCCTCGATCGCGGCGCGCAGGGCCTCCGGGTCGCCGAGCGGGAGCTCGTAGGCGACTTCCAGGGGGCCGAAGCACTCGACGCAGGCGAAGATCGGGCCGAGCTCGAAGCGGGTGCCGCACTCACGACAGGAAAGGCCGGTGGCGGGTCCCAGATCGACGGACCCGGTGGTGGCAGAGGTGGCGACAGTCTGTGCAGCCATGATGGCGAGGCCCTTTCTCCTCATCTTCCCCATGGCGCACTTCGCCATGAGACGGAATTGGCACCTTCCCTAGCCGGGGCCTCGCGTGGCGAGAACCGACTGGAGGGTTGCCGGGGCTTCAACGGGCCGTGTCCCTCTGCCCCTCTGGATGAGCGGTATGGCACCGGCACACGCGCTCTCTGGCGCGCCGGTGCGTTTGTACGCGGGACCCCCGGCATGCGGTGGTCCTTCGCGTTGTTCAAGACTGTAACCGAAGGGACGGGCGGTTGAGACAGCCGTCCGAACCGCGAGATGGATCACAATTCGGCCGAAAACCGCCGAGTGCCGCCGAGTACCGAGCGCCGGGCATCGGTCGCCGAGTGCCGCAGAGAAGCCCAGGGAGTGCTGAGAGTGCTGGATGACGTGGAGCGCTGGCTGGCGGTCCGCTCCTGGTCCGCCGCCGACCGACCGCTCGACCGGCTGCTCGACCGGAAACGGGCGTCCGGTACGACGGTGAGCGTGGTGCTGCCCGCGCTCGACGAGGAGGCCACGGTCGGGCAGATCGTGGAGGTGATCCGGCGCGATCTGATCGAGGGCCTCGCGGTCCCCCTGGTGGACGAGCTGGTGGTGGTCGACTCCGGCTCCACCGACCGTACGGCCGAGGTCGCGGCGCGGGCCGGCGCCCGGGTGGTGCACCGGGACTCGGTGCTGCCGCGGATCCCGGCGGTGCCCGGCAAGGGCGAGGTTCTGTGGCGCTCGCTGCTGGCCACCACCGGGGACATCGTCTGCTTCGTGGACGCCGACCTGCGGGACTTCGACTCCGCCTTCGTCTCCGGGATCGTCGGACCGCTGCTGACCGACCCGCCGGTGCAGTTCGTCAAGGCCATGTACGACCGCCCGCTCGGCGACGCCCCGGGCCAGGGCGGGCGCGTCACGGAGCTGGTGGCCCGCCCCCTCCTCAACCTCCACTGGCCCCAGCTGGCCGGCTTCGTCCAGCCGCTGGGCGGCGAGTACGCCGTACGCCGCTCCCTGCTGGAGCGGCTGCCCTTCCCCGTCGGGTACGGGGTGGAGCTGGGCCTGCTGGTGGACGCGCTGCACACGGTCGGGCTGGACGCGCTGGCCCAGGTGGACGTCGGGGTCCGGCTGCACCGGCACCAGGACGGGCAGGCGCTGGGCCGGATGGCCGCGGCGATCTACCGCACCGCGCAGCTGCGGCTCGCGGCCGGGCACTCCCCCGGCCACCGCTGGGCGCACGCCCGGGTACGGCCGAGGCTCACGCAGTTCGAGCGGGGGCCGGACGGGTTCGTTCCGCGCACGTACGCGGTGGACACGGAGGAGCGGCCGCCGATGCTGGAGGTCGAGGAGTACGCGGTGCGGCGGGTGGCGTGAGGCCCGGGGCGACGGGTGGCGTGGGCCCCGGGCCGGCCAGGACGTGACGAACCGGACAATTACCGGACGTTTGAGCGAGGACGGACCGGGCTAGGTTCGCCGCATGGCTTCCCGTATGGCTTCTCAGGTTCTCGTCGCCGCCAACCGCGGCCCGCTCTCGTACGCCCTCGACGCCGACGGCACCCTCAGCTCCCGGCGCGGCGGCGGCGGCCTCGTCTCCGGCCTGTCCGCGGCGCTCGCCGCGCAGCCGGAGGCCCTCTGGATCTGCGCGGCACTGTCGGACGCCGACCGGGAGGCCGTCCGCCGGGGCGTCTCCGAGCCCGGCGTCCGGATGCTGGACATCGATCCCGAGGTGTACGACGACGCGTACAACGGCATCGCGAACTCCGTGCTCTGGTTCACCCACCACCACCTGTACGACGTCCCGCGCGAGCCGGTCTTCGACGCCGCGTTCCGCCGCCGCTGGGACTCGTACACCGCGTACAACCAGGCCTTCGCCGAGGCCCTGGCGGAGGAGGCGGCGGAGGGCGCGTCGGTCCTGGTCCAGGACTACCACCTCGCCCTGGTCCCGGGGGCCCTGCGCGAACTGCGCCCGGACCTGCGGATCGCGCACTTCACGCACACCCCGTGGGCGTCGCGGGAGTTCCTGGACATGCTCCCGGACGACATCCGCAGCCAACTGGTGTGGGGGATGCTCGGGGCGGACCGGCTGGGCTTCCACACGTGGGGGTGGGCCGACAACTTCATCAGCGGCGCCACCATGGACGACGTGCGCGGCGTGGCGAGCGCGTTCTTCCCGCGGGACGGCCAGAGCGGGGTGCACCACCGCAGGACGACCGCGGACGGGAGCGGGTACGGGGAGAAGCGGTTCACCGCGGTGACCCAGTACCCCCTCGGCGTGGACGAGGAAGACCTGCGCACGCTCGCGCACCGGCCGGAGGTCGACGACAAGCTGGCCGCGCTGAGGGCGGAGGTCGGCGACCGCAGGACCATCGTCCGGGTCGACCGCACGGAACTGTCGAAGAACGTCCTGCGCGGCCTGCTGGCCTACCGGGAGCTGCTGACCGTCCACCCCGAGTGGCGCGGCCGCGTGGTGCACCTGGCGTCCGCCTACCCCTCACGGCAGGACCTGGAGGTGTACCGGGCGTACACGGCGTCGGTGCGCGAGCTGGCGGCGGAGATCAACGAGGAGTTCGGCACGGAGGACTGGCAGCCGGTCCTCCTCTCCGTGCAGGACGACTTCGCCCGCTCCCTGGCCGCGTACCGCCTGGCCGACGTGGCACTGATCAACCCGGTGCGGGACGGGATGAACCTGGTCGCGAAGGAGATCCCGGTGGTGTCGGAGGCGGGCTGCGCGCTGGTGCTGTCCACGGGGGCGGGGGCGTACGAGGAGCTCCGCGGGGACGCGCTGACGGTCAGCCCGTACGACGTCTCGGCGACGGCCGCGGCCCTCCACGAGGCCCTGTCCATGCCGCCGGCGGAACGCGCGGAGCGCACCAAGCGCCTGGCGGCGGCCGCGACGGCCCTCCCCCCGGCGGCCTGGTTCACGGCCCAGCTGGACGCACTGCGGGGGTGAGGCGGGCGGGGCGCGGCCCGCGTCCCGCCTTCAGGAAGTGAGGGCGGCCGCCAGCCGCGCCAGGAAGGCCGTCACCGCCGCCGGGCCCGGGAGGACCAGGTCGGCGCGGGCCGCGAGCTCCGGGACCTCCGCCGAGCCGCTGCACACCAGCAGCCCCGGGAGGCCTTCGGCGCGGCGCTTCTCGACCGCCGAGTACGCCGCGAGGTCGCCCAGGTCGTCCCCCGCGTACAGCACGGCCCCGGCGTCCCGCTCCTCCAGGAACTCGGTCAGGGCGACGCCCTTGTCCGTGCCCGGCGGGCGCAGCTCCAGCACGGCGCGCCCCGGCTCGACCATCAGCCCGTGCCGGGCGGCGAGCTCCGCGAGGGGTTCGCGCAGGGCCTCGAAGGCGGCGGCGGGGTCCTCGGCGCGGCGGGTGTGGACGGCCAGCGCCCGGCCCTTCTCCTCGATCCAGGTCCCGCGCCACGCCCCGATCGCGTCGAGGAACCCCGGCAGCTCCGCCCGTACGGCGGCGACGCCGGGGTGTTCGGCGGGGGCGTGGACGATGCCGGTGACGGCGTCCCAGCGTTCGGCGCCGTAGTGGCCCAGGACCACCAGGTGCTCCAGTCCCGGCACCCCGGCGAAGCCGCCGTGGCGGACGGCGACCCCGGCGGGCCGGCCGGTGACGACGGCCACGGCCTCCACCTGCGGCGCCAGCGCGGCGAGCGCCGGCACGGCGGAGGGATGGGCGCGGGCCTGGTCGGGGTCGGGGACGATCTCGGCGAGGGTGCCGTCGAAATCGAGGGCGATCACGGCTCTGCGGGGTGCGCGGAGGAGGGCTTCGAGTCCCTCGCGTCCGGCTGCGGTGGCGGGCACGGGCATCGGCGGCAGGTCGTGCGGCTGGCTCCCCATACGGATGACCTTACCGGGGCGGCCGCGGCGCCGACCAGCCTTCCCCCGAGCCGGGGCCGGCCGCTCAGCGCCTGGCCCGCTGGGCCTCGCGGATGCGGCGGAGGCGGTTGACGGTGCCGGGGGCGTGGGCGAGGGCGCGCGGGTCGTCCATGAGGGCGTTGAGCAGCTGGTAGTAGCGGACCGGGGTGAGCCCGAGGCCTTCGCGCACGGCCCGCTCCTTGGCTCCGGGGCCGGGCCAGCTGCGGCCCTCGTAGGCGAGCACGGCGGCCTCGGCGGCGGTCAGCCGGCCGTGCGCCGTCTCCGCCGCCCCGTTCCCCGCCGTTTCACCCGCCTGGCCGCCGTCCGTCATACGGCCAGATTAACGCCGCCCACCGACACCGCCCCGGCCCGGTCCCGGCCGGAGCGGTGTGCCACGGGCCGGGGGGTCAGCGTTCGCCGTCCGCCTTGCGCGCCCTGGTGGCGATCTCCTCCAGTACCTTCGCGGGCTGCCCGCCCGGCTGCACGGCCTTGCCGATGTTCTGCTTGACGTCCTCGCTGACGCCGGCCCAGGACTTCTTGCCGACCGGGTAGAGCCGGGCGCTGGGCAGGGCGGTCAGGAAGGTCCTCAGCTGGGTGGCCGTGCCGCCGGTGCTGGCGGCCATGGCCCGGTAGCCGCTGGTGGTGACCGGCAGCAGGTCGTACCGGTTGGTGAAGGCGGTCACGTTCTTCGCGGAGAACAGGTGGTCCAGGAACTTCCCGGACTCCTTCTTGTGGCCGTTCTTGAAGGCCATCACCCAGTCGGCGACGCCCATCGTGGAGTGGTCGGTGCCGTCGGCGGTCGGCATGGCGACCATGCCGAACCGCAGTCCCTTGCCGGCGGCCTGCTTCAGCAGCGTCGGGTGGCCGTTGAGCATGCCCACCTCGCCGCGCGTGAAGGCGTCGAAGGCGGCCTGGCGGTCCAGCTTGCCGGGCTCCACCGGGCCGGTCAGCTGCTGGCCGACCATCTTGTCGCGCAGGAACTCCAGCGACTTGACGTTGTCCGGGGAGTCGATCGCGTACGCCTCCTCGTTGTCGGTGTAGCCGCCACCGCCCGCGAGCATCCACATCATCGTCTCGGCCTGGGCCTCCTCGCGGCCGAGCGGCAGCGCGAAGGGGGTCGGGACGTTCGCCGCCTTGAGCTTCTTGGCGGCCGCCTCCAGCTCCGCCCAGCTCTTGGGCTGCCAGGAGGCGTTGGCGTCCTTGGGGATGACCCCGGCGTCGCCGAGCAGCTTCTGGTTGTAGAAGAGCAGCCGGGTGCTGGCGACGAAGGGCATGCCGTACTGGACCCGCTTGACCTTGCCCGCGTCGGCGAGCGGGGCGAGGAAGTCGGCCTCGGTGTTGACGGAGAGCAGCTCGTCGGCGGTGTAGAGCTTGCCGGCCTCCGCGTAGTCGGCGTAGGCGCCGATCTGCGCGATGTCGGGGGCCTTGCCGGCCTTGACCATGGCGGCGACCTTGGCGTCGACCTCCGACCAGGAGTAGACGCTGACCTCGACGCGGACGCCGGGGTTGTCCTTCTCGAAGGAGGTGGCGAGGTCCTTCCAGTAACCGGCGGAGGAGTTCTGCGGATTGTCCCCGTAGTCGGCCGCCACGACCCGCAGGGTCACCTCGTTGTCCCCGGTGAGGCCGGAGACGGTTCCACAGCCCGCCAGCGTCGCCACGGTCAGGCACAGCGCGGCGCCGGTCGCCGCCGGCCTCAGGTAACGGCCCTTCACAGTTCTTGATCCACCCCAGGTTGTACGTACGATCCGACGTAAGGTCTACACCACTTTGGCGGCTCCTCCACATCCGGAACGGGCCGCGCCGCGGACTGTGTCCGGACCGTGTCCGGGCAGGTGCCCGGATTTGTATGGCTGCTCAACAATCCCCTCCAATGGACTAGACCTTTCCCCGCCGAGCACGCGAGACTGTCTGCTGTGAAACCCGTGAAACACGTCATCGCCCTGGATGTGGGCGGCACCGGGATCAAGGCCGCCCTCATCGGCGCGGACGGCACCCTGCTGCACGAGGCCCGCCGCGCCACCGGCCGCGAGCGGGGCCCCGAAGCCGTCGTCGAGACGATCCTGGACTTCGCCCACGAGCTCCTCGGCCTGGGCCGCGCCCGCTTCGGCACGGCCGCCTCGGCCGCCGGCGTCGCCGTCCCCGGCATCGTCGACGCCGACCGGGGCATCGCCGTGTACGCGGCGAACCTGGGCTGGCGCGACGTACCGATGCGCGAACTGCTGGGCGCCCGCCTCGGCGGGATCCCGGTCGCCCTCGGCCACGACGTCCGCACGGGCGGACTCGCCGAAGGCCGCATCGGCGCGGGCCGGGGCGCCGACCGCTTCCTCTTCGTCCCGCTCGGCACCGGCATCGCCGGCGCCATCGGCATCGCGGGCCGGATCGAGGCCGGCGCCCACGGCTACGCGGGTGAGATCGGGCACATCGTGGTCCGCCCCGGCGGCCCCGCCTGCGGCTGCGGCCAGCACGGCTGCCTGGAGACCCTGGCCTCCGCCTCCGCCGTCAGCCGCGCCTGGGCCGCCGCCTCCGGCGACCCGGCGGCCGACGCCGCCGACTGCGCCAAGGCCGTCGAGTCCGGGGACGCGGCCGCCCGCGAGGTCTGGCTGAGCGCCATCGGCGCCCTCGCCGACGGCCTGGTCACCGCCATCACCCTGCTGGACCCGAACACGCTGATCATCGGTGGCGGGCTCGCCGAGGCCGGGGAAACGCTGTTCGCACCACTGAGGACCGCCGTCGAGGAGCGCGTGACGTTCCAGCGGCTGCCCGAGATCGTTCCGGCTGCCCTCGGGGACACCGCCGGATGCCTGGGCGCGGGGCTGCTCGCCTGGGACCTACTCGCCACGGAGGTACCTGCCTGATGTCCGGAAGCGCACACAGCACCGTTCTCTCCGGCGCGAGGGTGGTGCTGCCCACCGGGATCGTGGCGGGCGGCCGCGTCATCGTCGAGGGCGCCCGCATCGCGGGCAGCGCCCGCGAGGACGCGGACGTCACCGACCTGTCCGGGCACTGGATCGTCCCCGGCTTCGTGGACATGCACAACCACGGCGGCGGCGGGGCCTCCTTCACCTCCGGCACCGCCGAGGAGGTCCTCAAGGGCGTACGCACCCACCGCGAACACGGCACCACCACCCTCGTCGCCTCCACCGTCACCGGCGGCCTGGACGAACTGGCCCGCCGCGCGGGACTGCTCGCCGAGCTCACCCAGCAGGGAGAGATCGCCGGCATCCACTTCGAGGGCCCCTTCATCAACCCCTGCCGCAAGGGCGCGCACAAGGAGGACCTGCTGCGCGACCCCGACCCGGCCGAGGTCCGCAAGCTGGTCGACGCCGCGCACGGCGCCGCCCGCATGGTCACCCTCGCCACCGAACTCCCCGGCGGCCTGGACTCCGTACGGCTGCTGGCCGAGCACGGGGTCATCGCCGCCATCGGCCACACCGACTCCACGTACGACGAGGCCCGCCAGGCCATCGAGGCCGGTGCGACCGTCGCCACCCACCTCTACAACGCCATGCCGGGCCTGGAACACCGCGCTCCCGGCCCGATCGCCGCCCTGCTGGAGGACGAACGCGTCACCGTCGAGCTGATCAACGACGGCACCCACCTGCACCCGGCGATGCTGGAGCTGGCCTTCCACCACGCGGGCGCGCACCGCGTCGCGCTGATCACCGACGCCATGGACGCGGCCGGCTTCGGCGACGGCACCTACCACCTCGGCCCGCTGGAGGTGGAGGTCCGCGAAGGCGTGGCCCGGCTCGTGGAGGGCGGCTCCATCGCCGGTTCCACGCTGACCCTGGACACCGCGTTCAAGCGGTCGGTGACGGTGGACCGGCTGCCCGTCGAGTCCGTGGTCCAGGCGATCTCCGCCAACCCGGCCAAGCTGCTGGGCCTCTACGACGAGGTCGGCTCGCTGGAGCCCGGAAAGTACGCAGACCTGGTGGTCCTGGACGCGTCGTTCGACGTCAAGGGCGTCATGCGGCGCGGCGAATGGATCGTCAGCCCGCCGTCCTGAACCGGCCGTCCACCCGGCACGACCGGGGCGGCCGGCCCGCGGGACTGGGCCGGCCGCCCTCGATTTGGCATGATCCCGGCACACACCAAGACCGGGACTGGCCATGATCCTCACCGTGACGCTCAACACCGCCCTCGACATCACCCACCGGGTGCCGCGACTGCTGCCGCACACCTCCCACCGCGTCACCGGCGTCACCGAACGCGCGGGCGGCAAGGGCCTGAACGTGGCCCGGGTGCTCGCCGCGCTCGGCGACGAGGTCACGGCGACGGGCTTCGCCGGCGGCCCGGCCGGGCAGGTCGTACGCGAACTCCTGGCGGACACGCCCGGCGTGGCCGACGCCCTCGTCCCCTGCGCCGGCACCACCCGGCGCACCCTGGCCGTCGTCGACGACAGCACCGGCGACACCACCCAGTTCAACGAGCCCGGCCCGCAGATCTCCGCCGCCGAATGGGCCGCCTTCCTCGACCGGTACGCCGAACTCCTCACCGGCGCCCGCGCCGTGGCCCTCTGCGGCAGCCTGCCCCCGGGCGTGCCCGTCGGCGCGTACGCGGTCCTGGTACGGGCGGCCCGCGCGGCCGGCGTCCCGGTCCTGCTGGACACCAGCGGCGAGGCCCTGCGCCGCGGGGTCGCCGCCCGGCCGGAGGTCATCAAGCCGAACGCCGCCGAGCTGGCGGAGCTGACCGGTTCCCGCGACCCGCTGCCCGCCACCCGCGACGCCCGCCGCCGCGGCGCCCACGCCGTGGTCACCTCCCTGGGCCCCGCCGGTCTGCTCGCCGCCACCCCCGAGGGCACCTGGGAGGCGGCCCCGCCCCGGCCGCTGCGCGGCAACCCCACCGGCGCGGGCGACTCCGCGGTGGCGGGCCTGCTCTCCGCGCTCACCCGGGGCCTGGACTGGCCCGAGCGCCTCACCCGCGCGGTGGCCCTCTCCGCGGCCACCGTCCACGCCCCGACGGCGGGAGACTTCGACCCCCGCACCTACGAGGAGGTACGGGGGTCGGTGAAGGTCACGGCCCTGTAGGGCGGCCGCCGGCCGGAGGCCCGGTCAGCCCTGTTCGAGCCAGAGCTGGTCGATGTTGATCTCGCACTGGTTGCCGGTCTCGCACGAGATCTTGACCGTGTTGGTGCCCTTCTTCAGCTGCACCAGCGAGTGCGTGTACGTCCAGCCCCACTCACCGGGCTTGGCGTGCGCGAAGTTCTTCATGTTTATCGGCCGGGACTGCGCCTCGCCGTTGACGGTCAACGTGGTGTTGGCGTCCTTGCCCGGCACCGCGTACGTCATCTTCAGCTTGTACTGGGCCGCCTTGGGCACGTCCAGCGTCCAAGTGACGGCCGCGCCGGTCTGGTTGAAGTTGCCGACGTACTGGCCGCCCGCGCTCTTCGCACCGGGGACGGTGGCCTGCAGCGCCGCGCCGCCCGTCAGGGCCATGCCCGCCCCGGAGGCGTCCGCCTTCGGCAGCGGGGCCTGCGAGGGCTGCGGGGATCCGCTCGGCTCCGGATCGGACTTCTGCGAGGGCGCCACCGACTGGGCCGGGCCCGTCGCCTGGTTCTTGTCGTCCTTGTCGTTCTTCTTGCCGAAGACCACGGCCGCGCCGATGCCGATGCCGACGGCGGCGACCACCGCGATCGCCGCGATCACCATGCCCCGGCGGCTGGAGCCACCGCCGCGGCCGCCGCCCCGGGACGGGACGGGCTGGTGAGGCGCCGTCGGCGCGGACGGCTGCTGCGGGACGCCGTAGCCGTTCGCCTGGAGGGCTTCGGGCGCCTGGTACTGGGCCTGGTAGGCCTGCGGGGGCTGCTGCTGCGGAACGGCGCCGCGCTGGCCGCCGTAGGTCCGCTCGCCGACCGTGCGCACCTGGTTGTACGAGGTCCGGGGGACGCCGGGCTGCGCGCCGGACGGTCCGCCGGCCGTCGGGCCGGGGTAGCCGTATCCGCCGCCCTGACCGGGCGGGGTGGCTCCGGCGGCCTGGCCGTCCGCGTAGAGGTAGCCGAACGGGTCATCGTCCTCGGGCTTGTTCGCCCCACCGTGCGGGCCGTTGTTCGCGGGCGTCGTCATCGCAGGTCACTCCTTTCGACCCACGGGAGCCTACCCCGAACACGTGCGCCCACGGGCGGCCCGCGTGATCAGCCGGCCCGCCGGTGCGCCTTGGAACGGGACCGCTTCTCGATGTACATCCGCTGGTCGGCGGAGCGCAGCACCTCTTCCGCGGACATCCCGCAGCTGGCCCAGCCGATCCCGAAACTCGCTCCCACGCGCACCGCGCGGCCGTCCACCCGAATCGGCGGGATGATCGCGTTGCGCAGCCGCACGGCGAGGTCGGCGGCGTCGGCCGCGCCCAGCCCGTCGGCGAGGACGACGAATTCGTCACCACCCAGCCGGGCGACGGTGTCACCGTCCCTGACGCCCGTCGTCAGCCGCCGGGCCACCTCGATCAGGACGGCGTCGCCGGTGTGGTGGCCGAACCGGTCGTTGATCGACTTGAAGCCGTCGAGGTCGCAGAAGAGCACCGCGAGCCCCTTCGTGCCGTCGTCGATGTCGCCGGCGGGCGCCACCGTGTGCACGTGGTGGTCGTACGGGCCGTCCGGCCGGCCCGGGAGCGGGCCGGGGAAGTCGAAGGAGTCGCCCGTCTGCGCGGCGCCCGGCCCGGCGGGGTAGCCGCCGCCGTACCCGTGCTGCTGCCCCTCGGGCGGAAAGCCGTGCTCGCCGGCACCACCCGCCCCGGGGCGGCCCTCGTACGCCGCGTCCAGCGCCTCCACCGCGCTGGCCCGTACGGACTGGGGCCGCCGGCACAGGCGCGCCCCGAGCCGGGAGCGCAGCTCGGCGCTGTTGGGCAGACCGGTGAGGGAGTCGTGGCTGGCCCGGTGCGCGAGCTGGAGCTCGTGCCGCTTGCGCTCCTCGATGTCCTCGACGTGCGTGAGCAGGAAGCGGGGCCCGTCGGCGGCGTCCGCGACCACCGAGTTGCGCAGCGAGACCCAGACGTACGTGCCGTCGCGCCGCCCGAGGCGCAGCTCGGCGCGGCCGCCCTCGGCGGAGGTGCGCAGCAGGGTCCCGATGTCCTCGGGGTGGACGAGGTCGGAGAAGGAGTAGCGGCGCAGCACGGAGGCGGGCCGGCCCAGGAGGCGGCACAGGGCGTCGTTGGTGCGCAGCAGCCGGCCGTGCTGGTCGCCGCCCATCTCGGCGATGGCCATGCCGCTGGGCGCGTACTCGAAGGCCTGCCGGAACGACTCCTCGCTGGCGCGCAGTGCCTGCTGCTCCCGCTCCAGCCGGACCAGGGCGCGCTGCATGTTCGCGCGGAGCCTGGCGTTGCTGATCGCAATGGCGGCCTGGAAGGCGTACATCTGGAGCGCTTCGCGCCCCCACGCGCCGGGGCGGCGCCCATTGCGCGGTCTGTCCACCGAAATGACACCCAGCAGTTCCCCGCCCGTCGCGTACATGGGGGCGTAGAGCCGGTCCTCGGGGTGCCACTCGTCCTGGAAGCGCGGATCGGGGCCGTCGGTGTGCCACTGGGGGACGTCGTCCTCCAGGAGGACCCAGCCCTCGGTGTGCGGGATGAAGCGCAGGCCGTCCCAGTCCTCGCCCATGGTCAGGCGGCGCTCCCAGGCGGGGCGGGAACCGACGCGGCCGGTGATGAGGGCTTCGGCGGCGGGGTCGCCTGCGAAGGCCGCGACCACGAGATCCCCGTCAGGGCGTACGAGGTTGACGCAGGCGAGTTCGTAGCCGAGGCCCCTGACGATGCCGTCCACTACGGTCTGCAGGGTGTCCGCCAGGCTCCGCGCGGTGTTGAGCTCGGCCACCACCCGGTGCAGCTGCCGCAAGGTCGCAAGACGGACGTACGGCTCCGACTCGGTCTCCATTGCTCGCTCTCCCCGAGACCTCGACAGCAACTCCAGGTATGTCATCGGCGTTTCGTTGCGGTGTCCCGTCCACTGAATCACAGTGAGCTGTGCGGCAGGTACACAGGGTCAACAAATCTTGCCCTCTGTGACTCAAGTCACATGAGATGAATAAGGGCGTGCTGGGGAGGGGGTACGGAGTGGGAACGCTCCCTCCCGTTCCCGGCGGCAAACGATACGGCCTGGGCCCGGGCCGCGGCGCGAAAGTGGCGCCGGTGGGGCGGACTTTCACCTCCGGGCCTAGGTCCTGTCGTCAAAGGAGCGCCGGTCAGGCCTGCGGCGTCCGGTGCCGTGCATCGCAAGGCGGAGGGGCACCCGAGTACTGGACGTACTTGGGTGCCCCGACAACGCGGCGAGGTGCGGTGCCGGGGGCCGCGGGCCAGGCGGGACTTTGACGACAGGGCCTAGGACCCCGGTCGGGGAGGCGGTGGGGACCGGGGGCCGATGTGCGGCGGGCGGGCGCGGGACTAGCGTTCGGTACGTGCCCAAGACGACCGCCGCAGACCCGGCTCCCGCGCCCGCCACCCCCCATCCTGAGGGGGTGAGCAACGACGAGTTCCGTGCCGCCATGTCCCGGCTGGCCGCCGGCGTGTGCCTGATCACCGCGCACGAGCCGCCCCTGACCGCCGGCGGACCCCGCGGCGAGGACGTCGGCATGACGGCCACCGCCTTCATGTCGGTCTCCCTGGACCCGCCACTGGTCCTGGTGAGCGTGCGCGAGGACTCCCGCATGGACGACCTGCTCGCCGAGCAGCCGCTGTGGGCGGTCTCCCTCCTCGCGGACAGCCAGCTCCAGGTCGCGAGCCGCTTCGCGATGAAGGGCCGGATCAGCGACCGGCTGCTGTTCGAGGGGGTCCCGTACGTACGCGGCGCCCTGTCGGGCGCGCCGCTGCTGTCGGGCGCGCTGGCCACCCTGGAGTGCCGCACCGAGTCCCGCGTGACGGCGGGCGACCACACCCTGGTCGTCGGCCGCGTCCTCGCCGCCGGCCTCCCGGTCCCGGACGCACCGCCGCTGGCCTACTTCCGCGGCCGCTACCGGCACCTGGCCCCTTAGGCCGTCTCTTCCGGTCGGGCCGCGCTACCAGTCGCGCCCGCTGCGGTTCCGCTTGGTCTCGCCCCGGGCCTTCTTCTCCCGCAGGCGCCGCTCGTTGATCCCCCGGGGGATCTTCGTCGCCCGGCGCGGCTTCGGCGGCGGGGCCGTGG
Organism: Streptomyces sp. NPDC012794; assembly: GCF_042901085.1. NCBI lineage: Bacteria > Bacillati > Actinomycetota > Actinomycetes > Kitasatosporales > Streptomycetaceae > Streptomyces > Streptomyces sp. NPDC012794. The sequence continues at coordinate 95,392 of NZ_JBIBCI010000016.1, forward strand.
CCTCCGCCAGCAGGGAGGCCATCCGGACCATCGCCATCTCCCGGTTGCGGAACTGCGAGCGGTGCTCGGAGGCCCGTACCGTCACCACGCCGTCGACCAGCCGGGACGCGAGCCGCTCCAGCGCCCGCTCCTTCCACACCGGCGGCAGCGCCTCGGTCGCCGCCAGGTCGAACAGCAGCTCCACCCGCGAGTCGGAGGTGTTGACGTGCTGCCCGCCCGGCCCGGAGGAACGCGAGAACCGCCAGGCGAGCTCCGCCTCGGGGAGCACGACGGAACCGCGGATGACATGGGGACCAGGCATGGCCCTATGATCGGCCTCCGCCCGCGCCACGTCACCCCATTTCCACGTGCCTGGAACCTTCGCGCCCCCTGCCCGCGTTATAACGGCAGCGGTAGCTTGACCCCACATCGCGGTCATGTGACGAGGAAGGACACCAGTCAAATGGCAGTAAGCCTGTCCAAGGGCGGCAACGTCTCGCTCTCCAAGGAGGCCCCCGGCCTCAGCGCCGTCACGGTCGGCCTCGGCTGGGACGTCCGCACGACCACCGGTGTCGACTTCGACCTGGACGCCTCCGCCATCGCGGTCAACGCGACGGGCAAGGTCGTCTCCGACGGTCACTTCGTCTTCTTCAACAACAAGTCCACCCCGGACCAGACCATCGTCCACACCGGCGACAACCGCACCGGTGAGGGCTCGGGCGACGACGAGGCGATCAACGTCAACCTCGCCGGCCTCCCCGCCGACGTGGACAAGATCGTCTTCCCGGTCTCCATCTACGACGCCGAGAACCGCAGCCAGAACTTCGGCCAGGTCCGCAACGCCTACATCCGCGTCGTGAACCAGGCCGGCGGCGCCGAGATCGCCCGGTACGACCTCTCCGAGGACGCCGCCACCGAGACCGCCATGGTCTTCGGCGAGCTCTACCGCAACGGCGCCGAGTGGAAGTTCCGCGCGGTCGGCCAGGGTTACGCCTCCGGCCTCGTCGGCATCGCCCAGGACTTCGGCGTCAACGTCTGATCCCGCCCGCCGGGCCGAAGCCCCCTCCCCGGACCTCCGGGCGGGGGGCCCGGCCGGCGTCCCGGGGCGCCCACGGCCTACGCGCGGGGGCGGCCCTGTCCGTACAGCCACACGTCCCACACCTTCTTCAGGTCGTGGCCCGTCCGCCGCTGCGCGTACGCGGTGAAGTCCGCGGTGCTCGCGTTGCCGTGCCGGTGGTCGGCGGTCCAGCCTCGCAGCAGGCCGAAGAACGCCTCGTCCCCCACTTCCTGCCGGATCCGGTGCAGGACCATGGCCCCCCGGTAGTACACGGGCGCGTCGGACACCTGCGCCGCGCCGGGCGGCGCGGCGGGCGGAAACGCGTCCCAGCCGCCCCCGGCCTCCGCGTCGACCGAGGTGTCACCCGCCAGGAACGCCTCGAAACGGCGCTGCGCGGTGATCCCGCCCCGGTCCTCGGACCACAGCCACTCCGCGTACGTGGCGAAGCCCTCGTTGAGCCACATGTCCTTCCAGGACTTCGGCGAGACGGAATTCCCGAACCACTGGTGGGCCAGCTCGTGCAGCACCAGTTCCTCGCCGGGCGCGCCGGGGTAGACGGGCTTGGTCTGGGTCTCCAGCGCGTACGCGAGGGTCCCCGCGGGCATCACGATCGATCCGGCCGTGCCGAAGGGATAGGGGCCGAACCTGGTGCTCGCCCACTCCACCATCTCGGGCAGCCGCTTCAGCGCCGCCTCGCTGCCGGCCGCCTCACCGCCGTCGACGGCGTTGTAGACCTCCACGCCGGAGGGGGTCCGCCCGGTGCTCACCCTGAATTTGCCGACGGCGACGGTCGCCAGGTAGCTCGCCATCGGCTCCGGGCTGTGCCACGCGAACTCCGTCCGCCCGTCCCCCGTCTCCCGCCGGGAGCGCAGCCGCCCGTTGGAGACGGCCTCGTACCCGTCCGGCACGGTGACCGTCACGTCGTACGCGGCCTTGTCGCTCGGGTGGTGGTTGCCGGGGAACCAGCCCATCGACCCCACCGGCTCGCCGACGGCGACCGCACCGTCCTCGGTGGTGATCCAGCCCTCCTCGGACCCGTCCGGATCGACGACCGGCTTCGGCCGCCCGGAGTAGTCCACCGTCGTACGGAAGACCTCGCCCTTCTTCAGGTCCTTGGCCGGGCGCACCGTCAGCTCGTTGCCGGTCCGGTTGTACCGGGCGGCGGCGCCCTGCACGTCCACCGCCTCGACCTTGAGGCCGCTGAAGTCGAGGTTGAAGGAGCTGAGGCCCTGGCCGGCGCGGGCGGTGATGACGGCCGTGCCGTGCAGCCGCCCGTCGGCGGGGTCGTAGGCGAGGTCCAGCGCGTAGTGGTCGACCTGGTAGCCGCCGTTGCCCGCCCGGGGGAAGAACGGATCGCGCAGCCCGGACGCGCCGGGCCGCCCCTGCACCGTCGCGCCCGTACATCCCGTGGTGAGGACGAGCAGGGCGGTGACGGCGGGGGCGGCCAGGCGCTTGAGTTCCACGCGCCGATCCTAAGCGGGTGATCCGCGGCGGAGCCGGACCCTACTGCTGGAGGGACTCCACACCGGCCTTGGCGAACTTCTCGTCCAGGTCGCCGCTCGGGGCGCCGGCCACGCCGATGCCGGCGACGGGCGCGCCGCCCGCCTGGACGGGGGCGCCGCCGCCGAGGAAGAGGGTGCCCGGGATGTCCTTCAGGTTCGGAGTCTGCGCGAGGCGGCCGGCGAGGACGGAGGTCGGGGCGTTCCAGGACACGGCGGTGAACGCCTTGCGCTCCGCCGACTCGTAGGACTGCGGGCCGGCGCCGTCGCCGCGCAGGGTGACGATGGTGTTGCCGTTGCGGTCGACCACCGCGACGGTGACCTTCTGGTTCTCCTTCTCGGCGGCCTCCAGCGCGGCCTGCGCGGCGCGGGTGGCGGCACCGATGGTGAGGTGCGTCGAGGTGGTGAAGTTCTTGTCGGAGTCCTTCTTGGCCGGCGCGGCGGGGGTGGCGCTCGCGCTGACGGCGCCGAAGGTCCCGGCGCCGAGGACGACGGCGAGGGCGGTGCCGGTGAGGACGCGGGTGCGGGTGTTCATTTCAGCTCCTGGTGGGTCGTCGGCTGGCTCTCTCCAAGCCTGGCCCCGGACCCCGCCCCGGGCCGTCCCCGTACCGGCTCGCCCCGCCCAGCGCACCGGTTGACCCGGGCATCATCCGATCGGCCGATGTGGTGGGGCGGGCCGCCCGGTTCCCCTGGTCACACGCCCCCGCGCGGGGTGGAGCGGCAACGCCGCAGCACCGCCCCGGCCGGTGGGCGGCGGCACCGGCCGCGGCACCGCCGCCCCGGGGGCCGGGGCGCCGCCACCCCGCCGGACCACCGCGCACCGGCACCCGCCGCGCCGGGGCGACCATCCCCCCGGCATCCGTCCGCCGGGGCCGCGGCCCGGCCGGGGCTGCGGCAGCGGCAGCGGCAGCGGCAGCGGCTGCGGCTGCGGCTGCGGCTGCGGCTGCGGCTGCGGCTGCGGCTGCGGCTGCGGCTGCGGCTGCGGCAGCATGGAAACCTCCGCCCACCCCCAGGAGCCACGCCGTGAGCCGGCACCCCGCGACCGCCCCCGACACCCGCACCCTCGCCGCCGTCATGCACGCGGCGTTCTTCCTGCTGCTCGGCGCCTCGGTGGCCCGGTTCCTGCTCCGCCACCCCGGCGAACCCCGCACCCCCTGGGTGATCTCCCTCGGCATCGCCCTCGCCCTGCTCTACGTCCTCGGCCCCGCCGTCGGCGTCACCCAGGCCGCCCCCGCCCCCGGCGCCCCCGCGCCCCCGACCCTGCGCCGCCGGCTCTGGCTCGGCCTGGTCGTGGCCACCTGGGTCGTCCTCGTCGTGCTCGCGCCGAGCTTCGCCTGGTGCGCCGTACCGCTGTTCTTCACGGCCCTGCGCACCCTCCCGCCGCGCGCCGCCGTCGCCCTGGTCGGCGTACTCACCGTCTTCGTCGTGGCGGCCCAGCTGAAGCTCTCCACAGCCTTCGACCCCAACCTCCTGCTGGCCCCGCCCGCCATCGCCGCCCTGGCCACGGCCGTCTTCGTCCACATGGAGCGCCAGGCCCGCGCCCAGCGCGCGCTGATCGACGACCTGATCCGCACCCGCCGGGAACTCGCCGCCACCGAACGCCGCGAAGGCACCCTCGCCGAGCGGCAGCGGCTGTCCATGGAGATCCACGACACCCTGGCCCAGCACCTGTCCAGCCAGCAGATGCTCCTCCAGGCCGCGGACCGCACCTGGGACAGCGACCCGGCCACCGCCCGCGCGCACGTCCGTACCGCCACCGGCATCGCGGCCCGCGGCCTCGCCGAGGCCCGCCGCCTGGTCCACGACCTGGCCCCGCCCGAGCTGGCCGACGGCGCGGGCCTCGCCGACGCCCTGCGCGCCCTGGACGCCGGCCCCGGCGTCGAGGTCCGCTTCCACCTGGAGGGCGTACCCGTCCCCCTCCCGGACCGCACCGAATCGGCCCTCCTGCGCATCGCCCAGGGCGCCCTGGCCAACGTCCGCGAACACGCGCACGCGCACACCGCCGCCCTCACCCTCAGCTTCCTCGGCGACCAGGTGGTCCTGGACATCGCGGACGACGGCGCCGGCTTCACCGTCGCCACCCCCGCCGGCGCCGGCCCCGAACGCGGCCACGGCCTCCCGGCGATGCGCGCCCGCGTGCGCCAGCTCGGCGGCACCCTGACGATCGAATCCACCCCCGGCGAGGGCACCGTCCTCTCCGCCTCAATCCCCCTGGAGCCCACAGGATGACGACGATCCTCCTCTGCGACGACCACGTGGTGGTCCGCGCCGGACTCCTCGCGCTCCTCGGCAGCGAACCGGACATCGAGGTGCTCGGCGAGGCGGGCAGCGGCGAGGAGGCGGTCGCGCTGGCCGCCAGGCTCCGGCCGGACGTGGTCCTGATGGACCTCCAGCTGGGCGACGGCATCGACGGCGTCGAAGCCACCCGCCGCATCACCGCCCTCCCCTCCCCGCCGCACGTCCTGGTCCTCACGACGTACGACACGGACGCGGACATCACCCGGGCGATCGGGGCGGGGGCGACGGGCTACCTGCTCAAGGCGGAACGGCCCGAGGAGCTTTTCGCAGCCATCCATTCGGCGGCGGCGGGCCGCACCACCCTGTCGGCGCCCGTCGCGAGCCGGGTCATGGCCCACATGCGCGGAACGCGCCCCACCCTCACCGACCGCGAACTCGACATCCTGGGCCAGCTGGCCCGGGGGCTGGGCAACCGCGACATCGCCCGGGCCCTGTTCATCAGCGAGGCCACGGTCAAGACCCACCTGGGACGCATCTACGACAAGCTCGGCGTCGACACCCGCGCCGGCGCGGTGGCGGTGGCCAAGGAGCAACGCCTGCTGCCCTCGTGACCCCGCTCACGGCCGATGGCGCTCACGGCCCGGCGTCGGCGTCCCGGCCGGGGCTCCGCCCGGCGTCCCGCCCGGCCAGTCTCCGCCGCCACTGCTCCACGGCCTGCCCGAGGGCCTCGTTGACGAGCGAGAGCAGCTCGACCGAGGCCTCGAAGCGCGCCCCGGCGGGAGTCCCCGCCCCGAGCACCTCGGCTCCGCGCCGCGACTCCGCCACCAGGACGTCGTTCATCCGCGCGGCGGCCAGCAGCGACCGGAGCCAGAGCTCGTCGTCGACGGCGTAGCGCTCGCGCCGCTCGCCGGGCAGCCGCTCCCGCCTGAGCATCCCCTGCTCTTCGAGCCAGGCCACGGCGTGCGAGACGGACGCCGGGCTGACGTCGAGCCGCTGGACCAGCTCGGCGGCGGTGAGGGCGCCCGAGTCGGTGGTGTAGAGGCAGGCGAGCACCCTGGAGACCATCGGCGGCATCCCCTGCCGGGCCAGGAGCCCGGTGAAGGACTCGGTGAACTCCCGCACCGCCCGCGGGTCCCGCCCGTGGCCGGTGTCGGGGGTGTGCGGCGCCGGAGGCCGCGCCTGCTGCCCGCCCCGGCGCGCGCGGTCCCGCGTGGCCTCCTGCGCCCGCTCGGCCGCGTACTCCCCCGGCCCGCCGTTGCGGGTGACCTCCCGCATGACGGTCGAGGCGGGCCGCCCCAGGCGGCGCCCGATCTCCGCGTACCCGAGCCCCTCGGCCAGCCACGTGGCGATGTGCCGGCGGTCCTCGCCGGTCAGCCGTCCTCCGGGCATCGGCGCTCGTCTCCCCTCGTCGACACGCGCAGTATGCATCCACCCCAAGCCCATTGCAATCCGACACCTGCGGCACCCCTTGCATTCACCTCCACGACCATTGCAACGAAGCCTCAAACTGCCCGCCCTTACAGGACTTCACCCCCCCTCTCTTGTTGACGGATAGCTAAACGCAATATAGCTTCGAAAGCGTTCAGCAGTTCCCAAACACTTACGGGGAGATCGGCAATGGGACGGAACAGCGGCTTTTCCGAAGCGAGCCTGCGCAGGCTGCGCGACGTACTGGCACGGCACGTCGACTCCGGGAGCGTCCCCGGCGTCGTCGCCCTCCTCAGCCGGGGCGACGAGACGCACGTCGAAGCCATCGGCACGACGCACCACGACGGCGGCGCCCCGATGCGTCGCGACACGATCTTCCGGATGGCCTCCACGTCCAAGCCGGTCACGATGGCCCCGGTGATGGCCCTCCTCGACGAGTGCCGCCTGCGCCTGGACGACCTGGTACAGGAATGGCTGCCCGAGCTCGCCGACCGCCAGGTGCTGCGGCGGACCGACGGCCCGCTGGACGAGACGGTGCCGGCGAAGCGGCCGATCACCGTGCGGGACCTGGTGACCTCCACCTTCGGCCTCGGCGTCGACCTCTCGACGATCGGCTCCCCCGTCCAGGTCGCGCTCCAGGAGAAGGCCGTCTTCAGCCAGGGCGTGGTCCCGGCGCCCGAGCGGGACGAGTGGATGCGCCGCCTCGGCGAGCTCCCGCTGATGTACCAGCCCGGTGAGCACTGGGGCTACCACCTCAGCCACGACGTGCTCGGCGTGCTCGTCTCCCGGGTCACGGGCAAGCCGTTCGAGACGGTCCTGCGCGAGCGCGTCCTCGACCCGCTGGGCATGGAGGACACCGGCTTCCACGTCCCCGCCGGCAAGATCGACCGGCTGCCCCCCTGCTACGCCCCCGACCCGCGGAGCGGTGAGTTCATGGTGTGGGACGAGGCAGCGGACGGCCGCTACAGCCGGGCCCCGCTCTTCCAGTCCGGCGGCGGCGGCCTGGTCTCCACCGTCGACGACTACCACGCGTACTTCCGCATGCTCCTGAACCGCGGGAAGCACGGGGACGCACGGATCCTGTCCCGGCCCGCCGTCGAGCTGATGACCACCAGCCACCTCACGCCCGAACAGGAGAGCGCCCGCTCCGCCCTCGCCCGGGGCGCCGTCCACGTGTCCTTCGGCCAGGGCCAGCAGGGCGGCTGGGGCCTCGGCATGGCGGTGCGGACCTACCGCGGCGACTACGCGCCCGTCGGCCAGTTCGGCTGGGACGGCGGAACCGGCACCTCGGCCTACGCCGACCCGGTGAACGGCCTCACCGGCATCCTGCTCATGCAGGTGGGCCTGTCCACCCCGGCCCCGGCGCGCGTCATCCACGACTTCTGGACCACGGCCTACCAGGCCCTGGAGGACTGACCCCCGCCGGCGTCCGGGGCGGGCGGATCCGGGGCGGGCGGATCCGGGGCGGGCGGATCCGGGGCGGGCGGATCCGGGGCGGGCGGATCCGGGGCGGGCGGATCCGGGGCGGCGCCCGCAGGGGCCCGGGCCGCCCCGCGCCGCCCCCCGCGCCGCCGGAGGAGCACCCGTGACACCATCGGGAACGTGCTCGACATCGGCTACTCCCTCTCCCGGCGCTTCCCCGACCCCCCGCAGACCGACTACCGCTCGGCGGACGTCCACACCCTGCGCCACGACCTGTTCTGCGGGGACGTCTACCTCGCGGACACCGAGAAGGACACGGAAGTGTCCACAGCCTGGGGATGGGTGCCCGTACTCGACTTCGCCTGGGCGCTGTGCGACATCGTCGAGCAGCTCGACGAGGACCCGCGCGGCAGCCGCTCCGCCGACCGCCGGTTCGCGGAGCTCGACTTCACCGAGTCCGCCGACCGCATGCTCTTCGAACGCCGCTTCGGCTGGGTCGACATCGAAGCCGACTGGATGGCCCCGGAGGAAGAGCCCCTCACCTTCAGTCACCGCCTGCTGCGCCGCGAGGCCCGCGACTTCCTCCACGACCTGATCGCCGACCTCGTCGACATGCACGAGGGCCTCGCCGACAACCCGGTCATCTGGACCCTCCAGTCCCGCTTCCCCCGCGTACCCGCCTGAGCGGACCCGCCCGGGCCGTTCCCTCCCCCGCCCGGGGGAGCCGGATCGCTCGCGTGCCCGATGTCCGGCCGCCGCGCGGCCGGGAGGCTGGCCGCATGAGCCACGCCACCACCGAACGCCCCGTCCCGCGCTGGGCCCGGACGACCGCCCGCCTCCTGCCGCTGCTGGCCCTGCCGGTGTGCCTGTGGCGGCTGCCCGTCGGCTTCGGCTTCCAGATGGGCATGGACCTGCCACCCTCCGGGCAGCCGCTCCTGATCACCGTCCCCTACGTCCTCGCCCTCAGCCTCCTCTCCGAGGCCTTCGCCCTGCTCTGCGCCGGCCTCGTACGCCCCTGGGGCGAAACGGTCCCCGCCCGGGTCCCCGTACTCGGCGGCCGCCGCATCCCGCGTCACGCGGTCACCGTGCCCGCCACCCTCGCCGGACTCGGCTTCACGTGGCTCCTCGTCGACTGGGTGCTCTGCGCCTTCCACCTCGCCGGGTTCTCCGACGTCGGCTACACCAACGGCTGGTGGCGGGCCCTCGCCCTCATCGTCAGCGGCCCGTTCGCCCTCTGGGGCCCCCTGATCCTCGCCCTCGCCCTCGGCTACCACCGGCGCCGCCGCCCCCTGGCGGCCCGTTGAAGGGTCTCCGGATCCGGCCCGGCCGGGGCCCGGGTGTCGGGTACTCTCTCGGTTGGCTTCAGGGCGTCGGCAGGCTGTGAACTGCCCGATAGGGGACGGTTTTTCATGAGTGGTAACGGTGCGCCTTCAGCCGAGCTCTTCCAGCCGCTCAGGCCGGAGGACCCGGCCACGGTGGGCGGTTACCGGCTCGTGGCCGTGCTGGGCGCGGGCGGCATGGGCAAGGTGTACCTCTCCTACACCCTCGGCGGACGGCCCGTCGCCCTCAAGGTGATCCGGCCCGAGTTCAGCGAGGACCCGGAGTTCCGGCGGCGTTTCCAGCAGGAAGTACGGGCCGCCCAGCGGGTGCAGGGCCTGTACACCGCGCCCGTCATCGACTTCGACACCGAGGGCGCGCAGCCCTGGCTCGCCACCTCCTACGTACCGGGCCCCTCCCTCGCGCACGCCGTGACCCGGCACGGACGGCTGCCGCTGCGCAGCGTCCTGCTGCTGGCCATCGGGGTCGCCGAGGCCCTGCACGTCATCCACGGCGCGGGCATCGTCCACCGCGACCTGAAGCCGGCGAACGTGCTCCTCGCCTCCGACGGCCCCCGCGTGATCGACTTCGGCATCGCCCGCGCGGCCGACGCCACCGCCCTGACCAGCAGCGGCGTCAGCGTCGGCACTCCCGCGTTCATGGCGCCCGAGCAGGCCTCCGCCGGAGCGGTCACCGCCGCCACCGACATCTTCGCCCTCGGCCAGATCATCGCCTTCGCGGCGATCGGCGCACCGGTCTACGGCGACGGGAACTCGCACGCCGTCCTCTACCGGATCGTGCACGAGGATCCCGACCTCAGCGCCCTGCCGGCGGAGCTGCGGCCCCTGGTGACCCGCTGCCTGAGCCGCGACCCCGCCGCCCGGCCCAGCCTCACCGAGGTCATCGAGATGTGCCACGGCCTCTCGCCCGACCCGCTGCGCCAAGGCGAGGACTGGCTCCCCAAGGCCGTCGCCGGTTCCATCACCGAACGGCTCCAGCTGCCCGAACCGGCCAGGACCCCGCCGCCGCAGCCCGCCGCCGCGCCCACCCCGACCGAGCTCTCCGCGCCGCCCCCGCCGCCCGCGGCCCCGGGCGTGGCGTACGCGCCGACGCAGGCCGCGCCGGCCACCCCGGCGACGGCACCGGGCGCCGTACCGCCCGGCTACCCGACCCCGGCCCCCGGGTACCAGACCCTGCCCCCCGGCTACCCGGCCCCGGCGCCCGGGTACCACACGCCGCCGCCCGGGTACCCCGCGCCGCATCCCGGGTTCGCCCCCGGCTACCCCACGCCGCCGCCGCTCCACCAGACCGGCTTCCCCCAGACCGGCTTCCCGCAGACGGGCTTCCCGCCGCCCGCCCCGCAGAACTCCCGGCGCAAGGGCCTGATCATCGCCGGGACGATCGTGGGCACGGTCATCGGCCTCGCGGTCATCGGCTCCCTGCTGCCGGACGGCTCCTCCAAGGGCAGCAGGGGCGGCAGCAGCGCCGCCACCGGCGGCAGCCGCGGCGCCACCCCCAGCCCCGGGGCCTCCCAGAACAAGAACCAGAAGCGCCCCGACCCCGCCCCGGCCTCGTACCAGGGCATCAACATGACGGCCAACTACCAGATCATGCTGGCCGACAACCCGCCGCGCCCCACCTCGGGCGGCAGCTCCGGCGTCTCGTACAGCCACGGGGACCTCTACTACTACTTCGACACCCTGTTCGGCGAGAAGAGGCTCGGCACCGACAACGGCAAGCTCGTCGTCCTGAACAACGCGCAGAAGGGCTCCCTGGAGACCTGCCGCACCGAGACCCGCTACACCGAGAAGGTCAGCCTCGACCAGCTCAGCGACGGGTCGGAGATCTGCGTGCTCAGCGACGCCGGGCACATCGCGGTGGCGACGTACCGCGGCAAGTCGGACGGGAAGGACGCGAGCAACTACGTCACGGTCGACCTCACCGTCTGGCGCAACGCCGAGGAACCGAAGAAGCGCTGACGCCCCCGCCCATCCGGCCCGTACGCACCCCCTCGTACGGGCCGCGCTCCGGCTACCCCAGCACCCGGACCCCCAGCTGCGCAGCCATCGCCGGAGCCAGCTCGAACAGCTGACCAGGGCTGATCACCGCCCCCGCCAGCGCCTCCACCCCCCGCGCGATCCCCAGCTCCGACGCACCCCGCAGATCCACCTCCGACAGCCGCGCCCCCGAGAAGTCGGCCCCGCGCACCACACAGTCCCGGAACTCCACCCGCTCCAGCACGGCACCCCCGAAGTCCGGCTCCACCAGCACGCATCCCTCGAAGACCACGTCCCTGAGCCGTGCCGTCCGCAGGTTCACGTAGTCGATCTTCCCGCCCCGTACGAGGACCCGCTCCAGCACCGCCCCATGCAACTGCGCCCCGCCCAGCCGGGCCTCCACCAGCTCCACGTCCCGCAGCGAAGCCCCCGACAGGTCCGTGCCCACCCCCCGGACCTGCTCCAGCACCGAATCCAGCACCCGCGCCCTCGCCAGCCCGGCCTCGTCCAGCCCACACCGGCGCAGCGCGCAGTCCATGAACCGCGCCCCGGCCCCGTCCTGCCCCGCCAGGTCCAGGTCCGCGAACTCCAGCCCGTCGTAATCCCCGTCCGGCTCCAGCGCACCCCCCTCCCACACCGCCGTCTCCGGCAACCGCACCTCCGGAAGCCGTGCCGCTCGCACCGTCGCCCGGCCCGCCCGCGTTCCCTGCCCGTTCCGCGCCATGCCCCCATGGTGACCCACCGCACCGACAGCGCCCCGGCCCGCGCCCCCGAAACCCCCGCCTCCGCCTGGCCGCCCTACACGCCCCGCTCCGCCCCCGCACCGGCCACCCCGTCCGCCGTTCCCCCCGGAACACGACACCCGGCCCCCTGGACACCCCTCCGGCGCCCCCGGTACCAACTCCCCCATGACGATCAACGGCGGCATCTCCTTCTGGTACGCGACCGGCACCACCGCCCACCAGCCACCCCGCGCCCCCCTCACCGGCGACGCCACCGCGGACGTCGTCATCGTCGGCGGCGGCTACACCGGCCTGTGGACCGCCTATTACCTCAAGCGCGCCGCCCCCGACCTCCGCGTCACCGTCCTGGAGCAGAAGTTCTGCGGCTACGGCGCCTCCGGCCGCAACGGCGGCTGGCTCTACAACGGCATCGCCGGCCGCGACCGCTACGCCGCCCTCCACGGCCACGAAGCCGCCCGCCGCCTCCAGCACGCCATGAACGACACCGTCGCCGAAGTCATCGCCGTCGCCGCCGAGGAGGACATCGACGCCGACGTCCACCGCGGCGGAGTCCTCGAAGTCGCCCGCACCCCCGCCCAGCTCAGCCGGCTCAGGGCGTTCCACACCGCCGAGCTCTCCTTCGGCGAGACCGACCGCGAGCTGTACGACGCCCCCGCCACCCGCGCCCGTATCGACGTCGCCGACGCCGTCGGCTCCAGCTGGACCCCCCACGGCGCCCGCGTCCACCCCCTCAAACTCGTCCGGGGCCTCGCCACGGCCTGCGAACGCCTCGGCGTCACCCTCCACGAGTCCACCCCCGTCACCGAGATCGCCCCCCGCCGCGCCGTCACCCCGTACGGCACCGTCCGCGCCCCGTACGTCCTGCGCTGCACCGAGGGCTTCACCGCCGCCCTCAAGGGCCACAGGCGCACCTGGCTCCCCATGAACTCCTCGATGATCGTCACGGCACCCCTGCCGCCTTCGGTCTGGGAGCGGCTCAACTGGCAGGACGCCCCGCTCCTCGGCGACATGGCCCACGCCTACACGTACGCGCAGCGCACCGCCGACGACCGCATCGCGATCGGCGGCCGCGGTGTCCCCTACCGCTTCGGCTCCCGCACCGACCACGACGGCCGCACCCAGCCCGCCACCATCGCCTCGCTGCGCGACGTCCTGGTCTCCTTCTTCCCGGTCCTCGCCGGCACGGAGATCACCCACGCCTGGTCGGGCGTCCTCGGCGTTCCCCGCGACTGGTGCGCCACCGTCGCCCTGGACGCGGCCACGGGTCTGGGCTGGGCCGGCGGCTACGTCGGCTCCGGCGTGGCCGCGGCCAACCTCGCCGGCCGCACTCTGCGCGACCTCGTCCTCGGCGACCGCACCGAGCTGACGGCCCTGCCTTGGGTGCACCACCGCGTCCGCCGCTGGGAACCGGAGCCCTTCCGCTGGCTCGGGGTCCACGCCCTCTACGCCGCCTACCGCGGGGCGGACCGCCGCGAAGCGGCCACCCGGCGCCCGGCGACGACCCCCCTGGCCCGCCTCGCCGACCGCGTCTCGGGCCGCGCCTGACGGCACGCAAAAAGGCTCCGGGTGATCACCCGGAGCCTTCCGCTTCTGTACGAATCCCCTTGGCCGGTACCCATCTGACCTGGGGCGGAGCCGCCTGTCGGAATCGAACCGACGACCTCAAGATTACAAGTCAAGCGCTCTAGCCAACTGAGCTAAGGCGGCACAACACCACCCGCGGGACCGCTGCGCGTGGAGCCGCCATCACTCTACACAGCGCCCGATTCCCCGGGCCATCGCATTCATGCCGGCCCCGGGCCCCTCCGCGCCCAGCGGCCGGAGCCCCGCCGGACCATCCGGACCGTCAGAAGTGCTGACAGGAGCCGTGCCCGCCAGGTAGCGTCGTCCGGAGTCCAGCTGACTGGACTAGACCTTCCACTCGGATCGTCCGGCACGTTCCTGCCGGTAGAAGGGATTCACCACCATGGCTTCTGTCACCTTCGACAAGGCGACCCGCCTCTACCCGGGCGGCGACAAGCCCGCCGTCGACCAGCTGGAGCTGGAGATCGAGGACGGCGAGTTCCTCGTCCTCGTCGGCCCCTCCGGCTGCGGCAAGTCGACCTCCCTGCGCATGCTCGCGGGTCTGGAGGACGTCAACGGCGGCGCCATCCGCATCGGCGACCGCGACGTCACGCACCTGCCGCCCAAGGACCGGGACATCGCGATGGTGTTCCAGAACTACGCGCTGTACCCGCACATGAGCGTCGCCGACAACATGGGCTTCGCGCTCAAGATCGCCGGCGAGGACAAGGCCACCATCCGCCGCAAGGTGGAGGAGGCGGCGAAGATGCTGGACCTCACCCAGTACCTCGACCGCAAGCCGAAGGCCCTCTCCGGCGGCCAGCGCCAGCGCGTGGCCATGGGCCGGGCCATCGTGCGCAAGCCGCAGGTCTTCCTCATGGACGAGCCTCTGTCCAACCTCGACGCGAAGCTGCGCGTGTCCACCCGTACGCAGATCGCGGCGCTCCAGCGCGACCTCGGCATCACCACCGTGTACGTCACCCACGACCAGGTCGAAGCCATGACGATGGGCGACCGCGTCGCGGTCCTCAAGGACGGTCTGCTCCAGCAGGTCGACACTCCGCGCAACATGTACGACCGGCCGGCGAACCTGTTCGTCGCCGGGTTCATCGGCTCGCCGGCCATGAACCTGGTCGAGGTGCCGATCACCGACGGCGGCGTGAAGTTCGGCGAGAGCGTCGTCCCGGTGTCGCGCGACGCGCTCTCCGCCGCCGCCGACGCGGGCGACCGCACCGTCACGGTCGGCGTGCGCCCCGAGCACTTCGACATCGGCGACACCGGCGGTCTGACGATCACCGTGAACGTGGTCGAGGAACTGGGCGCCGACGGCTACGTCTACGGCAGCCACGACGGCCAGGACATCGTGGTCCGCGTGAACGGCCGCCACGTGCCCGAGAAGGGCTCGTCGCTGCACGTGGTGCCGCGCGCCGACGAGATCCACGTCTTCTCGACCTCCTCCGGCGCACGGCTGTCGAAGTAGGGCGTAACCGTCCGAGTTGCGGGGGCGTTCCACCAAGGGGCGCCCCCGCCGCGGCAGTTGCGTGCGGTGCGCTCCACGAACCCCGGCAGACCGGGCCATTCGGCCGCACTCGTCAACCCATAAATCGAAAAACCACGTCGAACCATCCCCCGACCGGGTGACTAAATGTCGCCAAATCTTCACCGAGCGCTACTCTCGCCCTCGTGACCCACACTGCCCGCCGTATCGGCCGTTCCCTCGCCCTGGTCCTGCCCGTCGTCCTGGTCCTGTCCGGGACCCTCGCGGTCACCATGGTCCCCTGGGCGGATCACTCCTCCCAGATCCTGACCGCCTCCGCCGAGGACGTCTCCCTCCCGAAGAAGCCGGCCGCGCCGCACGAGCTGCTGCGCGACAAGCTCCTCGGCGAGCTCCAGCAGGGCGAGCAGCCGGGTGTCGTCCTCACACACCTCCAGCAGGAGGTGAACGGCCGTCCGTCACTGGCGGAGCACTGCGTGAGCATCGCGCGGGCCCTGGGGCGGGCCGCCGTGGAGGCCTACGGGCCGACGAAGGCCCAGTCCTACGCGCGCCCCGTCTGCGACACCTCGTACGCGTCGGGCGTCGCCTCGATGGGCTGACCGCCCGCCGTGCCTGCCCGGGCCGGCCGGGGGCCGGTCCTACGCTGGCGGCCATGACCGACACGGCCCCGGCGCCACTCCAATCCACCGATGACGCAGCCGCGTTCCCGGCTCGTCCCACCCAGGCGGTCGTCCTGGCGGGCGGGCAGGGTTCGCGGCTGCGGCCGTACACGGACGACCGGCCGAAGCCGATGGTGGAGATCCCGGGCACCGGACTGCCGATCATCGGGCACCAGTTGGCCTGGCTGGCGGCGGAGGGGGTGACCGACGCAGTGGTGTCGTGCGGGCACCTGGCGGAGGTGCTCCAGGAGTGGCTGGCGCGGGCTCCGCTGCCGCTGCGGGTGACGACGGTGGTCGAGGAGGAGCCGCTGGGGCGCGGGGGCGGTCTGAAGTACGCGGCGAAGCGGCTGCCGCACCCGGACCGGGCCTGGTACGCGACCAACGGCGACGTGTGGACGCGTTTCCCGCTGCGGGAGATGGCGGCCTTCCACGAGGAGCGGGAGGCGGTGGCGACGCTGGCCCTGGCGCGGCCGCGGATGCCGTGGGGGGTGGTGGACACGAACGAGTTCGGGCAGGTGCTGGACTTCATCGAGGCCCCGCCGTCGCCCTACGCGGTCAACGCCGGGGTGTACGTGTTCGCTCCCGAATTCGCCGCGCTGCTCCCCGACTTGGGGGACCACGAGCGGACGACGTTCCCCCGGCTGGCGCGGGAGCGGCGGCTGGCGGGCTTCACGCTGCCGCAGGGGGCCTACTGGCGGGCGATCGACACGGCGAAGGACTTGACCGAGGCGGCAAGGGAGTTGGCGGCGCAGGGCGCCGTCTGAGCCGTTTCCGTACTGCTACGTCTCCCCGTGCCCCGGCACGCGGAAGGGCCCGGCGCGCCGTACGCGCGCCGGGCCCTCCGGTCGGTGGGTCGGGGTCGCTCAGCCCAGGAGGCCGCCGACGAGGCCGGGCTTCTTGGTCTGGGTGTCGGAGCCGCTGCGGCTCCCCGAGGTGGTGGCCGGCGGCTGCTGCGGGCTGGACTGCTTCGGGGTGCTGCTGCGCGGGGTCTGACTGCCGGAGGTCTTGGTGGCGCTGGGCGCTCCGGAGCCGGTCGAGGAGCTGTCGCGGCTCGGGGCGCTGCTGCCGGTGCGGCCGGACCTGGCGGCGGGCTCGGAGGGAGTGGCCGAGGGCGAGGCCTGCTTCGAGGGCTGCCTGCCGGGGGCGGACTGCTTGGCGGGGGCCTGCGGGAGGGGGCTGCCGGGGAGGTAGTTGCTGGGGGCCTCACCGGGGCCGGGGACGGTGACGACGGTGGAGGAGCGGACGGCGCCGCCGAGGAGAGAGCCGATGAGCAGGGTCAGTCCGCAGACGACGGTGGCCATGACGGCACCGCGCCGCAGGACCCGGCGGCGGAGCCGCCAGATCTCGGAGCGGGGGCCGAGGGTGCGCCACGCCTCGCCGGTGAGGCGTGCGTCGAGGGAGTAGACGGGAGCGCCGGCGATGATCAGGGGGCTCCAGGCGGCGAGGTAGATGATGTCGGGGGCGTCGTAGGCGGGGACGGTCTTCCAGCTGACCGTCATGAGGAGTGCGGCGGAGAGCAGGGCGCCGATGCAGGCGGCGAAGCGCTGCCAGAGGCCGAAGACGGTCAGCACGCCGACGATCACCTGGAGGAAGGCGACGCTGAGTCCGGCTCCGACGGGGTGGGCGAGCGCGAAGTCGCGCAGGGGTTCGGCGAGGGCCCAGGGGTGCAGGGTCTGCAGCCAGGTGACCATGGATCCGCGTTCGCCGCCGTCGAAGTAGACGGGGTCGCAGAGTTTGCCCATGCCGGCGTAGATGGAGATGAAGCCGAGGAAGACGCGCAGGGGGAGCAGGACGACGCCGAGGTTCATGCGGCGGCCGGGGTAGTACGAGGCCTGGCCGCGGGCGTCGGTGGCGGAGCGCCGGCTGTCGGGACCGGCGTCGGGTCCCGGGTAGTCGCCGTCGTGGGCGTCGTGGCCCCCGTACGGCGGGTGGGGCCGGCGCGGCAGGTCGCGTACCGCGGCGAGCGGACGGGTCTCGTCCGGGTCGCCGTAGGTGCGCTGGCCGATGACGGTGGGGGTGGCGAGGGTGTCCTCGACCAGGTCGTGTGCCAGGTCGACCCGGGGGATGGTCTGGGTGGCGGCTCCGCCGTCGTAGTCGTCGTGGCCGCGGCCGGCTTCGCGCACCGCCTGGAGGAGCCCGCCCATGGCCGCGGCGTCGCCGGGCGCGGACTTGCCGCTCCAGACGACGGGGGCGCGGCGGCGGGTGACTCCGGCGGTCGCGACGGCGGCGGCACCGAGGAGGGGCGCGCGGCCGGGGGCATTCGCGGGCTTGGAACGCGCGCTCGGGCTCGGTGCGAGCCGCACGCGGAAGCTGGCGTGGTTGACGATGACCTGTGCGGGGTCGCACGGCACCTTGACCATGCTCAGCGCGGGCTGGTCGTCGAACCCTGACGTTCTGGTGTCCACACTCATCTAACCGAGTGATGGGTGTTTAGGACACTGCCTTGACACGAGGGATCTGTCCGAGACCCGTCAAGATCAAGTCGCCCCGCCCGTGAGGGGCGGGGCGACACGCTCACGGGTCATGTCCCGTGGGCCAGGTGGATCAAGCGCCGGCGGCCGTCCGGGTCAGATGCGGCCGCGCTGGGCGCGCTTGCGGGCGGCCTCGTAGAGGACGACGCCGGCGGCGACACCGGCGTTGAGGGACTCGGCGCCGCCGGGCATCGGGATGCGGACGAGGTAGTCGCAGTTCTCGCCGACGAGGCGGCCGAGGCCCTTGCCCTCGGAGCCGACGACGATGACGACCGGACCGGAGAGGGCGTCGAGCTCCTGCACCTCGTGGGTGCCCTCGGCGGCCAGACCGACGATGGCGATGCCGGCCTTCTTGTACTCCTGGAGGGCCCGGGTCAGGTTGGTGACGCGGGAGACCGGGGTGCGGGCGGCGGTGCCGGCGGAGGTCTTCCAGGCTCCGGCGGTCATACCGGCGGCGCGGCGCTCGGGGATGACCACGCCGTGGCCGCCGAAGGCGGAGACGGAGCGGACGATCGCACCGAGGTTGCGCGGGTCGGTCACCCCGTCGAGGGCGACGATCAGCGGGTCCTCGCCGTTGTCGTGGGCGGCGTCCGTGAGGTCCTCGGGGTGCGCGTACTCGTACGGCGGGACCTGGAGGACCAGGCCCTGGTGGTTGAGCCCGTTGGTCATCCGGTCGAGCTCGGGACGGGGGGCTTCCATCAGGTTGATGTTGCCGCGCTCGCCGGCGAGCTTGAGGGCGTCGCGGACGCGCTCGTCGTTGTCGATGAACTGCTGGACGTAGAGGGTGGTGGCGGGGACGCCGTCCCGCAGTGCCTCGAAGACCGGGTTGCGGCCGACGACCATCTCGCTGGTGCCCTTGGGACCGCCGCGGCGGGGGGCGGGGCGGCGCTTGGCGGCTTGGCGGGCCATGGCGTTGGCGATGCGGTTCGCCTTGTGCTTCTTGCGGTCCTCGGCCTTGGGCGTGGGGCCCTTGCCCTCCAGGCCCTTGCGCCGCTGGCCACCGCTGCCGATCGTCGCGCCCTTCTTGTTGGACGTGCGGCGGTTCCTGCGCTGGCTGTTACCGGCCATGACCTCTACCTGTTTCGTTCGTGCTGCGATATGTACGTATGAAGAGTGTGCCGCCCGGACGGCCGGGCGGCCACCAAGCCGGTGCGCCCGGCGTCAGACCGGGGCGCCCGGCATCAGCGCGGGCCGAGCGTCCAGCGCGGACCGGCCGGGCCGTCCTCGATGACCAGACCGGACTGCTGGAGCTGGTCGCGGATGGCGTCGGCGGTCGCCCAGTCCTTGCGGGCGCGGGCGGACTCGCGCTGCTCCAGGACGAGGCGTACGAGGGTGTCGACGGCCCCGTGCAGGTCTTCGCCGCGGTCGGACTCGCCCGCCCAGTGGGGGTCGAGCGGGTCCAGGCCGAGGACGCCCAGCATGGCGCGCACCTCGGACAGGCGGGCGATGGCCGCGTCCTTGTCGTCGGCGGCGAGCGCGCTGTTGCCCTGGCGGACCGTGGTGTGGACGATCGCGAGCGCCTGCGGGACGCCCAGGTCGTCGTCCATCGCCTCGGCGAAGGCCGGCGGCACCTCGGCGGCGGCCTCGACGGCCCCGCCGGCCTTCTCGGTGACGCGCTGGTAGAAGCCCTCGATGCGGGCGAACGCCGACTCCGCCTCGCGCAGCGCCTCCTCGCTGTACTCGATCATCGACCGGTAGTGCGGGGTGCCGAGGTAGTAGCGCAGGACGATCGGACGCCACTGCTTGACCATCTCGGAGACGAGGACGGAGTTGCCGAGGGACTTCGACATCTTCTCGCCGGACATGGTGACCCAGGCGTTGTGCACCCAGTACCGGGCGAACTCGTCGCCGAAGGCCTTGGCCTGGGCGATCTCGTTCTCGTGGTGCGGGAAGATCAGGTCCAGGCCGCCGCCGTGGATGTCGAAGGCCTCCCCCAGGTACTTGTGCGCCATGGCGGAGCACTCCAGGTGCCAGCCCGGACGGCCGCGGCCCCAGGGGGTCTCCCAGGACGGCTCGCCGGGCTTGGCGGACTTCCACATCGCGAAGTCGCGGGGGTCGCGCTTGCCGGTCTCGCCCGCGCCGGAGGGCTGCTGGAGGTTGTCGAGCTCCTGGTTGGAGAGCGCGAGGTAGCCCGGGAAGGACCGCACGTCGAAGTAGACGTTGCCCTCCGACTCGTACGCGTGGCCGCGCTCGATGAGGCCGCGCATCATCTCGATCATCTCGGGGACGTGGCCCGTGGCGCGCGGCTCGTACGTCGGCCGCAGGCAGCCGAGGGCGTCGTAGCCGGTGTTGAAGGCCAGCTCGTTGTCGTAGCCGATGGACCACCAGGGGCGGCCCTGCTCGGCCGACTTCGCGATGATCTTGTCGTCGATGTCGGTGACGTTGCGGATGAACGTGACGTCGTAGCCGCGGTACGCGAACCAGCGGCGCATGACGTCGAAGTTCAGGTAGGACCGGATGTGCCCGATGTGCGGTGCCGCCTGCACGGTGGCACCGCAGAGGTAGATCGAGACGCAGCCCGGGACGAGCGGGGTGAAGTCGCGGATCTGCCGGGCGCTGGTGTCGTACAGGCGAATAGTCACGGCATCCAGGGTAGTGCGCCTGCGGCAGTGCCCCGCGACCGTTTGAGGGCGCCCGGACGGTTTGTTGCCGAAGAGGTGACGTCGCCGACGGCCCGCGGGGCGGCCGTACGTCGGCCGTACGTCGTACTCAGCCCCGGTCCGTCCGGTAGACGAGGGCGGTGGCGATGGCGGCCAGCCCTTCGGCGCGGCCGGTGAGGCCGAGTCCGTCGGTGGTGGTGCCGGAGACGGAGACGGGGGCGCCCGCCGCCGCCGCGAGCGCCTTCTGCGCTTCTTCGCGCCGCTTGCCGATCTTCGGGCGTACGCCGATCACCTGGATCGCGATGTTGCCGATCTCGAAGCCCTCGGCCCGGACGATCCGGGCGGCCTCCGCCAGGAGGGTGACCCCGGCGGCGCCGGACCACTCGGGGCGGGAGGTGCCGAAGTGCGCCCCGAGGTCGCCGGCACCGGCGGCGGAGAAGAGGGCGTCGCAGGCGGCGTGGGCGGCGACGTCGCCGTCGGAGTGGCCGGCGAGGCCGTCCTCGCCCTCCCACAGCAGCCCGGCGCACCACAGCTCACGGCCGGCCTCGAAGGCGTGCACGTCGGTGCCGATGCCGACGAGGGGGATCAGGGGCAGGTCAGTAGACATCGGTGGCCCTCCTGCGGGCGAGTACGGCCTCGGCGAGGACCATGTCGAGCGGGCGGGTGACCTTGAAGGCCTCTTCGTGGCCGGGGACGGTCACGACGGTGACCCCGGTGCGCTCCACCATGCCGGCGTCGTCGGTGGCGCCCTCGCCGCTGACGGCGATGGCCTCGTGCGCGCGCAGCAGCGTGGCGAGGTCGAAGCCCTGCGGGGTCTGCACGGCGCGCAGCCGGGCCCGCTCGGGCGTGGCGACGACCGGCTCGGGCTCGCCGGGCCCCCGGGGGTCGACCTCCTTGACGGTGTCGGCCAGGGGCAGCGCGGGGACCACGGCGGGGGCTCCGGCGCGGACGGCCTCGACGACGGAGTCCACGGTGTCGACGGGGACCAGGGGGCGGGCCGCGTCGTGGATCAGTACGGAGGTGATGTCGGCCGGGAGGGCGGCCAGGCCGGCCCGCACGGACTCCTGGCGGGTGTCGCCGCCGGGCACGACCAGGACCTCGGTGCGGTCGGGCAGGGCGTGCTCGTCCAGGAGGTGGCGCACCTCGGCGGCCCCGTCGGGCGGGGCGACGACCACGACCAGGGCGACCGCGCGGGAGCGGGCCATGGCGCGGACGGCGTGGATCAGCATCGGGGTCCCGCCGAGGACCCGCAGGGCCTTGGGGGCGCCCGGGCCGAGGCGTACCCCGCGGCCTGCGGCCGGGATCACCGCGGCGGTGCGGTGGGGGCGGGATTCGTCAGACATCAGTAGCTCCGAGCCAGGTTTGTGACTTCGGCCGACATGGGTATGGCCTTGGGCGTGCCCCCGGCGCTGGTCCGCGGGAGTGCCGGGTGCGACGCCCTCGCCCCTTCCGTGACGACCGGTCGAGCCGGCTGCCCGGACCCGGCACGCCGGTGCAGGACCGTGCGGGTGTGCACACGCAGGGTACGGCGGAGTGACCCACGGGTGTGGGTGGATGCGCGGGGGTGCACCGCCGCGCGTGGTGGCGCTGATTCGTGGACGGCGCCGGTGAACAGTGTTGGGGTGCAGACATGCCGCAGCGCCCGGCAACAGCCCTCTCGCGAAGAGAGGGCGGGTCATCGGGCACCGCGGCACACTGTGGCCGGTTCGAGCGTCAGGACGCAAGAACCTCGTCGAGGAGGGCCTCGGCCTTGTCCTCGTTGGTGTTCTCGGCGAGCGCGAGCTCGCTCACCAAAATCTGCCGCGCCTTGGCGAGCATGCGCTTCTCACCAGCGGAGAGACCGCGCTCACGCTCACGACGCCACAGGTCGCGCACTACTTCGGCGACCTTGATGACATCGCCAGAGGCGAGCTTCTCCAGATTCGCCTTGTAACGACGGGACCAGTTCGTGGGCTCTTCTGCGTACGGTGCGCGGAGCACCTCGAAGACCCGGTCCAGCCCGTCCTGGCCGACTACGTCGCGAACGCCGACGAACTCTGCATTGTCCGCAGGCACACGAACCGTCAGGTCGCCCTGGGCGACCTTGAGCACCAAGTAGGTCTTGTCCACGCCTTTGATCTGGCGAGTTTCGATGGCCTCGATCAGCGCGGCCCCGTGATGGGGATAGACCACGGTGTCGCCAACCTTGAACGTCATGTGACAGGTACCCCTTCCGTGGCTATCCAGGGTAACACGAGAACTGACTGTTATGAATGGCGTTTTCGCAGGTCAGGGCACATCTCGGGGCTTGACAACAGCGACACGAACGTGCTGCGAAAGGCTTCCGGAAGGGGGTATTCGCAGGTCGGAGGCGCTGTGCGGACCGGGCGAAACGACCACGTTACACCTGGCGGACGCGGCCACGAGTGTGACGTACGTCCCGTTTTGCCGGATTCTTGGACCGGAAACCGAAGTACTCCGTTCGACTGGCGGCCACTCGTACGCAGTGGGTTCCGGCCCAATCTGGAATTGATCACGGAGCCGCGTTCGAGGGAATCCCGGAATTGATCACACGGGCACCCGCGGCCGGATAGCGGAATGCAAGATCGCGGGACGGGTACGGCGCGGTGCGCGCGCTGCGGAGGGTCGGGTGCGGGGGCGGGGCGGCGGCTCGGTAACCTAAGCGCGCTGACACACCCTTAGGGCGGCTTTACCTCGGCCGCTCCGAGACTCCACCCGTCCCGTCCGTACGTCCAAGGAGTTGCCGCCGCCGTGAGCCGCAGCCTTCGACGCGGCGCTCTCGCCGCTACCGCCGTCGTGTTCTCCCTTGCCTCGCTCGCCGCGTGCGGCGCGGGCAACGACGCGCAGTCTCTCCAGATCAAGCCGGACAACGCCGCCGTCACCAAGGGCGACATCAAGATCCAGAACGCCCTGGTGATCACCAAGGGCGAGAAGGACAAGAAGGGTCCGGCCGCCGTCTCGGCGACCCTCTTCAACTCCGGCACCAAGGCCCAGACCCTGGACGGCATCACCCTCAAGGGTGGCAAGTCCAAGGTGGTCCTGAAGGCGGCCGAGGGCTCCGGCAAGATCACCGTGCCCGCCGGCGGCTCCGTGGTGCTGGGCGGCAAGGGCAACGCCTCCGCCGTCATCGAGGGCGGCCGCGAGGCCGTCCAGAACGGCAACGTGCAGGACGTCGTCTTCCAGCTGAGCACCGCGGGCGACGTGGAACTGGGCGCGTTCGTCGTCCCGGCCACCGGCATGTACGCCGGCTACGGCCCGACCGAGGCCCCCGCCGCCGCGCCCGGCCCCGTCCCGTCGGGCAGCGCCTCGGGCTCGGCCTCCCCGGGCGTGTCGGGCTCCCCCGCCGCGTCGGGCTCCCCGGCCGCCGGTTCCACGCCGTCGGGCGCCGCGGGCTCCGCGTCCGCCTCGCCGTCGCGCAGCGCCGGCCACTGAGCGCCTGAGCGGGCGCCGCACCCGTACATGGGGAAGGGCCCCGGCCGCGATGCGGCCGGGGCCCTTCCCCATGTACTCCCCGGGTGTACGTCCCGGTGTCACGGGCCTCCCGGCCCGTCGGGCGGCCTACGGCTCGAACTTGTAGCCCAGGCCGCGGACCGTGACCAGGTAGCGCGGCGCCCCCGGGTCCGGCTCGATCTTGGCGCGGAGCCGCTTGACGTGGACGTCCAGGGTCTTGGTGTCGCCGACGTAGTCCGCACCCCAGACCCGGTCGATCAGCTGCATGCGCGTCAGGACGCGTCCCGCGTTGCGCAGGAGCATCTCCAGCAGGTCGAACTCCTTCAGCGGCAGGTCGACCTTGGCCCCGGCGACGGTGACCACGTGCCGGTCCACGTCCATCCGCACGGGACCCGCCTCCAGGGCCGCCGGCGTCACCTCCTCCGGCTCGCCCCGGCGGCGCAGGACCGCGCGGATGCGGGCGACCAGCTCCCGGGAGGAGAAGGGCTTGGTGACGTAGTCGTCGGCTCCTATCTCCAGACCCACGACCTTGTCGATCTCGCTGTCCTTGGCGGTCACCATGATCACGGGGACGTTGGAACGACCGCGCAGCTGCCGGCACACCTCGGTCCCCGGCAGGCCGGGCAGCATCAGGTCGAGGAGGACGAGGTCGGCGCCGTTGCGCTCGAACTCGTCGAGCCCGTCGGGCCCCGTCGCGGCGATGGCGACCTCGAAACCCTCCTTGCGCAGCATGTAGGACAGGGCGTCGCTGAAGGATTCCTCATCCTCGACGACGAGCACTCGGGTCACGGAAGGACCTCCGGGGCAGGGATGACTGGTTCTGGGTCAAGCTGGGGTCTGGCGGGCTCGGGGGCGGCCGCCGGGGCCGGCGCGGCCGCCTCGGGGAGCCGCAGGGTGAACGTGGAGCCCTGGCCCTCGGAGCTCCATACCGACACCTCCCCGCCGTGCGAGGCCGCCACGTGCTTCACGATCGCGAGGCCCAGCCCGGTGCCTCCCGTGGCGCGGGAGCGGGCCGGGTCGACGCGGTAGAAGCGCTCGAAGATGCGCTCGCGGTCCTTCTCCGGGATGCCTATGCCCTGGTCGGTCACGGCTATCTCGATCAAGTCTCCGCCCGGCGCGGTCACCCGGCGCGCCGCGATGCCGACGCGGGTGCGGGCGGGGCTGTAGTTGACGGCGTTCTCCACCAGGTTCCCGAGGGCGGCGGCCAGCTGGCCGCGGTTCCCCCAGACGCGCAGGTCTGCGGTGCCGCCGGCGGCCATGGTGATCTGCTTGGAGGTGGCCGTGTGGCGGCACCGGTCGATGGCCTCCGCCACCAGCGTGTCCACCCGTACGGGCTCGGCGTCCTCCAGCGGGTCGTCGTTCTGCACCCGGGAGAGGTCGATGAGCTCCTGGACGAGGTTGATCAGGCGGGTGGCCTCGATCTGCATGCGGCCCGCGAAGCGGCTGACCGCCTCGGGGTCGTCGGCGGCGTCCATGACCGCCTCGGAGAGCAGGGAGATCGCGCCGACCGGGGTCTTCAGCTCGTGCGAGACGTTCGCGACGAAGTCGCGGCGCACCGCTTCGATGCGGCGGGCCTCGGTGAGGTCCTCGACCAGCAGCAGCACCAGGCGGGAGCCCAGCGGGGCGACCCGGGCCGAGACCGCGAGGGCCTCGCCGCGGCCGGTGCCGCGCCGGGGCAGGTCGAGCTCGATCTGGCGTATCTCGCCGTCCCGGCGGGTGTCGCGGGCCATGTGGAGCATGGGCTCCACGGCCAGCTTGCCGCCGCGGACCAGGCCGAGCGCGTACGCGGCCGAGCTGGCCTTGACCACCGCGTCGCCCTCGTCGAGGACGACCGCGGAAGAGCGGAGCACGGAGAGCACCGTGTCCACTCCGGGCGGGAGCACCGCGTTGATGTCGGGGCGCATGGAGCTCCGGGTGGGGCGGGCCTGGTCGCGCTCGCTCCAGCGGAACGCCAGCATGGCGATCACACCGGTGCAGAGACCGGCGATCGCCGCAGCTGCGGCGACCGCCGCGTTCACGTCCATGGATCCAGGTTAAGCAGGCCCGGGGACACTTCCACAGCCGTCCGGGTGGCACCTCGAACAGTCGTCGCCCAGAGTTCACCCTGACGACGGGGCTGATTCACTTGCGGTGCCGGAGTCGGACGCGTTCGCGTCCGAACGTGTCAACGTGGGGCCGAACGGTCCTCACGAGAGTGGCGAGCAGGCAAGCAGGCAAGAGAGGGACACCATGCGCGACGCGTACCACGAGGAACTGGACTCGATCGGAGAAAGCCTGGTCGAGATGGCCCGGCTCGTCGGTTCCGCGATCGGGCGGGCCACGACCTCCATGCTGGACGCCGACCTGAAGCTCGCGGAGAGCGTGATCGCCGCCGACCAGAAGGTGGACGACCTCCAGCACGACCTGGAGGCGCGCGCCATCGCGCTGCTGGCCCGGCAGCAGCCGGTCGCGACCGACCTGCGGATCGTCGTCACCTCGCTGCGGATGAGCGCCGACCTGGAGCGCTCCGGCGACCTGGCGCAGCACGTGGCGAAGCTGGCACGGCTGCGGTTCCCGGAGACGGCGGTACCCCGCGACCTGCACGCGACGATCCTGGAGATGGGCCAGCTGGCGCAGCGCCTGATGGCGAAGGCGGCCGAGGTCATCATCACGAAGGACGTGGACCTCGCGCTCCAGCTGGAGCAGGACGACGACGAGATGGACCAGCTCCACCGCACGCTCTTCCAGCACCTGATGGACGACCGCTGGAAGCACGGCATCGAGACGGCCGTCGACGTGACCCTGCTGGGCCGCTACTACGAGCGGTTCGCGGACCACGCCGTGTCGGTGGCGAAGCGCGTGGTGTACCTGGTGACGGGCGAGCACGCGGACGAGCTCCAGCACCCGACGCCGGCCGAGGGCGCCTGAGCCCTCCGCGCGGCACGCCCCAATGCGCCGTTGACGCGCCCGTACGGCTGGGCATGAATGAGGCGAAGGCACCACGACTTCCCGTACGCCGCCTGCGAGGAGGCACCATGCCCGAAAGCCCTGTCCCCATCACCCCGGAACAGGAGCAGCCGCCCCGTCCGGAGCCGCTGCGCCTCCCGCTGCTCGCGGCCTGCGGCTGCGGCTCGGGCTGCGGCTGCGGCTGCCAGTCCGGCGCCCCGTGCCAGTGCGGCGGCTGACCCGGCCACCCAGCCATGAGGGCCCCGTCCGACCCGGACGGGGCCCTCACCGTTGTGCGCGTGGGTACTACTTCTTGCCCTGGTTCTTGACGGCCTCGATGGCGGCCGCCGCGGCCGCCGGGTCGAGGTAGGTGCCGCCCGGGTTGAGGGGCTTGAAGTCGGCGTCGAGCTCGTAGGAGAGCGGGATGCCGGTGGGGATGTTCAGGCCCGCGATGTCGGCGTCGGAGATGCCGTCCAAGTGCTTGACCAGGGCGCGGAGGCTGTTGCCGTGGGCGGCGACCAGGACGGTGTGGCCGTCGAGGAGGTCCGGGACGATCGAGTCGTACCAGTACGGCAGCATGCGGACGACGACGTCCTTGAGGCACTCGGTGCGCGGGCGGAGCTCCGGCGGGATCGAGGCGTAGCGCGGGTCGTCGGACTGGGAGAACTCCGTGCCGTCCTCGAGGGCCGGCGGCGGGGTGTCGTAGGAGCGGCGCCACAGCATGAACTGCTCCTCGCCGAACTCGGCGAGCGTCTGGGCCTTGTCCTTGCCCTGGAGGGCGCCGTAGTGGCGCTCGTTCAGGCGCCAGGAGCGGTGGACGGGGATCCAGTGGCGGTCGGCGGCCTCCAGGGCCAGCTGCGCGGTGCGGATCGCGCGCTTCTGGAGGGAGGTGTGCACGACATCGGGGAGCAGGCCGGCGTCCTTGAGCAGCTCACCGCCGCGGACCGCCTCCTTCTCGCCCTTTTCGTTGAGGTTGACGTCCACCCAGCCGGTGAACAGGTTCTTCGCGTTCCATTCGCTCTCGCCGTGGCGGAGGAGGATCAGCTTGTACGGTGCGTCGGCCATGCGTACGAGCCTAGTGGACGCCGCGGGACGCCCGCGCGCGGTCCCGGGGGCTCCGGAGGCGGCCTCCGATTGACTGGCGGCGTCAATTCAGTGGACTCCGGCGGACCCCGTTCGTAATGTGCCAGGGGTTCAAGTGGTACTTACATCATCGGGGGAATCCATATGTCAGCTGCCCGTTGGGGACGGGCCGCCAGGGAGAGCGTCTCGGGCCTGCCGCCCGCGTTCTGGTGGCTGTGGGCCAGCACGCTGGTGAACCGGCTCGGGGCCTTCGTCGCGACGTTCATGACTTTGTACCTGACCCTGGACCGGGGCTACTCGGCCTCCTTCGCGGGGCTCGTGGTCGCCCTGCACGGGCTGGGCGGGGTGATCTCCTCGCTGGTGGCGGGCGTCATGACCGACCGGCTGGGGCGGAGGCCCACGATGCTGGTGGCGAACGTGTCGACGGGGCTGTCGGTGGCGCTGCTCGGGTTCATGGAGCATCCGGCGGCGATCGCGGCGGTGGCGGGGCTGGTCGGGATGGCCTCGAACGCCTCGCGGCCGGCGGTCTCCGCGATGATGGCGGACATCGTCCCGGAGCGGGACCGGGTACGCGCCTTCGCGCTGAACTACTGGGCGATCAACCTGGGCTTCGGGATCAGCTCGGTGGTGGCGGGCGTGGTGGCGGAGTACAGCTACCTGGCCGGGTTCCTCGGCGAGGCGGCACTGACGCTGCTGTGCGCGGTGCTGGTGTTCGTGAAGCTGCCGGAGTCGCGCCCGGTCAAGGACGCGGGCATCGGCGCGGCGGCGGACGCGGGGCCGGAGATCGGGCTGGGGACGGTGCTGCGGGACGGCCGGTTCATGGCGGTGGTCGGGCTGTCGTTCGTGATCTCGCTGATCTTCACCCAGGGTTCGGTGGGCCTGCCGGTGGCAATGGGCCGGGCGGGCTTCTCGCCCGGGGACTACGGGCTGGTCGTCGCGGCGAACGGGCTGCTGATCGTGCTCCTCCAGATCCCGGTGACGCGGTGGATCGAGCACCGCGACCCGCGCCGGCTGCTGGTGGTCTCGGCGCTGCTGGCGGGGTACGGGTTCGCGATGACGGCCTTCGCGGGCCCGCTGTGGGCGTACGCGCTGACGGTGTGCGTGTGGACGCTGGCGGAGATCGTGAACTCGCCGACGCAGATGGAGCTGGTGGTGCGGCTGTCTCCGAAGCACGGGCGGGGCCGCTACCAGGGGATGTACACCATGTCGTGGGCGGTGGCGGCGCTGGTGGCTCCGCTGATGGCCGGTTTCGTGATCGACCGGTACGGGGCGGGGTGGCTCTGGGCGGCCACGGGCGTACTGGGGACGGTGGCCGCGGCCGGGTACTGGCTGCTGATGCGGGGGCTTTCCAAGGGGGACGGGGGCTCCGTCGGGCTCGCGGCTGCGGGCGGGGGCGCCGCCGGGGCCGCGGGCGCGGCCTCTGCCGCCGCCGCGCCGACGGCACCTGCGGTGGCTCAGCCCGCCGGCCCGCTGGTGGCCGCCTCCGAGGCGTAGCCGCCGGAAGGCGGGGGTGCCCGAAGGCGGGGGCGCCCGAAGGCGGGGCGCCCGAAGGCGGGGGCGCCGGAACGGAACGCCGGGGAACGGGGCCGGGCCGGTGGTGCAGGACTGGTCCCTACCCGCACTTTCGGCGTTTGCCGGGCTACGCCCGGACCCCCCGGCGGGTTCTGGCACCGCCGCGCCGGTGGCACCGGCCGTGGCGAAGCCCGCCGGCACGGTGCCGTCTCCGAGGGCCGGGCCGCCGGGACGGGGGCCGCCGCCCGCGGTGACGAAGCCCGCGGGCAGGACGTAGCCGGCGGGAGGCGGGGGCGCCGGGCCGCTGGTGGCGGGCTCGGGCCGTGCGCGCGGCCGGGTCCTGCCCGCCCTTCGGGCGTCCCGCTTGCGGTCGGGCTCCTCCCGGTACCCGCAGGGAGGCGGCCCCGGGGCTCGATCGCCCGCCCGGCGGGTTCGGCGAGTCGGCCCGGGCCGGGGTGCGCTCCCGCCCCGTCGGCGGTCCAGGCGCGGGGGCGCAATGCCGTGTCGTAGCCGCGTCGGCGTCTGAGGCGGGAACGGTGGAAGGACGGGTAGGGGACGGCCCCGCGCAGCGGCACATGACCCACCGGCCCGCGCCATGGGCACCGGGCCCGCGGCCGGAGGCCCGGGCCGCCGCACCGCACCGCACGCGCGGGGAGGCGTCAGGACGGGGACGGCTGGGTCAGGTGTTTGAAGGCGTCCAGGTTGCGGGTCGACTCGCCGCGCGAGACGCGCCATTCGTACTCGCGCCGGATCGCGCTCGCGAAGCCCAGCTCCAGCAGGGTGTTGAAGGCGCCGTCCGCCGCCTCCAGGACGGTGCCCAGGAGGCGGTCGAGGTCGTCCGGGGTGATGACCGTCAGCGGGAGCCGGGCCGTGAGGTAGACGTCGCCGAGCGGGTCGACCGCGTACGCCATCCCGTACAGCTTGAGGTTGCGCTCCAGCAGCCAGCGGTGGACCCCGGCCTCGTTCTCGTCGGGGTGGCGGATGACGAAGGCGTTGACCGACAGGGAGTGCCGGCCGATCCGCAGGGAGCAGGTGGTGCTCAGCTTGCGGGTGCCGGGCAGCTGGACGACGTACGAGCCCGGCTCGGGGCTCTCCCAGCTCAGCCCGGCGCCGGCCAGCGTGGACTCGATGATCGCGGCGGTGTCAGCCATGGTGGGAGCGTACGCGACGGCGGTGATCGTGCATGGCCGCGGTGTACACGTCGGCGGTGCCGCCGGCGGCGGTGTCCCAGCCGAAGAACTGCGCGTGCCGCGCCGCCTCGGCGCCCATGCGGTCGGCGAGCCCGGGGTCGTCGACGAAGCGCCGCAGCTCGCGGGCGTAGTCCACCGGGTCGTGTCCCGGTACGAGGATCCCCGTCACCCCGTCGTTGACGGCGACGGGCAGTCCGCCGACCTCGGCGGCGAGGACCGGCGTACCGGCGGCCTGCGCTTCGATGGCGACGAGGCCGAAGGACTCGTTGTAGGACGGCATGACCAGCACGGACGCGGCGCGGAACCAGTCGGCGAGCCGGTCCTGGGCCACGGGCGGATGGAAGTGGACGAGGTCGGCGATGCCGAGCTTCGCGGCGAGCTTCTGCAGCCCCTCGGGCTTGGCGAGGCCGCTGCCGCTCGGGCCGCCGACGACGGGGACGAAGAGGCGCCCGCGCAGTGACGGGTCGCGGTCGACCAGCTCGGCGACGGCCCGCAGCAGGACGTCGGGGGCCTTCAGGGGCTGGATGCGGCCCGCGAACAGCGGGATCACGGCGTCCTGCGGCAGGCCGAGGCGGGCACGGGCGGCGGCGCGGCCGTCGCCGGGGGTGAAACGGTCGAGGTTGACGCCGGGGTGGACGACGGCGACCTTGCCCGGGTCGGCGTCGTAGTGCCGTACGAGCTCCTCGGCCTCTTCGGCGGTGTTCGCGATGAGCCGGTCGGCGGCGGCGACGATCTGCGTCTCGCCGATGACGCGGGCCGCGGGCTCGGGGGTGTCGCCCTCGGCGAGGGCGGCGTTCTTGACCTTGGCCATGGTGTGCATGGCGTGCACCAGCGGTACGCCCCAGCGTTCGGCGGCGAGCCAGCCGACGTGGCCGGACAGCCAGTAGTGGGAGTGCACCAGGTCGTAGTAGCCGGGCCGGTGGCCGGCCCAGGCCTGCATGACGCCGTGGGTGAAGGCGCACAGCTGCGCGGGCAGCTCCTCCTTGGCGAGGCCTTCGTAGGGGCCCGCGTCCACGTGCCGTACGAGGACCCCGGGCGCGAGCTCGACCACGGGCGGCAGGCCGCCGGTGGTGGCGCGGGTGAACACCTCGACCTCTATGTTGATCGCGGCGAGGCGCTTGGCGAGCTCGACGATGTAGACGTTCATCCCGCCGGCGTCGCCCGTGCCGGGCTGGTGCAGCGGTGAGGTGTGCACGCTGAGCATGGCCACGCGGCGGGGCTTGCGGTGGTGGCCGACGGCGGGCAGGCGCAGGCGCGGGGCGTCGGGACGGCCGCCGCGGGCGGCGGCGATGCGGCCGCTGATGCTGCCGCCGAGACGGGACACGTACTGGCTCAAGGGAGCAGTTCCTCTCGCTCGGACGGCGGCGGACGGTCCTCTGCGCCCCGCTCTGGCGGGCGGGTCGACAGCGCCGGTGGGGCGGCATGGCTGCGGGAGCGCGGTCGGCGCCCTGCAAGGAGTGCAACCCGGACGGCGGTCCGCCGCATTCCGGGAGCCCGGAAGTTCCTGTCCGTTTGCCGGATTTTTATCTTGGCCGTGCCCTCCGCATACGCTCGGCGCATGGTCTCCCGCAGCACTCCGCCGCCCCCGAAGCGCCCCGAGGGCACCGTGACGCGCGGGACGACGAACCCGAACCGGCTGCGCCGCATGGACCGCTGGATCGCCGCCGCGCACGGGGCCGCGCTGCGGCGGGCGGACGCGCCGGTGGCGGTGGACCTGGGGTACGGGGCCGCGCCGTGGACGGCGGTGGAGCTGCTGGCGCGGCTGCGGGAGGCGGCTCCCGGGGTGCGGGTGGTCGGCATCGAGATCGAACCGGCGCGGGTGGCGGGGGCGAAGCCGTACGAACGGGAGGGGCTGAGCTTCCGGCACGGGGGCTTCGAGGTGCCGCTGGAGGGCGGGGAGCGTCCGGCGCTGATCCGCGCGGCGAACGTACTGCGCCAGTACGACGAAGAGCGGGTCGCGGAGGTGTGGCAGCGGCTCTGCGGCCGGCTGGCCCCGGGCGGGCTGCTGGTGGAGGGGACCTGTGACGAGATCGGCCGGCGGCACGTGTGGGTGGCTCTGGGGCCGGAGGGGCCGCGCACGGTGACCTTCGCGACGCGGCTGGGCTCGCTGGAGCGGCCGTCGGACCTGGCGGAACGGCTGCCGAAGGCGCTGATCCACCGGAACGTGCCGGGTGAGCCGGTGTACGCGTTCCTGCGCGACTTCGACCGGGCGTGGGCGGCGGCCGCGCCGTACGCCTCCTACGGGGCACGGCAGCGGTGGATCCGGACGGCGCGGGCGCTGGCCGCCGACTGGCCGCTGGCGGACGATCCGGGGCGCTGGCGGCAGGGGGAACTGACGGTGCGCTGGGAGGCGTTGCGCCCGGCGGGGTGAACCTGGCGCGGTGGGGAACCGGCGTCGGAGGCGGTCCGTTGAGTCGGCTGGGACGGTCGGGGGGTGGCCGGTCATGATCGGAGTGGCATCCGGAGGGTGTTGGAATTCACCGAGTCGTGGCACCATCCCGGAGACAGTGCCAAGTTACTGATGGATAGTCAGATCTGATGTCCGGTCCGGTCCGGCCTGATTCGTACCGTTCTCCGGCCGTCGGCAGTCGGAGTCGGCGGGCGGCAGTCCGCCTTCGGCCGTCGGCCACGGCCGCCGGCCGTCCGGTGACATCGGTCTGACCCGGGGCGCCTGGGGGAGCCATGGGGACCGTGAAGCGAGCGTCGTCGCGTCGGCAGGGAGTGTCCGCTCTCACGCTGCTGTGCGCCATGGCGATACTGGCGGCCCCGGGCCTCGCCACCACCGCGTACGCGGCTCCGGGCGCGCCCTCGGCCCCGTCGGCCCCCGCCGCGCCGGCGGCCCCGGCACCCGAGCCGGGCGCCAAGTCCCTGGAGCAGGTCCGCAAGGAGATCGAGGACCTGTACCGCCAGGCCGGCAGCGCGACCGACGCGTACAACCTCGCGGAGAGCGAGACCAAGGCGCAGTCCGAGCGGATCGTCCAGATCGCCAACCTGGTGGTGGCGGGCCAGGACCGGATCTCCTCCCTGAAGGACCGCGCCGGCGCCGCCGCCCGCGCCCAGTACCGCTCGGGCGGACTGCCGCCGGGCGCGCGGCTGGCGTTGAGCGACACCCCGGCCGACTTCCTCGACGGCACGGGCCGGTTGCGGCAGGGCGAGAAGGCCACGACGGACCTGCTGTCCGAACTGAACCGCACCCAGACCGACTTGGAGCGGTACGCCAAGGAGGCGGGTGCGCTCTGGCAGAAGATGGAGGACAACAGGGCCAAGAAGGAAGCCGCCAAGAAGCAGATCGAGGAGAAGATCAAGACGGCGGAGGCCCTGGAGAACAGGCTGGAGGCCGAGGAGAAGGCCCGGCTGATCCAGCTGGAACAGGAAGCGCAGTACAAGGCGCAGACGGCATGGCTGTCCTCGGGCGCGATGAAGGACGTCAACGGCGCCGCGACGGACGCGGGCAAGCGGGCCGTGCAGTGGGCCACCGCGCAGATGGGCAAGCCGTACGTCTGGGGCGCGACGGGGCCGGACTCCTTCGACTGCTCCGGCCTGACCTCGCAGGCCTGGCTGGCGGCGGGGCGGGGGATCCCGCGCACCTCGCAGGAGCAGCTGCGACTGCTGCCGAAGGTCGCGCTGAAGGACATGCGCCCCGGGGACCTGATCATCTACTTCGACGACGCGAGCCACGTCGGCATGTACGTCGGCGACGGCGCGATGGTCCACGCCCCGCGCCCGGGGCGCACGGTGACGATGGCGGGCGCGGGCTCGATGCCGATCAAGGCCGTGGTCCGCCCCGACGCGTAGGCCCTGGCCGGGCGGTGAACGCCCCCGGGGGCGTGCGCCGAGTCGGGCGCGAGCGCTGATGCGGTACGACACCTCCCCTGAGCCCGGGGCTCGGCCCTGACCTCCCCCCAGGTGCGGGGGGCGACGCGGGAACGGGCCGACGGCGGGCGAACCCTGGCACACACGCCGGCGCGGCCCCGGCCGAGTCTCGCGTCCGAGGCACGGGCGCCGTGGAATCTCCCGCCGGGCCCGGCGGGCCCCTCCCACGCGCGAGCGGGCGCCGGCCCTGACGGTGGACGAGCGCAGTCGCGGGCCGTGGGCCGGGGCCCGGCCGCCCGGGACGAACGCCGACGCGTACGCGGGCCCCGATGCGGGGACGGGGGCCGGCACGGGGACGGGCGCCGACGCGGGGACGAGCGCCGACACGGGGCGGCGCCGGCACGGGGACGGGCGCCGACGCGGGAGGGGCACAGTCGCCGGCGCGGGCCGATGGCGGGCGGGCCCCGCACACGCCGACGCGGCCCCGGCAGGGCTCGCGGCGGGGAACTCCTCCGGGACTCGGCCCGGACCGGCCCCTGCCACGCGCGCGGACCGTCGGGGGCGGGCCCGGCCGCCCACGCGCGGGGACCGTCCGACGCCGGGCCGGGCCTCGGGCGGGGCCATGCGTACAGCGGTGGCTGCGGAACGTGAGGGGCGGGGTTCCGGGGGGTGGGACGGGGGGCGGCGGGTTCGTGACGTTGGTCATCCCCGCCGCGCGGTTTTCCCCCGCGATAGGGGCATATGACGGCGGCCCTCCCCCCGCTCCCATTCCGCTCGCCCGTACCCGCCCGCTAGGGTCAGCCGCATGAGCGCACCCTCGGGGGGAGGCAAGGAACCGGAGACCATGCCCGTACCCGTACCGCGGCAGAGGGACATCCCCGCCACGGACAGCGGCCCCGCCGCCCAGTCGTCACTGACGCTGCTGGTGGTGGAGGACGACCCCGCAGGCGGTCTCACCGTCCCCGAGATCCTCGACGCCGACGGCCACCGGATCCGGATCCGCAGCGCCCGCAACCTCACCGAGGCCGCGCGGCTGCTCACCCCCGACGTGCACTGCGTACTGCTCGACCTGGCCCTGCCCGGCCCCGGCGAGGACGGCCTCGGCGCCCTGCGCGAGGTGCTCCGTATCGCCCCCGGCCACGCCGTCCTCGTCCTCACCGGCGAGGCCGACGCCGACCGCGCCGCAGAGGCCGTGCGCGTCGGCGCGCAGGACTTCCTCTACCGCGACGAGCTCGACGGACGGCTGCTGAGCCGCGCCATCCGCTACGCCGTGGAGAGAAAGCGGGCCGACATCGCCCAGTACAAGCTCGCAGAATCGAAACTGCGCGCCCAGGAGAACGCCCGCCTCGAACGCGGCCTGCTCCCCACGCCCCTCCTGGAGGGCTCCGACCTCCGCTTCGCCTCCCGCTACCGCCCCGGCCGCAGCCGGGCCCTGCTGGGCGGCGACTTCTACGACACCGTCCGCACCCCCGACGGCACCGTCCACGCCATGATCGGCGACGTCTGCGGCCACGGCCCCGACGAGGCGGCCCTCGGCGTCGAGCTGCGCATCGCCTGGCGCGCGCTGACCCTGGCCGGGCTGTGCGGGGACGACCTGCTCGCCACGCTCCAGGAGGTCCTGGAGGTGGAGCGGCCCTGCGAGGAGATCTTCGCGACGCTGTGCACGGTGGACATCTCCCCGGACGGCCGGCGGGCGGGCCTGTGCCTGGCCGGGCATCCGGCGCCGCTGATATCGAGGCCGGGCGCGCCCGCGCGGCTGCTCCCGTACGAGAACAGCGGCCCGGCGCTCGGTCTGCTCCCCCGGGCCCGCTGGCCGCGCCGCCAGGTCGACCTGGGCGGCAGCTGGAGCCTGATGCTCTACACCGACGGCCTCATCGAGGGCCGCGTCGGCGACGGCCGCGAGCGCCTCGGGCAGGACGGCATGGTCGACATGATCAACCGGCACATCGAGCGCGGGCTGAGCGGCGAGGCGCTGCTGGAGGCGTCCGTCACCGAGGCCCGCCGCCTCAACGGCGGCGAGCTCACCGACGACGTCGCCGTGGTCCTGCTCTCCCGCGCGGCGACCTAGTACTGCTACGTACTGCGACGTACTACGACCGGTGCGACGCGCCGGTACGGGGTCAGCGGCCGCCGTTGTACGGCCCGTACGGGCCGTCGCTGCTGCTGCCTCCGCGGCGCGGGCCGCCGCCCGAGACCTGCTTCAGGGCGGGGCGCACGTCGACGAGGAACACGATGCTCGCCACCAGGCCCGCGATCTGCAGGAACAGCATCCCGAGGAAGAAGTCCACCAGGACGGTCACCCCGAGGATGACCAGCCAGAAGGTCTTCGTCTGCTTGTCGGCGGCCCGGTACGCGTCCTCGCGCGCCAGCAGCGCCATCACGAAGGCCACGACGGCCAGCGCCAGCATGGCGTAGCCGAGCAACGGGAGCACCCCGTTATCGAACCCCTGCATCAGCATGTCGCGACCGCCTTCTCACATCCGGCACCAGTGACTCCACGCTACCGCCGGAGCCGTCTTCCCGAACGGCAACGAACCGGGCACCCGCCGGGTGCCCGGCCCGCGTACCGCTCGTTCAGGCCTCTTCGCCGGTCCCGGCGGCGGCCTTCTTGGCCGTGCCGCGGCGCGCGGCGGGCTTCTTCGCCGCGGGCTTCTCCTCCGCGTCGGCCTCCGCGGCGGCTTCCGCCGGGGCCTCCGCCGGGGCGGGTTCGCGCACGGGCTCCGGCTCCACGGCCCCGGCGATGTCCACGATCTCGTCGGCGACCTCGCCGCGCCAGGCCCGTACGGTCTGCTCGCCGTGCTCGGCGACCTTGTCGTAGGTCTCCTTCGCCCGGACGGCGTACTCGGCGGCCACGCCGACGCCGCGCAGGGCGAGGTCCTGGGCGGTCTCGCCGAGCTTCTTCGGGTCGATCGAGCCGAACACCTCGGTGACCTTGGCGGTGACGGCCTCCTGCACGGCCTTCGGGTCGGTGTTCTTCACGGCCTCGATGCGCGCCGGGGCCTCGGTGCGCAGCTGCTCGATGAGCGCGGGAACCTTCTTGGCCTGCTGGACGGCGAGGTCGGCCGTGCCGGCGGCGAAGTAGAGGGGGGTGGGGTCGGTGAGGGTCTTCTTCAGGTCATCGGCGATGGCCATGTGCGGGTCCTCCCGGATCACAGTCAATTCGTAGGGGGCATCGCGGCGTCGTCGCCGGCGCTCTCGCCGGGAGCCTCTTCGGCCTCCAGCGCGTTCTCCTTGCGGAACGCGTCGTAGATCTGGAGCAGCACCTGCTTCTGCCGCTCGTTGATCGACGGGTCGGAGAGGATGACGGCGCGCGTCTCCACCTCGTCCCGGTCCCGCTCGTCGAGCATCCCGGCCTGCACGTACAGCGTCTCGGCGGAGATCCTCAGCGCCTTGGCCAGTTGCTGGAGGATGTCCGCGCTCGGCTTGCGCAGCCCGCGCTCGATCTGGCTCAGATACGGATTCGACACCCCCGCCGCGTCGGCGAGCTGCCGCAGCGAGAGCTGGGCCTGCCGCCGCTGCTCGCGGAGGTATTCGCCGAGGTTTCCGACGTTGAGCGATGCCATGTTCCGATCCTGCCGCACTCTGCTAACTATTGCAAGCGCTTGCTAGCAATAGCTCCCACTCCTACCCCCGGGTTGCCCGGCCGGTGCTAGCTTGCGGGCGTGGACCTCTTCTCACCGTCGTGGGCCGCGCTGCGCGCCGCCGTCGCCGGGCTCTCCGACGAGGACTTCTCGCGGCCCTCCGGCTGCCGGGGGTGGCTCGTGCGGGATCTCGTGTGCCACCTCGTCATCGACGCCCAGGACGTCCTGATCACCCTCGCCACCCCCGCCGACGCCGAGCCCACCCGGGACGCGGCGGGCTACTGGGAGGTCGGCGCGGTCCCGGACGGGGAGGACCCGCTGGACGCGCTGACCGTGCGGCTGGCCGCCGCGTACGGGGAACCGTGGCTGCTCGCGTTCCACCTGGACGACGTCGGTTCCGCCGCCGGCCGCGCCGCCGCCCTCGCCGACCCCTCCGCACGGGTCTCCACCCGCGACCAGGTGCTCACCGCCGGGGACTACCTGTCCGCGTACGTCCTGGAGTGGACGCTGCACCACCTCGACCTGGTCGCGCACCTCCCGCACGCGCCGCGCCCGCCCGCCGAGGGCCTCGCCGGGTCGCGGGCGCTGCTGGAGCGGATCGCCGGGGCGCCCTTCCCGGCATCGTTCTCCGACGAGAACGCCCTGCTCGTCGGCACCGGCCGGCGCTCCCCCACCGCCGCCGAGGCGGCCGCCCTGGGGGAGCTGGGCGCGGGGCTACCGCTCGTCCTCGGCTGAGCACCCGCCAGGTACCCACTTTTTTGTGGGTACTTGGCCGAGCGCGACCGCCGCGCGAAGCTGGTGGGGCGGCCGGGAAGGAAGGGGTTCAGGAAGCCGCACGGGCAGCGGCGAGCCTCTCCAGGCGCCGATGCCCCCAGTCGGACAGGGTCGCCACCGCCTCGGCGAGTTCCCGGCCGAAGCCGGTCAGGGAGTACTCGGTCTTCAACGGCAGTACGTCGTGCACCTCGCGGTGCACGATCCCGTCGGTCTCCATCTCGCGCAGCGCCTGGGTCAGCACCTTCTCGCTGAGCCCCGGCAGCCGGCGCCGCAGTTCACCCGGACGCTGGGGGCCCTCCTCCAGCAGCCAGAGCAGGGCCGTCTTCCACTTGCCGTCGATCACGGCGATCGCGGCGGTCACTCCACAGACGTCCGGATCCTGGGCGCGGCTGCGCGTCATTCCCCTGCCCTCCCCTGCTCCGCGTGCTCTGTCCCGCGCTGTCCCGCACGTCTTCAGCACGCCCTTTTTCACGCGTACCACTCATGTTTTCACGGGAGTTCAACCATGTCTTCGTCCACCCACCAGCCCACCGTCACCGTACTGGGCCTCGGCCCGATGGGCCGGGCCCTCGCGGGCGCCTTCCTGGATGCCGGTCTGCGCACCACCGTCTGGAACCGCACCCCCGGCCGTGACCGGGACCTCGCCGCGCGGGGTGCGACCACCGCCCGGTCCGCCGCGGAAGCGGTCGCGGCGAGCGACCTCACCGTGGTCTGCGTGGTCAACTACGAGGCCGCCGACGCCGTCCTGCGGCCCGACGACGTCACCGCCGCGCTCAAGGGGCGCACCGTCGTCAACCTCACCGCCGACACCCCGGACCGCGCCCGCGAGACCGGCGCCTGGGCGGCCGCGCACGGCATCCGCTACCTCGACGGCGCCATCATGACCCCGGCCACCACCATCGGCTCCCCGGACGCGGTGTTCATCCACAGCGGCCCCGAGGACCTCTACCGCGAGCACCGGCCCGTGCTGGAGGCCCTCGGCGGGACCCACACCCACCTCGGGGAGGACATCGGCCGGGCGGCGGCGTACGACATCGCCCTGCTCGACATCTTCTGGACGGCTATGGCCGGCTACGCCCACGCCCTGGCGGTGGCGAAGGCCGAGGGCGTGAGCGCCGGGGAACTGGCCCCGTTCGCCCAGGGCATCGGCGCGATCCTGCCGCCGCTCTTCGCGGAGTTCGCCGCGGACGTGGACAGCGGCGGCTACTCCGGCGAGCTCAACCCGCTGACCTCGGCGGCCTCGTCCATGGCCCACATCATCCACACCTCCGAGGCGCACGGCATCGACGCGGGCCTGATGCGCGCCACCGAGGGCCTGGCCCGCCGGGCCATCGGCCACGGCCACGGCGGCGACGGGTTCATCCGCGTCGCCGAGCTCCTCGGCCGGACGGCCGTACCGGCCCGTGCCGGGGACACCACCGGAAAATAGTTCCGGCGGGCTGTCACATTCGTGCGCGGCGGCGGGTCAGAGGGATGCAGAAGCAGACAGGACCGCCCCGAAGGAGCTCCCGATGTCCACCACCGCCACCGTCGTCACCCTGGTCGCCGCCCTCATGGCCGGCCACTCCGGCGCCTCGCTCCTCGCCCGCGCCAAGTACACCGTCGAGCCCCTCGTCCAGTACGGAGTCCCGCGCGGCTGGTGGAACTGGCTCGGCGCCGCCAAGGTCGTCGGTGCCGTCGGCCTCCTCGCCGGGTTCGCCGTCCCGGCTGTCGGGATCGCCGCCGGCATCGGCTTGGTGCTCTACTTCGCCGGCGCCGTCATCACCACCCTGCGCGCCCGCGACTACGCCCACGTCGTCTTCCCGGTGGTCTACACCGCTCCGATGGCCGCCGCCCTCGCCCTGGCCGTATGAGACCGGGGCGGGGGGCGGCGGCCCCGTCTCAGCCCTCCAGGGCCATCAGGTCCAGCCGCTCCAGCCGCTCCGGGTCGGACAGTACGTCGATCGCGACGATCCGGCCGCCGACCACGGTGAAGGCCATCACCGACAGGGCCCGGTCCTCGCGCACGACCACGACACCCGCGGCGCCGTTGATCAGCGCGGGGCGTACGAACGGGCTGAGCACGCCGTACGCAACCGCTTGGCCCGCCACCGTCCGCGCCCCCCTGAGCACGACGCTGAGCGCCCCGCCCGCACCCGCGTCGGAGCGCAGCACCACGTCCGGATCGAGCACCGCGACCAGCGCCTCGAACTCCCCGTCGCGGGCGGCGGCGAAGAACGCGTCCACCGCCTCCCGCTGCCGTGCGAGGTCCGCGTCGGGCGCCGGAGCCTGCCCCCGCACCTTGCGGCGCGCGCGACCGGCGAGCTGCCTCGTCGCCGCGGCGGACTTCTCGATCAGCGGGGCGATCTCGTCGAACGGCACCGCGAACATGTCGTGCAGGACGAACGCCAGACGCTCCGCGGGGGCCAGCGACTCCATCACCACCATCAGCGCCAGCCCGACCGAGTCGGCCAGCAGCACCTCCTGCTCGGGGTCGATCCGCCGCTCGGGACTGACGAGGGGGTCCGGAACCCGGGCCTCCAGCCGCTCCACGGGGTCCTCGCGCCGCTGCTCGCGCGAGCGCAGCAGGTTGAGACAGATGCGGGAGACCACCGTCGTCAGCCAGCCGCCGAGGTTCTCGATCTCGCTCGCGTCGGTGCGGTCCAGCCGCAGCCAGGCTTCCTGGACGGCGTCGTCGGCCTCGCCGAGCGAGCCGAGCATCCGGTAGGAGACCGCCCGCAGATGGCCGCGGTGCTCCTCGAACCGCTCCGCCAGCGCCGATCCACCGCGCCCGTCCGCATCCCCGTCCACGTTCACGTTCACGTCCCCGTCCAC
Source organism: Streptomyces sp. NPDC012794 (assembly GCF_042901085.1). Lineage (NCBI taxonomy): Bacteria > Bacillati > Actinomycetota > Actinomycetes > Kitasatosporales > Streptomycetaceae > Streptomyces > Streptomyces sp. NPDC012794. The sequence goes on from NZ_JBIBCI010000016.1 coordinate 137,002, forward strand.
GTCCCCGTCCCCGTCCATGTCAGCCCCCTTCCTCAGACAGCCGGCGCCGGCGCGCGGCCGATGACGACCGTCGCGTACAGCTCCTCCGAGGTGACCGCCCGCACCTCCAGGCCGCCCCCGGTCAGCGCGGACGCCGTCAGCGGGGCCTGCCGGACGCTCGTCTCGATCAGGAGGTGTCCGCCCGGCGCCAGCCACCGCGCGGCCTCCGCCGCGACCCGGCGGTGGACGTCCAGACCGTCCGAACCCCCGTCGAGGGAGACGAGCGGCTCGTGGTCGCGGGCCTCGGGCGGCATCAGCCCGATCTCCCCCGTCGGCACGTACGGGGCGTTGACCACCAGCACGTCCACCCGCCCCCGCAGCTCCGCCGGGAGCGCCCCGTACAGGTCGCCCTCCCACACCGAGCCCCCGTACGGGGCCACGTTGCGCCGCGCGTACGCCAGCGCCGCCGGATCGATGTCGGCCACGTGCAGCTCGACACCGCCCGGGACCTGGGCCGCCACCGCCGCGCCGAGGGCACCGACCCCGCAGCACAGGTCCAGCACGACCGCGCCGGGCCGGGCCAGCTCCACCGCCTCCTGCACCAGGAACTCCGTACGCCTGCGCGGTACGAAGGCGCCCGCGCCCACTTCCACGCGCAGCCCGCAGAACTCCGCCCAGCCGACGACGTGCTCCAGGGGTTCGCCGTCCACCCGGCGGGCCACCATGCCCGCCAGGTGGACGTCGTCGGTGGCGGCGGCGGCCAGCAGGCCGGCCTCCTCCTCCGCGAAGACGCAGCCCGCGGCGCGCAGCCGTTCCACGATCGATGTCACGTAGCTCATTCCTCTTGTTCTGCACGGCACCGGCATCCGGGGCCGGTGGTGACGATAGGTCTCAGAAGACGTCCGGGCACCACGGCCGGCGGGCGGTCCGGAAGACCGCGTCGGCGAGCGCGACCGCGCCCGGCCGCTGCTCCACGACCCGGCCCAGCGCGGCCAGCCGCACCGCCGAGGCGTCGCCCAGGTAGAGGGAGCCCAGCGCGGACACGTCGAGCCGCAGGCCGGCCGGCTCCCCGGTACGGGTGCACGTGCCGGCGCCCGCGTCCAGCCGGTAGCGGCCGCCCGCCGGACCGGTGGGGTCCTCGACGTCCAGGACGAGCACCCCGGGCACGGCGTACGTCCGCGCGCCCAGCGCCCGTACGACGTCCAGCACCCGCACCCACAGGAAGTCGGCGGCCGACACCGGCCGGGCCGCACGCGCGTCGGGCAGCAGCTCCGGCAGCAGGTCGTCGGGGGCGCGGTTGCCGCTGCGGACCTTCAGCACCCAGTCGATGGAGCACAGGAAGTGCCACAGCGCCCGCTCGGCCTGCGGGGTGAGCGCGAGGAAGTCCCGCACGTGGACGGTGTTCAGCGGGGTCTTGGCATCGGTCCAGTGGTCGTCGGCCTGGTAGGCGGCGAGCCCCGCCACCTCCCCGTCCGCGTCCCGGTACACCGCGAACATCTTCTCCCGGTACGGACGGTGGGACATCTGCTCCAGGCCGGTCGTCAGGCTCCACCAGCGCTCGTCGCGGTCGACGAGGCCGTGGCGGAAGGCCCGCAGCCGCTCGTGCAGGGCGGGGCCCACGCGGCGCACCTCGGCGGCGTCGACCAGGTCGATCCGGCCGCCGTCGACCGGCGCCGGACGGCCGCGGTCCAGGCCGGTGCGCGCCACGTCGACCTCCCATTCGGCATGGACGGTCGCGGCGCCGTACCCGTAGCGCCCGTAGATCGGGTACTCGGCGGCGATCAGGGTGGACAGTACGTCGCCCCGCGCCTGGGAGGCGGCCAGTTCGGCCTCCATCATGCGGGTCAGCAGGCCCTGGCGGCGGTGGGTGGGGAGCACGGCCACGTTCGAGACCGCGCTGCACCCGACGGCGGCACCGCCGGGCACGGTCAGTTGCTGGGCGAAGGAGCGGAAGGTGGCGACGCACCGCCCGGTCTCCTTGTCGAAGGCCCCTTGTACGCGCGTCAGGTCGCTGTTCGCGGCGCGCTGGGCCACATCGGATTCCGTGGGGGTGCCCGGCGCCAGGAAGCCCGTGTTCAGCGTGGTGAGCCAGGCGGGGAGTTCGGAGGCGGCGATCGGCCGCACATCAGCGCTCATGACCGGCCACGCTAACCGCCGGGTACCGGCCGGGTCGCCCGAATTTCGCCGCACCCCCAGCCGCGCCCCGCGCCGCGGCCCGAGCCGTGCCCCGCGCCGTGCCGCTCCGGGCCCGCGCTCCCCCGGCTACGCCAGCAGGTCGTCCACCTGCGCCTCGCCCTCGCGGTAGCGGCGGGTGATCTCCGCGCTGGAGTCGTCCGCCATCCGCTGGAGCTGCTGCCGGCGCCGCGAGACCTGCTGCTCGTAGCGGACCAGCCGGCCCATCGCGTCGTGCAGCTCGCCGTCGGTGCGCGCCTCCAGGTCGGAGAGCTCCACGTCGGACAGCATCTCCGCCGCCAGCAGCCGGTACTCCTCGCTCTGCGGGGTGCCGAGGGTGACGTGCCGGGCGGAGGCGCTGCGGCTGGAAGGGGCGTCGGCGAGGATCTCCGAGAGCCGGTCCACCACCGGCGCCTCGGGGTCCGTACGGCGGGCGAGCTCGGCGCGCAGGATGTCGATGCGGCCCTGCAGGAGTCTGCGTACGTAGCTCAGGTCGGCCTCGTCTCGCTGCGCGTCGCGCCGCAGCGCGCGCAGCTCGGGCAGCCCGAGGGCGGTGGCGGGGGTGGTCGGCCCCAGCGGCTCGCCGGTGCGCTGCGCGGGAGGCCACCCCGCGGGGCCCGCGGCGGGCGCCGGAGCGTGTGACACGGATGACGCGAGTGGCGCGAGTGACGCGGGTGACTCGGGTGCAGGTGCGGAGGTACCAGAAGTGTTCATGACGTTCGTATCCGTCCCCTCGACCGGTGCTGGTGGCACCGCCTGCGTGCATGGTGCCACTCTCCGTGGTGCGGACGCAGTCCCCGTCCACCCGATCGGCCCCGGACGGGTGCACAGCTGGTACACAGGTGGTATGCGAGCTGTGGTGCAGAGGGTGGACGGCGCGAGCGTCGTCGTGGCCGGCGAGACGGTCGGCGAGATCGTCGGCGAGGGCGTGTGCGTACTGGTGGGGGTGACCCACGACGACACTCCGGAGAAGGCGGAGCTGCTGGCGCGCAAGCTCTGGTCCGTACGGATCCTGGAGGGGGAGAAGTCCTGCAGCGACGTGGACGCGCCGCTGCTGGTGATCTCCCAGTTCACGCTGTACGGGGACGCGCGCAAGGGCCGTCGCCCCACGTGGAACGCGGCCGCGCCCGGACCGGTGGCGGAGCCGCTGGTCGACGAGGTCGTGGCGCGGCTGCGGGCGCTGGGCGCGACGGTGGCGACGGGCCGGTTCGGCGCGGACATGCGGGTCTCGCTGACGAACCACGGCCCGTTCACCCTCGTCATCGACATCTGAGCGGCACCTGACCGGCAGGCCCCGGACCCCTTACGGGGCTACGACGACCTCCTGCGCGGCAGCCGTGTTCCCGGCCAGCAGCGGGGCGTCGACCGGAACGTTCCGCTTGACCAGCGCGAGCGCGATCGGGCCGAGCTCGTGGTGGCGCACGGCGGTGGTGACGAAGCCGAGCTGGCGCCCGTCCTCCCCGTCCGAGGCGAGCCGTACGGGCGTCCCGTGCGCCGGGAGCAGCACCTCGGAGCCGTCCAGGTGCAGGAAGACCAGGCGGCGCGGGGGCTTGCCCAGGTTGTGGACGCGGGCGACGGTCTCCTGGCCCCGGTAGCAGCCCTTCTGCAGGTGCACGGCGGTGCCGATCCAGCCCAGCTCGTGCGGGATGGTGCGGTGGTCGGTCTCCAGGCCGACGCGCGGCCGGTGGGCCTCGACGCGCAGGGCCTCGTAGGCGAGGAGCCCGGCGGCGGGGCCGTGGGCGGCGGCGAAGGCCTCCAGCTCGGCGCGGGGCAGGAAGACGTCACGGCCGTGCGCGGTCTCGCGTACGACGTGCTCCTTGGCGACCTCGGCGATCGAGCCGGCCGGGAGGTGGACCACGGCGAAGTCGTCGGTGCGGTCGGCGACCTCGACGCGGTAGAAGAACTTCATCGACTCCAGGTAGCCGAGGAGCGCCTCCCGGGTGCCGGGCTCCACGTGCGCCCAGACCGTCTCGCCGTCGTCGACGAGGTAGAGGGCGTGCTCGATGTGCCCGTGGGCGGAGAGGATCAGTGCCTCGGTGGCCCGTCCGGCGGGCAGGTCGCTCATGTGCTGGGTGAGCAGCAGGTGCAGCCAGCTCAGCCGGTCCGCTCCGGTGACGGTGACGACCCCGCGGTGGGAGAGGTCGACGAAGCCGCGGCCGTCTGCGAGGGAGCGCTGTTCGCCGTAGAGCTCTCCGTAGTGGGCGGCGACGCCCTCGTCGATGCCTTCGGCCGCTACGGCGCCGGGGAGATGGAGCAAGGGGCTGCTGGTCATGCCACCAGCCTACGACCCGCTACGCGGTGCCCGTCTGGCGCCCGGCCGCCGCGCACTTCTTGCACAGCCCGAAGATCGCGAAGTGCTTCATGTCGGTCTCGAACCCGAAGGTGGTGCGCAGCTTCGCGGTGAACTCGTCGGCGATGTCCACGTCGGCCTCGATGACGCCGGTGCATTCGCGGCAGACGAGGTGGATGTGGTGGTGCCGGTCGGCGAGGTGGTAGGTGGGGGCCCCGTGGCCGAGGTGGGCGTGGGAGACCAGTCCGAGCTCCTCCAGGAGCTCCAGGGTCCGGTAGACGGTGGAGATGTTCACCCCGGAGGCGGTCTTGCGGACCTCCACGAGGATCTCGTCGGGGCTGGCGTGCTCCAGGGCGTCGACCGCCTCGAGCACGAGCTGGCGCTGCGGCGTCAGCCGGTAGCCGCGCTGCCGCAGGTCACTCTTCCAGTCGGTGGTCACCACCCGGCCAGTGTAAGCGCGGAAAGGGGACCGCGGTCAGCCCGCGGTCCCCTTTCCCCCTGCCCGTGCCGGGTGCGTCGCTCAGCGGAAGAAGGCGATGCCGTCCTCGGGGAGCTCCGGGAGGTTGCGCGCCATGTCGGCGATCTCCTCCGGGGTGACGACCTTCTTGAGCTGGGCCGACATGTAGGGGCGCAGCTCGACGTCGGGGGTGGCCTTCTCGCCGACCCACATGAGGTCGCTCTTCACGTAGCCGTAGAGGCGCTTGCCGCCGCTGTACGGGCCGGACGCGGCCGTACGCGCCACCGCGTCGGTGACCAGGTCGATCTGGGGCTTCTGGTCGGCGAGCTCGCCGTACCAGACCTCGACGACACCCTGGTCGCGCACCATGACGATCTCGACCTTGCGGTCCTTGTCGATGCGCCAGTAGCCCGACTCGGACTCCAGCGGGCGCACCTTGTTGCCCTCGCCGTCGAGCACCCAGGTGTGGGAGGTGTACTCCAGGAAGTCCCGGCCGTCGTGGCTGAAGACGACTTCCTGGCCGAAGTTGCACTTCTCCTCACCGGGGAAGTCGAAGACGCCCGCGCCTTCCCAGTTGCCGAGGAGGAAGGCGAGGGGGACGAGGCCCGGGTTCAGGTCGGACGGGATCTGGATCATGTTTGGCTGCTCAGGCGATCTGTGGGAGGGGTTCCGGTGCGGTCGGCTGCGCGGACGCTCAGCGCTGACCCTGGTACAGCTTCTTGACGGCCAGGACGGTGAAGGCGAGTACGCCGACGCAGACCAGGACCAGCAGGGAGGTGAAGACTGCCTCAAGCACGGGGTGCTCCTCGGAGGTTTCGGTGCGGGTGGACGGGCCGGTCCCCAAGCCTACTGGCCCGGGGACCGGCGCACGCTGTGAGGTGGGCCGTACCGCTCAGTGGAGGAGCTGGTCCTGGAGCATCACCGTCTGGTGGAAGGGGACGGCGGCCACCTTGCCCTTGCGGGTCTGGAGGACGACGGCCTGGACGTCGCCGCCCTTGACGCAGCCGGCCTTCAGGTCCTCGTCGCCGACCGGCGCGGCTTCGGCGAAGAGGGAGACGTCCGCGAGGTCGGGCGGGTTCTGGTCGTTCTTGACCTTGCTCCAGTCGCTGTCGCCCTCGATGCGGTTGACGCCATTGAGGTTCATCTTGATGCCGCAGCCCTCGAAGGCGTCGACGAAGCCGGAGGAGTGAAAGCGCAGCAGGTAGATGCGGGTGCGGGTGCCGTCGGGCATGGTCCAGCCGCGGGCCGCGATCTGGCGCAGGCCGTCGTCCGTGAAGCCCTGCTTCATCTTGGGGCGGGTGGTGGGCTCGTACTCCTCCAGGAAGGTGTCGACGGACACCGCCTGGTCCTTCTCGAGCTTCAGCCCGGTGTCGGGAGTGGAGCCCCCGGGCGCGGGGAGCAGGAGCTGGGGCAGGGCGGCGTAGTGGATGCCGTCCTTGTTGTCCATGGCGAAGGGCTGGGCGGCGCCGGGGGGCAGGGTGGGCTTGGCGAGTGCCGGGTAGGCCCATCGGCCGTCGTTCCGGGTGGACAGGCCCGGCAGGTCGGTGCGCTCCGCCTGGGTGATCCCGTACGCCGCTCCGGTGCCGGCGGCGGCGAAGGTGAGGACGGCGGCGTTCCAGCGCAGTGCGGCGAAGAGCTTGCGCCGCTCCTGCGGGGCGGGCGGCGCGGGGGTCTCGACGGCCGGTGCACCGGGAGTTTCCGGGGCGTCGGCGGTGGTCTGCTCGGTCACACGGACTCCCCGGGGGACTTCAGGTGCTTCAGCTGGTTCTGGAAGAACTTGACGGCGTCGCCGGACGCGAAGGGCTGGGGGCCGTAGGCGCGGAAGCCGACCAGGATGTCGCCCTCGATCGCCACGCACTCCATCGAGTCGATCCTGTCCTTCTGTTCGGCGTTGCCGAGGGTGACCACGGCGCACTTCGCATCGGGGAACCCGTCCACCTTCGGGGTCTCGCGCCCCTCCGAGACGGCGTCCATGAGCTTCTTGGAGATCTCGGACGTCTTGGTCAAGGACTGGGGGGCGGCCTGCATCAGGCGCACCTCCATGACCGACCGGCCCATGACCTCGGCGTAGCTGCGGCCGGCCAGTCCCTTGAGCTCGAGGTCGGCGAGGGCGTCGTCGCGCTTCTTGCGCTGGGTGTCGGAGAGGCCCTTGCGGGCGTCCTTGAAGCCCTGGACCGCCTCGTCGCCGGAGACGAAGAAGTCGTTGCCGTACCCCGCGAGGTCCGGGCCGGAGGTGTGGCTGCCCGGTACGGGCAGCAGCTTGCCCTTCAGCGTGTTGGGCGGAACGGACTCCGGCGTCCGGGGTCCGCGCGGGCTGACGCCCTCGGCGCTCCAGTAGCGGGTGGGCGCGGCCCGGTCGGCTCCGCCGAGCGCCAGGGCGCCGGCGATTCCGCCGGCCGCCAGGAGGGCGACGGTGATGCCTGCGGCGACGTAGGCACCGGTCCGGCGGCGTCGGGGGACGGCGGTCGCCGCGGGGGCAGTGCCGGGAGCGGGGGCTGTGCCGGTGTCCGTGCCGGGAGCGGTGTCGTTCAGCGGCTCGGTCACAGTCGCTCCAGCTGGCGCTTGGCCAGGTCGATGAGGTCGCTCTCCGCGATCCTGCGGCGGTCGTCGTGGTAGCTGATGTCGAGGACGATGTCGCCCTTGCGGGCGAGGGCCCGGGCGATCCGCACGTTCCCCTGGGGCTCGGAGTGCACCCAGACGTGGCCGAGGCCCGGAGCCGTCCCCGGAATGGCCACCCCCTGGTTGCCCGCGTACTCCGCGTTCGCCATGTACGACGCGTGGTCGGCCTGGTACTCGTCCGCTCCGGCGCGATCGTGGAACTGCAACAGCCTGACCTCGGCCACCACATGGCCGTCGGACCACACGGCGGAGGCGACGCGCCGGATCTTCCTCTCGGCCAGGTCGGCCAGTGCGCCGCCGGGCTCCTGGAAAAAACCCGCCACGAAGACGTCCAGGCCCTCGTAGCCGCTGCGCAGGAGCTTCGTCCCGTCCGGCGCGGGCAGCAGCATCGCCGCCAGGTCGTCGTCGGTCTTGTGCCAGCGGTTGGCGTTGATCGTCTTCGCCGTCGTCGCGTCGTCCGGCGCCAGCGGCTTCGGAGAGTCCAGCTTCTGCTGCGCCAGGGGCGGCAGGGGCGTGGGCGGGCGGTGGTACTGGACCGCGTAGCCCGTGACGGTGCCGACGGCTGCGCCCAGTGCCAGGGCCGCGGCGAGCAGGGGCCAGGTACGCCCGCGGCGGCGCGGGGTGGAATCAGGCGGAACGGGCACGGGCGGAATTACCGCGTCAACCGGCTTTATTTCCGGCACGCCCGGGTCCCGGTTTTCGATTTCCAAAATGGGGTCCCCCACAGGACTGGAGCCGCGGGATCGTTCGCCCGCGCACATCCAAGACACCCTGGTGCGGGGACCCGTTGTACGCATCTTTATTACGTTCTTATATAGGCGCGTTCTAGTCCCCCGGGCGCCGTTTTCCGTCCAGTTCGTCCCACCACTCGTCGGACTTCGGATCGCCCGAGGGGTCGTCCCACCAGCGCTCGTCCGGCCCCCGCCGGTTCGCCACCACCGCCGCGACCGGCGGAATGACCATGGCGACCACGCACAGCGCCACCGCCGCCTCGACCGAGATCAGGCGCACGAAGGACCAGGCGGAGACGAAGAGGAAAAGGCATCCGCCCATCAGCAGGAAATAGGCCCGCCGGCGCCGCGCGTACATGTCTCCAGCGTAGGCCCGGACGCGGACGGCGCGAAGGGCCGCACCCCGTTCCAGTGGCGTCCAACCCCCTGGGGTGCGGCCCTTCGGCCGGTTCGGCTGTCGGTCCGGGTATCAGACCGCGATGGCGACGTCCGTCACGCCGCCGGCCTCGGCGACCACGACGGCGCGGTCGGCCTGGGCACCCGGGACGAGCGCCCGCAGCGTCCAGGAGCCCGTGGCCGCGTAGAAGCGGAACTGACCGGTCGCGGAGGTGGGGACCTCGGCGGTGAACTCGCCGGTCGAGTCCAGCAGGCGGACGTAGCCGCTGATGGGCTCACCGTCCTTGGTCACCTGGCCCTGGATCGCGGTCTCACCGGGCTTCAGCGTCGCGAGGTCGGGCCCGCCGATCTGTGCTCCACACATGTTCTCTGTCCTGTCCTGGAGAAGTTCTGCTGCTACGGGGACGGGCGTCGCGTGCCCGGCCGGATTACTTGTTGGGGCCGAGCTCGATCGGCACGCCGACGAGCGAGCCGTACTCGGTCCAGGAGCCGTCGTAGTTCTTGACGTTCTCCTGGCCCAGGAGCTCGTGCAGCACGAACCACGTGAGCGCGGAGCGCTCGCCGATGCGGCAGTAGGCGATGGTGTCCTTCGCGAGGTCGACCTGCTCGGCCTGGTAGAGGGCGGTCAGCTCCTCGTCGGACTTGAAGGTGCCGTCGTCGTTGGCGTTCTTCGACCACGGGATGTTGCGGGCGCTCGGCACGTGGCCGGGGCGCTGCGACTGCTCCTGCGGGAGGTGCGCCGGGGCGAGCAGCTTGCCGGAGAACTCGTCGGGCGAGCGGACGTCGACCAGGTTCAGGGAGCCGATCGCGGCGACGACGTCGTCGCGGAAGGCGCGGATCGAGGTGTCCTGCGGCTTGGCCTTGTACTGGGTGGCCGGGCGGTTCGGGACGTCCTTGCCGTCGACCAGGTCGCGGGAGTCGAGCTCCCACTTCTTGCGGCCGCCGTCGAGGAGGCGGACGTCCTGGTGGCCGTAGAGCTTGAAGTACCAGTAGGCGTAGGACGCGAACCAGTTGTTGTTGCCGCCGTAGAGGACGACGGTGTCGTCGTTGGAGATGCCCTTGGCGGAGAGGAGCTTCTCGAAGCCCTCCTGGTCCACGAAGTCACGGCGGACCGGGTCCTGGAGGTCCTGCTTCCAGTCGATCCGGACGGCGTTGGTGATGTGGTTCTTGTCGTACGCGGACGTGTCCTCGTCCACCTCGACGATCACGACGTTGGCGTCGTTCAGGTGGGCCTCGACCCAGTCGGCGTCTACGAGGACGTCGCTGCGGCTCATGGTGTTCTCCTCCGGGGCAGTTGCGGCGGGGCCGTGCTGGGGCTGCTGCGAGCGGGCTGTGCTGGTGCGTGGCTTTCCGGGTGCGGCTCTCCGGCCCTGCGCGGGGAGGCGTCAGGGGGCGGGAGGCTGGTGCGCGGCGGTGCGGTCACGCGGGATGAAGGGCCGTCGGTCCGGCCGGCGGAGCGGAAGGCTCACACCTCACATGGAGCGACAGAGCATGGCGGCGACGCGACACAGGTCTACTGCCCGCCGCTTCGTGAGGTCCGCCTGCTGATGCTTCATAGCCATGGATCGTAGGGACGAACGGGCCACCCTGTCACCGGCGTGTCATATACCGAGACAGGATCGTCCGCATAACGGGATGAGAAAGCCCCGGACGGCCGTCGTACGGCCTTCCGGGGCTGTCCTTGCGGCCCGTCCTCCTGCGGATCGGACCGCGCCGTCTCACGATCCGGCCAGGGACACGTCCGATCCGCTCAGCGTGAGGTGGACGCCGGACTCGTCCGAGGTCAGCGACGCGAGCTTGAGCCCGGCCGGCAGGCCGTCGTCGATGCGGCGGTCGAAGTCGGTCCGCTTGCGCACGACGCCCTCGATCCCCGGGATCCCCTCGCCCGGCACGGAGTCCGCGCGCACCCGGACGACCTTGGAGTTGCCGGAGTCCACCAGGGCGACGGTCGACACCACGCTGCGGGTGACCGTCCTGCCGAGGAAGTCCACGGTCGCGGTGACCTTCACCTTGTTCGGCGCCCCGCCGTAGGTGAGGACCACACCGTTCTGGGAGGCCTTGGTGAGGTCCTCGTACGTGATCAGGGCCGTGCCCTCGGCCCGCGCGGCGGTGCCGCCGCTGTAGCTGCCGTTGAGCTTCACCTCGCGGAACGAGGCCTTCAGCTCCGAGAGCCGCGTCTTGCGGCCGTCGGCGGTGACGTCGACGCCCGCCACCTTCAGATCGACCTGGTCCAGGTCGTGGCTGAGCGCCTGGGTCAGGAAGGGGAAGCCGTGGATCTCCACCTCGGCGCTCCCCGCGAGGCCCTGCTGGGCCTGGACGCGATCGGCCAGCCGGTCCTCGGCATAGCCGACCGCCCAGCGGTCGACGCCCACGAACAGCCCTCCCAGCACCACGCCGATGATCACCACGACACGTAGGAAACGCACGTGCCCCTCCCCCTGCTAGTCAGTACGTGCGTTCTAGTGGACCATGACCGGCCGTGAGGGCGGGATCAGCGGCGGGGCTCCCCGGGCCCCGGTGTCAGCCGACGACCCGGCCCATGAGGTACACGGCCGGAGCCGCCGCGGCCAGCGGCAGCGCGACACCGGCCGTCATGTGGACGAACTTGGACGGGTAGTCGTACGCGGCCACGCGCAGCCCGATCAGGGCGCACACCCCGGCCGCGAGGCCCACCAGCGCCCCGCCGGCGCCGAGCCCGGTCAGCCCGCCGACCGCGATGCCCGCACCGGCCGCCGCGGCCAGCGACACGCCGACGGACGGCGCGGTGGGCAGCGGCAGGGCCCGCGCGAACACCGCGACCGCGACGGCGACGGCACCGGTGGTCACCGGCTCCCGGTCCGCCGCGAGGAAGCCCGCGCACACGATGGCCAGCGCGGCGGAGGCCACCGACGCCATCAGCCCGTACATCCGCTCGTCCGGGTCCGCCTGGCTGCGCAGCTGGAGCACCAGCGTCAGCAGCACCCAGGCCCCGAGGGTGCCGATGATCGCGCCGGGGCCGTACGTACGGTCCACCGCGAGCACCGCGCCGTCGGCGACGAGGGCTCCCGCGAAGGCCAGGACGATGCCCTGACGGGCCGGCCACATGCCGTTGAGGCGGAACCAGCCGGCCGCGGTGAGCCCCTGGAGGGCGATCAGCGGAACGAGCAGCGCCCACTGGCCGAGCGCCGCGGCACCGGCCATCAGGAGCCCCAGGGCGGCGGTCAGTATGGCCGACTGCGGCCCGGGGTCGATGATCGGCGACCGGCCCTCGGCGCGGGCCTGGGCGGGGTCGACGGCGCGCAGGGTGTTGCCGCCGAGGGTCGGCGGCGAGTACTCGGCGGACGGACCGGGCTGCGGCCGGCGCTCCGGCTCGGGCTCGGGCTCCGCCGGCACGGGCGGCAGGTACGCCGTCTGCGCGGCGGCGTCGTCGGAGAAGGCCCCGGCGGGCCAGGCACCGGACGCGGCACCCCGCTCCCGGACCGGCGGGAGGTACGCGGTCTGCTCGGCGGCGGAGCCGGGGGCGGGAGCGGCCTGGGGCTCGTCCCGGAACCAGCCGTCGGGCACGGCACCCTGCGCCGGCACCGGCGGGAGGTACGCCGTCTGCTCGGCGGCGGATTCGCGGACCGGCGGCAGGTACGCCGTCTGCTCGGCGGCGGATTCGCGGACCGGCGGCAGGTACGCCGTCTGCTCGGCGGCGGATTCACGGACCGGCGGCAGGTACGCCGTCTGCTCGGCGGCGGCGGAGCCCGAGCCGTCGGACCAGGGCGCGACCGGCGCCTGCGGCTGCTGCGGCTGCTCGCCGCGGAACCAGCCGTCGGGGACGGCGGGCTGCTGTTGGTGCTGCTGCGGCTGGTGCTGCGGCTGGTGCTGCGCCGGCACGGGCGGCAGGTACGCCGTCTGCGCGGCGGCGTCGGCCCAGCCGCCCTGCGCGGGAGCCTGCTGCTGCTGGTCGCGGAACCAGCCCTCGGGCACGGAGGGCTGCTGCTGGGGCTGGTGCTGCGGCTGCTGGTGCTGCTGCTGCGCCGGCACCGGCGGCAGGTACGCCGTCTCCGCGGCGGCGGCCGCACCGGCCCCCGTGGCGTCCGGCCACGGCACGGCGCCGCCGGCGCTCTGCCCCCACTGCCCCTGCGGGCCCGGGTCCGGGGCCTGGGCCTGCGCGGCCGGCTGGCCGGGCACCGAGCCCAGCGGCGGGTGCACCGGCTGGTAGCCGGTCTCCCAGGTGTCGGACTGCCAGGTCTGCGTCGCGTACGGATCCTGCTCGGCGGCCTGCTGCTGCCGCTGCCGCTGCTGCTGTTCTTCGGGAGTGCTCATCGGTTTCCGCTCACCCGCCCGCGAACGGCGGGAGCACCTCGACGGTGCCCCCCTCGGTCAGCAGAACGGCATCGTGCGGGCGCTTGCCCACGGGCTCGTCGTTCACGAGGAAGGAGCAGCGCTGCAGGACCCGGGTGAGTTCCCCCGGATGGCGTTCCCGCACGGCGTCGAGCGCCTCGGCCAGTGTGTGCGCCGAGTACGGCTCCTCCGCCGTCTCGGCGGCGGCTTTCGCCGCCGCCCAGTAGCGGATGGTTCCGGTTGCCACTGCAGCTCCTATCGGTCGGCTCCGTCGGCTCTCTACCGTCGGCCTCCATGATGACCCCTCTGGCCCGTCACCACGGCGTGCCTCCACGCGCCGTCCGTGCGCCCGGAGGGGCCGCGAGACGGGTCGGCGGACCTCTCGATCCGGCGAAACCAGGGCATACGCAGGAGGAAGGCGTGGCGCGAACCACAGAATGCGGTGCACGGCAGCCCTCGGCCCCGAAAGGGCCGGTGGGCTATTCTGGCGGGGTAGAGGATCCGGGCAACGTAGCCCCCGGGTCCTTTTGTGCTTTCAGCACGTTGAACGGACCGAGAACAGAGGTATCCATCCGGACCCCAGGGCGCGGGGGACGCGGCGGCTGCCAGGCACGACGTACGAAGCAGTACCACGCACTCCCCCAGCTACCGCTGGGAGGTACCCCCGGGACGGGCCGAGGAGGAACCGACGTGATGGACGAGCGAAGCAAACAGGAGCAAGGCCGCCGGACCAGGGCAGGTGGTCGGGCATGAGCTCTCTCCTCCTGCTGACCAATGCCCTCCAGCCGTCGACCGAGGTGCTGCCCGCACTCGGTCTGCTGCTGCACAACGTCAGGGTGGCCCCCGCCGAGGGCCCGGCCCTGGTGGACACCCCCGGCGCGGACGTGATCCTCGTCGACGGCCGCCGCGACCTGCCGCAGGTGCGGTCGCTGTGCCAGCTGCTGCGGTCCACCGGACCGGGCTGCCCGCTGATCCTCGTCGTCACGGAAGGCGGCCTCGCCGCCGTCACCGCCGACTGGGGCATCGACGACGTACTCCTCGACACCGCCGGCCCCGCCGAGGTGGAGGCACGGCTGCGGCTGGCCACCGGCCGCCAGCAGCTCGGCTCGGACGACTCCCCGATGGAGATCCGCAACGGCGACCTCTCGGTCGACGAGGCGACGTACAGCGCGAAGCTGAAGGGGCGGGTCCTGGACCTCACCTTCAAGGAGTTCGAGCTGTTGAAGTACCTCGCCCAGCACCCGGGCCGGGTCTTCACCCGTGCGCAGCTCCTCCAGGAGGTATGGGGCTACGACTACTTCGGCGGCACCCGCACGGTGGACGTCCACGTACGGCGGCTGCGCGCCAAGCTCGGCCCCGAGCACGAGTCCCTGATCGGTACCGTCCGCAACGTCGGCTACCGCTTCGTCACCCCGGAGAAGGTGGAGCGGGCGGCCGCCGAGGCCGCGGCCCAGGCGGCCGCCAAGCAGGCCCCGGCGCAGGCCGCGGACCGTACGGAGGAAGCCGTCCCCCGTTCGGAGGAAGCTCCTGTGACCATCCCGTCGGCCAAACACCCTGCCCAGAGGTAGGTCACCCCGCGTAGACTTCCGCCCGTGGCCAAGGTGACGCGGGATGACGTAGCGCGACTTGCGGGTACTTCTACCGCCGTCGTGAGCTACGTCATCAACAACGGACCCCGGCCGGTCGCCCCGGCCACGCGCGAGCGTGTACTCGCCGCTATCAAGGACCTGGGCTACCGCCCGGACCGGGTCGCGCAGGCGATGGCGTCCCGCCGCACCGACCTCATAGGCATGATCGTCCCCGATGCCCGCCAACCGTTCTTCGCGGAGATGGCGCACGCGGTCGAGCAGGCCGCGGCCGAGCGCGGAAAGATGGTCCTGGTCGGGAACTCCGACTACCGGGACGAGCGCGAGGTCCACTACCTGCGTGCCTTCCTCGGCATGCGGGTGTCGGGACTGATCCTGGTCAGCCAGGGCATGAGCGAGCGCGCCGCCTCGGAGATCGACGCGTGGGACGCACGGGTGGTGCTGCTGCACGAGCGGCCCGAGGCGATCGACGACGTCGCGGTCGTCACCGACGACATCGGCGGCGCGCAGCTCGCCACCCGGCACCTCCTGGAACACGGGCACGAGTACGTCGCCTGCATCGGCGGCATCGAGAACACCCCCTCCGTCGGCGACCCGGTGGCCGACCACGTCGAGGGCTGGCGCCGGGCCATGCTGGAGGCCGGGCGGTCGGTCGAGGGCCGGCTCATCGAGGCCCCGTACAACCGCTACGACGCGTACCGGGTAGCCCTGGAGGTCCTGGCCCGGCCCGACCGGCCGACGGCGATCTTCTGCGCGACGGACGACCAGGCCATCGGGGTGCTGCGCGCCGCCCGTGAGCTGCGCATCGACGTCCCCGAGCAGCTGGCGGTGGCCGGCTTCGACGACGTCAAGGAGGCGGCCCTCACGGACCCGCCGCTGACGACGATCGCCTCGGACCGCCCGGCGATGGCCCGCGCGGCGGTGGACCTCGTCCTGGACGACGCCCTCCGCGTGGCCGGCTCGCGGCGTGAACGGCTGAAGCAGTTCCCGTCGGCCCTGGTGATCCGCCGCAGCTGCGGCTGCCGGTAGGCCTCTCGGGGCCGGGGGGGCGGTAGCCCCTGGGGCGGTGTCAGGGACGGTTGGGGGGTCTCCCGTCAGTCCCATCGTCCTTCCGTGTCGTGCCGGTCCCTCAAGGGCGCTCACTTCGTTCGCGTCGCTACGCGATGGCCTTCGGCCACCCTTGACCGACCGACCCGCCCCGGAAAGCCGAAAGACTGCCGGGAACCCCCCAAAAGAACGGTCACGGGGCAGGAGAAGGGGAGCAGCTCCCTCAGCGACGAGACGCGGTACGGGGCGTCGGCCCCCTCCCGGATCCGGGCCCCATGCCGACCAGATCCCCCGGCCGAGGACCCGAGCGCGCCAGATCGCTACGCGCTCCTCTGGTCTCGGCGTCCGACGGCCGTCCGGGGCTGATATCCGCACCACATGTTGACCAGAGCAGCATTCCGGGACCGGTGGGCGCGTCAGATCGCTACGCGCTTCTCGCATCTCGGCGTCCGACGGCCGTCTGGGGCTGGTCAAAGGCGGGCTCGACGTTGCCCACGGCCGTGGTGAACTCACGACCGGAGGCGTTGCGGATGTAGGCGAGCTCCATCCAGCGCTCGATACCGGTGTCCGAGACGTTCTCGTTGATCACCGCCATGAGGACGCCCTCGACGCCCGATGCGATGTCGCGGACGCGACGGCGGAGGAGGCGGTGGGGCACGTACTCGTAGCACTCACTCATCGGACGCTCCCTCGAAGCTGCTGACGAAACGCTCCCAGCCGGCCAGCGCCCGGTCGAGCAGTTCCGAGCTCGGCTCGATCGCCGCGACAGCCCTCACCGAGGGGGTGTTGTTGTCGATGCCTGGGAGGCAGGAGTTGCCTGCCGGGCGGACGGGGATCTGACACATGGTGGCCACTCCTCTAAAGAGGCTGAACTCCTGCACTCATGTACATGAGTGACATGAAGAAGAGTGACCCCACTCCTCTACATGAGTCAACCCACCGTGAAGGTGAGCTCACAGCGGGTTGCGTGCGGCAGTGGCTGTCAGCCGGCCGGGATACGGAACTCGAAGACGAACTGGTCAGCTGCCATGAGGGTGTCGCAGACTTCCACGACGCGGCCCGTGTCGGTGACCGCGTTCCTCAGCAGGTGCACCACAGTGGCTCCGGGGCTCAAAGCCAGCTCGGAAGCCTCGGCCTTCGCAGCGGGCCGCGCCTGCAGGGTCTCCACGAACTCGGCGAAGGTGTGGCCGCGCTCTTCGAGGCGGGCATAGATGCCGCCGGCTCCGGGGTTCTCGGCGAAGAGTTCCGGAATGTCGCGCACCACGTCCCAAGGCAGGTAGGACGTCGCGGTTTCCACAGGAGTGCCGTTGCGGAAGTACAAGCGACGGCGCGCGAGCACCTGAGTCCCCGCGTCCACGCCAAGCCGCTGCGCGATTGTCTCCGGCGCCCTGACCGGCCCGATGTAGACGACACTGACCTTCGCGGCGGCCCCGGACTGCTCCGACTCGGCCAGGTAGGCGGCTTTGCCGCCCTGTCGGAGCGAGCGACGGCTCTGGTCCACTTCTTGTGGCCGCGTACGCAGCGTGACTGTTGCTCGTCGTTGGATGGCTGACGAGGTCGCCCGAAAATCGTCCTAACGGGG
>NZ_JBIBCI010000017.1:0-5190 GCF_042901085.1 Streptomyces sp. NPDC012794
AGACTTCCTCCACACCTACAACCACCACCGCAGCCACACCGCACTGGGCGGCATGCCACCCATCAGCCGCGTGAACAACGCTGCGGGTCAATACAGCTAGGCCGTCCCCCGCGGGGTGCCGCACGCCGGCTCGCGCGAGAGCCAGGCCCCGTACGCGCGGACCCTGCGCCGGTGCCGGATGTTGTCCGCGGTGAGGATCCAGCGGGGGGAGACCCGGGCGCGGGGTTCCAGCCCGTGGGCCAGCCGGTCCAGCTGGAAGCGTACGAGGGCCAGTGTGCCGGCGGCCGCCAGGCTGCGGTCGCGCCACTCGAGCCGGGGCACGTCCACCCGCGCGTCCTCGCCCGCCCGCCAACGCCGGGGCAGGTCGGGGCACAGGGCGAGGGCGGAGGCCATGCCGACGACGGCGACGCCGCGGGCCAGGGCCTTCTCGGCCGTGGCGCGGCGGGTGATGCCGCCGGTCAGCATCAGCGGCACGGCCGCCGTCCCCAGCAGGTGTTCCGCGAGGGAGAGGAAGTAGGCCTCCCGTTCCAGGGTCCGCTGGTCGGTGGTGTGGCCCATGCTGGCGGGGCTCTCGACGGTCCCGCCGGACAGCTCGACCAGGTCGACGCCGAGGCCGTCGAGGGCCGTGATCACCTGGGCGGCCTCCTCGGTGTCGAAACCGCCGCGCTGGAAGTCGGCGGCGTTCAGCTTCACCCCGATCGCGAAGCCCGTCGAGACGCCGGCGCGGACGGCGCCGACAATTTCCGTGAGCATCCGTACGCGGTTGTCGAGGCTGCCGCCCCAGCGGTCGGTGCGCCGGTTGACGAGCGGGGAGAGGAACTGGCTGAGCAGGTAGCCGTGGGCGGCGTGGATCTGCACCCCGTGGAAGCCCGCCTCCTCGGCCCGCCGGGCGGTGAGGGCGAAGCGGGCGATCGTCGCGCCGATGTCGGCCTCGGTCATGGCGGTGGGGTGGGCGAAGCGCTTGGTGTGCCGGCCGAGGCGGATGGGGACGGCGGAGGGGGCCCACGCGGTGCCGGGCATGTCGGAGCCGACCTGGCGGCCCGGGTGGTTGATCTGCATCCAGACCCGGGCGTCGCCGGACGTCGCGGCGTCGGCCCAGCGGCGGAAGGGCTCCAGCGGGGAACGCGCGTCGAGGACGACGGTGCCCGGGGAGGTCAGGGCCCGCCGGTCGACCATCACGTTGCCGGTGATGACCAGTCCGGCACCGCCCCGCGCCCAGCGGGCGTACAGCCGCTCCAGGCGGGTGTCGGGGAGCTGGCCGGGCTGGGCGGCGAAGCTCTCCTCCATGGCGGCCTTGGCGAGACGGTTGGGGAGGGTGGTGCCGCCGGGAAGGTCCAGCGGTGCGAACAGGTCCATCCGGGTCCCCCCATGCTCGTGGCGCGGCCGTCACGCGGGGCCGCGCCACAAGATGATCGCCTCAGAGGTCCGCGAGGTCCAGCCCGGCCTGGGCCGCGGCGGCCCGGACGGTCTGCTCCAGCAGCACCGCGATCGTCATCGGGCCGACGCCGCCGGGCACCGGGGTGATCAGGGAGGCGCGGGCGGCGGCCGACTCGAAGTGGACGTCGCCGACGTTGCCCTCGTTGTACCCGGCGTCGAGGACGACCGCGCCGGGCTTGATGTCCTCGCCCCGGATGAACTCGGCCTTGCCGACCGCGGCGACCAGGACGTCCGCCTGGCGCACGATCGAGGACAGGTCGCGGGTGCGGGAGTGGCAGTAGGTGACGGTGGCGTTCTTCTCCAGCAGCAGCATCCCGGCGGGCTTGCCCAGGATCGCGCTGCGGCCGACGACGACGGCGTGCTTCCCGGTGAGGTCCACCCCGTACTCCTCCAGCAGGCGCATGATGCCGCCGGGGGTGCAGGAGACGAAGCCGGGCAGGCCGAAGCCCATGGCGGCGAAGGAGTGCATCGTCACACCGTCGACGTCCTTGCCGGGGGCGATGGCCTCGAAGGCGGCGCGCTCGTCGATGTGGTGCGGGACGGGGTGCTGCAGCAGGATGCCGCTGATCTCCGGGTCCTCGGAGAGGGCGGTGATCGTGGCGACGAGTTCCTCGGTGGGGGTCGCGGCCGGCAGCTCCACGTGGCGGGAGGTGATCCCGGCCTTGGCGCAACGGTTCTGCTTCATCCGTACGTAGGTGACGGAGGCCGGGTCCTCGCCGACGAGGACGGTGGCCAGGCAGGGAGCGGTACCGGTGCGCTCGGTGATCTTCGCCGCGAGGGCGGCGGTCCGCTCCGAGACGCGGCGGGCGAGGGCGGTGCCGTCCATGAGCTGGGCGGTGGCGGTGGGGGCAGTCGTCACGGGGTCTCCTGAACGTCGCTGCGGATCGCGGTTCGCCCAGGCGCGCGGCAGACGGCGTACGGCCCAGCGGGCCCACACCGGGCCGCTCCCCGGTGGTGATCCACCCGAACGCCAGTCACGGCCCGGTGCCCACTGTAGTCGACATATCCGGTGGAAGAGCGGGGGCCGACCTGGGACGATCGGGACATGACGCGCACGTTCGACCATCTCGTCGCCGAGGCCGGGTCCGTCTCGGTCGACGGCTGGGACTTCTCCTGGCTCGACGGCCGGGCCACCGAGCAGCGGCCCTCCTGGGGCTACCAGCGCCTGCTGGGCGAGCGCCTGGGACAGGTCGGCTCCGTCCTGGACATCCAGACCGGCGGCGGCGAGGTCCTCGCCGGAGCGGGCCCGCTGCCCGCGCTGACGGCGGCCACGGAGTCCTGGCCTCCGAACGTCCGGAAGGCGACCCGGCTGCTGCACCCGCTGGGCGCGGTGGTGGTGGCGGACCCCGACGAGCCGCCGCTGCCCTTCGCCGACGAGGCCTTCGAGCTGGTCGTCAGCCGGCACCCGGTGACCGTCTGGTGGGACGAGATCGCCCGGGTGCTGGTGCCGGGCGGCACCTACCTCTCACAGCAGGTGGGTCCGGCCAGCGTCTTCGAGCTCGTCGAGTACTTCCTCGGCCCGCAGCCGGAGGAGGTCCGCCGCGCCCGGCACCCCGACGACGCGGCCGCCGACGCCGCGAAGGCGGGTCTGGAGGTGGTCGACCTGCGCTCCGAGCGGCTGCGTACGGAGTTCCACGACATCGGGGCCGTGATCTACTTCCTGCGGAAGGTGATCTGGATGGTGCCCGGCTTCACGGTCGGGCAGTACCGGGAGCGGCTGCGCGAGCTCCACGAACGGATCGAACGCGAAGGTCCGTTCGTCGCGCACACCGCCCGTTTCCTCATCGAAGCCCGCAAGAAGGGGTGACCGGGAGGGCCGACGGATCCCCGCCGGATCGGTTGCGCGGGCACAGCGTGGCGCAGGTCACTCAATTCAGCGCGTAACGAATCGACTCGGGCAGGCGATGAACCGACAGGTGTCCTCGCGCGGCCCCGGAATACAGACCCGCTTCGGTCTGTTTCCCGAGTCCGCGCGATGATGTCCCGCCCACTCCTTATCTGTTCGCAACGAGAGGCTCCTTGTGTCGCTCAGCCCGTCCCGTACGTTCCCTCCGGAGATCGCCGAATCCGAGGCCCTGGTCGCGCTCGTCGAGCGCGGCCGCGAGCAGGGTCACATCAACGGTGACGATGTCCGCCAGGCCTTCGAGGCCGGCCGCATCCCGGTGGACCAGTGGAAGCGGGTCCTGCGCAGCCTGAACCAGGTCCTGGACGAGGAGGGTGTCGCCCTCCACGTCAGCGCCGCCCCCGCCACGAAGGCTGCTGCCAAGAAGCCCCGCAAGGCAGCCGCCGCCCCGGCCCGCACCGTGACGAAGAAGGCGGTCGCCGCACCGCGTCCCATCGGCGCGCGCAAGGCCTCCGCCACCGCTCCCGCCCCGGCCGCCGCCGCGGCGATATCCGCTCCGTCGGCCACCGCTTCGCAGGAGGTGTCGGCCGAGGCCGCCGCCGAGCCCAAGAAGCGGGCGGTCAAGAAGACCGCCGCCAAGAAGGCGACGGCCACCAAGAAGACCGCGGCCTCGAAGAAGGCCGGCGCCAAGGACGCCGATGACGCCGAGACCCCGGTCGTCGAGGGTGAGGACTGGGCCGTCGAGGACCTCGCCGACGACGCCGAGGAGGAGACGCCCAAGGCGGCCGGCCAGGGCTTCGTGCTGTCCGACGACGACGAGGACGACGCCCCGGCGCAGACCGTCATGGTCGCCGGTGCCACCGCCGACCCGGTCAAGGACTACCTGAAGCTGATCGGCAAGGTGCCGCTCCTCAACGCCGAGCAGGAGGTCGAGCTCGCCAAGCGCATCGAGGCGGGTCTGTTCTCCGAGTACAAGCTCGAAGAGGAGGAGGACCACAAGCCCGCCTTCAAGCGCGAGCTGGAGATCCTCGTCGAGGACGGCCGCCGCGCCAAGAACCACCTGCTGGAGGCCAACCTCCGCCTCGTGGTCTCGCTGGCCAAGCGCTACACCGGCCGCGGCATGCTCTTCCTGGACCTGATCCAGGAGGGCAACGTCGGTCTGATCCGCGCGGTGGAGAAGTTCGACTACACCAAGGGCTTCAAGTTCTCCACGTACGCGACCTGGTGGATCCGGCAGGCGATCACGCGCGCCATGGCCGACCAGTCGCGCACCATCCGCATCCCCGTCCACATGGTCGAGATCATCAACAAGCTCGCCCGTGTGCAGCGCCAGATGCTCCAGGACCTGGGCCGCGAGCCCACCCCGGAGGAGCTGGGCAAGGAACTCGACATGACCCCCGAGAAGGTCATCGAGGTCCAGAAGTACGGCCGCGAGCCGATCTCCCTGCACACCCCGCTGGGTGAGGAGGGCGACAGCGAGTTCGGTGACCTCATCGAGGACTCCGAGGCGGTCGTCCCGGCCGACGCCGTGTCCTTCACCTTCCTCCAGGAGCAGCTGCAGTCGATCCTGGGCACGCTCTCCGAGCGTGAGGCCGGCGTGGTCTCCATGCGTTACGGCCTCAACGACGGCCAGCCGAAGACGCTGGACGAGATCGGCCGCGTGTACGGGGTCACCCGTGAGCGCATCCGCCAGATCGAGTCGAAGACGATGTCGAAGCTGCGCCACCCGTCGCGTTCGCAGGTGCTGCGCGACTACCTGGACTGATCCGCTCCTGGTACCGGCACACACCGGAGGCCCGCGCCGGACGGCGCGGGGCGCCCCGGGTTTCGCCGGGGGCCCCGGGGGGGGCGGGGCGGGGGGCGGGGGGGCCCGGCCGGGGGGTTGGGCCGCCGGGGGGTGTTGGTATACA
>NZ_JBIBCI010000017.1:5200-131956 GCF_042901085.1 Streptomyces sp. NPDC012794
CTACGCGTTTGTCTCCGGGCCCCCCCCGGGGGGTTTGGCTGTGGCGGCGCCCCTCCGGGTACTTAGCCGCGCGTGTACCGGCCACCCCCGGGGGGCCCGCGCCGGCGGGCGGGGGCCTCCGCGTTTTCCGCCTGGGCACCGGGGCTGTCCGTCGCTGTCAGCGGCGGACAGCTGCCGGTCAGTGCTCCAGCAGGTGCTTGAGCTTCTCCTCACTGCGGGGCATCTCCTTGCGGACCCTGGGCTTCACCACGAGGGGCACGAGACCCCTGCCCAGGCCGTGGCCCTCGAAGTCGACGGAGAGGGTGACGCGCGAGCGGGTCCCGTTGTCGAGGGGCTCGATCCTGCCGCGCACGTCCGGCCTGACCGGGCCGTCGACGCCGTGGACGTGCCAGCTCCTCGGCGGGTCCAGCTCGGTGAACTCCAGGGTCGTGGGGATCCTCCGCCTGCCGTACTGCCGGGTGACGGCGACCCTCGAACCGACGTGCACGGGCAGGTCGCCCATGGGGACGGCGGACACGGCGCTGTCCTGCCACTCCGGCAGGTGCGTGGGGTCCGTCACGTACGCGAAGACCTCTTCCGGCCTCCGGTCGATGTCGATGGTGTTGCTGATCGCTGACATGGCGACCCCTTAGCGCCCCCCTGGCCGGCCTTTCCTTCCAAATTACTCCCCGTCCGAAACGGCCGCGCGCCCCTTGCGGGCCGCCATCAGCGCGTACACGAGGACGCCCGCGAAGAGGAACAGCACGCCCTGGTAGACGGCCGCGTAGCCGGAACCGGCGACCAGCCACATGGAGAAGGCGAAGGCCACGCCGGCGAGGACGGCGTCGCGGACCAGCTGCCCGCGCCGGACCCGCTCCGACTGGCCCGACGCCAGGAAGTAGAGCTGGGCCGCGGTGGAGAGCAGGTACGGGACGGTCGCGGTGAAGGTGGTGACCAGGACCAGGATCTCGAAGACCCGCGCGGAGCCCGCGGTGTAGTTGTAGACGGTCAGGCAGGAGGCCAGGACGACCGTGACCAGCACTCCGACGACCGGGACCCCGCGCTGCTTCTTCTCGAAGACCTTGGGGAAGAGCCCGTCCTTGGCGGCCGCGTACGGGGTCTGCGCACTGAGCAGGGTCCAGCCGTTGAGCGCGCCGACCATCGAGACCACGGCCGCGCCGGCGATCAGGGTGCCTCCCCAGGTGCCGCCGAAGACGGCGTTGACGGCGTCGGTGAAGGGGGCCTGGGAGGAGACCAGCTTCTCGTGGGCGACCAGCCCGAAGACGGACAGGGTGCCGAGCAGGTACACGACGGCGGCGCCGACGGTGCCGAGGACGGTGGCCCGGCCGACGTTGCGGGCCGGGTCGCGGACCTCGCCGGCGCTGACGGCGGCGGACTCGACGCCGATGTAGCTGAAGAGCAGGATCGCGGCGGAGGCGGAGACGGCCCCGACGGTGCTCTGCCCGGCGGCCTGGAAGGGGCCGAGGTTCGCCGGGTCGAAGAAGAACAGGCCGCCCACGGCCACCAGCAGCAGCGGGACCAGCTTCAGGACGGTCGACACCACCTGGACGGCACCCACGTAGCGGGTGCCTGCCAGATTGGCGAGGGCGGGCAGCCACTGCACGGCCAGCGCCGCCAGGCACATCGACCACCGGTGCTCGCCCACGGCCGGGAAGAGCACGGCGAGGTAGCCGACGGAGGCCACGGCGAGGGCGGCGTTCGAGACCCAGGCGGTGATCCAGTAGCTGTACGCGGCGAGGAAGCCCGCGAAGTCGCCGAAGGCGGCGCGTACGTACACGTAGGGGCCGCCGGTCCGCGGGTGGCGTTCGGCGAGGCGGCCGAAGACGAGGGCGAGGGCGATCGCGCCGACGGTCAGGATGCCGAAGGCCAGCAGGCTGACGGTGCCGAAGGGGGCGACGGAGGCCGGGAGCAGGAAGATCCCGCCGCCGATGATGTTGCCCATGACCAGGCAGACGGCCACCGGCAGTCCGAAGCGGCGGGTGTGCCGGTCGCCCCGGGGGCCGGCGGCCAGGGGTGTCCGTACGACGGCCCCGGGGGCGGTGCTGTCCTCGACGGGTGGGGCTGCGGTGCTGGTCATCGGTGGTGCGCCTCTGGATGTCTCACATGGTGGGCAGGTCAGCACATGGTTGACCACGCCGGAGTGCGCGACAAATCACGGGGTTTCGTCCGGCGCGGGCACCCCTGCGGAAGGAAGGGTTCCACCCGATCCGGCCCCGGGCCGCGAATCCTCCCGGGCGGTCCTCGCGGAGCGTTCGCCGCCGGGCTCCGCGTTCTCCCGGCATTCTTGGCCCTCCCCGCCCTCCCGGCCTGCGGCCGCCGGAACCGGCTGCCCGGGCTTCTCCGCGGGCCGGCCGTCCACCGGGACCTGGGGGCCGTCGGCCTCGCGCAGCCAGCGGCGCAGCACCGCGTGCACGGCCTCCGCTCCCACCAGCTCCGGGCCCGGCTCCGACAGCCCCGTCGGCCACATCAGGAAGGGACGGGCCTGCTCCCCGCCCAGCCCGCCGTGCGAGCCGATCTGCTCCTCGAAGGCGTGCACGGCACCGGTCGCCGGGTCGTACGCCGAGTTGACCATGATGTCGGCCACGTGCGGGAAGGAGTCCGTCCGGCGCACGGCCCGCGCCGCGCCCGGGCCGAAGGGGGCGAGCAGTTCCTCCGCCTCCCCCGGTACGTCCAGCCGCGCCACCGCCCCGTCCCGGCCCAGCACCTCCCCGTCCACCAGCAGGAAGCCCACGCCGGGGTGGTTGGCCAGGGTGGGCAGCAGCGCGGGGTGCGCCCGCTCGATCCGCGCCCTCGACGCCCGCCCCGGCACGTCGGGGAAGGAGATCAGCCCGAGGTTGCCCGAGGCCAGCACCACCGGACCGCGGCCGGGTCCCGGGTGCGACTCCTCCCCCTCCTCCTCCACGGGCCGGTGCAGGGCGGCCAGCACCGCGGCCCGGGCCTCGGCCCCGCTGCGGGTGCGGCCGGCCCGGCGGGAGACGGGCAGCCCGCAGCCCGCCCGGACCAGGTCCTTCAGGCTGAGTCCGTACCGGCCGAGGAAGGTCTCCCCGGGGCTCTGGCCGTGGTCCGACAGCAGCACGATGCGGTACTCCCGCGGGGCGTGCTCGGCGACCCTGGCGATGAGAGCGAGACTCCGGTCCAGCCGGGCCAGCACCCGGTCGGCGTCCCGGCTGTGCGGGCCCGAGTGGTGCGCGACCTCGTCGTAGGCCACCAGGTCGGCGTAGACGGCGGCACGGCCCGCCAGCATGTCCCCGATCACCGCGGCGACGACCACGTCCCGCTCGACCACCGTCGCGAAGGCCCGGATCAGCGGGTAGAGCCCGCCCCGCGCCACCCGGGGCCGGTCCCCCCGGGCCCGTGAGCGCAGCGACTGGCCGATCTCGCGGCCCACCTCGGCGACGAAGGACAGCGCGGTGCGCACGGCGTTGGCCGGGTCGGAGAAGTACGCGAAGTACCCCGCGCGGGAGCGGTGGGCGCGGCCCCGCCGGGCCGCGACGGACAGCACCAGCGCCAGCTGGTCGGCGCCCCCGCCGAACAGGTTGCCCCGGCTGGCGCCGTCCAGGGACAGCAGCCCCCCGTCACGGGTGCGCGCGACCGCCCGGCGCTGGAGTTCGGCGGCGCTGGTGGGCCGGTTGCAGACCATCACCTCGCCGGTGTCCTTCTCGTACCAGCGGAAGGCCGGCACGTCGAAGTTGGAGCCGTGCAGGATGCCGAGCTGGCTGGCGCCGGTCTGGCTGGACCAGTCCGTGTGCCAGGGCATGACCCGGTGGCTGCGCTCCAGCCAGCCGGCCGCCGTGGGCATCAACCCCTCGGCCGCCGCCCGGCGCAGCGCCTCGTACCCGACGCCGTCGAGCTGGAGGAAGACCAACCCGGAGCTGCCGCCGGTGGGCGCCCCGAACCGGCGGCGGCGCCGGTCCGCGAGCCGGTACAGCCGGCGCCGGTAGGCCTCGTCGTCGCGCACCGCGAGCGCGGTGGAGGTGGCCGAGGCCACGGCGGACATCGCGGCGGCGACGACCACCGCCGTCTCGGGCGCGACCGCCGCGCCCCGGCCGGCGGGGATCAGGCTGAGGGCCATCAGCAGCAGCGAGCCGTTGAGGAAGAAGACGAGCAGCCCGAGCACGAGGGCGGGCACCAGCAGCAGGGCCCGTACCAGGACCGGCCACACCAGCGCGCTCAGCACGCCGAAGGCACCGGCGCCCCAGGCCGCGGTCAGCCCCGTCCGCGTGATGCTGCCACCGTCGGCGGACTGCAGGCGGAAGTCCGGCAGGATCCCGGCGAGCGCGAGCATGGTGAGGGTCGACGCCGCCCAGACGAGCACCACGCGTACCAGTGCCCGGCCCGCGGGCCGCCAGCGCAACCGCTCCCGCCACACGCCGCACCCGCCTCGCTCCCCGGCCCGCGCCCGGCCCGCGGTCCCCTCGCCAGCGTCGCACAGGGCGGCGGGAGCGACCGGTCGACACGGGTGGCGCACGGGAGTACGGGCGGGCGGCGGTCAGGTGCCGTCGTAGCCGGCGGTCGGCATGGACAGCCGGCGGTGCACCTCGGCCTTCATGGCGGAGGTGTAGGCCGGTTCGTCCAGCCCGGCCGTCTCCAGCCGTACGCCGCGCCGCGCGCACTCGGCGGTGAACTCCTCGACGGAGCGCAGCGCGCGGGCCAGGACCCGGTGGTTGGGGGCGACGAACAGGTCGACCTGCCCGGCGTCCACGTCGCGCCAGAGCCCGCAGTGGTCGGTCCGCAGTCCGTAGAAGAGCAGCTGGCGGGTGACCACGTACCCCTGCTCGGCGGCCCACCGCACGCACATGGCGTGCTGGCTGCGGGTGTCCACGGTGAAGGGGTCGGCGTCGAGGTCCTCGAGCGGGGCCAGGCTGGCGATAGCGGCCACGCGCAGCGCATCCATGGCGCCCGACCCTACTCCGATCCGGGCCCAGGGAGGAGGGGGCCGACGGGTTCCGCTTCCACGGGGACGCGCGGTCGGGCGGTCGGGCGGTCGGGCGGTCGGGCGGGGGAGGTCCTAGGCTCGTCCTGTCGAGGGAAGGGGGTGCGGGGTGCCGGTGGAGATCACCTGGTGGGGTCATGCCACGTGCGCGGTGCGGGACTCCGGGGTGCGGGTGCTGACCGATCCGCTGTTCGCCCGGCGGCTGGCACACCTG
The DNA here is from genome assembly GCF_042901085.1 of Streptomyces sp. NPDC012794. Classification (NCBI taxonomy): domain Bacteria; kingdom Bacillati; phylum Actinomycetota; class Actinomycetes; order Kitasatosporales; family Streptomycetaceae; genus Streptomyces; species Streptomyces sp. NPDC012794. The sequence continues at coordinate 10,348 of NZ_JBIBCI010000017.1, forward strand.
CGGCGGCGGCGCGGGGCGGTGCCCCCGCCGGAGGCGGCGGAGGCGGACATGGTGCTGGTGTCGCACCTGCACGCCGACCACCTGCACCTGCCGTCGCTGGCGCTGCTGGCGCCGGGCACCCGGCTGGTGGTGCCGCGCGGGGCGCGCCGGGCGGTGCCGGGGCTGGCGCGGCTGGCGGGGGCCCGGGGGCTGCTGGTGACGGAGGTGGTCCCGGGCGAGGAGGTCGGCGTCCGGGAAGGGGTACGGGTGCGGGCGGTGAGCGCCCGGCACGACGGGCGGCGGGTGCCGTTCGGGCCGCAGCGGGCGCCCGCGCTGGGGTACGTGGTCGAGGGTTCGGCGCGGACGTACTTCGCCGGGGACACCGGGCTGTTCGCCGCGATGGCCGAGGAGGTCGGTCCGGTGGACGTGGCGCTGCTGCCGGTCGGCGGCTGGGGCCCGTACCTGGGTCCGGGACACCTGGACGCGGAGCGCGCGGCGAGGGCGGTGGCGGAGCTGGCTCCGGCGGCGGCGGTACCGGTGCACTACGGGACGTACTGGCCGATCGGCATGGACGCGGTGCGGCCGTACGAGTTCCACGCGCCGGGCGGGGAGTTCGCCCGGCGGGCGGGGCTGCTCGCGCCGAAGGTGGCCGTACGGGTCCCCGCGCACGGGGAGCGGGTGCGGCTGCCGTGACGCCGTGGCGGGTGGCGGCGGACGTGGTGGGGCGGGTGCCGCCGGAGACGACCCAGCAGGCGGTCGGCTACCCGGCGTTGTTCGTGCTGGTGGCGTTGGGGGCGCTGGTGCCGGTGATCCCGACGGGGGCGCTGGTGAGTTCGGCGGCGGTGGTGGCGCTCCATCAGCGGTCGTTGTCCCTCGGCGTGTTGCTCGTCATCGTGGTGGCCGCGCTGGCCGCCTTCGCCGGCGACGTCGCGCTGTACTGGCTCGGGTCGCGCGGGGTGCGTTCGCGGGGCGGCTCGCGGTGGCTGGAGTCCCTGCGGGGGCGGACCCCGCCGGAGCGGCTGGAACGTGCGCGGCTGAAGCTGGACGAGCACGGGGTGCTGGTGCTGGTGCTGTCGCGGCTGGTACCGGCGGGCCGGATCCCGGTGATGCTGGCCTGCCTGCTGGGCGGGCTGCCGCTGCGCCGGTTCGCCCGGGGTGACGCGCCCGCCTGCCTGGCGTGGGCCGCGACGTACGGGCTGATCGGGATCCTGGGCGGCTCGCTCTTCTCCGAGCCGTGGAAGGGCGTGGTGCTGGCGGTGGCCCTGACGTTGCTGATCGGCGTGGCTCCGGGGGTGTGGCGGCGGCTGCGGCGGGGCAGGGTCGGGCCGTGAACTCCACCTCCTGGGACACCGTCCGTGCCCTCGCAGACCGCTTCGAGGTGGCCGCGGCCGCTCGCGGGGTGCATCCTCCGCAGAGCCACCTCCTCCAAGTACTGAAGATCGGCGAGGAGTTCGGCGAGGCGGCACAGGCGGTGATCGGCGCCACGGGGAGCAACCCGCGCAAGGGGTACTCGCACAGCTGGGACGACGTGCACGACGAGGTGTGCGACGTCATCATCACCGGCATGGTGGCGCTGGCCCGGATGCGGCCCGACGCGGCGGCCTACTTCGGGGACCAGCTGGCCCTGAAGGCGGCCCGCTTCCTGCCGGAGCGCGCGCCCTGAACCCGCCGGGCCCGCCCGGCGGCCGTGTTGCCGTTTCCGGGACGGTCGGATGGAATGCCCGCATGGATGCGCGCCCGGATGCCCACACGCATGCCCACACGCCGGCCCGCCCGGACGGACCGCCGTCCCACCGCGCCGTCCTCGACGAGGTCGGCCCCCGCCTCAGGCGGCTGCGGGACCGGCACGGTCTGACCCTGGCGGCGCTGTCGGAGGAGACCGGCATCTCCAAGAGCACCCTGTCCCGGCTGGAGTCGGGGCAGCGCCGGCCGAGCCTGGAACTGCTGCTGCCGCTCGCCCGTGCCTACCGGGTGGCCCTGGACGACCTGGTCGGGGCACCCCCGGTGGACGATCCCCGCGTGCGGCTGACGCCCCGCGCTATGCGGGACGGCGGTACGTCGGTGGCACTGACCCAGGGCCTGGGCCCGCTCCAGGCGTACAAGATGGTCATCCCGGACCGGGGCACCGAGCCGGACCTGCGCACGCACGAGGGCTACGAGTGGCTGTACGTCCTGAACGGCCGCCTGCGCCTGGTCCTGGCCGGGCACGACCTGGTCCTCGGCCCGGGCGAGGCCGCCGAGTGGGACACCCGGACGCCTCACTGGTTCGGCAGCGCCGACGGGCTGCCCGTGGAGATCCTCAGCCTGTTCGGCCGGCAGGGCGAGCGCATGCACGTGGTGGCGAAGCCGAAACCCAAACCGGCCCGGCAGTGAACTGAGCCGGAGATGTCGTCCTGTTCCGGCAACAATGAGCCATGGACCACCTGCTGCACCTCGACCGCACGCTCGATGCCCTGGACCCACCGCGCTGGGCGCCTCCTGCCTCCGACGCGACCCGCTTGGTCCGCAAGGTGCACGCGCTACGGCGCGTTCCGCTGGGCGAACTCCGTCCGGCGGATCTGCACACCCTCATCTCTCAGCGGGTGGCGCTGCCGTACGTTCTTCCGCTCGCGGTGCGCTCGCTGCTTGACGAGCCGATGCTCGACGCCCTTTTCTACGAGGGTGACCTGCTGCTCGCCGCGGCGGACGCCCCGATGCCGGCATGGACCCTGTTCCCGGACCTCGCCCTACGGTTGCGCACCGTAGTCATGAACCTGCCGGAAGCCGCGACGGCCGACCTGCCCCGCGGCGCCACCGAGGAGCTCGCACTCTTCGTCGCCCGGACTGGATCGCTTTGCTGACCGGATGGTCCGGACGAACGGTCCGGTGTGCTCGTCCCGGCCGGCGAGCCGGGACTTCTGTCCGAGTTCGCGAACCACCGCTCGACCAGGTCGAGGAAAATCGGGTGCGGGCCACCGGCTCCGGAATGTTTCCTCGCCTCATGAACACGACGGGACTCGTGCGTCTCCGCCCTTGGGCGGACGACGACCTTTGGCTGCTGCGGCGGCGCAATACCGCGGAGATGACGGCTCACCTCGGAGGCCCCGAGTCCGACACCGCACTCCTCGCCCGTCACCGCCGCTGGACGGCCATGAGCTCGAACGCCGCACACGAGGGGCGGGTGTTCCGGGTTGAGTCTCCGGCGGGGGGCACGGTGGGTACGGTGTCCTTCACGCCGAAGGAGTACGGGGGAGAGCCGATCTTCGAAGTGGGCTGGGGCGTCCTCCCCGAGTACCAGCGCCAAGGCTGGGCGACAGCCTCCGTCCGGGCCCTCCTTGGCCACCTGGCCGCCCTCCCCGCGGCGCACCGCCGGCCGGCGGTTCACGCCTTTCCCCGTGTGGCGAACTCGGCCTCGAACGCGGTCTGCCGGGCGGTCGGCTTCACCCTCATCGGCGAAGCGGTGCACGAGTACCCGCCGGGCCAGCAACACGCCAGCAACACCTGGCGCTTCATCCTCACGTGACGGCCCAAAACGACCTCGGTCGTCCGGTCGTGTTCAGAGGGTTCGGGAGGCGCCGATCGGGAGGTCCCAGAGGTCCTCGCGGGGCAGGCCCGCGCGGGTCCAGGCGGCGCGGGTGCGGTGGAGGGGCTCCGTGACGGGTTCCGCCGACAGGACGAAGGTGGCCCAGTGCATCGGGGCCATCCTGCGGGCCCCGAGGTCCAGGCAGGCCCGCACCGCTTCCTCCGGGTCGGCGTGCACGTCGCGCAGCCACCAGCGCGGGGCGTAGGCGCCGATCGGCAGGAGCGCGAGGTCGATGCCGGGGTGGCGGCGGCCGATCTCGCCGAACCAGTGGCCGTAGCCGGTGTCCCCCGCGAAGTAGACCGTGCGCCCGGCGGCCGTGTCGGTGAGCACCCAGCCGCCCCACAGGGTGCGGCAGGTGTCCAGCAGGGAGCGCTTGGACCAGTGGTGTGCCGGTACGAATTCGAAGCGTACGCCGCCCAGTTCGGCGTACTCCCACCAGTCGAGCTCCGTCACGCTCGTGAAGCCCCGGCGGCGGCACCACCGGGCGAGTCCGGCCGGGACGAAGAGCGCCGTGTCCCGGGGCAGCCGCCGCAGGGTGGGGGCGTCGAGGTGGTCGTAGTGGTTGTGGCTGATCACCACGGCGTCCACGGGCGGCAGTTCCTCCCACGGCACCCCGACGGGTGTCATCCGCGCCGGGGTCCCCAGGATCCGCCGGGACCAGACCGGGTCCGTGAGCACCGTCAGGCCGCCGGTCCGCAGCACCCAGCTGGCGTGCCCGGCCCAGGTCACGGACAGCGTGCCCGGCGGCGCCTCCGGCAGCGGGGCGGGCTCGTACGGCAGGTCGGGGATACCGCTCAGTCCCTCCGCGCCGGGCCGGAACGCGCCCTCGCGGGCCAGCCGGGCGAAGGCGCGCAGCCCGGGCAGCGGGGTGGTCAGCCGGTCCGCGAACGAGCGGGGCCAGAGCCGGTGTTCGCCGAGCGGGCGGGGTGCGGACGGGGCGGACGGGGGGCCGGGCGGGGCGGACAGGGATGCGGAGGGCGCGGCGGGGGCCGGCGGATGCCTGGGCGGGTGGCCCGGCAGCGCGGGGACGGCGTCGCCGGGGCCGCCGGCCGGCGGGGCGGTCGTCACGGGGGCGTCCGGCTGGTCCCTCATCGCGAAGTCTCCGTTCGGCGGCGGCCGGCTGGCGCGGGCCGCACGTCAGTCGGCCAGTCCGGCGAGCACCGACCCGAGCCGGTCGAGCGCGCCCCGGACCTGTGGCAGCGTCAGCGGATCGCGGGCGCCGAGCGCGGTGAGCCGCTCCTGCGGGGTGGCCCCCAGCAGCGGTCCGGTCGACAGCCGTACCCGCAGGGCGCCCAGTTCGTCGGCGAAGCGCTGTCCGCCGGGGGTCGGCGTCCCCAGCCGGGCGCCGAGCCAGTCCTCCAGTTCCATGGCGTCGGCCACGCCGTGCCGGGCGAGTCCCGCGCGCAGCGGGGTGAGGTCGGCGTACAGGTGCCGGCCGGCCTGCGGGGGCCGGGCGAGGGCGCCCGCGGCCAGCAGTTCCCGGTGGGCGGCGGCGGCCACCGCGCCGTGCAGGGCGGCCGCCGCGTAGGCGCGCCCGGCGACGGCGTCGGTTTCGTCGAGGGCGTGTGCGGCGGCCACCGCGACGGGGCCCGCGACCAGGGCGCCGGTGGCGGTGAGGACGTCGAGGGTGCGGGCCCTCAGCCAGGTGCCGCTCGGGGTGCCGGGGAAGCGGACCACGGCGGCGGGCCAGCCGGCCGGGAGCAGCGCTCCGGCGAGGTCCACGAGTACGGCCGCCCGGTCGGGGAGCATCTCGGCGGGGCTCAGCACGAGCGTGTCGTGCGGCCGGTGCACGGTGTCGCGCCAGCTCTCGTCGCTGACGACGAACAGGCCGGCGGCCTCGGCCGCCTCGCAGGCCTCGCGCAGCATTTCGGGCGGCGGCACGCTCGCGGTCGGGTCGTCGGCCACCGAGAGCAGCAGGACCTGCGGGTCGCCGCCCTCGGCGCGGATCCGCCGTACGGTCTCCAGCAGGGCGTACGGGTCGGGGACGCCGCCGCACTCCGCCGGGGTGGGTACGTGGTAGGCCCGCCGTCCCAGCAGCCGGACCTGCGGGGTCCACCAGGCGGGACAGGGTCTGGGCAGCAGCACGTCGCCGCCGTACGCGCCGAGGAGCGCCAGCAGCAGGGCGGGCGCGCCGGGGCCGGCGGCCACGTTCTCGGGGGCGGTGGGGAGCCCGCGCCGGGCCCAGTGGCGGCAGGCGGCCTCGCGCAGGGACTGTCCGCCGCCGGGGGGTTCCGGAGCGGGCCGGTCCGCGGCGGCGGCGAGTACGGAGGTCAGCTCGGGCAGGACCGGGAGTCCCGGTTCGGGGGCGGGCGGACCGTACCTGACGGGGCCGCGCCCCTCCGGGGCCGGGCGGTGCCAGAGCCCGGCGAGCCCTTCCGTCTTGCCCTCGGCCATCCCCGACACGTGCCCCGCCTTCCGTTCTCCGCCACCGATCGATCTGCCCTTTATACGATTATTTACACTGATACGCCCGTCAACCGTGCCGCCTTGCCCCTGACGTCCCCGCCGCCTTTCGCCGCTCAGCCCTTCCTGCCCAGGAGGGCGAGCAGCCGGGTCTGCGCGTCGGCGCCGGGCGGAACCTCCAGCGGCTCCGCGTACATCCCGCTGGCGGCGAGTCCGTCCGCGTACGGCATGACCTCCTTGATGGAGAACTCGACCAGGTCGTCGGGCAGCCGGTCGTCGGCCCCGATGGCCCGCGAGAGGTCCCAGGCGTGCACGACGCAGTCCGCCGTCAGTTCCGAGCAGTACGCCGACACGCGCGTCGGCCCGTACGAGAGCGTGACCGTCCGCTCCAGCGCGCCGGGCGCGGCGAAGGCGGCGTGCCCGGCTGCCGCGGCCCGCTCCCAGGCGGCCGGCGGGTCCTCGCCCAGCAGGTCGCCGGAGAGCTCGTCGCCGACGTCCGCCACCGTGCGCCCCTCGGTGACCAGCGGCGGGATCCAGAGCTGCTCCCCGGTGACGTGGTTGACCAGGTCCCGCACGGTCCACTCGGTGCAGGGGGTGGCCGCGCCCCACTGGGAGGCCGTGACCGCCCGTACCCGCTCGCCGAAGAGCCTCAGCGCCGCGGCATGCCATTCCAGCAACGTCTTCGGCATGGGTCTCACCGTCCTTCGCCTCGGGGTGCGCCGCCCCCGGGGCCCACTGTCCTCGCCCCTCCTCTGCCCTGCCACCGACCCGGCCAATCCCCTTGCGCCACACCGGTGGTGTCCACATGTCAAAACGCACATCTCATGGTACGGGCCGATCCCTTACGGTGATCACCACGCCCGGCGATCCGCCACGACGACGAGGAGTGAGCCATGAGCACCGCCGCCCACGGCACGCACGGAGCCCGCGAACCCCACGAGACTGCCGTCTACACCCACGGCCACCACGAGTCGGTCCTGCGTTCGCACCGCTGGCGCACCGCCGCCAACTCGGCCGCGTACCTGATCGGCGAACTGCGCCCCGGCATGCGCGTGCTGGACGTGGGCTGCGGCCCGGGCACCATCACGGCCGACCTGGCGGAGCTGGTCGCGCCGGGCGGCCACGTCACCGCCGTCGACGCGGCGGCCGGCGTACTGGACCAGGCGAGCGCCCACGCGGCGGAGCGGGGGCTGTCCGGGGCGGTCGACTTCGCCACGGCGGACGTGCACGCGCTGGACTTCCCCGACGGCTCCTTCGACGTGGTCCACGCGCACCAGGTGCTCCAGCACGTCGGCGATCCCGTGCGGGCCCTGCGCGAGATGCGCCGGGTGTGCCGGCCGGACGGGATCGTCGCGGTGCGGGACGCCGACTACGCGGCGATGACCTGGTACCCGGCGACGCCGGGCCTGGAGGAGTGGCTGGACCTGTACCGGCGCGTCGCCCGGGCCAACGGCGGCGAACCGGACGCCGGGCGCAGGCTGCTGTCCTGGGCGCGGGCGGCCGGGTTCACCGACGTACGGGCGTCGGCGACGGCCTGGTGCTACGCGACACCGGAGGAGGTCGCCTGGTGGTCCTCCCTGTGGGCGGACCGCACCACCACCTCCTCCTACGCGGCGGCCACCACGGACGGCGGCCACGCCACCCCGGAGGCCCTGGCCGCCGCCGCCGGGGCCTGGCACGCCTGGGGTGCGGCACCGGACGCGTGGTTCTCGGTCCTGCACGGCGAACTGCTGTGCCGCGCCTGACCGTCTGACCGCTTCGGCGGCCCCGCCGGCACCGGCTGCTCCGCCCGTCCCGGCGGCTCCGCCCGTCCCGACCGCCTCAGGCGCCCCGACTGGCTCAGGCGCCCCGCACGCACCGGCCGCACCGGCCGCCCAGGCCGCCCCCGCCTCCCCGCCCACACCGGCCGCCCGGCCCGTCATTCTCGTGGCGGGCGCATCCGGAAGTCGTACTCCGGCGGCAGCGGCCGGTCCGTCAGGGCGGCCCACACCTCGGACAGGGTCTCCTCGCCCTCCCGCAGGTCGGCGATCTCGAAGCCGTCCTCGAAGACGCGCCGGGCCGCCCCGACGTGGCCCTCGGCCGCCAGCAGCCGGGCGGCGAGCAGCCGGAAGCGGCCCTGCTCGCGCAGCGACGGGCACAACCGGTCCCAGACGGCCCGCGCCGCCGCGAGGCGTCCGGCGCCGAGCAGGGCGGTCATGGCCTCCCGTCCCAGCGCGGCCTCGGCGGCCGTCCAGGCCCCGCCGCCCCGGCTCTCCCCCGCCAGGCCCTCGAAGGCCGCCGCGTACCGGTCGGCGGCCCGCTCCACGTTCCCGGCCAGGGCGTCGGCCGCCGCCAGACAGCGCAGCAGCGGCCAGCGCGAGGGCGCCTGCGCCAGCCCGCGCTCCCAGCTGCGTACCGCCTGGGCCACGTCACCGGCGTGCCACTGGGCCACCCCGAGGTGGTACTCGGTCAGCGGGTCCGCCGGGGCGGTCTCCAGCATGTCGCGCCAGTGCGGGGCCACCAGGCCGGGACCGGGCGGGGCGGCCGCGCGCGGCGCCGGGAGGACGCCGGTGCGCCACAGCTCCAGCCACGGCTGCTGGTCCTCCTCCAGGGTGGACTCCGGGAAGGGGGTGCCGGGCAGGTCGAAGCCCCCGCACAGCACCTCCAGCGCGCCCCAGCCCGAGCCGTCCGCCAGCCGCTCCCCCGGTTCGGTGTCGGCCTGCCCGCGCCACGCCTTGTGCGCCGCGTCCAGGGCCCCGGCCGGCAGGGCGGCGTCGAGCGCCGCGGACGCGGCCCCGCGCGCCGCCGTCCAGTCGGCGCCGTGCACCGCCGAGGGCTCCGCCGACAGCGGCCCGTACGCCTCCAGCCAGCTGACCTCCGCGCCGGCCTCCAGCCGTACGTGCTCCAGCTGGGTCCGTGCCAGCCCGGCCTGGATCTCGGCGTAGCCGCCCGTGCCGGGCACCGTCAGCCACTCCTGCCAGCGCCGGCCGCCCGGTCCCGCGCCCCACACGAACAGCTTGCGCCCGCGCAGCCGTGCGGTGGAGGCCTGCACCAGGCCGTGCCCGTCGGCGTCGAGGGAGGCGATCCAGGGGCGGTCCGCGTCCTCCGCCAGGACCTCGTAGAAGAAATCGGCGGGGTAGGTGCTGTTCAGCGGGTACGTACGGTCGGCGTCCTGCCAGTGCGGCACGGGGACGCGGCGCAGCGTGCGCTCGTAGCCGAAGTGCCAGGCCTCCTCGGCGGGGGCCAGGACGCGGGTGCCGGCGTCCTCGGGGACGGCGGTGTTCGACCACCAGTAGAGGGGGGCGGGCCGTTCGTGCGGATTGCGCACGCGGACGCCGACGTACAGGAAGTCCGAGTCCGCCGGCAGCCACAGGTCCACCTGGAAGGGCAGGTCGCGCAGCCGCTCCCACTCCCACAGCCGCACCATCACGCCCCCGTCGGGCGCCGGCACGAGCGCGGCGTGCAGCGGGGCGCAGGACAGGGCGGTGTGTCCGGTGGCGCCGATGTTCCATTCCACGCCGCCGGAATACCAGGCTCCGTTGAGCGCGAAGTGGGCCGGCTGGAACACCGGGTTGCGGTAGAGGAGTTCGCGCCCGGTGGGGAGGTGGACGAGGGAGTGGATCCGGCCGCCGAGGCCGGGCAGGACGGTCACCCGCAGCCGCCCGTTCTCGATGACGACCGCCTCGAACTCCCGCTCCTCGCGCCGCCGTCCGTATCCGTCGCGGAGCCGGACGGGGAGCAGGGAGCGCAGCGGTTCGTAGCCGATCTGCCGCGCCATGTCGCGCGGCAGCCCGTGGCGCGAGCGCTCGTCCAGTTCGTGTACCCCGTCGGGGGCGCGCAGCACGGGGAGCGGGTTGTCGGGGCCCAAGGGGGCGGCGGGGAGGGTCAGCTGGGCACGTCGGACTGTGGTGGCCATGGGGGAATGGAACACTCGCGTGCGGCCCCGTGCACAGGGGTTCCGCACATCACCACCGGTCAGGATTACGCAAAGGCCCGCGCGGCCGGGTCGTCGGGGCGGCCGGAGCCCGCCCGAGGCGGAAGCGGGCCGGAGGCCGGGCGGGGTGGGAGGCCCGGCGGCATCGCGGCACGGCCCCGCCTCGCCGGCGCAGCCCCCGCCCCACCGGAGCGGCCCCCGGCGCCGCCCTCACCCCGCCGGCGCCGTCAATGCCCAGCGTTCGTGGTCGCGCCAGGCGCCGTCGACGTACAGGAACTCCGGGGAGAGGCCCTCCAGGCGGAAGCCCCGGCCCCGGACCAGGCCGATGGACGCGTCGTTGCCCGGCTGGATGTTCGCCTCCAGGCGGTGCAGGCCGAGACCCGCCCCCGGCTCGGCGAAGGCGTGCGCCAGCAGCAGGTCGAAGCCCTCGCCGAACAGTCCGCGCCCCGCGGCGTGCGCGAAGGCCCCGTAGCCGAGCGCCCCGCACTGGAAGGCTCCGCGGACGATGTTGTTGACGTTGACGAAGCCGGCGGCGGCCCCGGTGGCGAGCTCGCAGACGAGGAACCCGGCCCGGCTCCCGTCGCCGCCGGTCAGCCGGGCCGCGTACGGCCCGTACTCCTCTGGGGTCCGCGGCGGGAACAGCCAAGGCCGGTGCAGCGCACGGCTCTCCCGCGCACGGGCCGTGAACTCGGGGCCGTCGGCGGGCGACAGGGGCCGCAGGCCGACCCGCCGGCCCGTGCGGACGTACTCGGTGGAATAAGGCATCGCCCCAGGTTAAGCACTGTGACAGCATCCCGGAGTGACCATCATCCCGAGCACCGGCGGGCTGCTGCGCGCGGCCGCCCGCAACAACGCCGAGTGGTGCGCGGCCGTTTCCCGCGCCGGCCACTTCCGCGACTCCCTCTGGTGCAGCCCGAGGCGTACCCCGCCGCTCTACCCCGACGCCGTCACCCTCGCCCCCGACGCCACGGCCGCCGACGTGCTGGCCGGTGTCGACACCGCCGCCCCCGGCTGCTCGGTGAAGGACAGCTTCGCCGCGCTCGACCTGGCGCCGGCCGGCTTCGAGGTGCTGTTCGAGGCCCAGTGGATCCACCGCCCGGCGGGAGCCGCCGTTCCCGAGGCGGCGCGGGGCGGCCGGCTGGAGTGGGACGAGGTGGAGAGCCCTGCGGAGCTGTCGGCCTGGGAGGCCGCCTGGGACGGCGAGGGGAGCACGGGCCTGTTCCACGAGGGGCTGCTGCGGGAGGGGATCGTCTTCCTCGCGGGCCGCGACCGGGCCCGGATCACCGCCGGGGCCGTCGTCAGCACCGGCGGCGGGGCCGTCGGCGTCTCCAACGTGTTCGCCCACGACGACGCGGACACCGGCGCCGCCTGGGCTGCCGCCCTCGACGCGGCCGCCCGCCACCGGCCGGAACTGCCGGTCGTGGGCTACGAGCACGGCGAGGGCCTCGACACGGCCGTACGCGCCGGGTTCACCCCACTCGGCCAGCTGCGGGTCTGGCTGCACACCGCCTAGGCGTATCCGTTCGCCTCTCGTATACGCTTCCGGGCGATGACGTACCAACAGCCCGATGGCACCTGGGACTCGACCCTGTCGGCCCGGGAGTTCGCCGCGGTCACCGGCGTCGGGTTCGAACCGGTCGGGCAGGTGATGGGCACGGCCGTCTTCCACCTGGGCGACACCGGTGCCTGGGGATGTCCCGGCGCGTGGACGGCTGCCGGCGGCCCCTCGGGGCCGTCCTCGCCCTCGAGCCCCTCCCTGGCGCCGCTGACGAGGGCCGTCTCCGCGGCGCGCAGGCTGGCGCTGAGCCGCGCGGTGGCCGAATGCCGCGCGCTGGGCGGCGACGGGATCGTCGCGGTACGGCTGGTGTCGCGCGAACACCGGGGCGAGGCAACGGAGTTCACCGTCATCGGCACCGCCGTCCGGGCGCGCTCCCGCGTCCGCCCGCGGCAGCCCTTCACCTCGCACCTCGGCGGACAGGACCTCGCCCGGCTGCTGCACGGCGGCTGGGTCCCCACCGGCCTCGCGTTCGGCGTTTCACTCGCGATCCGGCACGACGACTGGCGCGCCTCCCGGCTGGCCGGCCGCCGGTTCGTGGGGAACCAGGAGGTCGACGGCTACACCCGGCTGACCGACCACGTCCGCCAGGACGCCCGTGCCCGCCTCGCCCTCGACGCCCGCAAGCACGGCGGTGGCGCCGGCGACGGGGTCGTCGTGGACGAAGTCGGCCTCCGGCTGCGGAGGACCGAGTGCCTGGGCTCCGAGGGCGGGAGCGCGCGGGACGTCATCGCGGAAGCCGTCTTCGTCGGCACTTCCATCACCCGGTTCGGCCGGTCACGGCGGCCCGCCGCGGCAGGGCCGCCGACCATCATGAGACTGGAGCGCGAGCACTGACATGACCGGGCAGAACACGACCGGAGGAACGGAACGGATACCGGACGGGCGAGACCTGTCCGAGGACGCGATGCGGCGCCTGGCGCAGCTCCGGCCGGACGACGACAGCGGCCCCATGTTCACCTCGGACCTCACGGTGAACGAGTTCCTGCTGGTGCGGGAGGCCGGCTTCCGCCCCCTCGGCCTGGTCCTCGGCTGCTCCGTCTACCACGTCGGCTTCCAGGCCGGCCGCTGGTCGAAGAACCAGGAGCTGACCAAGCTGTCCCAGGCCATGTACGACGCCCGCGAGCTCGCGATGAGCCGGATGGAGGCCGAGGCGAGCGCGCTGGGGGCGGACGGGGTCGTCGGCGTCCGGCTGGACATCGAGTTCAAGGAATTCGGTTCGGACCTCGCCGAGTTCATCGCGGTGGGCACGGCCGTCAAGGCGGCGGGCGCCGACCCGGGGCCGGCCGGCACCTGGCTCAACAACAAGGGCAAGCCGTTCACCTCGGACCTCTCCGGCCAGGAGTTCTGGACGCTGGTCCGCGCCGGGTACGCCCCGCTGGACCTGGTCATGGGTTCCTGCGTCTACCACGTGGCGCACCAGGGCTTCGTGCAGGCGCTGGGCAACACGGGTCGCAACGTCGAGATCGAGCCGTTCACCCAGGCCCTCTACGACGCCCGCGAGCTGGCGATGAGCCGGATGCGGGCGGAGGGCGAGGCCCTGGGGGCCGAGGGGATCGTGGCGGTGCGGCTGAAGCAGCACTCGCACGGCTGGGGGTCGCACACCACCGAATTCTTCGCCGTCGGGACGGCGGTGCGGCCGCTGCGCGAGGACCACGTCATCGACCGGCCGGCCATGGTGCTGGGCCTCGATGACTGACGGGAAGGGGACGGCCCCGGTGGACGTGGGACTGCTGGCCGCGGCGCTGCGCCGGGACAGCGCCGACCTGGAACTCTATGCCGGCGTACTGTCGGCGAGCCTCGCCGACTCGCTGCCGCCCGGCACCGTCCGGGTCAGCCGCAGGCGTTCCGTGGCGCGGCGGCTGGCGGGGCGGGAGGGGCCGGTCGAGGGACTGGACGTCGTGCTCGGGGAGCAGCGGCTGACCCTGCGCACGGACCAGGGCCGGACCATCGGCGAGGTCTGCCACGAGGTGCGGGGGATCGTCCTCTCGCGGCGTCCGGTGGGCCTGGACGAGTGGATCGGCGCCCTGGCCGGGGCCCTGGCGGACGCCGCGGCCTCGAACGCCCGCGCCCGGGAAGCCCTCGAACGGTTCCTGTCCTAGGCCGTTCCCGCACTCACTCCGTACGCAGCTCCAGCCGGGGCACGTCGTCGCGCTCGATGCCGAAGACCTGCGCGTACAGCGACAGCTCCGCCTCCAGGGCCCGCACCATCGTGTCCGCGCGGCGGAAGCCGTGGCCCTCGCCCTCGAAGGTGAGGTACGCGTGCGGGACCGCCGGCTCGCGGCCGCGCAGGGCGGCCAGCAGGCGTTCGGCCTGCGCGGGCGGGCAGACGGGGTCGTCCAGCCCCTGGAGCAGGATGAAGGGGGCGGTGATGCGGTCGGCGCGGGCCACCGGGGAGCGTTCCCGGCAGCGGACCGCCAGGGTGCCCGGCGGTCCCGCCAGGCCGTCGGCGTAGTGGGACTCCAGGTCGTGGGTCTCGGCGGCGAAGCCCCGCAGGTCGAGCACCGGGTAGATGACCGCCGCGCAGGCGTACAGGTCGGTGGCGGCCAGGGAGGCCGCCGCCGTCCAGCCGCCCGCGCTGCCGCCGCGGATCGCGAGCCGGGCGGGGTCGGCGGTGCCCTCAGCGGCCAGTGCCCGCGCCACGGCCGCGCAGTCCTCCACGTCCACCACGCCCCACTGTTCGCGCAGCCGCTCGCGGTAGGCGCGGCCGTAGCCGGTGGACCCGCCGTAGTTGACCTCGACGACGCCGATCCCGCGTGAGGTGAAGTAGGCGATGTGCAGGTCGAGTACGGGCGGCACGTGGTCGGTGGGGCCGCCGTGCGCCCACACCACGTACGGGGGCAGCTCGTCGGCGGGCGGCCGCAGGAAGGGGTGGTGCGGCGGGTAGACGTGGGCGTGGATGTCCCGGCCGCCGGGGCCGGGGAAGGTGCGGCTCTGCGGCTCCGGGTAGTACGCCGGGTCCACCGGGTCGGCCGCGCGGGCTCCGACGACCCGGGCGTGGCCGGTGGCGGTGTCCAGCTCGACGACCTCGTAGGCGCTGCGCGGGCTGGCGGCGACCCCGTAGACGCGGGTGCCGCTGACGGCCAGGGCCGGCTGCCAGGCCGTCCAGGGCCCGGCCGCGTCGACGAGGTCGCCGGTGCCGGGGTCGAGGACGCCGAGCACCGGGGCGCCCAGCCCGTGCAGGACGGCCACCGGCCCTTCGGGCAGCGGGGCCAGCCAGCTGAGCCCCGGCTTCCACAGCGGGCCGCCGAACTCCTCCTCGCGGGGGCACAGGTTGACCGCCTCCCCGCTGTCGGGGTCCACCCGGTACGGGTTCCACCAGCCGCTGCGGTCGCTCACCGCGAGCAGGGTCCCGTCGGCCGCCCACGCCACCTGGGCCACGGCTTCGGCCGGCCCGCCCAGCACGGTGCGGGGCGTGCCGAGCGTGCCGTCGGGGCGTACCGCGGCCAGCTGGAGTTCCGTGCCGTCCCAGGGCATCCGGGGGTGGTCCCACACCAGCCAGGCCGCGCTGCGCCCGTCGGGGGAGAGCTTCGGCCCGGTGCGGAAGCGGTGCCGGTCGTCGGTGAGCTCCCGTACGGCGGCCCGGTCCCCGGCGGCGGAGCCGTCCAGCGGGACGGCGGCCGCCACCCGCCGTACGTCGGTGGGGGCGGGGCCGGTGAACTCCTCCAGTACGCACCAGACCTCGCCGCCGCGCAGCACCGGGTCGGCCCAGCGCAGCCCGCCGCCGACCGCCGGGACGGGGGTGAGCGGGCGCGGCCGGGGGGTGCCGGGCGCGTCGGGTTCGTACGCGTACAGCCGCTGGTCGGCGTGGTGGACGAAGACCACCAGCGGGCCGCCTTCGGCGCGTTCGGTGCCCGCCCAGGGCAGGCCGCCGTACTCGGTGAGGCGGCTGCGCACGTTCCACGGCGCGGGCAGCACCGACCGGGGAGCCGCGCCGTCGGCGGGCCGGCGCACCAGGGTGCGGCGGCCGCCCTCCGCGGGGCGGGGCTCGGTCCACCACACCTCGGCCCCGACGGTGCCCACGTACTCGGGCCGGCCGTCGTGCGCGGCGGCGTGCGCGGCGGCGATCGGGGAGGGCCAGCTGCCGTAGGGGCCCGCGACGCCGGCCGCCGCCCTCACCGGGGCCCCATCACAGGGCCCGCAGTGCGCGGTCGAGGACGCGGACCCCGAAGTGCAGGGCGTCGACGGGGACGCGTTCGTCCACGCCGTGGAAGAGGGACCAGTAGTCGAAGCCCGGCGGCAGCTTGAGCGGGGAGTAGCCGTAGCCGGTGATGCCGAGCCGGGAGAACTGCTTGGCGTCGGTGCCGCCGGCCATGCAGAAGGGGACCACGTGCCCGTCGGGGTCGAAGTGTTCGACGCACTCGCGCAGGACCGCGTACGTCCGCCCGTCGACCGGGGCCTGGAGGGCCACCTCGCGGTGCTCGAACTCCCAGTGCACGCCGGGGCCGGTGAGCTCGTCGAGGGTGGCGGTGAACTCCGCCTCGCCGCCGGGCACCGTGCGTCCGTCGACGTGGGCGGTGGCGTGGCCCGGGATGACGTTGATCTTGTAACCGGCGCTGAACATCGTGGGGTTGGAGCTGTTGCGGATGGTCGGCGCGACGAGGGCGGCGGCCGGGCCGAGCTTGCCGAGGAGTTCGTCGAGGTCGGTGCCCGGGGCGCGCGGGTCGACGGTGAGGCCCTGGAGGGCGGCGAGTTCGGTGATGCAGGCGGTGACGGTGTCGGTGAGGCGGACCGGCCAGTCGTGGGCGCCGATGCGGGCCACGGCGGCGGCGAGCCGGCTGACGGCGTTGTCCCGGTTGGGCTTGGAGCCGTGTCCGGCGGTGCCGTGGGCGGTCAGCTTGAGCCAGGCGGTGCCGCGTTCGCCCGCGGCGATCGGGTAGAGGGCCTGGCCGGGCCGGGGGTGCACGGTGAAGGCCCCGGACTCGCCGAGGCCCTCCGTACAGCCTTCGAAGAGGTGCGGGTGCTCGTCGGCGAGGTAGCCGGACCCGTCGACCGCGCTGTCCTCCTCGTCGGCGGTGAAGGCGATGACGACGTCCCGGCGCGGCCTCACCCCCCGGCGCGCCCAGGCGCGTACGACGGCCAGCACCATCGCGTCCATGTTCTTCATGTCGACGGCCCCGCGGCCCCAGACCACCCCGTCGCGGACCTCTCCGGAGAAGGGGGCGACGCTCCAGTCGGCGGCCTCGGCGGGGACCACGTCCAGGTGTCCGTGGACGAGGAGGGCGGGCGCGGAGGGGTCGGTGCCCTCGATCCGGGCCACCACGTTGGTGCGGCCCGGGGTGCGTTCCAGCAGTACGGGTTCCAGTCCGGCCCCGGCGAGGCGCTCGGCGGCGTACTCGGCGGCGGGCCGCTCCCGGCAGTCGCCGCCGCCGCGGTTGCTGGTGTCGATCCGGATGAGGCCGGAGGTGAACTCGACCACCTCGTCGAGGGCGGCGGCGTCGAGGCCGCCGCCGGGACCGCCGTCCCGCGGTGCCGTTCCTCCGTGTTCCGCGTGGGCGACCTCCCGGGGGGCGCCTTCCACCCGCTGCATGTCAGCCATACTGCTCCTCCACGGCCGCCGAGACGACCGTCGTGACCGCTTTGAAGGTCCGGATCCCCTCGTACATCGTCCCGCTGGTGTAAGCGACCCTGCGCTCCGCGGAGCGTTCGACGCCCGGGACGACGGTCGCGGCCATCGACAGGTGTTCGGCGTCGAACTCCACCTCCACCGCGAAGGGGCCGCCGCGCACCGGCTCGTGCCGGACCGCGAGCTTGACCGCCTCGGTGGCGGCGGCGCGGATGTCCGCGGCGGTGCGGGCCGGGGTGCGGCAGACGGCCGCGTAGCGCGAGACGTGGTCCTTGACGGCGACGGTACGGGCGTCCGGGGCGTATCCGGCGGCGTCGGCGCAGGTGAGGTCGTCCCCGGTGACCAGGATGACGGGGACCCCGTACTCGGCGACGACGTGGGCGTTGAGGACGCCCTCGCTCGCGCGCAGGCCGTTCAGCCAGACGCCGGTGATGGAGTTGGCGAGGTAGGTGTGGGCGAGGACCCCTTCGCTGCCGGCGCCGGTGTGGTAGCCGACGAAGGCGATGCCGTCGACGTCGCCGTGCTGGACCCCCTCGACCATGGAGAGGGACTTGTGGCGGCCGGTGATCATCTCGGCGCGGGCGTCGAGCTTCTCCAGGAGGAGGTTGCGCATGGTCCAGTGGGCCTCGTTGACGAGGACCCGGTCGGCGCCGCCGTCGTAGAAGCCGAGCACGGCGGCGTTGACGTCGGAGGTGAACATGCCCCGGCAACGCTCCCATTGGGGGGTCCCGGGCAGCACGTCGGCGGGCCAGGTGACGCCCGTGGCGCCTTCCATGTCGGCGGAGACGAGGATCTTCAACGGGCCCCCCGGTGGGTCGGGTCGCGGAGCCCCACCCTAGCCCCCCGGCGCCCCGCGGGCCCTGGGCCACGCCCGGGCTGGGCGGTGGCGGGCGCCGGTTCGGGGGCGGCTCGCGGCGGGCGGGAATTCCACCCGAACCGGTGAGCCGTCCCCGGGGGTTGTGCCGTCGCCGGCCCCGGCCCGCGCCGGGTCCCGCCGGTCAGCCCTTGACTTCCTCGGCGAGGTTTTCGAGCACGGTGTCGTAGATGCGGCCGAGGCCCTTGGGGGCGAAGGTGCGCTCGAAGAAGCCGCCGATGCCGCCGGCGCCGTTCCACACGGTGCTGACCACGGCCCGGGAGCGGCCCTCGCCGGCGGGGGTGACGGTCCAGGTGGTGACCATGGAGGAGTTGCGGTCCTTCTCCACGAGCTGGCCGTCCGTGGGCTCGGTGACCTCGAGCAGGCAGTCCCGGACGCGCTTGCTGGTGGCCTGGAGCTTCCAGTGGACGAGGGTGCCCTCGCCGTCGCCGCCCTCGCGCACCTCGTACTCGCTGAAGTGCTCGGGGAGCAGCTTGCCCCGGGTGCCGGTGTAGTCGGCCAGCGCGTCGAACACGGTGTCCGCGTCGGCCTCGATGATGCGCTCCGTGGTGGCCTCGACCTGCGCCATACCTGTTCCTCCAGCAGTTGGGATCGTGCGTCGCGGCAAGCCAACCACCTCCGGGGCGGCCGCCCAAATCCGGGGGCGGCGTCCCGCCCGGCCGTACGGGCCCCCGTCCCGGATCCGGGCCCGGCCTCCGCCCCCGCCGCCTCCCGGGCGAAGCCTCCCGCACGATCATGGGAACGTTTGTTCTATTCTCGGGAGCCCGTCACCGAGGAGGCATCATGCGCTGGGAGAATCTGACCGGGACACCGGGCAGCGGTCCGGCGGCCCTGTTCGGGGCCGGCTCCGTCGTCACCCGCACCTTCGACACCCCCGAGTTCCGCGGGATCACCTTCCACGAGGTGCGGGCGCGCTCGGTCCTCAACCGGGTGCCCGGCGCCTCGCGGATGCCGTTCGAATGGACGGTCAACCCCTACCGCGGCTGCAGTCACGCCTGCGTCTACTGTTTCGCCCGCAAGACCCACGGCTACCTCGACCTGGACACCGGGACCGGCTTCGACTCCCAGATCGTCGTCAAGGTCAACGCCCCGGAGCTGCTGCGCCGCGAGCTGGCCGCGCCGCGCTGGACCGGCGCGCACGTCGCGATGGGCACCAACGTCGACTGCTACCAGCGCGCCGAGGGCCGCTACCGGCTGATGCCCGGGATCATCGGGGCGCTGCGCGAGCGCGCCAACCCCTTCTCCATCCTCACCAAGGGCACGCTGATCCTGCGCGACCTCCCCCTGCTGCGGCAGGCCGCCGAGGTCACCGAGGTCGGCGTCTGCGTCTCCGTCGGGTTCACCGACACCGGCCTGTGGCGGACCGTGGAGCCCGGCACCCCCTCCCCGGCCGCCCGGCTGGCCGCCGTACGGGCCCTGACCGACGCCGGGCTGGAGTGCGGGGTGCTGATGGCGCCGGTGATCCCCTTCCTGGGCGACTCCCCCGAGCAGCTGCGGGCGACCGTCCGGGCGATCGCCGCGTCGGGGGCGACGTCCGTGACACCCCTGGTACTCCATCTGCGGCCCGGAGCGCGCGAGTGGTTCACCGCCTGGCTCGGCCGGCACCACCCGCACCTGACCGGACGGTACGAACGGATGTACGCGGGCGGGTCGTACGCCCCCACCTGGTACCAGCGCCGGATCACCCGCCAAGTGCACGAGCTCGCCGCCGAATTCGGCATCGGCCCCGCCCGGCGCGGGGCGGCACGGGCCGTCGCCGCCCGGGAGCGGACGGCCGGCCCGGCCCCCGCCGGACCGACGCAGCTGACGCTGATGTGAGCGCGCCGCGCACCCGCGCCGTGACCCGGACGCCCCCCGACGGGTCATCACATCGGGCCAATGAGCGGCCCAATCCCGTCTTCCCGCCAGGGTTTCCGGGACGATTCCGCCCAGAACCCTCGGCTGGGAGGCCCCATGCTCCACCCCTCGAAGCTGCGCCCCGCGAAGAAGCGCGCCGCCGTCCTGCTGGCGATCTCCACCGTCGCCGCCGCCCTCGCGGCCCCCGTCACCGCCGCGGCGCCCGCCGCCGCGCCCGCCCCGGCGGCCGCCGCCGGGCTGACCTGGACCGGCTGCGCGACCCCCCGTTACCCGACCCTGCAGTGCGCCTCCCTCAAGGTCCCGCTCGACCACGGGCAGCCCGCCGGGCGGCAGATCTCCCTGGCCCTGACCCGCGTCCCGCACACCGCGGCCACCTCCCAGGGGCCGCTGCTGGTGAACCCCGGCGGCCCGGGCGGCAGCGGCCGCGCCCTGGCCGGGTTCGTCGCCTCCGCCCTGCCCAAGGACGTCGCCGCCCAGTACGACGTGATCGGCTTCGATCCGCGGGGCGTGGGCAAGAGCGAGCCCGCGCTGGACTGCGGGCCCGGCCACTTCGCACCGGTACGGCCGGACTCCGTGCCCAGGGACGGGGCGACCGAGCGGGCCAACCTGGTGCGGGTGCGCTCCTTCGCGGTGTCCTGCCAGGAGAAGCACGCGGACGTGCTCCCGCACGTCGGCACCGTCTCCGCGGCCCGCGACATCGAGGTGCTGCGCACCGCCCTGGGCGCGGCGAAGCTCAGCTACTTCGGCTACTCCTACGGCACCTACCTGGGCGCCGTGTACGCCAAGCTGCACCCGGAGCGGGTGCACCGGCTGGTGCTGGACTCCGTGGTCGACCCGGGGGGCGTCTGGTACGAGGACAACCTCGCGCAGGACCTGGCCTTCGACGCCCGCCACAAGGCGTTCCTGGCCTGGGTGGCCCAGTACGACTCCACGTACCACCTGGGCACCGACCCGGCCCGGGTCGAGGCGCGCTGGTACGAGATGCGGGACGCGCTGCGCACCGCCCCGGCGGGCGGGAAGGTGGGCCCGGCCGAGCTGGAGGACACGTACATGCCGGGCGGTTACTACAACGGCTACTGGCCGTCGCTGGCCGAGGCCTTCGCGGCGTACGCGGTGAAGCGGGACGCCAAGCCGCTGGTGGCGGCGTACGAGCGGCTGGGCGCGGTGGACCCGGCGGCGGGCAACAGCTACAGCGTGTACACGGCGGTGCAGTGCCGGGACTCGGCCTGGCCGAGGGACTGGAACCGCTGGCGGGCCGACATGTGGCGCACGCACGCGAAGGCGCCCTTCATGACCTGGAACAACGCCTGGTACAACGCACCGTGCGCGTTCTGGCCGGCGCAGCCGCTCCAGGCCACGGACGTGACGAACACCGAGCTGCCCCAGGCGCTGCTGTTCCAGGCGACGGAGGACGCGGCCACCCCCTACGAGGGTGCGGTGAGCATGCGGGACAAGCTGGCGGGCTCGGCGCTGGTGGTGGAGGAGGGCGGTGGCAACCACGGCATCGCCCTGAGCGGCAACAAGTGCCTCGACGAGAAGCTGGCGGCGTACCTGAGGACGGGCCGGGCGGCGGACGCGACGTGCCCGGCGCCGCCGGCCCCGAAGCCGACCACGGCGACGCGCGCGGTGCCGCCCTCGGCGGGCGGTGCGGCCCTCCACGGCCTGCTGGGCTTCCGCGGCTGACACCTGGCGGGCAAGATCGTCCGCATGACCTCGTTCGAGCAGAGCAGCAACAGTGGCAACAGCGGCAGCGGCCACCTCACCCGTGTCGCCGCGCCCGAGGGCATCAGCCCCGGCACCGGGTACAGCCACGTCGTCTGGGGCACCGGGCGGTTCGTGGCCGTCTCGGGGCAGTGCGCCTTCGACGAGAAGGGCGAGGTGGTCGGTGAGGGCGACCCCGCCGCGCAGGCGCGGCAGGTGTTCGAGAACCTGCGGCGGTGCCTGGCGGCGGCGGGGGCGGGCTTCGAGGACGTGGTGAAGCTGACGTACTTCGTCACGGACGTGGCCCACCTGCCGGCGGTCCGGGCGGCCCGGGACGAGGTCATCGCCCCGGACCGGCTGCCGGCCTCCTCGGCGGTCCAGGTCGCCGCCCTGTTCCGCCCGGAGCTCCTGCTGGAGGTCGAGGCCTTCGCCGTGGTGCCGGCGGCCGGGTAGGTCCCTCCGTGTGACCTACGCGTCCGGGTGCCGGACCGTCAGCCGGTTCAGGGCGTCCGTCGCCGCCAGGGCGAGCCGGGGGTGGGCCTGGGCGCGGACCAGGACGTCGCGGGCCCGGGCGTCGGCCAGGGTGCCCAGACCCTCGACGCAGGCCAGGGCCACCCGCCAGTACGGGTCGTGCGGGGCGAGCAGCCGCGACAGGGTCTTGATCAG
Organism: Streptomyces sp. NPDC012794; assembly: GCF_042901085.1. Taxonomy (NCBI): domain Bacteria; kingdom Bacillati; phylum Actinomycetota; class Actinomycetes; order Kitasatosporales; family Streptomycetaceae; genus Streptomyces; species Streptomyces sp. NPDC012794. Next base: position 32,424 of record NZ_JBIBCI010000017.1, read on the forward strand.
GGCCGGGGCCGACTCGGGAGCCCGCAGCGCGGTGAGCAGCCTGACCGGGTGCAGGGCGTAGGCCGTGCGCAGGGAGTTTGTCGCCAGGGCGGCCGCCGCGCGGGCGGTGCGCGGGTCCCCGAGGACGCCGAGCGCCTGCGCGGCGGCGGCGCAGCGGGCCGGGTCCCGGTGGTTGAGGAGCAGGACCAGGGGCTCGAAGGCCCGCCGGTCGCCGCCCATCCCCAGTCGGTAGGCGGCCAGTTCGCGGGCCCACAGGGGCAGCCCGGCGGAGGTCAGGGAGGCGGCCAGCGCGTCCGGCTCCGCCGCGCACAGTTCCGCGTACGCCGCCGATCCGCCGGCCTCCGCCCGCAGGCGTTCCAGGACGTCGTTCACGCCGCCACCCTAGGGGTACGCGGGCCCCGGCAGGCCGCCTTCCGCGGACCTCGTTGATCGATGATCGATGATCGGTACATTTGGGCGGTACAGGTCACATCTCCGCGCTCTGGCGGACCAGTTACCACCGGGTTAATGTCACTCCACACGTACGGAGCCGGCCTGGTGACGCAGCCGCCCCGTACCAGTCGGTTCGTCCGCTCGTCCGTTCCACCGCTACGGCTGGACCCCGGGACAGGGTTCCGCCGTTCCGCCCGCCGCGCCCCTTCTCCCTCTCCGGGCGCACCGCCGGGCGTGCTCCGCACGGCTCTTCCGTACGGCATCCGCGCGCGCTGTGCGCCGCGCGCTCCCCAGTCGTCACCCTCTTCCACTGGAGTCCCGCGATGGACCTTCCGTCCACGTCCAGTCATTCCTCCCTCCGCACCGTCGCCGTCGTCGGCCTCGGCACGATGGGCACCGGCATCGCCGAGGTCCTCGCCCGGGCCGGCCGCGAGGTCATCGGCATCGACGTCAGCGAGGCCGCCACCCGCCGCGCCGCCGGGTCCCTCGCGGCCGCCACGGCCCGCTCGGTGGCCAAGCAGAAGCTCACCGAGGAGGAGCGCGAGGCGGTCCTGGCCCGCTTCCGCGCCTTCACGGACCTCGGGGCGGCCGCCGAGGCCGACCTCGTCATCGAGGTGGTCCCCGAGGACTACGACCTCAAGCGCCGCGTGATCGGCGAGCTCGATGCGATCGTCCGGCCGGACGCCGTGCTGGCCACCGGCACCAACGCGCTGTCGGTGACCCGGCTCGCCGCCGAGTCCCTGCACCCCGAGCGGGTGCTCGGCATGCACTTCTTCAACCCGGCCCCGGCGATGAAGCTCGTCGAGATCGTCTCCAGCGTGCTGACCGCGCCGACCGCCGTGGAGGCCGTCACCGGGCTGGCGCTGGAGCTCGGCAAGCAGCCCGTCGCGGTCGGCGACCGGCCGGGCTTCGTCGCCGACGGCCTGCTCTTCGGCTACCTCAACCAGGCCGCCGCGATGTACGAGGCCAAGTACGCCTCCCGCGAGGACATCGACGCGGCGATGAAGCTCGGCTGCGGTCTGCCGATGGGCCCGCTCGCCCTGCTCGACCTGGTCGGCGTCGACACCGCGCGCACCGTGCTGGAGGCCATGTACGCCTCCTCCGGCGACCGGCTGCACGCCCCGGCGCCGATCCTGGGCCAGCTCGTCGAGGCGGGCCTGACCGGGCAGAAGGCCGGGCGCGGCTTCTACACGTACGAGGCTCCGGGCAGCCCGGTGGTCGTCCGCGACCTGCAGACCCCGCTGGACGGGTCCCTGCTCGGCGCGGGCCGTCCGGTCTCCTCGGTCGGCGTCGCGGGCTCCGGGACCATGGCGAGCGGCATCGCCCAGGTCTTCGCCCAGGCCGGCTACGACGTGGTGCTGGCCGCCCGCAGCGAGGAGAAGGCCGGGGCCGCGAAGGCCGCGATCGGGAAGTCCCTGGACCGTGCGGTGTCCAGGGGCCGCCTGACCGAGGAGGCCGCGGCGCGGACCCTGGAGCGGATCACCCCGGCCGGGTCGCTGGAGGCCTTCGCCGACGTGGACCTGGCGGTCGAGGCGGTCGCCGAGGACCTGGAGGTCAAGCAGCAGCTCTTCGCGGGCCTGGACAAGGTCTGCAAGCCCGGTGCGGTGCTGGCCACCACTACTTCCTCGCTGCCGGTGATCGCCGTCGCGCGGGCCACCTCGCGTCCGCAGGACGTGATCGGCATGCACTTCTTCAACCCGGCGCCGGCCATGAAGCTGGTCGAGGTGGTCCGGACCGTCCTGACCGCCGACGACGTGCACGCCACGGTCCGCGAGGTCTGCGCCAAGGTGCGCAAGCACCCGGTGGACTGCGGGGACCGGGCCGGCTTCATCGTGAACGCGCTGCTGTTCCCGTACTTGAACAACGCGATCAAGATGGTCGAGCAGCACTATGCGGGAATCGACGACATCGACGCCGCGATGAAGCTGGGCGGCGGCTACCCGATGGGGCCCTTCGAGCTCCTCGACGTGGTCGGCCTGGACGTGTCGCTCGCCATCGAGAAGGTCCTCCACCAGGAGTTCCGCGACCCGGGCCTGGCGCCGTCGCCGCTGCTGGAGCACCTGGTGGCGGCGGGCTGCCTGGGACGGAAGACCGGCCGCGGATTCCGTGAGTACGCCCGCCGGTAACCCCCGGCCGGGCCCTGAGCAGGATGCGTGGGGAGGGCTGCTCGGGTCCGCCGGACCCTCACGGCGGACACACCCTCCCGAGCCCAGTGCGGGCCCTCCCCCGCATCCACCCCCCTCTCACCCCCCTCCGGCGCACGCGCCTGCCCGAATGAAGTACTTTCGCTCTATGTCCCAGCCCGCCAAGACCTCACCCCGCGCCGCCTCGGCCGGCGACTCCCAGGAGAGCGCCGCCGGCACCCGGGCGGCCGCCCAGCGGCTCAAGATGCGCCGCGAGCTCGCGGCCGCGGCCATGGAGCTCTTCGCTACCAAGGGGTACGAGGCCACGACGGTCGACGAGATCGCCGCGACCGCCGGGGTGGCGCGCCGGACCTTCTTCCGGCACTTCCGCTCGAAGGAAGAGGCGATCTTCCCGGACCACGACGACACCCTGACCCGCGCCGAGGCCGTTCTGGACGTGGCCCCGGCGCACGAGCACCCGCTCGACACGGTGTGCCGGGGGATCAAGGAAGTCATGAAGATGTACGCCGCCTCGCCGGCGGTGTCGGTGGAGCGCTACCGGCTGACCCGCGAGGTGCCGGCGCTGCGGGAGCGGGAGATCGCCTCGGTGGCCCGCTACGAGCGGCTCTTCACCCGCTATCTGCTGGCCCACTTCGACGAGACCGACCACCACGACGGCAACGACGACCCGCTGCTGGCCGAGGTGGCCGCCTCGGCGGTGGTGACCGCCCACAACCACGTGCTGCGGCGCTGGCTGCGGGCGGGGGGCCAGGGGGACGTGGAGAGTCAGCTGGACCACGCCTTCGCGATCGTCCGCAAGACCTTCGGCTCCGGGATCGGCGCCGGCCGCACGCCGGGCGCGGGTGCCGGGGTGCCGAGTGCGGCGGTGCGCACGGAGGGCGAGGTGCTCGTCGCGGTGGCGCGTACGGACGCTCCGCTCGACGAGGTCATGCGGACCATCGAAGAGGCGCTCAAGAACAAGTAGGCGGTCGCCCCCGGAGCACCACCGGGCGACCCTCGTCACAGCGGCCGCTCCCGTTCCGGGGGCGGCCGTTTTCGTTTGTCCGAGTTGCCCCTACTCGCCGGTAACTCTGATCGATCATCGCTCATCTGCGCAGGTCAATCGACAAGTGAGAGAAATTTTTGGCACGCAGTGCCTTGCCGAGTGACACGGGGTGCCATACGTTGAGTCCCGTCCGGATGTCCCCGCGGCCCGCGCCCACTCGGCAAGGAACGCGCCCCGGATGCCTGCGTCACCAGGCCCCCGCCCGCCCCACCACAGGCGCGCCAGCACCACAGCTCCTCCCCCGGTCCTCGGCCGGGGACCCCAGGACCGACGGCACCCGCAACACACGTACCCGCGCACCCGCGTATCCCTCAGCGCACCCTCATCAGCGCCCTCCCCCAACTCCGTCCGGGGAGACCCTCAGGAGGCAATACCGTGAAGGACATCCTGGACGCGATTCAGTCGCAGTCCGCCACCGCCGCAGACTTCGCCGCGCTGCCGCTCCCCGACTCGTACCGCGCGGTCACCGTGCACAAGGACGAGGCGGAGATGTTCGCGGGGCTCGCCACCCGCGAGAAGGACCCGCGCAAGTCCCTGCACCTGGACCAGGTCCCGGTTCCGGAGCTCGGTCCGGGCGAGGCCCTGGTCGCCGTCATGGCCTCCTCGGTCAACTACAACTCGGTGTGGACGTCGATCTTCGAGCCGGTGTCCACCTTCAGCTTCCTGGAGCGCTACGGCCGCCTGTCGGAGCTCACCAAGCGCCACGACCTCCCGTACCACGTCATCGGCTCCGACCTCGCGGGCGTCGTGCTGCGCACCGGCCCCGGCGTCAACTCCTGGAAGCCGGGCGACGAGGTCGTCGCGCACTGCCTGTCGGTGGAGCTGGAGTCCTCCGACGGCCACAACGACACGATGCTCGACCCCGAGCAGCGGATCTGGGGCTTCGAGACCAACTTCGGCGGCCTCGCCGAGATCGCCCTGGTCAAGTCGAACCAGCTGATGCCGAAGCCGGGCCACCTCAGCTGGGAGGAGGCCGCCTCCCCCGGCCTGGTCAACTCGACCGCGTACCGCCAGCTGGTCTCCCGCAACGGCGCCGGCATGAAGCAGGGCGACAACGTCCTGATCTGGGGCGCCAGCGGCGGCCTCGGCTCGTACGCCACCCAGTTCGCGCTGGCCGGCGGCGCCAACCCGATCTGTGTCGTCTCCTCCCCGGAGAAGGCGGAGATCTGCCGCAAGATGGGCGCCACGGCGGTCATCGACCGCAACGCCGAGGGCTACCGGTTCTGGAAGGACGAGCGGACCCAGGACCCGCGCGAGTGGAAGCGCTTCGGATCGAAGATCCGCGAGCTGACCGGCGGCGAGGACATCGACATCGTCTTCGAGCACCCGGGCCGCGAGACCTTCGGCGCCTCGGTCTACGTCACCCGCAAGGGCGGCACGATCACCACCTGCGCCTCCACCTCGGGCTACATGCACGAGTACGACAACCGCTACCTGTGGATGTCCCTCAAGCGCATCATCGGCTCGCACTTCGCCAACTACCGCGAGGCGTGGGAGGCCAACCGCCTGATCGCCAAGGGCAAGATCCACCCCACCCTGTCCAAGGTCTACTCGCTGGAGGAGACCGGCCAGGCGGCCTACGACGTCCACCGCAACCTCCACCAGGGCAAGGTCGGCGTCCTCGCGCTCGCCCCCGAGGAGGGCCTCGGCGTCCGCGACCACGAGATGCGGGCCGAGCACCTCGACGCCATCAACCGCTTCCGTAACGTCTGAGTCCGCTCAAAGGCCATAAGGATCGCCTGAGATGACAGAGCGCCAGAAGGACCGTCCGTGGCTCATGCGGACGTACGCCGGCCACTCCACGGCCGAGGCGTCCAACGAGCTGTACCGCCGCAACCTCGCCAAGGGCCAGACCGGCCTGTCGGTCGCGTTCGACCTCCCGACGCAGACCGGCTACGACCCCGACCACATCCTCGCCCGCGGCGAGGTGGGCCGGGTCGGGGTCCCGGTCTCCCACCTGGGCGACATGCGGCGGCTGTTCCAGGACATACCCCTGGAGCAGATGAACACCTCGATGACGATCAACGCCACGGCCATGTGGCTGCTGGCGCTCTACCAGGTGGCCGCCGAGGAGCAGGGCGCGGACATCTCCCAGCTCCAGGGCACCACCCAGAACGACATCGTCAAGGAGTACCTCTCGCGCGGGACGCACGTCTTCCCGCCCGGGCCCTCGCTCCGCCTGACGACGGACATGATCGCGTACACGGTCAACCACATCCCGAAGTGGAACCCGATCAACATCTGCTCGTACCACCTCCAGGAGGCCGGGGCCACCCCGGTCCAGGAGATCTCGTACGCGATGTCCACCGCGATCGCCGTGCTCGACTCGGTCCGCGACTCCGGTCAGGTGCCCGAAGAGCGCTTCGGCGAGGTGGTCGCGCGCATCTCCTTCTTCGTGAACGCGGGCGTCCGCTTCATCGAGGAGATGTGCAAGATGCGCGCCTTCGGCCGCATCTGGGACAAGGTCACCAAGGAGCGCTACGGCATCGAGGACGCCAAGCAGCGCCGGTTCCGCTACGGGGTCCAGGTGAACTCCCTCGGCCTGACCGAGGCGCAGCCCGAGAACAACGTCCAGCGGATCGTGCTGGAGATGCTCGCGGTCACCCTCTCGAAGGACGCCCGGGCGCGCGCGGTGCAGCTGCCCGCCTGGAACGAGGCGCTGGGCCTGCCCCGGCCCTGGGACCAGCAGTGGTCGCTGCGCATCCAGCAGGTCCTGGCCCACGAGAGCGACCTGCTGGAGTACGAGGACATCTTCGCCGGCTCCCACGTCATCGAGGCCAAAGTCGACTCCCTGGTCGCCGACTGCCTGGCCGAGATCGACCGGATCCAGGAGATGGGCGGCGCGATGGCCGCCGTCGAGTCCGGGTACCTGAAGTCGCAGCTGGTCTCCTCCCACGCCGAGCGCCGCGCCCGGATCGAGGCGGGCCAGGACAAGATCGTGGGGGTGAACTGCTTCCAGCAGACGGAGGAGAACCCGCTCACCGCCGACCTCGACGGCGCCATCATGACCGTCGACCCCGCTGTGGAGGCGCTCACCGTCGAGCGCATCGTCCGCTGGCGGGCCGAGCGCCAGGAGTCCTCCGACCGGCAGGGCGGCGGCGACCCGTTCGTCTTCCCGACCGCCGGGCAGGCCCTGGACCGGCTGAAGGAGGCCGCCGCCGGTACCGAGAACCTGATGGAGGCCACCCTGGAGTGCGCCCGCGCCGGTGTCACCACCGGCGAGTGGGCCGGCGCCCTGCGGGAGGTCTTCGGCGAGTTCCGCGCCCCGACCGGGGTGTCCTCGGCCCCCGTCGCGGTCACCGCCGAGGAGGGCACCCCGCTTGCCCTGGTCCGCGAGAAGGTCGCCCGGACGGCGGACGAGCTCGGCTCCGGCCGGCTGCGCCTGCTGGTCGGCAAGCCCGGCCTCGACGGGCACTCCAACGGCGCCGAGCAGATCGCCGTGCGGGCCCGCGACGCCGGGTTCGAGGTGGTCTACCAGGGCATCCGGCTGACCCCCGAGGAGATCTCCTCGGCGGCGCTGGCCGAGGACGTGCACTGCGTGGGACTGTCCATCCTGTCCGGTTCGCACAGCGCTCTCGTCCCGGACGTCCTGGAACGCCTGCGGGCGGCGGGGGCGGGCGACATCCCCGTCATCGTCGGGGGCATCATTCCGAACGCCGACGCCGTCACGCTGAAGGCCGCCGGGGTGGCCGCCGTGTTCACCCCCAAGGACTTCGGCATCACGGAGATCATCGGACGTATCGTCGACGAGATCCGCAAGGCCAACAAGCTCCACCCCCTCACCATCGCTGAAAGCACGGAGGTCCCCGCATGACCACGCCCCTCTCCCCCGTGAACCGGCTGCGTCCGCGCCGCTCCTGCCTCGCGGTCCCGGGCTCGAACCCGCGGTTCCTGGAGAAGGCCCAGGGCCTGCCGGCCGACCAGGTCTTCCTCGACCTGGAGGACGCCTGCGCCCCGCTCGCCAAGGAAGGCGCCCGCCACACGATCGTGGACGCGCTGAACAACGGCGACTGGACCGGCAAGACCCGCGTGGTCCGCGTCAACGACTGGACCACCCACTGGACGTACCGCGATGTCATCACCGTCGTCGAGGGCGCCGGCCAGAACCTCGACTGCATCATGCTGCCCAAGGTGCAGGACGCCCAGCAGGTCGTCGCCCTGGACCTGCTGCTGACGCAGATCGAGAAGACCATGGGCTTCGAGGTCGGCAAGATCGGCATCGAGGCGCAGATCGAGAACGCCAAGGGCCTGGTGAACGTCGACGAGATCGCCGCCGCCTCGCCGCGCCTGGAGACGATCATCTTCGGCCCGGCCGACTTCATGGCCTCGATCAACATGAAGTCCCTGGTCGTGGGCATGCAGCCGCCCGGCTACCCGGCGGACGCCTACCACTACATCCTGATGCGGATCCTGATGGCGGCCCGTACGCACAACCTCCAGGCCATCGACGGCCCCTTCCTGCAGATCCGCGACGTGGACGCCTACCGCGAGGTCGCCGGGCGCGCCGCGGCCCTCGGCTTCGACGGCAAGTGGGTGCTGCACCCGGGTCAGGTCGACGCGGCCAACGAGGTCTTCTCCCCCTCCCAGGAGGACTACGACCACGCCGAGCTGATCCTCGACGCGTACGACTGGTGCACCTCCGAGGCGGGCGGCAAGAAGGGCTCCGCGATGCTCGGCGACGAGATGATCGACGAGGCCAGCCGCAAGATGGCCCTGGTCATCGCCGGCAAGGGCCGGGCGGCGGGGATGCAGCGCACCAGCAAGTTCGAGATCCCGGAGGGCTGATCCCATGCAGTTCGGACGCACATACGAGGAGTTCGAGGTCGGGGCGGTCTACAAGCACTGGCCCGGGAAGACGGTCACGGAGTACGACGACCACCTCTTCTGTCTGCTGACCATGAACCACCACCCGCTCCACATGGACAGCAACTACGCCGAGAACACGACCGACTTCGGCAAGAACGTGGTCGTGGGCAACTACGTCTACTCGCTGCTGCTCGGCATGTCCGTGCCGGACGTCTCCGGGAAGGCCATCGCCAACCTGGAGATCGAGTCCCTGCGGCACGTGGCGCCGACCTTCCACGGCGACACGATCTACGGCGAGACCACGGTCCTGGACAAGACCCCGTCGAAGTCCAAGGACGACCGCGGCATCGTCTACGTGGAGACCAAGGGCTACAAGCAGGACGGCACCCTCGTCTGCGTCTTCCGGCGCAAGGTGATGGTCCCGACCGAGACGTACATCACGGCGCGCGGCGGCGAGCAGCCCGGCCGGCCTCAGCTGAAGGAACAGGGGAAGTAGCCATGGCACGACTCGCCCAGACCGCCGGGCTCACGGACGTCCAGCGGGAGATCCTCAAGACCGTCCGGGAGTTCGTCGACAAGGAGATCATCCCGGTCGCGACCGAGCTGGAGCACCGCGACGAGTACCCGCAGCAGATCGTCGACGGCCTCAAGGAGCTCGGCCTCTTCGGCCTGATGATCCCCGAGGAGTACGGCGGCCTGGGTGAGTCGCTGCTCACCTACGCGCTGTGCGTCGAGGAGATAGCGCGGGGCTGGATGTCCGTCTCGGGCATCATCAACACCCACTTCATCGTCGCGTACATGCTCAAGCAGCACGGCACGCAGGAGCAGAAGGACCACTTCCTGCCGCGCATGGCCCTGGGCGAGGTGCGCGGCGCCTTCTCGATGTCGGAGCCCGGACTGGGCTCGGACGTGTCGGCCATCACGTCCAAGGCGGTGAAGGACGGCGACGAGTACGTCCTGAACGGCCAGAAGATGTGGCTGACGAACGGCGGCTCCTCGACCCTCGTGGCCGTTCTGGTCCGGAGTGACGAAGGACACCCCGAGGGCACGGCGCCCCACAAGTCGATGACCACCTTCCTCGTCGAGAAGGAGCCGGGCTTCGGTGAGGTCCGTCCGGGCCTGACCATCCCGGGCAAGATCGACAAGATGGGCTACAAGGGCGTCGACACGACCGAGCTCATCATGGACGGACTGCGCATTCCGGCCAATCGGGTCCTCGGCGGCCGGACGGGCCGAGGGTTTTACCAAATGATGGACGGCGTCGAGGTCGGCCGGGTCAACGTGGCCGCCCGTGGCTGCGGCGTCGCACAGCGTGCTTTTGAGCTGGGTGTCTCGTATGCCCAGCAACGTCACACTTTCGGCAAGGCGATCGCCGAGCACCAGGCCATCCAGTTCAAGCTGGCCGAGATGGCTACCAAGGTCGAGGCCGCCCATGCCATGATGGTGAACGCGGCACGCAAAAAGGACTCCGGGGAACGAAACGACCTCGAAGCCGGGATGGCGAAGTACCTCGCCTCCGAATACTGCAAGGAGGTCGTCGAGGACGCCTTCCGTATCCACGGCGGGTACGGGTTCTCGAAGGAGTACGAGATCGAGCGCCTCTACCGCGAAGCACCGATGCTCCTGATCGGTGAAGGAACCGCCGAGATCCAGAAAATGATCATCGGGCGACGCCTGCTCGAGGAGTACCGACTCCAGGGCTGAATGTCCCTTTTGCGGTGGATCATCCGATGATCCACCGCAGAAGAGTCACCAGCAGTCACTGGCCGACGGCCATCGACTCGGCTTCTGGCTTGCCCAGTTGTTGCGCGCAACCGATAGCATTCCAGTAAAGCCGCCGTCCCGTCCCCCCGTTTGCGGCGCGGCAATCACCCGCTACGAAGGTCATCCATGCCCCACAGCCAAACCTCTGCACACCGCGACAGCCTTACCGGCGTACGCCTCGCGCGCGGAGCATCGCCGTGGCTTCTGCCGACCGTCGCCACCGCGGCGCTCAGCCTCACCCGGGCCCGCAAGTCCGGACGCTGGGCCGCGGCGGCCGTGCCCGTCACCGCTCTCGCGGCGGGCATGCTGTGGTTCTTCCGCGACCCCGAGCGCGAGATCGCCCAGGGCCGTGTCATCTCGCCCGCCGACGGTGTGGTGCAGAGCATCATGCCGTGGAAGGACGGGCGCACCCGCGTCGCGATCTTCATGAGCCCGCTGAACGTCCACGTCAACCGCGCGCCCCTCGCGGGCACGGTGACGTCCGTGGAGCACATCCCCGGCGGGTTCGTCCCGGCGTTCAACAAGGAGAGCGAGAACAACGAGCGCGTTGTCTGGCACTTCGACACCGAGCTCGGCGACATCGAGATGGTGCAGATCGCCGGCGCCGTCGCACGCCGCATCGTCCCGTACCTGCCGGCCGGAACCAAGGTGGAGCAGGGCGAACGCATCGGTCTGATCCGCTTCGGCTCCCGCGTCGACATCTACCTCCCGGAGGGCGTCGAGGTCGCGGTCGAGGTCGGTCAGGCCACCACCGCGGGGGTGACCCGAATTGACCGTGACTGACCCCGAGACTCCTGCCACCGGCTGGGTGCCCGAATCCGCGGAGGAGGAGTCCGCCGAGGACGACATGCCGCTCTCGCTGCGGCTGTCGATAGCGGACACCCTCACCCTCGGTAACGCCACGTGCGGATTCATGGCGGTGTACTTCACCACCACCGGAATCCTCATCCCGCACCTCACCGGCAGCGGCGAGTCGGGCATGGCCCGGCACAGCGCGGCGACCGCGGTGATACTGATGCTGCTCGCGGCGGTCTTCGACCTCTTCGACGGCATCGTCGCCCGCAAGCTGCGCAGCTCGCCGATGGGCGCGGAGCTGGACAACCTCTCCGACCTGATCAGCTTCGGGCTGGCGCCCGCGTATTTCGTGCTGGTCTACGGCATGGTCGCCGACGACGCGCACCAGAAGATGTCGGCGCTCGCGGCGATCGTGGTCCTGCTGGCGGTCGTCCTCAGGCTCGCGAGATTCAGCTGCGTGACGATGAAGGACGGCATGTTCCAGGGCATGCCGAGCCCCTTCGGCGCGCTGACGGTGGTCTCCATCGTGCTGCTGGAGCTCCCGTTCGTCCCGACGCTGCTGGCGATCATCGGGGTGGCGTGGCTGATGGTGAGCCGGGTCGAGTACCCCAAGCCGCGGGGTGTCCTCGCGGCGGCGATGCTGAGCTGGATCGTCGGGGCGATGGGCCTCCTGGCGGCCTGGGCGTTCGACGCCCCGGGCGGCCAGCTGCTCCTCCAGACGGGCTGCGCCCTGCAGATCGCCCTCGCGGCGACCATCCCGCTGTTCGCGACGACCCGTCGCGCGAACACGTTCCGCCACAACCGGCGCGAGGCACGGGCGGCGCAGCTGCCGTAACGCCGCCGCTCGGTCGTACGGGGAAGGCCCCGGGTCCATGGACCCGGGGCCTTCCCGCGTCCATGGCCGCTCGGGAGCCCCGGCGGAGCCCGCCGGGGGCTAGTCTTGATGTCGGAAAACCGCCAGCCCCGGCCGGGGGCGGACGGGATGCTGGAGCCATGTACACCGACACCGACCGCTGCGTCAGGGCCGTGCAGTCGAAGGACGCCCGGTTCGACGGGTGGTTCTTCACCGCGGTCCGGACGACCGGCATCTACTGCCGGCCCAGCTGCCCGGCCGTGCCGCCCAAGGTCGAGAACATGAGCTTCCTGCCCAGCGCCGCCGCCTGCCAGCAGGCCGGGTACCGGGCCTGCAAGCGGTGCCGGCCCGACACCAGCCCGGGGTCTCCCGAGTGGAACGCGCGCGCCGACGCCGTCGCCCGCGCCATGCGTCTGATCCGGGACGGGGTGGTCGACCGCGAGGGGGTCCCTGGCCTGGCCGTGCGGCTCGGGTACTCGACCCGGCAGGTGGAACGGCAGCTCAACGCCGAGCTCGGGGCCGGGCCGCTGGCCCTGGCCCGGGCGCAGCGCGCCCAGACCGCCCGGCTGCTCATCGAGACCTCCGAGCTGCCGATGGGCGACGTCGCCTTCGCGGCCGGCTTCTCCTCCATCCGGAACTTCAACGAGACCGTACGGGAGGTCTTCGCGCTGACCCCCGGCGAGCTGCGGCTGCGTGCCGCGCGGGCGGGGCGGCGGGAGCCGCGGATCCCCGGGACGATCAGCCTGCGCCTGCCGTACCGGGCCCCGCTCAACCCCGACAACCTCTTCGGGCACCTCGCCGCGACCGCAGTCCCCGGGGTCGAGGAGTGGCGTGACGGGGCCTACCGGCGGACGCTGAGGCTCCCGTACGGCTCCGGGGTGGTCGCGCTGTCGCCCGGCCCCGACCACATCGGCTGCCGGCTCGCGCTGACCGACCTGCGGGACCTGACCATCGCCATCAGCCGCTGCCGGTGGATGCTGGACCTGGACGCCGACCCGGAGGCCGTCGACGGTCAGCTCCGCACCGATCCGCTGCTGGCCCCGCTCGTGGACCAGGGCCCCGGGCGCCGGGTTCCCCGTACCGTCGACGCGGCGGAGTTCGCGGTACGGGCGGTCCTGGGGCAGCAGGTGTCCACCGCGGCCGCGCGTACGCACGCGGCCCGGCTGGTGACCGCGTACGGGGAGCCCGTCGAGGACCCGCACGGCGGGCTGACCCACCTGTTCCCGTCCCCCGCGGCGCTGGCCGCCATCGACCCGGAGTCCCTGTCGATGCCGCGCAGCCGCCGCACCACCCTCACCACCCTGGTCGCCGCCCTGGCCGACGGTTCGCTGCCGCTCGGGATCGACAGCGACTGGGAGGCGGCCCGCGCGCGGCTGTCCGCGCTGCCCGGCTTCGGGCCGTGGACCACCGAGATCATCGCGATGCGGGCGCTGGGCGACCCGGACGCCTTCCTCCCCGCCGATCTGGGGGTCCGCCGGGCGGCCCGGGGGCTGGGGCTGCCGTCCACGCCCGCCGCCCTGACCGCCCGCGCGGGCCACTGGCGGCCCTGGCGCGCGTACGCCGTCCAGTACCTGTGGGCCACCGACGCCCACCCGATCAACCGCATGCCCGAACGAGGAGCACAGTCGTGAGCAGCACCGGCAGCAAGCAGTACACCGTCGTGGACAGCCCCTACGGGTCGCTCACCCTGGTCGCCACGGACGGGGTCCTCAGCGGGCTCTACATGACCGGCCAGCGCCACCGGCCGGCCGAGGAGTCCTTCGGCGAGCGGGTCTCGGCGGCCGAGGAGCCGTTCCCCGAAGTGGTGCGGCAGCTCGCCGCGTACTTCGCCGGCGGGCTGACCGAGTTCACCGTGCCGGTCCGGCTGGAGGGCACCGAATTCCAGCGCAGCGTCTGGGAGCAGCTCGTACGGATCCCGTACGGGCAGACGTGGTCGTACGGGCGGCTCGCGGCGGAGCTCGGCAAGCCGAACGCCTCGCGCGCGGTCGGCCTGGCCAACGGCAAGAACCCGGTCGGGATCATCGTCCCCTGCCACCGGGTGATCGGGGCCTCGGGCTCGATGACCGGGTACGGCGGTGGCATCGAACGCAAGGTGCGGCTGCTGGAGTTCGAGAGCGGCGCGGCGGCCCTGGGTCAGATCACCACCAGCGGGACGAGCAGCGCAAAGCCGGCGCCGGCTTCGACGGCGTAGGCGTAGAGGGACGGGTGCTGGACGGGGGCGGCGAGCAGGACCACGCTGTTCTGGGTGGCGGCCGCCTTGATCCAGTCGTCGTCGGCGCCGAGCCGGCCCTGGTACCAGCCCTCGCAGGCGCCGGGGCCGGTGACGGCGAGGACGTCGTCCTCGCGGCGGTAGAAGGCCTGCCAGCCCTCGGCGGGCGCGGACCAGCCCTCGAAGTCCTCGAAGGAGGACCAGCCGCCCTCGCGTATCGCGGTGTCGAACAGCCAGACCGGCATTCCCTCTTCGGAGACCTCGCCGCCCGACTGCTCGTCGGTGGTGAAGTGGACCATGGGAAGGGCGTCGGGCCCGTCGGCCGTGCTCGGCCAGGCGTACATCGTGATCATCTGTTGATTCTGCCCTGGTCGCAGGAGTGCGGATGCGCGGGGTTCAGCGGTTGACGGGCCGTCGGCCGTTCTCCAGTTCCACGGTGCCCTCGCCCGACTCCAGGACGCGGTACGCCTCTTGGGCGCGCAGGCCGAGCGGTCCGAGGAGGTAATGGGTGAGCTCGTCGGGTCCGACGAGCTTCCAGGAGAGCAGCTCGTCCTCCTGGAGGGTGATGGAGGCGAGCTGTCCGGCGTCGAGCACGCCGCCGTCGTAGAGGTAGGCGACCAGCGGTGGGCGGCCGGCTCCCAGGCTCCAGTCGACGGCGAGGAGCCGGCCGAGCGGGACGTCGATGCCGATCTCCTCGGCGCTCTCGCGCCGGGCGGCCGTCCGGGGTGACTCGCCCCGGTCCGACTCGATGGTTCCGCCCGGCAGGGCCCAGCCCTCGCGGTAGTTGGGCTCGACGAGCAGGACGCGGCCGTCGGCATCGCGGTAGAGGGCGGCGGCGCCGGCCAGCACCCGGGGCAGGCTCGCGACGTAGGTGGCGAAGTCATCCGTGGTGGTCACGCGGCCACCCTAGCCGCCGTCCGGAACCGCCGTCCCCGGCGGGCCCGCGCCGATGTCCGCGCAGGGGGTCTAAGGGGTGTCGCCGCCGTCCTCGCGGTCCCGTCCGCGGGATTCGGCGACGCGGCGCAGCCGGGGGTGGCGGGTCTGGCCCTGCTCGGTGATGGCGTCGCCGACCATGGCCCTGACGGCGTTCCGCAGTCCGTGGAGGGCGGGGTGGCGGGCCGGTCCCGCGCCGGGGTCCGCGCGCAGTTCCTTCAGCAGGGCCCAGCACAGCAGCAGCATGACGATCACGAAGGGCAGGGCGACCAGGATGGTCGCGGTCTGCAGGGATTTCAGACCGCCCGCGACGAGCAGTACGGCGGCCACGGCGGCCATCAGCACGCCCCAGGTGACGACGAGCCAGGTCGGCGGGTGCAGGGAGCCCCGGCTGGTGAGGGAGCCCATGACCAGGGAAGCGGAGTCGGCGCTGGTGACGAAGTACGTCATGACCAGGGCCATGGCCACCCAGGAGGTGAGGGTGCCGAGCGGAAGCGCGTCGAGCATGGCGAACAGGGAGGCCTCCGCGCCCTCCTTGACCTTGGAGGCGAGGTCCGCGGCGCCGGTGGAGTCGAGGCGGATGGCGGTGCCGCCCATGACGCAGAACCAGACGACGGTGGCTCCGCTCGGGACGAGCAGGACACCGACGAGGAACTCCCGGATGGTGCGGCCTCGGGAGATGCGGGCGATGAAGGTGCCGACGAAGGGGGCCCAGGAGAGCCACCAGGCCCAGTAGAAGATCGTCCACGCGCCGAGCCAGGCGCTGTCGGTGAAGGCGCCGGTGCGGGAGGCCATGGGCAGCAGTTCGTGCAGGTAGCTGCCGATGCCGGCCGGGATGACGTCGAGGACGTAGACGGTCGGGCCCAGCACGAAGACGAAGAGCATGAGGGCGGCGGCGAGCACGATGTTGAGGGTGCTGAGCCATTTCACGCCCCGGTGCAGGCCGGAGAAGGCGGACAGGACGTAGGCGGCCGAGAGCGAGGCGATGACGATCAGCTCGACGCCGGTGGAGTCCTGGATGCCAGTGGTGATGTTGAGGCCCTTGGCGACCTGGAGGGCGCCGAGGCCGAGGCTGGTCGCGGTGCCGAAGACGGTGGCGAAGACGGCGAGCAGGTCGATGGCCTGGCCGGGCCGGCCGTTGGCCCTGGCCTCGCCGATGAGGGGGACGAAGGCGGAGCTGAGGCGGTTGCCGCGGCCCTTGCGGAAGGTGGCGTAGGCGAGGGCGAGGCCGGCGATGCCGTAGATGGCCCAGGGGGTGAGCGTCCAGTGGAAGAAGGAGTAGTCCAGGGCGGCGCGGGCGGCGGCGCCGGTGCCGGGGGCGGCGCCGCTGGCGGGGGGCGGGTTCAGGTAGTGGGTGAGGGGCTCCCCCACCCCGTAGAACATCAGGCCGATGCCCATGCCCGCGCTGAACATCATCGCGATCCACGCGAGGTTGCCGAATTCCGGCTCGGAGTCGTCGGCGCCGAGCCGGATCCGGCCGAAGCGGCTGATGGCGAGGACGACGCACATGACGAGGAAGACATCGGCGGCGATCACGAACAGCCAGGCGAAGTTGTTCAGCACCCAGGCGAGCGCGGTGCCGGAGGCGGTGTCGAAGGAGTCCTTGCCGAGGGCCGCCCAAGCGACGACGGCGAGCACGGCGAGCACTCCGACGGTGACGACGCCGAGGTCGGGGGAGCCGTCCGCCGGGCCGCCGGGCCCCGCTGCGGGGGCGTCCGGAGCTGCTTGTTCCAGTGATTCCGCGCTCATGCGGCCACACTATGCAGGCATATATCCCGATTTACCTGTATGGCGCGCCGCATGTGGCCCAGGCCACTCGTGGGCATAGGAGGATCCTCCGGATAAGCTCATGGTGGCGCGACTGCACTGTTCGATAGCAAGGGATAGCAAGGTGACGGACGGAGCAGTAACTGAGGCCGCGCGCGTGCTCATCGCCGCGGACAAATTCAAGGGTTCGCTCACGGCCGTTCAGGTCGCCGAGCGGGTGACGGCCGGCCTTCGCAGGGCCGTCCCGGGCGTGGAGGTCGAGACCCTCCCCGTCGCGGACGGCGGCGACGGTACGGTCGCGGCCGCCGTCGCGGCCGGTTTCGAACGCCGGGAGGTACGGGTCACCGGACCCCTCGGCGAGCAGGTCACGGCCGCTTTCGCGCTGCGCGACGGCACCGCCGTGGTCGAGATGGCGGAGGCCTCCGGGCTCCAACTGCTGCCGGCGGGCACCTTCGCCCCGCTGACGGCGACCACGTACGGCTCCGGCGAGCTGCTGAAGGCCGCGCTGGACGCGGGCGCGCGCTCCATCGTCTTCGGTGTGGGCGGCAGCGCCACCACCGACGGCGGCGCGGGCATGCTGGCCGCGCTGGGCGCCGTGTTCCTGGACGCGAACGGCGAACCGGTCGGCCCGGGCGGTGGCGCGCTGGCGTCCCTGGCGTCGGCGGACCTCTCCGGTGTCGACCCCCGCTTCGCGGAGGTGGACTTCGTCCTGGCCAGCGACGTGGACAACCCGCTGACCGGCCCCAAGGGCTGCGCGGCGGTGTACGGCCCGCAGAAGGGCGCTTCGCCCGAGGACGTGGCCACGCTCGACGCGGCGCTGGCGCACTTCGCGGTGGTGCTGGAGAAGTCGATCGGCGCGAAGGCCGCGGACTGCGCGGTGCTCCCGGGCGCGGGCGGCGCGGGCGGCATCGGCTACGGAGCCCTGCTGCTCGGCGCGACGTTCCGGCCCGGCATCGAGCTGATGCTGGAGGTGCTGGGCTTCGCCCCCGCGCTGGAGCGGGCCACGCTGGTCATCACCGGCGAGGGCTCCCTCGACGAGCAGACCCTGCACGGCAAGGCCCCGGCCGGGGTCGCCGCCGCGGCGCGCGCCGCGGGCAAGCCGGTGGTGGCGGTCTGCGGTCGGCTGCTGCTGGACCAGGAGGCGCTGGAGGCGGCGGGCATCCGCAAGGCGTACCCGCTGACGGACCTGGAGCCCGACCCGGCGAAGTCCATCCCCAACGCCGGCCCCCTGCTGGAGCGGGTCGCGGAGAACATCGCCGCCGACGTGCTCTGAGCCCCTCCCGCACCCCGTCCGGACCCAGGAGGCCCGGCACCCCCGCCCGGGGGTGCCGGGCCTCGGGCGTTCCGCTCCCGGGGCGGGGGCGCGAAGGCCACTACGGGGTCCGAACGGCCGCGGCGGCCTCCAGCAGCCGGGCCGTGGTCACCACGCGGGCGAAGCCGCCGCCCTGGAGGTTGACCGCGGTCGCGGCGGCCAGCTCGCCGGCGGTGAGGGACAGGCCGTCCGGGCCCTCCAGGTCGAAGGTGTGGGTGGCGTCCAGCGGGACCAGCACCTCGTAGCCGAGGTTCCCCGCCATCCGGGCCGTCGTCTCGACGCACATGTTGGTCTGGATCCCGGCCACGACCAGCTGGCGGACACCGTTCGCGTCGAGCCACCCGGCCAGGTCCGGGGTGCCGTAGAAGGCGGAGTTGACGGTCTTGGTGACCAGCAGGGCCTCCTGTCCGCGCCGGTCCTCGACGCAGTCCTTGAAGGCGTGTCCCGGGCGGTCCGGGGCCAGCACCGAGCCGGGCCGCGAGGCGTGCCGGACCAGCACCACGGGACGGCCGGTCTCCCGCCAGGCGTCCATGAGGGCGGCGATGTTCTCCTCGGCGTCCGGGTTGTCGCGCGGCCCCCAGAAGGAGGCGTCGTCGAAGCCCTTCTGGACGTCGATGACGAGCAGGGCACTGTCGGCTGCGATCTCGATCGCGTTCTCTGTCATGGCTCCATCGTGTCCCCGCGGCCGCTCCGGCCCCAGGGGCGACGGGGCCGGGAAACGATGAGATCCTGCCAGATTGGCAGTCCTTCTCCGGACGGCTCTGGCACAGTGGCCGCATGCAGCGCGTCGCCATCGTCGCCCAGCCCGGGATCCGCAGCTTCGACCTCGCCGTCATCACGGAGGTCTGGGGGCCGGACCGCAGCCGCTCCGGGGTGCCCCCCTTCGAGCTGCGCCGCTGCGCCCTGGACGACCGGCCGATCCGTCTGCCCGGCGGGCTCACCCTGATGCCCGACCGGGGCCTGGACTGGCTCGGCCGCGCCGACCTGATCGTCGTACCGGCCCTGGCCGAACCAGCCGACCCGACGCCCGAGCCCGTCCTCGCCGCCCTGCGCGCCGCGCACGCCCGCGGGGTGCCGGTGGCCGCGCTCTGCGCCGGGGCGTTCGTCCTCGCCGAGGCCGGGCTGCTGGACGGCCGCCGGGCGGTGACGCACTGGTGGCTGGCCCCTCAGCTCGCGGCCCGCTACCCGGCGGTGCTGGTCGAGGAGGCCCCGCTCTTCGTGGAGGACGACGGGCTGTGGACCTCCGCCGGAGTGGCCTCCGGGATCGACCTGTGCCTGCACCTGGTCCGCGAGGCCCACGGCGCCGAGGCCGCCGCCGCCATCGCCCGCTCGATGGTGACCGGCCCCTTCCGGACCGGGGACCACGCCCAGTACCTCGACCGGCCCACCCCAACGGCGGACCGTACCGCCGAGGCGCTGGCCGCCGTACGGGAGCAGGCCCTGCGCCGGCTGCACGAGCCGCTGGACGTGGCCGCACTGGCCCGCTGGGCGGGCATGTCCCCGCGCTCCTTCGCCCGGCACTTCACCGCCGCCACCGGCACCACACCCCACAAATGGCTGCTGAGCCGCCGTCTGGACGAGGCGCGCAAACTCCTGGAGCGCACCGACCATCCGGTGCCCGAAGTGGCCCGGCGCGCCGGGTTCGCCAGCGAGGTCACCTTCCGCCAGCACTTCGGCGCGGCCTTCGGTCTGAGCCCCCGCGCGTACCGGGCGGCCGCGGCCGCCGCTCCGGCGAGCGGCGACAGTGTTAGAAAGGGCTCATGACCGGACGTTCGGGTCGGCACAGGGAGACGCGGCCGGCGAGCCTGCCCGCGCGCCTCTGGCTGGCCCGGAACAGCATCGCCGGCCAGGTGTTCTCCGTCACCGCCGTCATCGTGCTGGTACTGATCACCGCGGCGGCGCTGGCCCTGGTGTTCCAGGCGCGCTACGACAGCCAGCGGGGCGCCCGCGACCGTTCGCTGGCCGCCGCCGAGGCCTTCGCCCACGCCCCGGGCCTGCCCGCGGCCCTCAAGTCCCCCGACCCCACCGCCGAGCTGCAGCCGCTCGCCGACGGCGCCCGCCGCGCCTCCGGGGTGGACTTCGTCGCCGTCATGACCACCGACGGGGTCCGCTACACGGACTCCCGGCCCGAGCTGATCGGGCAGCGCGCCACGGGAGACCTCGCCCGCGCGGCGGCCGGGGAGTCCTTCACGGAGGTGTTCAAGGGCGACCCCAGTGACGCGGTCCGCGCGGTGGTCCCCGTACGGGACGCGCGGGGCACCGTCGTGGGGCTGGTCGCCACCGGCATCGAGGTGGAGAACGTCGGCGAGACGGTGGAGGGGCAGCTGCCGCTGCTCGTCGGCGCCGCGGCGGGCGCCCTGCTGCTGGGCACCGGCGGCGCCGCCCTGGTCAGCCGGCGGCTGCGGCGCCAGACCCGCGGCCTGGGCGCCGTGGAGATGGCCCGGATGAACGAGCACCACGAGGCGGTCCTGCACGCCGTGCGCGAGGGCGTGCTGATCGTCGGCGCCGATCACCGGCTGCTGCTGGCCAACGACGAGGCCCGGCGGCTGCTGAACCTGCCGCCCGATGCCGAGCAGCGGCACGTCGGCGACCTCGGCCTGGACCCCCGCACCACCGAGCTGCTGCTGTCGGGGCGGGTCGCCACCGACGAGGTCCACCTGGCGGGAGACCGGCTGCTCGCCGTCAACGTACGCCCGACGGAGCCCTTCGCCGGACGGCCGTCGGGCAGCGTCACCACCCTGCGCGACACCACCGAGCTCGCGGCACTGTCCGGGCGCGCCGAGGTCGCCCGGGAGCGGCTCCAGATGCTGTACGAGGCGGGGGTGCGGATCGGCACCACCCTGGACGTGGTGCGGACGGCCGAGGAGCTGTCGGAGGTGGCCGTCCCGCGTTTCGCGGACTTCGTCACCGTCGAGCTGCTGGAGCCGGTGCTGCGCGGGGACGAGCCCTCGCCGGCGGCGGGGGAGCACACGGAGATGCGCCGGGCGGCGATGAGCGGTACGCGCACCGACCAGCCGCTCCAGCCGGTCGGGGACATCATCCGCTTCGAGGTGCCGACGGCCCCGATGGCGGCGGCCCTGGCCGACGGGCACGCGGTGCTGGCCGCCGACCTGAACGCGGCGATGGGCTGGCGGGCCCAGGACGAGGCGGGGACGAGGCAGGCCCTGGACTACGGGCTCCACTCGCTGATCTCCGTACCGCTCCAGGCGCGGGGCGTGGTCCTGGGCATGGCCAACTTCTGGCGGGCGGCGGACACCCCGGAGGCCTTCGACGAGGAAGATCTGTCCTTCGCGGAGGAGCTGGGGGCGCGCGCGGCGGTCTCCGTCGACAACGCCCGCCGGTTCACCCGCGAGCACGCGACGGCGGTGGCCCTCCAGCGGAGCCTGCTGCCCCGGGTGCTGCCGGAGCTGAGCGCGGTGGACACGGCCTTCCGGTACCTGCCGGCGAAGGCGGGGGTGGGCGGGGACTGGTTCGACGTGATCCCGCTGCCGGGGGCGCGGGTGGCGCTGGTGGTGGGTGACGTGGTCGGCCACGGGGTGCACGCGGCGGCGACGATGGGCCGGCTGCGGACCGCCGTGCACAACTTCTCCACGCTGGACATGCCGCCCGACGAACTGCTGGGCCATCTGGACGAGCTGACCGACCGGATCGACCAGCTGGAGGACGGCGGGCCCGCCGAGGGCGACGCCGGGGGCTCGGGCCTCGCCGGGGGGACGGAGGAGCCGCCCGCCGGGATCACGGGCGCCACCTGCCTGTACGCCGTCTACGATCCGGTGTCGGGGCAGTGCACGATGGCCAGCGCCGGCCACCCGGGGCCCGCCCTCGTGTACCCCGACGGGCGGGTGGAGTTCCCCGAGCTGCCCACCGGGCTCCCGCTCGGGGTGGGCGGCATGCCCTTCGAGACGGCGGGGCTGGTGCTGCCCGAGGGGAGCCGGCTGGTGCTGTTCACGGACGGGCTGGTGGAGGACCGCGGCCGGGACTTCGACAGCGGGCTGACGCTGCTGCGCGAGACCCTGTCGCGGCGCGGCCGCAGCCCCGAGGAGGCCTGCGCGGACGTGCTGGCGGCGATGCTCTTCCCGGCGCCGAGCGACGACATCGCACTGCTGGTGGCCGACGCCCGGCGGCTGGAGGCGGACCGGATCGCCGAGTGGGACGTGCCCGACGATCCGGCGGCCGTCTCGCGGGTGCGCCGGGAGGCCGCCGCCCAGCTGCGGGACTGGGGGCTGGACGAGGCGTCCTTCACGGCCGAGCTGATCCTCAGCGAGCTGATCACCAACGCCATCCGGTACGCCAACGAACCGATCCGGGTCCGCCTGCTGCGCGACCGGAACCTGATCTGCGAGGTCGCCGACGGCAGCAGCACCTCGCCGCACCTGCGGTACGCGGCCACCACCGACGAAGGGGGCCGGGGCCTGTTCCTGGTGGCCCAGTACGCCGAACGGTGGGGCACCCGCTACACGGAGCGCGGCAAGGTCATCTGGGCGGAGCTGTCACCGTCGGGCGGTGAGGCCCCGCTGCCACTGGGCTTGGACATGGACGCCCTGGAGGACCTGGGCTGGTGAGCCCGGCCCCGGCGGGCCGTCACCCGGCGGGGGCGGTGCGGGCCGTGCGGGCCAGCAGTACGGCCACGTCGTCCTGCGGGGCGGCGGGCAGCAGCCGCGCCAGGATGCCGTCGCACAGTTCCTCCAGCGGCCGGCCCGCCCCGCTCAGGACCCCGGCGAGGCGGTCCATCCCCTCGTCGAGGTCCCGGTCACGGCACTCGATCAGCCCGTCGGTGTAGAGGGCGAGCAGGCTGCCGGGGGGCAGCGGGACCTCCTCGGTGCGGAAGTCCCGCCCGCCGGTGCCCAGCGGAGTGTTGGGCGGGCCCTGGAGGAAGGCGACCCGCCCGTCGGGGCCGGCCACGGCGGGCGGCGGGTGGCCGGCGCGCGCGATGACGCAGCCTCCCCCGGCCGGGTCGTGGACGGCGTAGACGCAGGTCGCCATCACGTCCTCGCCGAGGTCGGCCACGACCGCGTCGAGGGAGCGCAGCAGCTGGGCGGGCGGTACGTCGTGGCGGGCGAGGGTGCGCACGGCGGTGCGCAGCTGGCCCATGACGGCGGCCGCGTGGATGCCGTGGCCCATGACGTCGCCGATGACGAGTCCGGTGCGGCCGCGGGGCAGCTGGATGACGTCGTACCAGTCGCCGCCGACGTCGTGTTCGCTGGCGGGCAGGTAGCGCCCGGTGAGTTCCAGGCCGGGCACGTCGGGCAGGGCGCTGTTGGTGAGGCTGCGCTGGAGGGTGAGGGCGGCCTGGCGCTGGCTGGTGTACATCCGGGCGTTGTCGATGTTGAGGGCGGCCCGGGCGACGAGTTCGTCGATGAGTACGCAGTCCTGCGCGTCGAAGGGCTCGCGGGAGCGCAGCCGGGTCACGGCGACCGCCCCGAGCACCTTGCCGCGCGCGACCAGGGGCACCATGCGGGCCGATCCGAGAGTGGCCAGGTAGTCGCGCAGGGCGTCCGCGCGCGGGTCGGTGATCAGGGCGGGGATGTCGGAGACGTACAGGTTCATGGGCACGCCGTCGGCGATGACGCGCTCGTACACGGTCCCGGCGGGGATGCGGAAGGTCTGGCCCGGTGCGAGGCGGGAGGTGGGGGCCGAGGGGTCGGGGAAGGCGGCGGCGAGCCTGCGCAGCAGCCCGTGGGTGGAGGCGGCGGCGACGGCGCTCTCGTCGGGGTCGAGCACGGCCTCGAGGAGCTGTACGTCGGCCGAGTCCGCGAGCTGCGGGACCAGCAGGTCGGCGATCTCCTGGGCGGTCTGGCGCAGGTCGAGGGTGGTCCCGATACGTGTGCCGGCCTCGGCGAGCAGGGCGAAGCGGGCCCGGGCCCGCTCGGCCTCCTGCTGGGCCCGCTGGCCCTCGGTGATGTCGATCAGGGAGGCGATCAGGCCGAGGGGGCGGCCGCCGCCGTCGAGCAGGGGGGCGTAGGAGCAGGACCAGGTGCGGTCCTGGTCGGGGTCGGCGGGGGTGCGGCCGGTGCGGCGGACGTCGACGACGGCGGTGCCCCGTTCGAGCACCTGGCGCATCGTGGCCTCCAGGGCGGTGGCGTTGACGCCGGGTACGACCTCGGTGAGGCGTTTGCCGAGGTGCTCGGAGGCGGGGACGCCGTTCATCCGGGCGAGGGCGTCGTTGACGCGGAGGAAGCGCAGGTCGGGGCCGAGGGTGGCGAGGCCGATGGGTGACTGGGTGAAGAGGCTCTGGAGGGCGGCGAGGGAGTCCCGCATGCGCAGGACCTCGGAGGTCTCGACGGCGATGAGCATGGCGCCCGTACGGCCCTGGGGGTCGGCGGCGGGCACGATCCACATCTCCATCGCCACCCGGTGGCCGTCGCGGTGGCGCACGGGCAGGGTGCCGACGACGGTTTCGCCGGCCTGGACCCGGCGGGTCAGGTCGTCGGCGAGCTCGCGGTTGGCCTCGGGGACGAGCACGGCGGTGCCGGGGCGGCCGAGGATGTCCTCGGGGCGGTGGCCCAGCAGGTCCTGGGCGGCCAGGGACCACTCCACGACGCGGCCGTCCGCGTCCTCACGCCACAGGGCGATCGGGAGCAGTTCGCGCAGTACGCCGGCGTACCCGACCGCCGCCGCCGGCGGATCGGGCACCTTGCTCGTCGACTGGTAAGTGTCCAATGCACCGACCTCACCCCGGGGGGCCTGATTCGTACCGGTTCACCCTATCCGAGGGCCCGGCGCGGGGCTCTGCGTCGAGCGACCGGCACCCGGTGCGGGCGGCGGGCGGCGTTCGGCGCCGCGGCCGGTCGGCCGGTCGGCCGGCGCCGCGGCCGGCACACGGGTCGGCCCGTCGTGGCGATCACCGTACCCGGCTTTCCGGGCCGCGGGAAGCGGCCGGTGCACCGCCGACGGGCGGCACGGCGCGGGGCAGCGGACGGCCCCGGTCCGCGGGTGCGCGGACCGGGGCCGTCCGCCAGAACGGCGGTCGTCCTCCGACGGCCCTGGACCGGCGTCCGTCAGAAATCGACCGCCGCCCGGACATCGGCCCGGCCGACCGACTCCAGCTCCCACATCGTGCAGTAGAGGTTGCGGATGTACTCGATGTCGGCGTTCCGGGCGTGGGCCTCGCGCACCGGGTACATGACCGTCAGCTCGTACGATCTCTCCTGGTTGATGTCGCCTTCCTTGTCACGCCACTGGCCGCGGCCCTCCTGGAGGGTCAGCCCTGAAGGAAAGCGCGGCGTGACCACGTCGGCGATGAACCGGTTGAACTGCTCCTCGGTGATGGGCGGGTGCCCGTTGTGCCTGCCCGTGCCGAAGTAGAGGTGCGTCGAGATGTACGCACTCCCCGTCGCGGCGGCGTCCGCCTCCGCCGACGCCGCCGAGGCGGTGCTGGTGCCGAGGGAGGCCTGTGAGACCGGTCCGCCGAAGGCGAAGAGGAGCGCGGCCGCCGCCAGCAGGCCGGCGGCGGGCGTGGAGATCCTTAAGGGGCGCATGGGGTCGTCCTGTCTGTCCGTGTGTTGTCCGGTGATCCGCGCACCTGCTGGTCCGCGGCCCCGCCCGACGGGCGGTCCGGCTGCCGGTCCTGCGGGGTCCTATGCGGGCAGCGATTCCTGGAGGAAGGCCGCCGCGTCCCGCAGCCGCGCCGGAACGCCCGCGTCACGGCGGAGGGCGCGCGCCGTCCCGCCGAGGCTCTCGGTGGTCCGTACCGACCCGATGGCGGCGGCGCCCGGAGCGACCCGTGCGATCAGCTCCTCCGCCTCGCGCCAGGCCCCGGCGCCCGCGAGGGCCGCGAGCAGCTGCGCCGTGAACAGGTGCCGGTAGGAGGGGCCCGGGGCGGTGGCCGCCCGGTGCAGCAGCGGGACGGCCCGGTCCCAGCGGCGCAGCCTGGCCTGCACCCAGCCCTCGTGGCCCAGCAGTTCGGTCTCGTCGATCCACCAGGCCCAGTGCGGATCCCGGCGGGAGACGCCGTCGAGGAACCTGCTGCGGGCGCGGGACACCAGCTCCAGCGGCTCCCTCCGGCCGCCGAGCAGGGCCGTCGCGTGGGCCTGCCGGATCAGGACGAGGCTCGCGACCCTCGCGGGGAGCGGCCGTGGCCCGCCCACCCGGGCCGCGGCCTCCAGAGCGGCGCGCGGCCGTCCGGTGTGTGCGGTGAGCATGCTGTGGTTCAGCAGGACCAGCCGGGCCGTCCAGCGGTCGCCGCAGAGCTCCGCCAGGGCCAGTGCCCGGGCGTTCATGCGGCCGGCCTGCCGGTAGCGGCCCGCGTCGAAGAGGATCCAGCCGATGACCTCGCTCAGCTCGGCGAGGGCCGCGAGCCGGTCCGGGTCGTACGCGCGCAGGGCCGGGGGGTCGGCCGCCAGTTCCGGGATCCGCCGCACGGCCTCGCGTACGGCGGGCAGGGCGGCCGTCGCGCCGCGCTCGGTGTCCAGGGCCACGAGGCGGCCGATGGTGCGTACGGCGAGCCGGACCGCCGCGTCACGGGCCTCGGCGCCGCCCGGCGGGCCGGCCGGCGCCGTCATGACAGCAGGCCGGCGTCGACCCCGCCGACGACGCTCCGGCCGAGGTCGTCGAAGGAGGAGGCCACCTTGCTGAGCCAGTCCACCTCGTCGCGGAAGTCCTCGTACGGGGGCCGTACGGGGATGTCGGAGGTGTCGGCCCGCTCGGCGCGCTCCGCCCGCTCCTCGGCCGGGCGGCTGAGGACGGCGCGTACCTGGAGCGCCTCGCCCAGGGGGGAGGTGGGGTCCTCGGGGAGGTCCAGGGAGCGGGCCACGCGGACGAAGTCCTCCAGGGAGAGGGAGGTGCGCAGGATCAGCTGGCCGTCGCGTATCTCGATGACGCGCCGGTAGAGGCGGTAGTGCGGGTCCCGGGGCGGCACCAGGTCGCGCAGCCAGGAGCGCGGCGGGTCCAGCGCGATGTCGGGCGTGGCCTCGTACAGCGCCCACCACAGGGGCCGCAGCCGCCGGTAGGAGCGGTAGCTGCGGGCCCAGCCACGGGCGCGGGTGATGCGGATCCCCCAGGAGGGGATGGTCCAGCCGGCGATCTGGAGGAGGGCGCCGACGCTGCCGCAGGTCCACTGGATGGGGTCGAGCACGGCCGCGTCGTAGTCCAGGCGGGTTCCGGCGATCTGGATGCCGCGGGTGACGCAGTAGACGAGGATCATGCTGGCGCCGACGGTGACGGTGCGCATGCCGACCTTGAGCCACTGCCGGTTGGCCATCGTCGTGAAGCGCAGCGACAGCCGCACCGTCTCGAACTGGCCCACGGCGCAGATCAGCAGGTAGAAGGACATGTAGAGGGCGTAGCTGCCGTGCTGGATGCTGAGCAGGATCGTGGAGGTGGCCGTCTCCGAGTGCGCCACCGGACCGACGGCGAAGGAGCTGACGACCAGGACCGCGAGGGCCGCTCCGAAGAACAGGACGCGGTGGCGTGCCATGCGCCGGGCCTCGGCGGGCGGCGAGGACCAGTACACGAGGACGACCTGCTGCGCGGCGGTCAGCACCACCACGGCGGCCTGGGTGATCAGGGAGGTGATGTTGGGCAGGCCGAAGAAGGCGGAAATGTGCAGCCTGAGCTGGTCCAGGTCGACGAGGAAGCTGATCCCGGAGCACAGGAAGTAGGTGCACAGCGCCCACAGGGCGATGTCGTTCCTCCGGCGCAGCAGGTCCGGGAGCCGGTAGGCGAAGGCCGCGAGGCCCACGAAGGCGCAGACCCACGCGAGGACGGTGTAGATCACGCGGGCCCCTGGTCGGGCCTGCCGAGCCCGCTCTCGATCCGGGCCACGATCTCGGCGGCCTCGTCCGGCACGCCCCAGGCGCGCTCGGTCCAGCGCTTGGTGGCGCGGGCGAGGATCAGCGAGGCCATGGTCTCTGCCTCCTGCTCCTCGTCGTCGCTGTAGCGGGAACGCATCAGTACGCCGCGGACGGCGTCCGGGTCGACGTCCGAGAACAGCCCGCCGGAGCCGTCGGCGTCGGCCGCCGCGGCCTCCGGTGACCCGCCGGGGCCGCCGAGCTGATCGAGCTGGACGGATCCGTTGTGGTCGAAGGCGATGTGGGCGAGCTCGTGGGCAATGATGTGTTCCTTGTGCGACGCCGAAGCGGCCTTCTCGAAGGCGATGATGTCGAAGTCATCGGTTTTCAGCCATACGCCGAAGAGATGCCGCTCGGGGAAGGCCGTCGGAATCAAATGGATGGGGCGTCCGCGCTGCTCGCTGAGATATGCGTGGAGTTCGTCGATGCCGCATCCGTGCTCCATGCCCCACTGCGCGAGCAGTCCCTCGCAGGTCTGGCGGACCTTCTTGAGACGGCGCCTGAGCCGCCTGTCCTCCGACGCCGGTAACGCGGAGCCAGGTAACTTCATCCCTCAGTCCTCCGGCGAACCCAGCGGTCGGACAATGCGGCCATGATGCCACACCCCAACTCAGCCCTGCGCAAGGGCAGTTCTATCCGGCCATTCGCTCCTGGATTTCATCCGCCCATTCCCCTTGACTATGGGATGACGCGGAGGAAAATCGGTGATACACCGGAATACCGGAAAGAGCCGCACCTCCCTCGGGAGACGTCCCGGGGCCCGCGTGACCCTTGTCCAGGCTCTGGCCAGGCCCCCGGCCGTCCTCGCGGACCACGGGAGCCATCGGCGACGGCGGATGGCTCATGGCACCGGCGAGGCGACCGGGGACTGTCACGTCGGGGGTGCCCGCGGAACGGGTTGCGCGTTCCCTCACTTCCGCGTTCCGCCGCCCGCGTGCCCCCCGGCGCTCCCGTTCCCCGGCACCCGCCCCCTCGGCTCGTCAGCGGCCCGCCAGCACTCCCCCGATGCCCCGCGCGAGGCAGGGGATCCGGTCGGCCGGGATGCCCGCGATGTTGATGCGCCCGGCGGTGGTTCCGTAGATCGCGTACTCCCGGCGCAGCCGGAGCATCTCCTGCGCCGTCAGCGGCAGCATCGAGAACATGCCCCGCTGCCGGGCGAGCGAACGCGCCTGCGCCTGGTGCCCCATGACGTCCAGGCGTGCGGTCAGGTCCGCCCGGTTGGCCTCGATCCGGCCGCGCATCGCGTCCAGTTCCGCGCGCCAGAGGTCCCGCAGCCCCGCGTCGTCCAGGATCGCGGTGACGACGGCGGCCCCGTGCTCGGGCGGCATCGAGTACAGGGTCCGGGCGGCGTTCTGCAGGGCCGTCTCGGCGTGCCGCACCGCCCGGGCGGACGCGCCGAGGACGATGGCGCAGCCGGTGCGGTCGCTGTAGAGGCCGAAGTTCTTGGAGCAGCTCACGGCGATGAGCATCTCGGGGACCCGCTCGGCCAGCAGGCGCGTGGCCGCCAGATCGGCCTCCAGCCCGTCGCCGAGTCCGTGGTAGGCGAGGTCGATGAAGGGGACCCAGCCGTTCCGGGCCGCCAGCTCCGCCAGCGCCGCCCAGTCCTGCGGCGCGGGGTCGGCCCCGGTCGGGTTGTGGCAGCAACCCTGGAGCAGGACGACGTCGTCGCGCCGCGCCCCCGCGAGGCCGTCCAGGACCCCGGCGGCGTCGAAGCCGCCCTCGGCGTCGCACCAGCCGAAGGTACGGACCTCCAGGCCCGCGGCCTCCAGGATGGGGCGGTGGTTGACGTAGGCGGGGTCGCTGATCCACACGGTGGTGCCCGGGCGGGTCCGGCAGATCAGGTCGGCGAGCAGGCGCAGCGCGCCGGAGCCGGCGACGGTCTGCACGGCCGCGGCGCGGTCGGACGGCCCCTGCGGGCCGAGGACCAGGTCCAGCAGGGCCCGGTTGAAGGCGGCGTTGCCGGAGAGCCCCCGGTACTCCTTGGACTCGGAACGCTCGGCGAGGCGTATCTCGGCCTCGCGGACGGCGGCCATGACCGGGGTGCGGCCGGTGTGGTCGCGGTAGACGCCGAGGACGAGGTTCAGCCGCTCGGCCCGCTCGTCGGAGCCGAACTCGTAGGTCAGGTCCCACAGCGGGTCGGTGGGCGGCGGGGGAAGGAGCTCAAGCATCTGCGGGGACCTCGGGGCGGGGACGCGGACGGACGGGGGGACGGGGAGGGACGGGGGTACGGCGGCGGTTGGCCAGCACCACCCCGGCGGTGATCAGCGGTACACCGACCAGCACGGCCGGGGTCGGCGACTCGCCGAGGACGGGAATGGCGAGGAGGACGACGGCGACGGGGCTGAGGCTGCCGACGACGGAGCTGCGCTCGGCGCCGAGCCGGCGGATGGCGAAGGCGTACAGCAGGCCCGCGCACAGCCCGACCCCGAGCCCCTGCACCACGAGGAAGGTGACGATGTCGCCGCCCGTGGCGTGGGCGAGGCCGGTCGGGAGGACTCCGGTCAGCACCAGCAGCCCGATCACGGCGAAGGAGGGCAGGCACAGCAGCCCGATCGACCCGACGGGGTCGAGGTCCACGTCCCGCAGGCCCACCGTGTACAACGCCCACAGGCCGCTGGCCACCAGGAGCGTGCCCGCTCCCTCCAGGACGTCGGCGTCAACGGGGACGACGTACCGCCAGACGAGGGCGGCCACCCCGGCCGCGATCAGCGCGAGCCCGGCCACCTGCGTGCCCTTGGGCAGTCCGTGGCCCCGGGCGGCCATCAGCGCGGCGACGAAGAGCGGGACCATGCCGGGGACGATCGAGCCGACGAAGGCGGCCGAGGTCAGGGATCCGCCGTGCATGGCGGCGAGGAAGAACGGCACCCCCGCCCCGCAGACGATCTTGAGGGCGGCGGCCGGCTTCACGGCGGCGATGCGGCGCCTGCGCCGCCACAGGGCCGGCAGCAGGACGAGGAGCGGGACGCCGAAGCGCAGCAGGGCCGCGTCGGCGGGCTCGAGGGTGGAGGTGCTCAGGCCGCGCGCGCTGAGGGCGAAGGCCGCCCAGATCGCCACGGTCACCAGCAACGCGGCCATCCCCCGGGCCTGCGGTGACGGTCCGCGCCGGCGGGGGTTTCCGGCCGGCGGGACCGCCGTGTCGTGAGGCGCGGCCGCGCCGGTGGTGTTGGTCGCGACCAAGGAATCTGCTCCAGCCTGTGAGAGCGGGCCGGTCCGGCCCGTTCCCGGGCAACGTTAGGGCTTGTGCCGGGGCAGCCGATTGCCAGTTCTGCCTCTCGGACATACGTTTGGGGCAGGATCTGCCAAGGACTGGCGGAAAGGCCCGAGGAGCAACCGTGGACGCGGTCGATCTGCAGATCATCCGGGAGTTGCAGGCCGACGGCCGCCTCTCCAACCAGGACCTCGCGGACCGCGTCCGCCTCTCCCCCTCCCCCTGCCTGCGCCGGGTCCGCCGGCTGGAGGAGGCGGGCTTGATCCGCGGCTACACGGCGGTGGTGGACCAGGTGTCCTTCGGGCTCCCGATCACCGTCTTCGTACGCATCCGCCTGGAACGGCACACGGCGGAGGCCGTCGCCCTGTTCGAGGAGCACGTCGCCGTCATCGAGCACATCCAGGACTGCTATCTGATGGCGGGCAGCAGCGACTACCTGCTCCGGGTGGTCATCGAGGACCTGGAGGCGTACGAGTCCCTGGTGCGCCACCGCATCCACGCCATCCCCGGCATCGCGTCGATCGAGTCGAGCTTCGCGTACGGCAGCGTCAAGCAGTCCCGCACCTATCCGCGCCCGACCCCGGGCGGCGGCGCGCGGACCCCCTGAGGGCGGCGGGCCGGGCGGAAGGACGCGGCACGGGGGTGCGCGGCTCGGCGCCGGGGGCGGCGGCCCTCCCCCGCACGGGGGAGCCTGATCGTGCGCCGGTCTGATGCCCGCGCGCCGCGCGTCCCGGACAGTGGTCCACGGGTTGGCCGAGGACGATGAGGAAGCGGGGACATCCATGGCGGTCTGGCTCGGGTCGCTCCCGGCGTTCGTATGCCTGCTGGCCGTGTTCGCCGTGGTGGAAAGCGTATGGCGATGGTTCACGGGGCTGGGCCTGATCCCGTGGGTACGCAGGCGCACGGGCCGGTCGCTGTCGAGCATCGCCTTCGACGAGTTCACGGCGGTCGTGAACGGGAACAAGACGGCCGAGCTGGAGCAGCGGCGGGTGGAGCTGCTGAGGCGGGACGACGAGAGCGACGGTGCGCCGCCACGCCGCTCCCGCGTCAACCTGGCCGGCGGCACGGCGTGCATCGTGCTGCCGCCGGGGGCTCCCAGTCGCATGCCGGGGCCGGATGGCGGCCGCGCCGGCCGCGACGGCCCCGGCGCGTGCGGACCAGCCGGCGACTAGGTCGTGGCGGCTTCGAAGGCCGCGTAGGCGGCGGCGTCGAAGAGGACGAAGCGGACCTCCTCCACCGAGGTACGGGCGGTCCGGACGGTTTCGATCGCGATGCGGGCGCCGTCGTCCATCGGCCAGCCGTAGATGCCGGTGGAGATCGCCGGGAAGGCGACCGTACGCGCCCCCAGCCCGTCGGCGACGCGCAGGGATTCGCGGTAGCAGGAGGCGAGGAGGTGCGACCGGTCCTCCTCCCGTGACCAGACCGGGCCCACAGTGTGGATGACGTGCTCGGCGGGCAGCCGGCCGGCGGTGGTGGCGACGGCCTGGCCGGTCGGGAGGCCCTTGCCGTAGTGGGAGCGGCGCAGGTCCTGGCAGGCGGCGAGGATCTCGGGGCCGCCGCGCCGGTGGATGGCGCCGTCCACTCCCCCGCCGCCGAGCAGCGAGGAGTTCGCCGCGTTGACGATCGCGTCGGCCTCCTCGGCCGTGATGTCGCCCTGGACGAGGGTGATGCGTACCATCAGCCGGCCTTTCGCAGGTGCCGCCAGACCGCCTTGGCGGCGTTGTGTCCGGACATGCCGTGCACGCCCGGGCCCGGCGGGGTCGCCGAGGAGCAGAGGAACACCGCCGGGTGGGCGGTGGTGTACGGGGACAGGGTGAGCTTGGGCCGGAGCAGGAGCTGGAGGCCGGAGGCGGCGCCGCAGGCGATGTCCCCGCCGACGTAGTTGGGGTTGCGGGCCGCGAGCTGCGGCGGGCCCGCCGTGGCGCGGGCCAGCACCAGGTCGCGGAAGCCGGGGGCGAAGCGCTCCAGCTGCCGTTCGACGGCTTCGGTGAGGTCTCCGTCCCAGCCGGAGGGGACGTGGCCGTACGCCCAGAAGACGTGCTTGCCCTCCGGTGCCCGGCCGGGGTCGACCAGGCTGGGCTGGGCGGTGATGAGGAAGGGGGTGCGCGGGGCGCGGCCGCCCGAGGCCAGCTGGAGGGCGGCGTCGATGTCGCGGCTGCCGGGGCCGATCTGGACGGTGCCGGCCCTGCGGGCGGCCTCGGCGGTCCAGGGGACGGGCCCGTCGAGGGCGTAGTCGAGCTTGAAGGCCGCCGCGCCGTACCGGTAGCCGTCGTACGCCCGGCCGAGGCGGGCGATCCGGGCCAGCGCGGTCGGCGAGGTGTCGAAGACGTAGGCGCGGGCCGGGGGCAGGTCGTCGAGGCGTTTGACCTCGAAGCCGGTGTGGAGGGTGCCGCCGAGGTCCGTCAGGTAGCCGGCGAGGGCGTCGGAGATGGACTGCGAGCCGCCGCGCGGCATCGGCCAGCCGCCGGCGTGCGCGGCGAGGGCGAAGACCAGGCCGACGGCGCCGGTGGCGATCCCGTTCAGCGGGGCCATGACGTGCGCGACGAGTCCGGCGAACAGGGCGCGGGCGCGGTCGTCGTGGAAGCGGCGCAGCAGCCAGGTGGAGGGCGGCAGTCCGGCGAGGCCGAAGCGGGCCAGGGTGAGGGGGTCCCGGGGCAGGGCGGTGTTGGGCAGGGACATGAAGTCCCGGGCGAGGGTGTCCCATGTGCCGAGGAACGGTTCCACCAGCCGGCGGTACACGCCCGCGTCGCGCGGCCCGAGGGAGGCCGCCGTCTCCGCCACGGAACGGGCGAGCACGGCCGCCGTGCCGTCGTCGAAGGGGTGCGCCATGGGCAGCGGGGCGTGCAGCCACTCCAGCCCGTAGCGCGCCAGCGGCATGGTCGCGAACACCGGGGAGCCGGCGCCGAGCGGGTGTACCGCGGAGCAGGGGTCGTGCCGGAAGCCGGGGAGGGTCAGCTCCTCGGTGCGGGCGCCGCCGCCGATCGTCCCGGCGGCCTCGAAAACGGCCACCGAGTGGCCCCGGCGGGCCAGTTCGACGGCGGCCGTCAGGCCGTTGGGCCCCGCCCCCACCACGACTGCGTCGAGAATCGACGGCACTGACAACAGCTCCTTCGTCCGGCGACGGCAACTGCCTCCAGCCTAGGCCCTGCCGTCGGAGCCCCTCCCGCGGCTATCGCGGTGAGGTGCTCCGCCGGGAGGTGCTCCGCCGGCAGGTGCTCCTCGGCGTTCGGCGCGGCGGCTACGCGCCCCGCAGCAGTTCGCGGACGCGGACCGCGGTGGCCTCGTCACGGCCGATCGCGAACGGGAGGGCGTTGTCCCGGTCCACCCGGAAGGGGACCCCGTCGACGGTGCTCTGTGCGCCGCCCGCCTCGGCGACCAGCAGCAGACCGGCCGCGTGGTCCCATGCGGAGGGCCAGGTGAAGGCGAGCGCGTCCATCTCCCCGCGCGCCACCTTCAGGTACTCCAGACCCGCCGAACCGCACGGGCGGGCGGCGACGCCGGGCACGTCGAGCCGGGCCAGGTTCCGCCGGTCCTCCTCGGACGTGTACAGCGGGTGCGCGGTCGCCACGCGCAGCTCGGCGCCGGGCTGGGGCGAACCGCTGTGGATCCGCTCGCCGTTGACGTACGCGCCCTGCCCGCGTACGGCGGTGGCCATCTCGTCCAGGGCCGGGGCGAAGGTCCAGGAGGCGAGGATCTCGCCGCGCAGGGCGAGCGCCACCAGGGTGCAGAAGCCGGGGTCGCCGTTGACGAACTGCCGGGTGCCGTCAACCGGGTCGACGATCCACACGGGGGCGTCGGCGCGCAGTGCCCCGTAGACGTTCGGGTCGGCGTGCACGGCCTCCTCGCCGACCACGGCGGAGCCGGGAAGCAGCCGGGTCAGGGAGGCGGTGAGGTGTTCCTCGGCCTTCCGGTCGGCGATGGTCACGAGGTCGTGCGGGCCGCTCTTCTGGTCCACCTCGTGTTCGGCGAGCTGCCGGAACCGGGGCATGATCTCGACCGCCGCGGCCTTGCGGACGGCTTCGTCGACAGCGGACAGGTCAAGGGCCGGAAATTCATCGATCATGCCCCCAGCAAAGCACGTGCGGCTGACAAACCCATCGCCGTTTCCGGTCGGCGTCCCGTACACGGGGGGCTGTCCGGTGAACGGCCGGGCCGGACCCGGGCCCCGCCCGCTCCGCCCGCCCCCGTCGCTCCGCGTCAGCCTTCTCCGGCCGCCGCCTCCACCAGGACGCGGGCCGCCGGGGTGGAGGCCTGGCCCGGGGCGAGGGACCACGGCGAGTACTTCAGCAAAGCGTCCGGGCGAGAGCGTGCGGTCCGAGGCCTGGTCAAAGGTGCCGCGCGTGCGCAAGGATGCCGCGTCCGCACCACGCGGCCACTCTTTTCTCCGCCGTCCCGCACCCCTCACAGGAGGATGTCCATGCCGCGCACACCCCGCGGGTTCGTCGCGGCGGCCACCGCCGCCGTCGCACTGTTCGGTCTCGCCGTCCCCGCCTCGGCCACCGCTCCCCGACCCGCCAACGCCCTGCCGCAGGGCCGCGTGTTCATGGTCAACCCCGTGCAGTCGTCCGGCGACCAGACGCTCAGCGACGCCAAGGACTCCGTCGGCGCGATACCCGCCTCCGCCTACGCCATCGCCTCGCTGCGCAACCTCGACGCCAGTGGCGGCCTGTCGGGCAAGTGGGCCGCCGTCCGCTCGGAGACCGGCGCGCCGGCCTCGGTGGCCGACGCCGCGGGCTACAACCGCTCCGACGACCAGTTCGAGCAGGTCATGGCGTACTTCTGGGTCAACGAGGCGCAGGAGTACCTCCAGAGCCTGGGCTTCGGCAGCGAGCTGCCCGGCGCCAACGACCGCGTCCAGCCGGTCCGCATCAACCAGTGGG
This sequence comes from Streptomyces sp. NPDC012794, assembly GCF_042901085.1. Taxonomy (NCBI): domain Bacteria; kingdom Bacillati; phylum Actinomycetota; class Actinomycetes; order Kitasatosporales; family Streptomycetaceae; genus Streptomyces; species Streptomyces sp. NPDC012794. The sequence goes on from NZ_JBIBCI010000017.1 coordinate 68,360, forward strand.
GCGCCGACAACTCCTACTTCACCGACAAGAAGGCCGAGATCCGCTTCGGCAAGGGCGGTGTGGACGACGCCGAGGACGCCGAGGACGCCGAGGTCATCCTCCACGAGTACGGGCACGCCGTGCACCACGCGCAAGTCCCCGGCTTCGGCACTTCCACGGAGGCCGGGGCGATCGGCGAGGCCTTCGGCGACTACCTGGCCGTGGAGGTCGGCGACCACGCCGCCGCCGCGTACGGCTGGCCCCGGGTGGCGGACCGGGCGTGCGTCGCCGACTGGGACTCGGTCCCGTACAGCGCCGCCCCGCACTGCCTGCGCCGCATCGACGGGACGAAGGTGTACGAGGACCGGGTGGGCGAGGTCCACGCCGACGGCGAGATCTGGTCCCGCGCCCTGTTCGACATCCGCGGCGCCCTCGGCGCCAGGACCGCCGACCGCATCATCGTGAACGCCCAGTTCCGGTTCGCCCCGGACACCGGCTTCCGGGAGGCGGCGCTGGCCACGATCGACACCGCCCGGAGCATGTACGGACAGAGCGCGGCGGACGCCGTCCGTACCGCGTTCAAGGACCGCCGGATCCCCGGGGTCCAGTAGGCCCGGACCGCCCGGCGCCCGCCGCACCGGGGGCGGGCGCCGGAAAGCTCCGGTTTTCGGTCGTTGAGCGGACATCGATCTCCGCTCCCCGGATAACAGCAGGTCAAATAATTGTTGCGTACCTGTCATTGAGTGGCTTCTCTCTGGCAATCTCCGTGGCGTCCCCCACGACACCAGGAGAGCGAGTGACCCACCCCATGTCCTCTTCCCCCACCTCTCGCAACCGCACCCGCATGCTGCGCACCGCCGCCGTCGTCGCCTCGGCCGCGATGGTCGCGGTCGCGGTCCAGAGCGGCACGGTCAGCGCGGCAGCCGAACGGGAGGCGGGCGCGACCGCCCTCACGCTGTCGTCCGGCGCCCGCGCCCAGGCGATATCCGCCGCGCAGAGCGAGGCGGCGACCACCGCCCGCGCCATCGGCCTCTCCTCCGAGGAACGCCTCGTGGCGCGGGACGTCATCAAGGACGCGGACGGCACGGTGCACACCCGGTACGAGCGCACCTACGCCGGACTCCCGGTCCTCGGCGGCGATCTGGTGGTCCACCAGAAGAAGGACGGCAGCCGCAAGACAACCAAGGGCACGGAGGCCCGCATCGCCCCGGCGGCCGCACGCGGCCTGAAGCCCGCTCCCGCCGGCGCCCGGCAGGTCGTATGGGCCGCCACCGGCACGCCGGTCTTCGCCTACGAGTCCGTCGTCACCGGCACCGAGCCCGACGGCACTCCCAGCGAGCGCCACGTCATCACGGACGCCGCGACGGGTGCCGAGCTCTACGCGTACGAGGCCATCCACACCGGGACCGGCACCAGCGGCTACTCCGGCACCGTCCCCCTCGGCACCACGCAGAGCGGATCCGCGTACAGCCTGACCGACGCCGCGCGCGGCAGCCACAAGACCTACGACCTGAACGGCGCGGCCTCCACCGCCACCGGCACCCTCTTCACCGACGCCGACGACGCGTGGGGCGACGGCACCCCGTCCAACCGGCAGACCGCCGCCGTCGACGCCCACTACGGCGCGGCCGTCACCTGGGACTTCTACAAGTCCGAACTCGGCCGCAACGGCATCGCCGGCGACGGCAAGGCCGCGTACTCGCGCGTCCACTACGGCAACGCCTACGTCAACGCGTTCTGGTCCGACAGCTGCTTCTGCATGACCTACGGCGACGGCGCGAACAACCAGAAGCCGCTCACCTCACTGGACGTCGCGGGCCACGAGATGAGCCACGGCCTGACGGCGGCCACGGCCAAGCTGAACTACAGCCGCGAGTCGGGCGGCCTCAACGAGGCGACCAGCGACATCCTCGGCACCTCGGTGGAGTTCTTCGCCAACAACTCCTCCGACGCCGGCGACTACCTCATCGGCGAGAAGATCGACATCCGCGGCAACGGCACGCCGCTGCGCTACATGGACAAGCCCAGCAAGGACGGCGTCTCCGCCGACTACTGGTCCAAGACCGTCGGCCGGCTGGACGTCCACCACTCCTCCGGCGTCGGCAACCACTTCTTCTACCTGCTCTCCGAGGGCAGCGGCGCCAAGACGGTCAACGGGGTGTCCTACGACTCCCCGACCTACGACGGCTCCACCGTCGCCGGGATCGGCCGCACCAAGGCGTACAAGATCTGGTACAAGGCGCTCTCCACCTACATGACCTCGACCACCAACTACGCGGGTGCCCGCACCGCGACCCTCCAGGCGGCGGCCGACCTGTACGGCGCCTCCGGCCCCGAGTACCAGCAGGTGGCGGCCGCCTGGAAGGCCGTCAACGTCAACTGACCCACCCCGGGGCTCCTCGAGCACCGTACGGCCACTCTGCCCGACGCTCCCTTGTCACGGCTGCAGCGAGCCGCGGAACACTCCTCGGCATGGGAGAGCCAGTCGACGTCATGCCTTACGACCCCGCTTGGCCGGCCATGCTCGCCAAGCGGGGTGCGGGCCTGCGTACAGCCCTCGGTGATACTGCGGTTCGTATCGACCACATCGGGTCCACCTCGGTGCCAGGGCTGGCAGCCAAGCCGGTGATCGACATCCAGATCTCGGTCACAGTGCTGGAGCCGGCCGAGGAGTTCCTGGGCCCGCTCACCGGCATGGGCTTCGTGTACCGGGCGGCCAACCCCGAACGGACCAAGCGGTACTTCCGGGAACCACCGGGCCGGCACCGCACACACGTGCACGTGCGACAGCTGGGCACCTTCTCCCAGCAGTTCCCCCTCCTGTTCCGCGACTACCTCCGCTGCCACACGTCCGCCGCGGCCGCGTACGCGGAAGCCAAACGGCGCTGCGCGGCCCGTTTCCGTGACGACCGGCCCGGCTACGTCCAAGCGAAAGACGACTTCGTGCGGGACATCATCCGACGCGCTGACGCATGGGCCCAGCGCACGGGTTGGACCGCCGGTCCCAGTGACGCCTGAACCGCCGGTCCGACACCTCCGCCGCTGCACGCGCCCGGCGTTCGGCCGCGCGCCGAGCGTACGTACGCGCCTGTGCCGATCAGTGGGCCCAGGGCAGACGAACCGCCTCGATCTCGGAGTCGTTCAGCAATGCGTCGATGAGGGCCGGGGGGCCGGAGACCTTGGTGGCCCATAGGTCGTAATCGGTGCACAGGACCCAGGAGTGGTCGTCGGCCCACAGGTTGGACGGGCTGAAATCCGCTTCGGACAGGTCGTACAGGACCTCGGCATCGCCGAGTCGACCCGCACGCACATGAAGGTTGTCGAAGTCGGCGGCTCCGAGCATCAGCGGGTTGTAGTAGGCCGAGCAGCGGGTGTCGGGGCCCTCGGGACCGTAATGGGTGAGGACGGCGATCAGTCGGCTCCAGGTCTCACGGTCCAGGCTCCCTTCGGTAGGCGGTACCACGCCCAGCGGCCAGCTGCCCTCCTTCTTGGCCGAGGGGAAACAGCGATAGGAGGGCATCAGCCCGTCGGGCACGATGGGGTCGCCGGTCCGCCGGGCGAGCTCGACCCAGCGCAGCCGCCGCCAGCCGGGGCCGGGGTGCCGGGCGCGGCCCAGACCCCCTCCGGTGGTGATGCTCACGGCGTCGAGATCGATGCCCCCCACGACGTGGGGCCGGGTGCTCCCGTCGGCCAGGCGTGCCTGGTGGTGCTCGTGGTACGACACGTCGAACGGCCCCTGCTCGTGCTCGTACATCGCGTTGAGCACCCATACCGCGTCGGGCATCGCCGGAGGCATGAACCCGGTCAGGCCGTCGCCGCACAGCTCCAGCAGCCAGTCGGTGGCACCGGACGGCGCGAGCGGCCACAGGCAGGACATCGGGGGTTCCTCGATTCAGGGCTTGGCCAGCCCTGCGAGGGCTGCCCGCCCGCTCGTCGCCGGCGCATCTTCCTCAGCCTCCTCCTCGGCTGTGGATCTCACAGCGGCGGGGGTGCACAGCACAGCGGCGGCTGCCAAGACGAAGGCCAGGCCGGTGGCGAAGATGCCGAAGATCAGGTGCTTGGTGTTCTCGATCGCCTCGCCGTACATGGCGGTGACGAACTGGGTCAGGGTGGCCCCGCCGAGGCAGATCATCATGGCCAGGAAGGCGCGGCGACGCGGGTGGTCCGGGCTGCGGCGCAGCCACCAGGCGCCGGCCACCACGAGCGTGAACTGGAGGCCGAGCACCCAGCCGCCGCCGAGGGTCCGCAGGAATCCGGTGTAGAGGGCCAGTCGGTGCTCCTGGGTGCCGGCCGGCTTGCCGGCGCTGACCGGGTAGGAGCCGAGGTTGTCCGGCCGGGAGGCGGCGAAGTCGTCCAGCCCGCCGTCGGCGATGCGGAGCGCGACGCCGGGGTGCTTGGCCAGGTAGGTGCCGATGTTGGTGTAGGTGATGCGGTCCCGGACTTCGGGCCAGCGGGGGTCCTTCTGGGGTGCCTTCTCCCCCCACCAGTTCAGCCCGGCGTACTGGCCGAAGTCGGCCGGCAGCCCGAGCTCGACGGCGTCCTTGGCAGGGTCGGGGCTCTTGCCCATGATCCCCACGAAGATCACCTCGGTCCGGTTGATCTCCTTGAACGCCTCCATCTGGAACAGCAGCGTGTGCGTGCCCGCCGCGCCGATCACCACCGCGGCAGCGAGCGGGAGTACCCGGGCGGAGAACCGGCCGGCGAGCCGGCCGACCGGTACTTCGGAGAAGAGCAGGAGCGCCAGGAGGGGCACAGCCATGGTGAGTGCCTGCATCTTGGATCCCACCAGGGTGACCGACCCGACGGTGAACAGCAGCAGCCCGCCGAGCCTGGCCCGGGGCGAACCGCCGAGGTGGACCGCACCCGCGGTGGCGAGCAGCAACCCGGTCAGCCCGGCCAGCTCACTGAACGGCGAAGCGGCATACCCCGCCACCACGGAGTCCCCGACCACCAGGAACAGCGCGGCACAGACCAGCAGGCGGAGCAGGAGACGGCCCCGCAGCGCGATGGCGAAGACCCCGAAGGCCACGCCCACCAGGGCGCACCAGAGCAGTGCCTGGGCCCGGAGGTCAATCGCGCCCGGATAGCCGAGCAGGTGACTCAGCGGCCGGGCCAGCATGGGCATCCACTTGCCGCTGCCCGGGTAGGTGTTCGCAGATGTGCACGCCTCCGGGCTGGCCTGGTCATACCGGAAGTTGGCGTAGTGGAACCACCACGCGGACCCCTTGTCGAGGTGGACGGAAGTGTCGAGCGCGCACATCCGGGACGGACCGTCACCGTTGTCCGCCATCCCGATCGGGCCGTTGTGGAAGATCCGGACGGCCATCGCCACGGCGGCGGCCAGGCCGACCAGCGGGCCGAACACCCACCAGCGGCCGAAGGATCCCGCCAGCCGGGCGGAGGTCCCCGCCGCACGACACCCCCACACCCCCGATATTCGCATATGCGTACTCTGATCTCTCACCGGGACATATTAGTCCAGCCGTTCGATACGCCAGCACCCCCGGGGCCTCGCGCTGGGCTTCACGGGCGAACCCCCGCGTCTGCGTCCCGGGCCCGACCCCGCGCTCGAGGCACTGACGACGGGCACCGGAGGGCAGGTCAGTCGTGGGCGGGGCCATCCAGGTTCTTGGTGAGCCACTCCAGGGTGTGCGGGATCATCTTCCTGAAGTCCGAGGTGAGGTGCTTGCCGCCGGGCTGCTCGTAGTACTCGATGGACACCGGCGGGGCCGCCTTGGCCATCCAGCTCTTGACGACGCGCTTCTCGTAGGCGTCGGCACCACCGGCCGTGACCAGCATCTTCACGTCGGCCTTGCCCTGGGTGACCAGCTGGTCGGGGCTGTTGGCCGCCTTCTCCGCGTCATGACCGTGCCACAGGCGCGAGTCCGGGGTGAAGTAGCCGTCGATCGGCACCGCGGCCTTGTAGACGTCCGGGTACTGCAGAGCGAGCTTGGCGCTGCAGAACCCCCCGGTGGAGGCCCCCATGATGCCCCAGCTGTCGCGGCCCTTGAGGGTACGGAAGTTGGCGCGGACCCAGTCCGGGATGTCCTGGGTCATCCAGGTCGCCATCTTGGGCTGGCCGGGGATGTCCGAACAGTCCAGCGTCTTCTTCTCGTCGCCGCTGAAGTTCTGCACCGGCATGACCATGATGAAGGGATGGGCCTTGCCCGCCTTGGCCAGCCGCACGTTCTCCTCCTGGATCGGCAGCTCGCTGCCTGCCCAGGTGTTGTAGCCGTTGCTCTGACCGCCCGCGTACAGCGTCAGCACCGGAAAGCCGGTCTTGGCGTATTTCGGGTCGTGGTACTCGGGAGGGAGCCAGACCCACACCTGGCCGGTCACACCGGACTTCGGGCCCGCCAGTCTGGTGGTCGTGATCGGGCCGACGGCGGTGTCCCGGGCCTTGGTCATGGCGGCGGCCGGACCGGCCGGCATCCGCACCTTCGCGGCCGCGGTGGGGGAAGGGGCCGCGGCGGCCGGGCCGCTCGCCGCCACCGGGCTCTTCGTCCCCTGCTCACCCTTGGTACCCCCGCAGCCCGCGAGCGCGACGGCCAGGGCCACGGCGGTGGCGCCGGTCACGACGGCACGGGAACGGGAACGCTGTCCAAACACGGCGAGAACTCTCCAGAGCGCTGGGCGGAACGCCCTGTACGGAAGCGCACCTACAGCAGCTTTGCGAGAGGGCACGCGATGGGCGGGTTGCGCCGCCGTGGAATCCTAACCTGGTCCATTCGGGTTGTCGGACAACCCTCAGGCCGACTGCGGCGACGGCCCGCACACCTGCGCAGACGCGGGAGAGCAGGTACGCGGATCAGCCGTGCAGCGCCGGGATGACGTGCTGCCCGTAGGCGTCGATGGTGGACTCCCTCGCATCGTGCATGTCGTAGACGGCGAACTGGTCGACGCCGAGGTCGCGCAGGGTACGGAGCTTGTCGATGTGCGTCTCGACCGGGCCGAGCAGGCAGAAGCGGTCGACGATCTCGTCGGGGACGAAGTCGGTGGACGGGTTGCCGGCGCGGCCGTGGTGGCTGTAGTCGTAGCCCTGGCGGAACTTGACGTACTCGGTGAGTTCGTCCGGGACCATGCCCGAGTGCTCGCCGTAGCGGGAGACCAGGTCGGCCACGTGGTTGCCGACCATGCCGCCGAACCAGCGGCACTGGTCGCGGGCGTGCGCGAGGTCCTCGCCCACGTACGCGGGCGCCGCCACGCAGATGGTGATCGCGTCCGGGTCCCGGCCGGCCTTGGTGGCGGCGGCGCGGACCGCCTTGACCATCCACTCCGTGAGGTAGGGGTCGGCGAGCTGGAGGATGAACCCGTCCGCCTTCTCCCCGGCCAGGGCGAGGGCCTTGGGCCCGTACGCGGCCATCCAGACGGGCAGCCTTCCGTTCCTGATCCACGGGATGCGGACCGGGTTGCCGTCGACGAGCGCTTCGCGGCCCTCGGCGAGGTCGCGGATGACGTCGATGGCCTCGCCGAGGCGGGCCAGGGTGTTGGGAGCGCGCCCCGCGACGCGCATCGCCGAGTCGCCGCGGCCGATGCCGCAGACGGTGCGGTTGCCGTACATGTCGTTGAGGGTGGCGAAGGTGGAGGCGGTGACCTCCCAGGTGCGGGTGCCCGGGTTGGTGACCATGGGGCCGATGTGCAGCTTCTGGGTGTTGGCCAGGATCTGGCTGTAGATGACGAACGGTTCCTGCCAGAGCACGGCCGAGTCGAAGGTCCAGCCGTAGCGGAAGCCGTTGCGCTCCGCGCGCTTCATCAGGCTGACGACCTGGGAGGCCGGCGGGTCGGTCTGCAGGACGAGGCCGAAGTCCATGGGCGGGCTGCTCCTTGCTGGGGAGTGCGGGTGCCGGGGCGGGCTGCCCCGGCACCCCCTAGAGGTACTGGCAGGTGGAGCGGTGCACGAAGGTGCCGTGCCCGGCCCGTCCGGTGAACTCGCGGCGGTCGATGACCAGTTCGCCGCGGGAGAGGACGGTGTCGACGCGTCCGGTGATCCGCTTGCCCTCGTACGCCGAGTAGTCCACGTTCATGTGGTGCGTCTCGGCGGAGATGACCTGCTCGGCGTGCGGATCGTAGAGGACGATGTCGGCGTCGGAGCCCGGCGCGATGGTCCCTTTCTGCGGGTAGAGGCCGAACATCCGGGCCGGGGTCGCGCAGGCGATCTCGATCCAGCGGCGGCGGCTGATGTGCCCGTCCAGGACCGCCTGGTGCAGGAGGTCCATGCGGTTCTCCACCCCCGGCAGCCCGTTCGGGATCTTGGAGAAGTCGCCCCGCCCCAGCTCCTTCTGGCCGCGGAAGCAGAAGGGGCAGTGGTCGGTGGAGACCACCTGGAGGTCGTTCGTCCGCAGGCCGCGCCACAGGGCCGCCTGGTGCTCACGCGGCCGCAGCGGGGTGGAGCAGACGTACTTGGCGCCCTGGAAGTCGGGCTCGGCGAGATTGTCGGTGGACAGGAACAGGTACTGGGGGCAGGTCTCGCCGAAGACCGGCAGGCCCTTGTCCCGGGCCGCGGCCAGCTCCGCGACCGCCTCCTCCGCCGAGACGTGGACCACGTACAGCGGGGCTCCGGCCACCCGGGCGAGCTGGATGGCGCGGTGGGTGGCCTCGGCCTCCAGGAGCACCTTGCGGACCTCGCCGTGGTGGCGGGGGTCGGTCTCCCCGCGCGCCAGGGCCTGTTCGATGAGCACGTCGATCGCGATGCCGTTCTCCGCGTGCATCATGATCAGCCCGCCGTTGGCGGAAGCGCGCTGCATGGCCCGCAGGATCTGCCCGTCGTCCGAGTAGAAGACCCCCGGATACGCCATGAACAGTTTGAACGAGCTCACACCTTCCTCGACGAGTCCGTCCATTTCCTTGAGCGTGTGCTCGTTCACGTCCGACACGATCATGTGGAACGCGTAGTCGACCGCGCATTTCCCGTCGGCCTTCTCGTACCAGGTGTCGAGCCCCTCGCGCAGCGAGCGGCCCACGCTCTGCACGGCGAAGTCGACGATGGTGGTGGTGCCTCCCCAGGCGGCGGCGCGGGTGCCGGTCTCGAAGGTGTCCGAGGCCGCGGTGCCGCCGAAGGGGAGTTCCATGTGGGTGTGCGCGTCGACCCCGCCGGGGATGACGTACTTCCCGTTCGCGTCGATCGTACGGTCGGCCGTCCAGGCCTCGGCGGCCGCCGAGCCGTGCGCGGCGAGGGCAGCCACCCGGCCGTCCTCGATCAGGACGTCCGCGTGGAGCTCGTCGGCGGCGGTGACGACCAGGCCGCCGCTGATCAGCGTACGGATGCTCATGTGCGTCCCCCTACTGGATGCTGCGCAGCGCCTGTTCGAGGATCCCGGCGCCCTCTTCCGCCTCGGCGACGGTGAGGGAGAGCGGCGGCGCGACGCGCAGCACGCTGGTGTTGTGCCCGCCGCCCTTGCCGAGGAGCAGCCCGCCCGCGCGGGCGGCCTCCAGGACGGCGGCGGCGGCCTGCGGGTCGGCCTGGTCGGTGCCGGGCACGGTCAGTTCCACTCCGGCCATCAGGCCCCGGCCGCGGACCTCCCGTACGGCGGGCACGTGGGCGGCGATGGCGCGGAGCCGCTCCAGGAGCAGGCCGCCGACGCGGCGGGCGTTGCCCTGGAGGTCGTGGTCCAGGAGGTACGCGAGGTTGGCGAGTCCGGCCGCCATGGTGACGGGGGAGCCACCGAAGGTGGAGATGGAGTTGGAGTCGAGGCAGTTCATCACCTCGGCCCGCGCCACCACTCCGCCGATGGACATGCCGTTGCCGATGCCCTTGGCGAAGGTGAGGATGTCGGGCGGGCCGTTCTGGGCGTGGGCCTGCCAGCCCCAGAAGTGGTCGCCGGTGCGGCCCCAGCCGGTCTGCACCTCGTCGCTGATCCACAGGATGCCGTGCCGGTCGAGGATCTCGCGGAAGGCTCCGTAGAGTCCGTCGGGCGGGGAGGTGAACCCGCCGACGCCCTGGATCGGCTCGGCGATCAGCGCGGCCGCTCCCCCGCGCGCCTGGCCGAGTACGTCTTCCAGGTCGGCGACGGCCGCGGCGGTGAAGGCGCTGTCGTCGAGGCCGGCGAAGGGGCCGCGGGAGCGGACCGCGCCGTGGACGTAGTAGGTCTGGAGCGGCGAGAGGCTGGTCGGGGACCAGCCCCGGTTGCCGGTGATGGAGACGGTGGAGAAGGACCTGCCGTGGTAGCTGTTGCGCATCGCCAGGATCTGGTTGGAGCGGCGGTACGTGGTGGCGAGCAGCAGGGCGGTGTCGTTGGCCTCGGTGCCGGAGGTGGTGAAGAAGACCCGGGCGTCGGGGATGCCGGACAGGGCGGCGACCCGTTCGGCCAGCTCGATCATGGGCCGGTTGAGGTACAGGGTGGAGGAGTGGATGATCCGCCCGGCCTGTTCGGCGACGGCCTTGGTGACCTCGGGCAGGGCGTGGGCGGTCATCGTGGTGAGGATGCCGCCGAAGAAGTCGAGGTAGCGGTTGCCGTCCGCGTCCCAGACGTGGCGGCCCTCGCCGTGCGTGAGCTCGATGGGGCGGTCGTAGTAGAGCGCGAGCCAGTCGGGCAGGACGGTGCGGTGGCGGCTGTGCAGCGGGATGGGGTTGGTCACGGCTGTACGAGTCCTCCGTAGGCGTCGGGTCGGCGGTCGCGGTAGAAGGCCCACTGGTCGCGGACTTCCTTGATCAGGTCGAAGTCCAGGTCGCGGACGAGGAGTTCCTCCTCCTTGTCGCTGGCGACCTCGCCGACGAACTGGCCGCGCGGGTCGACGAAGTAGCTGGTTCCGTAGAAGTCGTTGTCGCCGTACTCCTCCTGGCCGACGCGGTTGATGGCGGCGATGAAGTACTCGTTGGCGACGGCGGAGGCGGGCTGTTCCAGCTGCCACAGGTAGGCCGACAGGCCGCGGGAGGTGGCGGACGGGTTGTAGACCAGCTGGGCGCCGCCGAGCCCGAGTTGGCGCCAGCCCTCGGGGAAGTGGCGGTCGTAGCAGATGTAGACGCCGACCTTGCCGACGGCGGTGTCGAAGACGGGCCAGCCGAGGTTGCCGGGGCGGAAGTAGAACTTCTCCCAGAAGCCCTTGACCTGGGGGATGTGATGCTTGCGGTACTTGCCGAGGTAGCTTCCGTCCGCGTCGATGACGGCGGCGGTGTTGTAGTAGAACCCCTCGCTCTCCAGCTCGAAGACCGGGACGACGATCACCATTCCGGTCTCGCGGGCCAGGTCCTGCATCCGGCGGACGGTGGGGCCGTCGGGGACGGGCTCGGCCCAGCGGTAGTGCTCGGGCTCCTGGACCTGGCAGAAGTAGGGGGCGTTGAACACCTCCTGGAAGCCGATGATCCGAGCGCCCTGGGCGGCCGCCCGGCGGGCGTGCGCCTCGTGCTTGGCGATCATCGACTCGGTGTCTCCGGTCCAGGTGGCCTGGACGAGTGCGGCGCGGACGACTTGGGCCATGAGCTGCTCCTCGCGACGGGAACGCCGGCTTCTACGCACGTAGAGGGTGTCCGTAGGGAGTCGAAGGTAGGCCTCGTCACAGCCTGGGGCAAGACCACCTTGCGCGGTTGGAGTAGTCGATCACGTTACGACGCCACGCGGTCGTTTGCGGTCAGCGGACGGGCGGTTCAGGGCACCGTGATTCCCGCCACCCTCAGGGCGTGCGCCAGATCGCGGTGCCGGGTCCCGGACAGGGCCCGGGCCGCGCGCAGCAGCCGGGGGGCGAACCAGTGCGGGTCCCGGCGGGCCAGGCCGGCCGCCTCCTCCGCGGTGCGCAGCCGGACGAAGGCGCCCAGCAGGGCCTGGGCCTCGCGGTCCCGGCCGGCCGTGCCGAGGGCGAGGGCCGCCTCGGCCACCTCGGCGGCCGGGCGGGCCGCGCCCTGGCGCAGCAGGCCGTCGCAGTCGGCCTCCCGGCCCGCCTCGCCGAGGGCGGCGGCGGCCGCGGCGAGCCGGTCGGGCGGGAGCGAGGCCGCCTCCCACAGGAGGGTGGCCCAGTCGGCGGCCAGGCCGGCGCGGCCCAGTTCGGCGGCGAGGGCGGGGAGTTCGGCGGCGGGCCAGGCCGCCGCCTCGCAGAGCAGGGCGTGGGCCTCGCCGCCGCGGCCCTGGGCGCGCAGCATGAGCAGCTCGGCGGTGAACCCGCCGCGCGGGCCGGGCGCCGGGGCCCCGGCCGGGGTGTCCCGTACGGAGGGCGCGTCGGGGCCGGCGGGGGCCGGGGCGGGGTGCGCATCGGGGTGCGGGCCGGGGTGTCCGGCCCGGGTGGCGCCGGCCGCGGCCGGTGCGGTCCCCGGCGCCGGGGAGGCGTCGCCACGCGCCGGCGGGGTCCGGCCGGCGGCCGGGCGGATGTAGCGGGCGCCGCGCGGGGCCGGAACGGGGAGGTCGGGGACGGCCGCCGCCGGGGCGGGCTCCCCGGGCGCGGGCACCGCCGCCGACGGTGCGCCCGCGTACCGGGCTCCTCCGGCGCGCCGGGCGCCGCGCAGCCACCGGCCCTCCCGCTGCGGCGAAACGGCCGGCAGCGGTTCGGGCGACGGCGGCGGTTCGGGCGACGGCTGCTGCGGCTGCGGTTGCAGTTGCACGGGCGACGGCTGCGGCCCCGACTGCGGCCAAGGCGGCGGCGACGGCTGCGGCGACGGCGACGGCGTCCCCGGCTGCGACAGTTGCGACCCCGGCCGCCGCTGCGGCAGCTCCGGCGGCCGGGCCCCCGGCTGCGACGACTGCGGCCCCCGCGCCCCCGCCCCCGGCTCCGCCCGCAGGGCCGCCAGCCGGGCCGCCAGGTCCGCGGCCCGCGCGGCCGCGCGGGCCGCGTCGTCCCGGGCCCAGGCCAGCTCCCGGTCCAGGGCGGCCGCCTCCGCCGGGCTGCCGGCGCCGGCGCGCCGGGCGGTCAGGCCGCGCAGCGCTTCCTCCAGGGCGGCCCGCTGCGCCACGGCCGCGTCGAGCAGGGTCCGCAGCTCGCCCTCCCCGCCCGGCATCGCGTCCCACGCGGCGACGGCCGCCGCCCGCAGCGCGGCCGCGTACACGGCCTCGCCCGCCGCGTCGCCCGCCTCCCGCGGCAGGTCACCGAGGAGCGATTCCAGTACGTCCCACGGCGGCATCGCCACCCCGTCGAGGCAGGCGCGCATCCCCTCCGGGTCCCGCCGCAGGAATTCCCCGTACCAGCCGGCTCCGGGATCCAGTCTCCGCGTCAAGCCCCTCAGGTAGTCCGTGAGTTGCCCGATCACCCGCGCAGTCGGCGTCTCCATGCACGCATTGCATCCCACCCGCGTTACGGGCGGGCTACGGAAATCTCAAACCTTGACGGCGAAGGCGCGTCCGCGGCGCTCCCGCCGGCCGTGAGGAAGCCGTCGTGCGGGGCCGGGGGCAGGGCGCCGGTCCGCCCTCCGGGGGTGGAGCAGGCGGCGGCCAGCAGGCCGGCCGCGAGGAGGGCGCCGAGTAGTGCGAGGCCGAGGCGTTTCGTTGCGTTCATCACTGACACGCCTGCACCACTGCCCCCGGTCCCGCCCCTCGCACCGCCCGTTGGGCCGTCCGGCGGCCGGACACGCCCCGTGAGGGGCCGGGCCGGTCCGTCAGGCGGGCACGAGCGCGCAGCGCCGTACGACCTCGTCCAGGGAGAGTCCGAGCACCCCGGCCAGGGCGGCGACCGTGAAGAAGGCGGGGGTGGGCGCCCGGCCGGTCTCGATCTTCCGGAGGGTCTCGGCGGAGAGGCCCGCGCCGGCCGCGACCTCGACCATGCTGCGGCCTGCGCGTGCTTCGCGCAGCAGCGCGCCCAGGCGCTCGCCGCGCTCGCGCTCTTCGGGTGTCAGGGGAGTACGGACCATGCCCCCATCCTACCCCGGAGCCCAATAACTATCCCGGTAAACTTATACCGGTATAGTTATTGGCATGGTTCAACTCAAGACGGATCGAGCGATCGACGAGATGCGCGCCGCCGGCCGGGTGGTCGCCCACGCCCTGACAGCCGTACGCGGGGCGGCCCGGGTCGGGGTGTCCCTGCTGGAGCTGGACGCGGTGGCCCGCACGGTCCTGCGCGACGCGCGCGCCACCTCCCCCTTCCTCGGCTACCGGCCGCACTTCGCGCCGGTGCCCTTCCCCGGGGTGGTGTGCGCCTCGGTCAACGACGCGATCGTCCACGGGATCCCCGACGGCTACCGGCTGCGCGACGGCGACCTGGTCAGCATCGACTGCGGCGCCCGGCTGCGCGGCTGGGTCGGGGACGCCGCCGTCAGCTTCACTGTCGGCCGCCCCCGCCCCGCCGACCTGCGCCTCGTCGAGACCGCCGAACGGGCCCTGGCGGCCGGCATCGCCGCCGCCGTGCCCGGCAACCGGATCGGCGACATCGCCCACGCCATCGGCACCGTCTGCCGCTCCGCCGGCTACGGCATCCCCGAGGGCTTCGGCGGCCACGGCGTGGGCCGCAGCATGCACGAGGACCCGGGCGTCCCCAACGAGGGCCCGCCGGGGCACGGCATGAAGCTGCGCCCCGGCATGGTGATCGCGATCGAGCCGATGCTGATCGCGGGCGGTACGGACGACTACGCCTGCGACCCCGACGGCTGGACCCTGCGCACCACCGACGGCTCGCGCGCCGCCCACGCCGAACACACGGTCGCCATCACCGCCGCCGGCCCGAGGATCCTCACGGCGCTGTAGGAACCCGGGCCGGACACCCCGGCCGAAACGGCGGGAACGGCCGGGGCGGCCCGAGCGCTACGGCTTGCCGTGCGGGCGCACCACCATCGCCGAGCCGCCGCCCCGGCGGGTCGTCTCGGCCGCCGCCAGCCAGCGGCCGTCCGGCAGCCGCTGGACGCCGGTGGCGGCGCCGATCTCCGGGTTCTGCCGGAAGGCCTGCCCCAGGCCCTCCAGTTCGGTGCGCAGCGGGCTGTTCCACAGGCCCGGCTCCAGCTCGGTGGTGGTCTGGTTGCGCTGGCTGGCGCGCGGGGCCGCGATGGCGTCTACCAGGGGCAGGCCCCGGTCCAGGTGGCCGGTGAGGGTCTGCAGCACGGTGGTGATGATCGTGGCGCCGCCCGGGGAGCCGACCGCGAGGAGCGGACGGCCGTGCTCCAGGACGATGGTCGGGGACATGGAGGAGCGCGGGCGCTTGCCCGGCCCGGGCAGGTTCGGGTCGGGGACCCCGGGGGCCGCCGGGGCGAAGGAGAAGTCGGTCAGCTCGTTGTTGAGCAGGAAGCCCCGCCCCGGGACGGTGATGGCGCTGCCGCCGGTCGACTCGATGGTCAGGGTGTAGGAGACCACGTTGCCCCAGCGGTCGGCGACCGTCAGGTGGGTGGTGTTCTCCCCCTCGTAGGTGGTCGGGGCGGCCTCGCCCGTGGTGGCGCACGGGACGGGATTGCGGGGGTCGCCGGGGGCCAGCGGGCTGGTCAGCGTCCGGTCGGGCCTGATGAGGCAGGCGCGCGAGTCCGCGTACCGCTGCGAGAGCAGCTCGCGCGTGGGGACGGGCACGGCGGCGGGGTCGCCGACCCAGCGGCCCCGGTCGGCGAAGGCGATCCGGGACGCCTCGATGTACCGGTGCAGGTACTGCGCCGGGGACAGCTTCGACAGGTCGGTGCGCTCCAGGATGTTCAGCGCCTCCCCGACGGTGGTGCCGCCGGAGGAGGAGGGGGCCATGCTGTAGACGTCCAGGCCCCGGTAGGAGATCTGGGTCGGGGCCTGCCGCTTGGTCTCGTACGCGCGCAGGTCGGCCGTGGTCAGGTCGCCGGGGCGGACGTTGCGGGTGGCGGCCGGGTCGACGGGGGGCTTGCGGACGGTGTTGACGATGTCCTGGGCGATCGGGCCCCGGTAGAGCGCGCCGGTGCCCTTGCGGGCGAGTTCGGCGTAGGTGGCGGCGAGGTCCGGGTTCTTGAAGGTGGAACCGACGACGGGCAGCTGCCCGCCGGGCAGGAACAGCTCGCGGGTCGCGGGGAAGTCCTTGAAGCGGTCCTGGTTGGCCTCGGTCTGGGCGCGGAAGGTGCCGTCGACCTCGAAGCCGTCGCGGGCCAGTTTCTCGGCGGGGCGCAGGAGCTGGGCGAGGGGGCGGCTGCCCCAGGCGTCGAGGGCGCTCTTCCAGGTGGCGGGGGTGCCGGGGACGCCGACCGAGCGGCCGCTTGTCTGGCCCTCGGCGAAGGGGATGGGGGCGCCGTTCTCCTGGAACAGGGTCTCGGTGGCCGTGGCCGGGGCGGTCTCGCGGCCGTCGATGGTGTGCACCCGGCGCGAGGAGGCGTCGTAGTAGACGAAGTAGCCGCCCCCGCCGATCCCCGCCGAGTACGGTTCGGTGACCCCGAGCGCGGCGGCGGTGGCGATCGCCGCGTCCACGGCGTTGCCCCCGGCGCGCAGCACGGCGATGCCGGCGGCGGAGGCGTCGGCGTCGACGCTGGCGACGGCCCCGCCGTAACCGGCGGCGACGGGCACCTTGGGCGGGACGGGGAGCTGCGAGGGCGGGGCGGCGGCCCCGGTGGAGACGAGCGCCCCGGCGAGGGCTGCGAACGCTAACTGACGTGCGGCGGAAGCGCGCATCCGGTTCCTCCAGTCGACGGCCGGTCAGACCGGGGCCGGTCGTCGGAGCTGCTCCCGGCCCGGTGCTGCCCCGACGACGGGTCCCAGGCCCGGCAGCCTAGTCCGCCCCGCCCCCCGCGTCAGGAAGGCGGCGCGGCGGCTACCATCCGCCGCATGAACGACGACGTCCGCAACATTGTGCTCGGAGTGGTGGCCACCGCCCTCAGCGGTGGTTTCGGCTGGTTCACGCGGACGTACGTGTGGCGCCGCGCGCTCCGCCGCAAGCAGGCCTTCTTCGGGCTCCCGGCCGGCTCCGACTGCCTGTTCGTGGTGAACCGCCAGATGGGCGGCAAGGAATCCTCGCTGCACCGCAACGACGCCTTCGCGCTGCTGGAGATATCGTCCCTGATCAAGGACTGCGGGGCGACGGTGCAGATCGTCACCCACGAGGCGCGGCAGGGCTTCGGCGAGCGCGCCGAGTTCTGCGTCGGCGGTCCCTCGTCCAACTCCCGTACGGCGGCCCACCTCCACTCCCTGCTCCCCGGGGTCCGGGTCGAGGTGTCCTCCGAACCCGGCCCGGACCGGGGCATGATCACCGTCGGCGGGGAGGCGTACCGCTGGGAGCCGGGCCTGGTCGAGTACGTGCTGCTGGCGCGGCTCACGACGGAGCAGGGGTCGCGGCCGGTGTTCCTGCTCTCCGGGCAGACCGCCAACAGCAATCAGGCCGCGGCCCGTTACCTCGCCCGCAACCACCGGCAGCTGGCGCGCGACTACCGCGGGAAGTCCTTCTGCCTCATGCTGAAGGTGGTCAACTCCAACGCCTACGGGCCGGACGTGACCGAACTGGTCGCCGATGTCACCGTCGCGGCCCGGACACCCGCAGCGGCAGTCGCGTGATGCCGTTGATGAAGTTGGAGACCAGCCGGCGGGGCGGACCCGCGAGTTCCGGAGCGGGCATGGAGTCGCGCCACTCCTCGTAGAGGGTGCGCAGCTGGAGCCGGGCGAAGTGGGCGCCGAGGCAGACGTGCGGGCCGTCGCCGAAGGAGACGTGGGGGTTGGGGGCGCGGTGGAGGTCGAGCCGGTGCGGGTCGGTGAAGACCCGCTCGTCGTGGTTGGCGGAGGCGTGGAAGACCACCACCTTGTCCCCGGTCCGGATCGGGGCGCCGGCGAGCTCGGTGTCGCGGGCGGCGGTGCGGCGGAAGCTGAGCACGGGCGGGTGGACGCGCAGCAGTTCCTCGACGGCCCGGCCGGCCGGGGCGGTGCCGTCGGCGAGGCTCCGGTAGGCGTCGGGGTGGCGGGCCAGGGCCAGGAGGCCGCCCGGCGCCGCGCTCCGTACGGTGTCGTTGCCGGCGACGGTCAGCAGGAAGAAGAACATCTCCAGTTCGGCGGGCTCCAGTCCGGCCTGTGCGAGGGCGGTCATGACGTCGTCCCCGGGGTGGGCGCGCTTGTACGCGGCCAGTTCGCGGGCGTACCCGAACATCTCGCCGAGCAGCGCCGGGGAGCGCGGGTTGAGCGGCTTGCCGTCCCGGCCGAGGAGGGGCGCGGGCGCGTCCTCGGGGTCCTGGTAGCCGATGATCCGTACGGTCCACTCCAGCAGCAGGCCCCGGTCGGCGGGCGGGACGCCCAGCAGGTCGGTGAGGTTGAGCAGGGCGTATTCGTCGGTGACGGCGCGCACCACGTCGGCGGTCCCGTCCTCGGCGCCGTCCCGCGCGGCGGCGAGGAGGGTGCGGGCGCGTTCCCGGACCCGGTCCGCGAAGGCGTCGACGCGTGCGGGGGTGAAGGCGCGGGAGACCAGGCGGCGCAGCCTGCCGTGGCCCGGCGGGTCCTGGTTGAGCATGGTGCTGCGCAGGAACGGCAGGTCGGCGGGGTCGGGGTCGCGGATCTGGGTGGCGCCGAGCCAGGAGGAGTACGAGGCGTGGTCGCGCAGGACGCGGACGACGTCGGCGTGCCGGGTCACGGCCCAGAAGCCGGGGCCGGCGGGCCAGCCCTGGACCTCGGGCTCCTCCTGCCAGGCCACCGGGTGGCGGTCGCGGAGCAGGCGGTAGCGCTCGTGCGGGACGGCCTCGGCGTAGAGGCGGGGGTCGAAGACGTCGGGGATGCCGGGGGGCCGGGCGGCGCGTTCCATGGTCCACACGGTGGCGGGACACCGGGGCAGCCGCAAGGGGCCGTCGCCGGCCGGAGCCGAGGGGCCTCCCGGCCCCTCACCTCCCGGCCCCTCACCTCCCGGCCCTTCGAGCCCCTCCGCCCCCCGTTTCGCAGCGGGCCGCCTCCAGCGCCGTGTCCGAGCCGCGCAGCACCACGTCGAAGGCCGGGGCCAGGGTGGACAGGTCGCTGCACACGAGCTGGCGGCGGGCGACGGGATCCAGCCCGGCCACGGGGAAGGGGAACCGTGCCTCGACCCGGTCCCGGGCGGTAAAGCCGGCCCCGACCTCCGCGAGCCGCCGCTCGTCGACCGGGGGCAGCCTGGTGCCCAGTCCGGCCTCCAGTTCCGCGGCGCCGGGGCCGCTCGGCAGCCCCCTGAGGCTGCCGCGGGGGCCGTCGCGGGTGTGCTCGGGGTGTACTCCCGCTATCTGCGGACCTTCCGGCGCAGGGAGTCCAGCAGGTCGGTGATCTCCGCCAGGCGCAGCGGCCGGGCGAGGAGTACGACGACCAGGGCCAGCGCGGCGGTTCCCGCCGCCGCGGCGGCGAAGGCACCGAGGCCGCCGGCGGCCCGGGCGGCCCCGTAGGCGGCGGCGGCCGCGGGCAGGCAGGCGGCCAGCAGCCGCAGGTGGGTGCGCAGCGCCGTGGCGGTACGGCCGCCCGTGCGCGGCCCGAGCCGGCGGGAGAGGGCGTACGCGGTGACGGCGGCGCCCGCCGTGAAGGCGAGGGAGGTGGCGGCGGCCATGCCGGTGACGGCCCAGCGCGCCGGCAGCAGGAGGTAGGCGGCGTACGACAGTCCGGCGTTGCAGGCGACGATGACGAGGTTGAGGAAGAAGGGGGTCCGGGTGTCGGAGAGCGCGTAGAAGCCGCGCGCCAGCACGTACTGGGCGGAGAAGGCGACCAGGCCGGGGGCGAACGCGGTCAGCATGCCGGCCATGGCGGCGACCTCGGCGGCGGTGACCTTCCCGTACCCGGAGACGCAGTCCATCACCCAGGGGGCCAGCGCGGCGAAGAGCGCGGCGGCGGGCACCACGAGGGCGGCGCTGGAGCGCAGCGCGTACGAGACGTCCTCGCGGACGGCGCCGAGGTCCCCGTCGGCCGCGGCCGAGCTCATCCGGGGCATGAGGGCGGTGACCAGGGAGACGGTGATGATGCCCTGGGGGACGATCCACAGCTGGTAGGCGCTGGTGTAGGCGGCGTAGCCGAAGCCGCCGGCCCGGTGGCCGACGGTGGTGGAGAGGACGGTCACCACCCAGTAGGCGATCTGGTTGGTGAGGACGAGCAGGACCAGCCAGCCCGCGTTGCGCAGCGGGCGGGTGAGGCCGCTGCCGCGCCAGTCGAAGCGGGGGCGCCAGCGGAAGCGGGCGGCGCGCAGCGAGGGGACGAGGGCGAGCGCCTGGACGACGATGCCCGCGGTGGTGCCGATGCCCAGCAGCCGGGTGTCCGCGGTGCCGAGGGCGTCGCGGCCGCCGTGGGAGGTGTACAGGAAGAGGCCGAAGACGCCGATGATGACGAGGTTGTTGAGGACGGGGGTCCACATCATGGCGCCGAACCGGCCGCGCGCCCCGAGGACTTGGCCGAGCACGGTGAAGAGCCCGTAGAAGAGGATCTGCGGCAGGCAGAAGCGGGCCAGGGCGATGACGGTGCTCCGCTGGGCCGGTGTGTACGCCTCGGGGGTGTACGCGTCGACGATCAGCGGTGCGGCGAGGACGGCCGCGGCGGTGAGGGCGAGGAGCGCCACGGTGCAGGCGGTCAGCAGCCGGTCGGTGTACGCGGCCCCGCCGTCGCGGTGTTCCTTGGCGGCGCGCACCAGTTCGGGGACGAAGACGGCATTGAGGGCTCCGCCGACCAGCAGCATGTAGATGATGTTCGGGATGGTGTTGGCGACGGTGTAGCCGTCCCCGAGGAACCCGGCGCCGAGCGCGGCGAGGACCACGGCCGAACGGACGAAGCCGGTGGCGCGGGAGACGACGGAGCCGGCGGCCATCAGCGCTCCGCTGCGCAGCACCGAGGTCTTCGCCGGTGCCGGTGCGGCCACGGGCGCGGGGTCCGCCTCCCGGGCGCCGCCCGCCTCCGGGCGCGGTGGGGCCTGCTCGCGCGCCGCGCTGCCGGTGGATCCGTACATCGGGGTGTTTCTCCTTCGCCGGGCCGAAGATGGAGGGTATCCCGGCCGCCGGAGCGTCCCGTTACCGGGCGGCCGCGGTGAATTGGCGGGGGGCGGTAGGGACTTTTGGCCCCCCGCCGGGTGCGGAAGGTCCTTTTCCGGTTGCGGGGCCGCGGGTGGGTGAATTCCGGACGGCCGGTTTCCGCATCGGCCTTCCGGATGTGACCGGTTGGCAACGGTTCCGCTGCGGCACATGTCACAACCGCCTGGAGGAGATTTTTCGGGGAATGCGCAACCTGAAGTGGCCGCGTTCGCTCCTCATATGAGGACGACCGTTATTCCGGAGGGGTTTTCGTTGAGCCGTACACGCCGCACCGCACTTCCGCGCCGCCGCACCCGTCACGCGATACTGGCGGGCACCGCGCTGCTCACCCTGGCGCTGAGCGCCTGCGGAGGCGGTGGCTCCGGTGGGAACGGGGGCGGTGACGGCAAGGGGGCGGACCCGGAGAAGCGCCCGGACATGGCGATCTCGGTGAACCTCACGGGCGAGCAGGTCAAGGCGGGCGAGCCCGTCAGGGTGACCCTGGCCGACGGGAAGTTCTCGCTGGTGAAGGTGACGGACGGCAAGGGCGGGGAGCTGCCCGGGCAGATATCCGCCGACGGCCGGACCTGGACCTCGGAGCGCAACGCCTCCCCCGGCACCGATTACCGGGTCGAGGCGCAGAACACCGCCAGCCAGAGCGCGAGCACCCAGTTCAAGACCTCGCCCGCGGACAAGGTGAACAAGGTCTCCATCAACATCCCGAAGGGCAGCACGGTGGGCGTCGCGATGCCCGTCTCGCTCGTCTTCGACAATCCGGTGAAGAACAAGGCCGAGGTCGAGAAGCAGCTGAAGGTCACCAGCTCGAACGGTACCGAGGGTTCCTGGGGCTGGTTCAAGGACTATTCCGGCAAGGACCGGGTGGACTGGCGCCCGAAGGAGTACTGGAAGTCCGGCACGGACGTGAAGGTCGACATGAACCTGAACGGCGTGGACTCGGGTCCCGGCGGCGGCCTCTTCGCCCGCGATTACACCACCGAGTTCAAGATAGGCAAGGACCGCCGGATGGAGGTCAGCCTCGACACCAAGAAGATGACGGTGACCGAGGACGGCCAGGCGGTCAGGACGATCCCGGTCTCGGCGGGCACGCCCGGCGGCCAGAAGGCCTCCTGGTCCGGGAAGATGGTGCTGATGTCGAAGGAGGGCACCATCCGGATGGACTCCCAGACGGTGGGGCTGGGCGATTCCTACGACAAGATGGTCGACTACTCGATGCGGCTGACCTGGTCCGGCATGTACGCGCACGCCGCTCCGTGGAACGCCGCCAACTTCGGCCGCGCCAACAGCAGCTCGGGCTGCGTGGGCATGAGCGACGCCGACGCCAGGACCTTCTACGAGCGGGTCCAGGTCGGCGACCCCTTCGAGGTCGTCGGCAGCGGCTCCAAGGGCAACGCCGACCTCGGCAACGGGTACGGCGAGTGGAACCTGTCGTGGGACCAATGGAAGGCGAAGAGCGCCTTGGCCGGCGGCGGCTCCCAGCAGGGCTGACCAGGGGGAGGGCCCCTCCCGCAATTGTTACCGCTACGTAACTTACTCATGGGTTACCACGGGTAAGCCCCTCCCGTTACCGTCGGGTCACTTTCGGACACCGGCGCACGCGAGGAGCCACCGATGAGAACCCGCCCCACCACCGCGACGACGGTGGCCGCGCTGCTCGCGGCAGCCGTCCTGGGCCTGGCCCCCCACCAGGCCCAGGCGGCCCCCGCCGCCACCGCGTCACGCACGGACGCCTCCTCACAGGTGCGCTTCCACGACATCCCCGGCTCCGGCGGCATCACCCTCAAGGGAAACGTCTTCACCCCGGCCGGCGCCGAGCCCGGCCGGAAATATCCGCTGATCGTGCTCCCCACCAGCTGGGGCATGCCGCAGATCGAATACATCGCCCAGGCCAAGCAGCTCGCCGACTCCGGCTACGTCGTCGTCAGTTACACCTCCCGCGGCTTCTGGCTCTCCGGCGGACAGATCGAGACGGCCGGGCCGGCGGACATCGCCGACGTCTCCGCCGTCATCGACTGGGCCCTCGCCAACTCCCCCGCCGATCCCGGCCGCGTCGGCCTCGGCGGGGTCTCGTACGGCGCGGGCATCAGCCTGCTGGCCTCCGCGCACGACCCCCGGATCAAGGCGGTGGTCGCCCTCAGCGGATGGGCGGACCTCATCGAGTCCATCTACTCCGGCCGGACCCAGCACCTCCAGGCCGCCGGGATGCTGGGCGCCGCCGGCTACCTCACCGGCCGTCCCGGCCCCGAACTCCAGCGGATCCTCGGCGACTTCCTCGGATCGAAGCTGGAGAACGAGCAGGCGATGATCGAGTGGGGCCGCAAGCGCTCCGCCTCCGAGCAGGTGGACCGGATCAACGCCAACGGCGCCGCGATCATGCTGGGCAACGCCTGGGGCGACACCGTCTTCCCGCCCAACCAGTACGCGAAGTTCTTCGAGAGGCTCACCGGCCCCAAGCGCCTGGAGTTCCGCCCCGGAGACCACGCCACCGCCGAGGCCACCGGCCTGCTCGGCCTGCCCAACGACACCTGGACCAACGCCCACCGCTGGTTCGACCGCTACCTCAAGGGTGAGCGCAACGGGGTCGACACCGAGGCCCCGGTACAGATCAAGTCCCGCACCGCCGAAGGCTACGAGGGCTACGCCGACTGGGCGTCGGTCGGCTCCGGCGGCACCGAGAGGCTCCCCCTCGCCGACAGCGAGCACGTCTGGGCCAACGTCGACTCCGGCGCCAACGGCGGGATCCTCTTCCTCTCCAGCGTGCTCGACCAGTTCGCGAAGGCGCCGCCGACCGCTTCGGTCCCCCTGCTCCCCCGCGCCTTCGCCGCCGTCTGGCAGTCACCGCGCTACGAGGAGGAGCGCCGGATCCGCGGCACCGTGCGCCTGCACACCACCGTCACGCCCACCAAGGGCGACGGCACCTTCGTCGCCTACCTCTACGACGTCGGCCCGCTCGGCGTCGGCAAGCTCGTCAGCAACGCCCCGTACACCTTCCACGGGAAGACCCCCGGCCAGTCCTTCGGGGTCGACCTGGACCTCTTCTCCACCGCCTACGACGTGCCCCGGGGCCACCGGCTCGCGCTCGTCGTCGACACGGTCGACCCCCTCTACATCGAGCACAACCCCACCGGCGCGCAGCTGACCTTCTCCTCGCCGGGCACCGATCCCTCGTACGTCTCGGTGCCGCTGCGCGAGCAGTGATCCGCGGCTGCCGCCGGTGGGGTCCCCCCACGCCCCCGGGCGTGGGGGGAGGAGGGCTCCGGGCCTACCTCCCCGGCAGCACCGTGCCCGGTTCGGCGGGGGCGACCTCGACGGCCCGGGTCTTCGGGTTGCGCCGCTCCCGCCGCGCCACCCACGTGGCGAACCAGGACAGCAGCATGCACATCCCGATGTAGATCGGCGAGATGATCAGCACGACGGGGATGAACGGCAGGTCGTAGTCCAGGTTCGAGGCGATCAGCTTGCCGGCGTGCAGGAACTCCTCGTAGGTGATCAGGAAGCCGAGCGAGGTGTCCTTCAGGGCCACCACCAGCTGGCTGATGATCGTGGGCAGCATCGCGCGGACCGCCTGCGGGGCGAGGACGAAGGTCATCACCTGCGTCTTGCGCATCCCGAGCGCGTACGCCGCCTCGCGCTGACCCCTCTCCACGGAGTTGATGCCCGAGCGGAAGACCTCGGCGAGCACCGATCCGTTGTAGAGGGTCAGCCCGGCCACCAGCGCGGGCAGGGGCTGGACCTTCAGCGCCACGAAGATGAAGAAGATCATCACCAGGACCGGCATGGCCCGGAAGAACTCCACGCACAGCGTCGCCAGCCAGCGCACCGGCCGGTGCGCCGAGAGGCGGCCGGTGGCGAGCACGGCGCCGAGGGCGAGCGAGAGCACCGAGGCGTACGCGAAGGCCTTCAGGGTGTTCCCGAGCCCCTCCAGCAGCAGCTCCTGGATGCCCTCGTACGCGAAGGGCCGCCACTTGGCGGTGGTGAACTGGTCGGTGTCGAAGAGCAGGTAGAGGAGCCAGGCCAGCAGGGCGAGGATCACCGCCGTCGAGGCGATCCCGTAGAAGAAGTGGCGGCGCCGGGCCCGGGGCCCGGGCAGGTCGTAGAGGGCGGTGGACCCCAGGTCCCCGTGCAGCGCGTGCGCGGTCATCGGGCGACTCCGTAGCGCTTCTCCAGCACGTTGAAGAGCGCGCTGATGGACAGGGTGATGATCAGGTAGCCGACGGCGATCCAGACGAAGGTCCAGATGATGCTGTAGCCCAGCTCGTTGAGGTTCTTGTACGTGCCGAGCAGCTCGGTGACGCTGAAGGCGCCGGCGATCGCGGAGTTCTTCGCGAGCGCGATCAGGGTCGAGCCGATGGGCGGGATGACGGACCGGAAGGCCTGCGGGAGCACCACCGTGCCCAGGGTCTGCCCGAAGGACATGCCCAGGCTGCGCGCCGCCTCACCCTGCCCCTTGGGCACGGTGTTGATGCCGGAGCGCAGTGCCTCGCAGATGAAGGCGGAGGTGTAGCAGCCGAGCGCGAGGACGGCGAAGAGCTGGAAGGGCAGGACCAGCCCGAAGCGGGGCAGCCCGAGGAGCACGGCGAAGAAGAGCAGGGTGAGCGGGGTGTTGCGCAGCACGGTCACCCAGACCGTGCCGAAGACGCGGAAGGAGCCGACGGGCGCGACGCGGAAGGAGGCCATCAGGAAGCCGAGGACCAGGGCGAGGAGCGAGGCGTAGAGGGTCAGCTCGACCGTGCCGAGGAAGCCCTTGCCGTAGAGCGCGAAGTTCTCGGTGAGTACGTCCATGGAGGTGTGCTCTCCCCTCAGCCCGCCGGGTAGCGGTCGATGGCGGGCGGCTTGGGGGCGGGCCGGCCGGAGAGGCCGAGCGTGGCCTCGTAGGCCTTCTTCCAGGAGCCGTTCTTCTCGTGCGCGGCCAGCGCGTCGTCGAGGGCGAAGCGCAGGGCGTTGTCACTGCGGGGGACGCCGATGCCGTAGGGCTCCTCGGAGAAGGGCTCGCCGACGACCTTGAGCTCCTCGGGGACCTTCGCGGCGTAGCCGAGGAGGATGGAGTCGTCGGTCGAGACGGCGTCGACCTGGTAGGTCAGCAGGTTGTCGACGCAGACCGAGTAGGTGTCGTAGGCGACGAGGACGGCCTTGGGGAACTCCCGCTGGAGCCGCTGGTAGGGGGTGGAGCCGGCGGCCGAGCAGACCTTCTTGCCGTCGAGGTCCTCGGGGCCCTTGATGTCCTTCTCCTTCCTGCGGACGAGCAGTGACTGGCCGGCCATGAAGTAGGGGCCGGCGAAGCCGACCTGCTTCTTGCGGTTGTCGTTGATCGTGTAGGTGCCCACGTAGTAGTCGATCTGGCCGTTCTGCAGGGCGGTCTCGCGGTTGGCGGAAGCGATCGTCCTGAACTCGATGGTCTTGGGGTCGAAGCCGAGCGAGGCCGACATCATCTTGGCGATCTCGATGTCGAAGCCCGAGTAACGGCCGGTCGCGGGGTCCTTCTCCCCCATGTAGGGCTGGTCCTCCTTGACGCCGACCACGAGGTGGCCGCGTTTCCTCGCCTTCTCCCAGGTGCGGGACCGGGGCAGCGAGAAGCCGGTGTCGACCTGGTAGACGGGCAGGTCCTCGGGCTGGGGGCCCTTGACCGGGGGGCTGCCGGACGTGCCGCAGCCGGCGGCGGCGAGGAGGAGGGCGGCGGCCAGGGCGAGTGCGCGCAGGGTGTGCTTCATCGGGGCGCCCGTCAGTGCTTGAGGATCTTGGAGAGGAAGTCCCTGGCCCGGTCGCTCTCGGGGGCGGTGAAGAAGGCCTCCGGGGTGCGGTCCTCCACGATCCGGCCGTCGGCCATGAAGACGACGCGGTTCGCGGCGGAGCGGGCGAAGCCCATCTCGTGGGTGACCACGACCATGGTCATCCCGTCCCGGGCGAGCTGCTGCATGACCTCCAGCACCTCGTTGATCATCTCCGGGTCGAGGGCGGAGGTCGGCTCGTCGAAGAGCAGTGCCTTGGGGTTCATGGCGAGCGCGCGGGCGATGGCCACGCGCTGCTGCTGGCCGCCGGAGAGCTGGGCGGGGTACTTGTCCGCCTGACTGGCGAGGCCCACCCGGTCCAGGAGTTCCCGGGAGCGCTTGTCGGCCTCTTCCTTCTTGCGCTTCCTGACCTTGATCTGGGCGAGCGAGACGTTGGCCAGGACGGTCTTGTGCGCGAAAAGGTTGAAGGACTGGAAGACCATGCCGACCTCGGCCCGCAGGGCCGCCAGTTCCTTGCCCTCGTCGGGCAGCGGCCGCCCGTCGAGGGTGATGGTGCCGGACTGGATGGTCTCCAGCCGGTTGATGGTGCGGCAGAGGGTGGATTTGCCGGACCCGGAGGGCCCGATGATCACCACCACTTCGCCGCGGCCGACGGTGAGGTCGATGTCCTGGAGGACGTGCAACTTCCCGTAGTACTTATTGACGTCCCGCAGCTCGATCAACGGATCGACGGCCATGCGCTGCCCTGCCCACTTGTCGGTGTGTCGAGGTCAGCGCAAACTATCCAGCGGTCGAAGGGGACTTCACCTCGACACGCTTAAAAGGCACATAAAGTACATTGGCCTTTATTCAGCCTTCGGAGGCCTCGGCGTAGGCCTGACTGAGCTCGGGGGACCCGGTCACCGCCCAGGACAGCCCCGATTCGATGACGTTGAGCTCCCGCCCCGAGGCCAGCCGGATCACCGGCTGGCCGTTGGGCCAGACCTGCCAGCCGGCACCCGGCAGACTGCGCACGATCACGGTCCCGAAGTAGAACCCGGCGTCGTTGCCCAGCCAGGGCACCGCCTCGGGATCCCGGCGCCAGCGCGGCATCAGCTGGTCCAGGGCCTCCAATGAGGCCGGGGTGTGGTCGAGTTCCAGCCCGGCCGCCCTCGCCTGGGACCGCAGCATCTCGCACTCCGCGAACAGCTCCGCGACGCCCTCGGGATCATCCACCAGGGCGGCGGCGAGCCCCGCACCCTGTTCCGTTTCGTGCCGGTTCAGCCAGTTGGCCAGGAAAGGGATGTTCATACCGACCACCCTGACACCCGGATCCCCCGCTGGCCACAGGGCGCGCCTTGATCCCTCCGCCTTCTGGACCTCCGGGCCGGCGGCCTTCTAGACGTCCAGGTCGACGACGACCGGGGCGTGGTCGGAGGCGCCCTTGCCCTTGCGCTCCTCGCGGTCGACGTAGGCGTCCTTGACCGCCTTCGCGAAGGGCTCGTTCCCGTACACCAGGTCGATGCGCATGCCCCGGTTCTTGGGGAAGGCGAGCTGGCGGTAGTCCCAGAAGGTGTACGGGCGGTCGTACTTCAGGGCGCGCGGCATGACGTCGGAGAGCCCGGCGACCCGCAGCGCCTCCAGGGCGGCCCGCTCTGCGGGGGTGACATGGGTGAGGCCCGCGAAGACCGCGGGGTCGTACACGTCCTCGTCGGTCGGCGCCACGTTGAAGTCGCCGAGCACCGCGAAGGGGCGGACGCCCGCCGCGTCCTCGGCGATGGCGGTGGCCAGGGCGCCGAACCACTTCAGCTTGTAGCCGTAGTGGTCGTGCTCGACCTCGCGGCCGTTGGGCACGTACACCGACCAGACGCGCACCCCGCCGCAGGTGGCGGAGATGGCGCGGGGCTCCTGCACGCCCTCGTAGTCGGGGCCGCCGGGCAGCCCCATGACCACGTCCTCCAGGCCGACGCGGGAGAGCAGGGCGACGCCGTTCCACCGGCCGGTGGCGTTGACGGCCGACTCGTACCCCAGCTCGCGCAGCTCGGCGGCGGGGAACTGCTCCACGGAGCACTTGGTCTCCTGGACGCAGAGCACGTCCGTGCCGGAGCTCTCCAGCCAGGCCAGCAGGCGCGGCAGCCGGGCGGTGATCGAGTTGACGTTGTACGTGGCGATACGCATGTACACCAACCTACCGCCCGGCACCGACAGTCAGACCACGGCGCTCTCACCTGCGCCGAGACGGCCGTGCGGGGCTCCGCCGAAGTTGTCCAGGACCATGTCGTAGACCGGCCGGGCGACGTCCGCGAGGTAGGCGTCGTGGATGTCGATCGCCCGGGCGGGCTTGACCTCGCGGACGTAGTCGATCACTTCGGCGATCTTGTTCCAGGGCGCGTGCACCGGCAGCATCAGCGTCTCCACCGGGGCGTCCGGCACGGTCAGGGCGTCCCCGGGGTGGAAGAGGGAGCCCTCGACGAGGTAGCCGACGTTGGTGACCCTCGGCATGTCGGGGTGGATCACGGCGTGCAGTTCGCCGTGGACCTGGACCTCGAACCCGGCGGCGGTGAAGGCGTCGCCGTGACCCACGGTGTGCACCCGGCCCGGGTAGGCGGCGGCCATCCGGTCCGCGACGCTGCGCAGGGTCCACAGGGCTGCGGCCGGGTTCGCGTCGAGCGCCGCGCGCAGCCGGCCCTCGTCGAAGTGGTCGGGGTGCTCGTGGGTGACCAGCAGGGCGTCCGCCCCGAGGCCCGCGTCCGGTTCGCTGAACGCGCCCGGGTCGATGACGAGCACGCGCCCGTCCTTCTCCAACTGGACGCAGGAATGCAGCCGTTTGGTGAGCTTCATGATCCCACCATAGGCCGTGTCCGGAGGCGGTCTAGGGAACGGCGGTGGAGACCACGTACACGCGGGGAGCGGCCGGATTGGTGGAGTCGACCGTGATGTCCCGGGTGGGGCGCGGGTCCTGCGCCTCCAGGGTGACCCCCGACCAGGTGTGCTGCGGGCTCCAGCTCCAGCCGGCGACCGCGGCGTCGCGGTCGGAGACGGACACGCCGGGGGTCAGTGCCTCCCTGCTGGTCCCGGCGTCGGCCAGGAAGGCGTCCAGCTGCGCGGGGGTCACCTGGAACTGGACGTACAGCCGGCTGGTGCGCCAGTTGTTGGTCTCCAGGTAGCCGACGTGGGAGGCCATCAGCGGGATGGGCACCTCGTAGATGCTGCGCTGCACCCGGGAGGGCCAGTCGGTGCGCACCTTGACCGCGCCGACCCGGGCGGCCTTGTCCCTGCCGCTCTGGCGGCTCTGCTGGGCCGAGACGAACAGGTAGCCCGCCGGGACGCCGATGAGCAGCAGGATGATGATCGCGGTGACCCAGCGGCGCCGTACGGTGCGGCGGCGGTCCTCGCGCTCCTCGGGAGTGGGCGGCCGGTCGCCTCCTCCTTCGGGGGAGGCGGCCTGGCGGGGCAGGGAGGGCGGTGTCACTGCGGTTCCTGATCCTTGGGGTCCGTGGGGCCCGCGGCGCCGCGCCGGCCGAGCTGCGCGTAGCGCTCGTGCCGCTCGACGCGCCGGCGCGTGGCGCGGCGGAAGCGGCGGGCGACGAGCCGGGCGAGGTCGGCGGCGCCGACCATGCCGGCCTCGGGGCCGAGCTGGGCCTTGGCGATGCGGGCCTCGGGGCGGTAGCCGCGGCCGGTGAGGTGGCGGCGGAAGGCGTCCCGGGCGGGGCCGATGAGCAGGTCGTCGGCGGCGCTGACGCCGCCGCCGATGACGAAGCAGGAGGGGTCCAGGGCGGCCGCGAGGTTGGCGATGCCCACGCCGAGCCACTGGCCGATGTCCTGAAGCAGCTCGACGCACATGGCGTCGCCCTCGCGGGCCAGCTCGGTGATAAGGGGACCGGTGATCTCGTGGACGTTCCCGCCGACCCTGGCGATGATGTTGTACGCGACCGGGGAGTCGGCGGCGGCCAGCTCGCGGGCCTCGCGGACCAGGGCGTTGCCGGAGCTGTACTGCTCCCAGCAGCCGCGGTTGCCGCAGGGGCAGCGGTGTCCGCCGGGGACGACCTGCATGTGCCCGAACTCGCCGGCCACGCCGTAGCGGCCGCGCTTGACCTGGCCGTCCTCCAGGATGGCCCCGCCGATGCCGGTGCCCAGGGTGATCATGACGAGGTGGTCCTCGCCCCGGCCGGCGCCGAAGCGCCATTCGGCCCAGGCGGCGGTGTTGGCGTCGTTGTCCACCATGACGGGGACCGCGAGCCGGGACTGGAGGGCGTCGCGCAGCGGTTCGTCGCGCCAGGCCAGGTGGGGGGCGAACAGGACGCGGGAGCGGTCGGCGTCGACCCAGCCCGCGGCCCCGATGCCGACGGCGTGCACGTCGTGCCGGTCGGAGAGGTCGAGGACCAGCTCGACGATGGTGTCCTCGACGACCTTGGGGCTCTTGGACTTGTCCGGGGTCTCGGTACGGATCTTCTCCAGGATGACCCCGTCGGCGTCGACCACGCCGGCCATCACCTTGGTGCCGCCGATGTCGATGCCGACGGTCGGGACGCGCGGGGCGGTGCGCAGCGAGCGGCGCTCGCGGGTCCCGACGGTCCGCAGGACGGTGCCCCGCGCCGCCCCCCGGTGGGCGAGCGTGAAGTCCCGGTACGTGCTCATCGAGTCGTTTCGTCCCTGTCGGTGGCCGGAGCGGAGGGGGCGGTCGCCCCTGATTCTGCCACCCGCTCCAGCTCGTGGCTCAGCTCCTCCAGCTCCGAGCCGCCGGCCATCTGCCGGGTGAGCTCGTCCAGGGTGATCGAGTCGCGGTCGTGGCTGCCCGCCATGGCGCCCCGCTTGAGGAGGACGAAGCGGTCGCCGACCAGGTAGGCGTGGTGCGGGTTGTGGGTGATCAGAACCACCCCGAGGCCCGCGTCGCGGGCGGCGGCGACGTACTTGAGGACCACGCCGGACTGCTTCACGCCGAGGGCGGCGGTGGGCTCGTCCAGTACGAGGACCTTGGCGCCGAAGTACACGGCGCGGGCGATGGCCACGCACTGCCGCTCGCCGCCGGAGAGGGTGCCGATCGGCTGGTCGACGTCGCGCAGGTCGATGCCCATGCGCAGCAGCTCGGTGCGGGTGGTCTCGCGCATGAGCTCCACGTCGAGGCGGCGGAAGGGGCCGCGGCCCTTGGTGGGCTCGGAGCCGAGGAAGAAGTTGCGCCACACCGGCATGAGGGGGACGACGGCCAGGTCCTGGTAGACGGTGGCGATGCCGCGGTCGAGGGCGGCTCGGGGGTTGGCGAGCTCCGTTTCCTCGCCCTCGATCGCGAAGCTGCCGGCGTCGTGCCGGTGCAGCCCAGCGATGATCTTGATGAGGGTGGATTTGCCGGCCCCGTTGTCGCCGAGCACGCAGGTGATCTCGCCGGCCGACACCTCCAAAGAGACGCCCTGGAGGGCGCGGATGTTGCCGTAGTACTTGCTGACGTCCGTCAGCTTCACCAGCGCGGTCACTTCGCCTCCGCCCGCTTGCGGACCCATGCGTTCAGCAGTGTGGCGAGCAGCAGCATGGCGCCCAGGAAGAATTTGAACCAGTCCGGGTTCCACTGCGCGTAGACGATGCCGTTGCTGGTCATGCCGAAGATGAAGGCGCCGACGGCCGATCCGATCGCGGAGCCGTAGCCGCCGGTCATCAGACAGCCGCCGATGACGGCCGCGATGATGTAGAGGAACTCGTTGCCGACGCCCTCGCCGGACTGGACGACGTCGAAGGAGAAGAGGATGTGCTGCCCGGAGATCCAGGCGCACAGGGCGACGCCCATGTAGAGGCCGATCCGGGTCTTGACGACCGGGACGCCGGTGGCGCGGGCCGCGTCGGCACCGCCGCCCACGGCGAAGATCCAGTTCCCGGCGCGGGTGCGCAGCAGGATCCAGGTGGCGACGGCGACCAGGGCCAGCCACCACAGGATGGTGACCTTGAGGGTGACCGAGCCGATGTTCCACTGTGAGGCGAACAGGGCCCGGGCGGAGGAGAAGCCCTCCATGTCGGCGATGGTCTTGGTGGAGACCGAGCCGCTGATCAGCTTGGTGAAGCCGAGGTTCAGGCCGGTCAGCATGAGGAAGGTGCCGAGCGTGATGATGAAGCTGGGCAGCCGGGTGCGGGTCAGCATGAACCCGTTGAAGAAGCCGATGGCCAGGGTGACCAGCAGGGAGACGAGGACGCCGACCCAGACGTTGGCGGTCATCTGGTAGCTGAACATCGAGCTGAACAGGGCCGACGTGGTGACCATGACGCCCGCGGACAGGTCGAACTCGCCGCCGATCATCAGGAGGGCGACCGGGACCGCCATGATCCCGATGGTGGAGGCCGAGTACAGGACCGTGCTGAGGCTGGAGGGCTTCAGGAAGCTGTCCGCGGCGAAGCAGAAGAAGACGAAGACCGCGGCGGCGCCGACGACCGCGCCCAGCTCGGGGCGGCCCAGCAGCCGGCGGACGTACGAGGCCGGCGCGAGGCGTTCGTCCACGGCCGGGGCGGCGGGGGTGCTCATCGGCTGCCCCGCTTGATGTACTCCTCCAGCTCGGCGGCCTCGGCGCCGGTGACGATCTGCGGGCCGGTCAGCACGGGGCGGCCGCCGCCGAGGACGTCCGCGTTGTAGCGGTGGAGCCACAGCAGGTCCACGGCCTCGTAGCCCTGGAGGTAGGGCTGCTGGTCCACCGCGAAGCCGAGGGTGCCGGACTTCAGGTCGCGGGCGACGGACTCGTTGAGGTCGAAGGTGTCCACCTCGGCCTTGCTCCCCGCCGCGTCCTTCGCCTTGACGGCGGTGGGGGCGAAGGGCGCGCCGAGGGTGACGATGGAGTCGACGGCGGGGTCCGCCTGGAGCTTGGCCTGGACGGCGGCCTGCACGGACGGCATGTTGGTGCCTTCGACGTACAGGTTCTCCATGACCCCGCCGGACGTGGCGAAGGTCTTCTTCGCCCCGGCGCAGCGCTGCTCGTGGCCGACGTTGCCCTGCTCGTGCAGGACGCAGACGGCCTTCTTCCGGCCCCGCTTCGCCAGCTCGGTGCCCACGGCCTCGCCCGCGATCTGCTCGTCCTGCCCGATGTGGGTGAGCGCCCCGTACTCGGCCGACTGGGCGGAACCGGAATTGACCGTGATCACCGGGATGCCGGCCTTGACGGCCTTGCCGACGACGTCCTTGAGGGCCTCGGGCTTGGCGAGGCTGACGATGATCCCGTCGACCTTCTGGTCGATGGCGTTCTGCACGAACTGGGCCTGCTGCTGCGCCTGGTCGTCGTGCGAGTAGACGAAGTTGATGTTGTCCTTCGCCGCGGCCTCCTTGGCGCCCTTCTGGACGATGTCCCAGAAGGTGTCGCCGTCGCCCGCGTGGGTGATCATCGCGAAGGTCCAGCGCGGCGTGGACACGGCGGGCCGGCCCGCCTCCGCGGCCTTCGCCCGTTCCTCGGCGCGCTTGCCGCCCGTGCTGCTGCAGCCGGCGAGGGAGGCCCCCAGTACCGCCGCGAGCACGGCGCCGACGACGCGTACCCCTGTCCGAACCCTAGCCACGTCCCCGTGCCCTTCCCTCGTCCGTCATCAATCGGTCATTCCGGCTTCAGCCGCCCAGTATCCGCCACAGTGGACCATGAAGGGTCATCGGGGCAGGCGCGGGCAGATTGACAGGTCCCCCGTACGGGGTCACGTTGAGTGCATGCGCATCGGGCTCATCGGAACGGGCCGGATCGGTTCCTTCCACGCGGCCGCACTGGCCCGCCACCCGGACGCCGGCTCGCTGCTGCTGGCCGACGCCGACCCGGGGCGGGCGTCGCGGCTCGCGGACCGGCTGGGGGCCACCGCCGCGCCGACGGTCGACCAGGTCTTCACCTGGGGCGTGGACGCCGTCGTGGTGGCCTGTGCCACGGAGGGCCACGCCGACCTGGTGGTACGGGCGGCGCGCGGCGGGCTGCCGGTGTTCTGCGAGAAGCCGCTGGCCCCGGACCTGGCCCGCACCCTGGCGGCGCTGCGCGAGGTGGGGGCCGTCGGCGGGGTGCTCCAGGTCGGTTTCATGCGCCGCTTCGACGCGGGCTACCGGACCGCGCGCGAGCTGGTCCGGTCGGGTGCCCTGGGGCGGCTGCACACGGTGCGCACGATGACCGCCGATCCGGCTCCGCCGCCGGCCGGGTACCTGGCGGTTTCCGGGGGCCTGTACCGGGACTGTCTGGTGCACGACTTCGACATCGTCCGGTGGGTGACCGGGCGCGAGGTGGCCGAGGTGTACGCGGCCGGCTCGGACGGGGGTCCGGCCCGGTTCCGCGAGACGGGGGACATCGACACGGCGGCGGCCGTCCTGACGCTGGACGACGGAACCCTGGTCACCAGCACCGGCACCCGCTGCAACGGCGCGGGGTACGACGTGCGGATGGAGCTGGCCGGGGAGCTGGACCAGGTCTCCTCCGGGCTGGACGACCGCACGCCGATCGCCTCGACGGAGCCGCACGGCCCGCCCCCGGCGAGCAAGCCGTGGACCGGCTTCCTGGAGCGGTTCGGGCCCGCGTACGAGGCCGAGCTGGCGGCTTTCGTACGGCTGGTGCGCGGCGAGGGGGGCAATCCCTGCGACGGGTTCCAGGCGCTCGCCGCGTTCCGCGTGGCCGAGGCGTGCGAGCGCTCCCGGCGCGAGCGCCGCCCCGTACGGCTGGAGGAGCTCCCGGACCTGTAGGGCGGACGCGCTGGCGGGCATGCGGGCCACAGTAGGGCCCGTGATCAAGCCCGCAGGAGCCGTATACCGGCCATTCGGCGCGTCGCCCGGCCGGTGCGGTGGGGGCGGTCAGCCCGCCGTGCGGCGCCCCCAGGCGGTACCTGCGAGGACGAGCGCCGCGCCTGCGAGGCCCGCGGCCCCGAGGTGCTCGCCGCCGATGGCGATGCCCGCGGAGGCCGCCCACAGCGGTTCGGTGCCGAGGAGCAGGCTGACGCGGGAGGGCGAGGTGCGGCGTACCGCCCACATCTGCACGAAGAAGGCGAAGAGGGTGCAGAAGACGGAGAGGAAGACGAGCCCGGCCCATTCGGCGGGCCCGAACCCGGCGGCCGTGGCCCAGGGGCCGTCGCCGGTGCCGGGCACGAGCGTCAGCAGCGCGAAGACCAGGACGGCGCCGCCGAGCTGGACGGTGGTCAGGGACAGCGGGTCGGCGTCCTGGACGGCCTTGATCCGCGCCATCAGCAGGACGTGCGCGGTGCGGGCCAGGGCGGCGCCGAGGATCAGCAGGTCGCCCGTGCCGGGCACGGTGAACCCGGCACCCTGCGTGAGCAGTACGACCCCCGCGACCGAGACGGCGGCGGCCCCGAGGAAGCCGGCCGACGGCGCCCGGCGGCGTACGGCGGACTCCGCCAGCGGGGTGAAGATCATGGTCAGGCTGATGATCAGACCGGCGTTGGTGGCGGAGGTGTGCACCACCCCGTAGGTCTCCAGCAGGAAGATCCCGCCGAGTACGAGTCCCAGCGCCGCGCCGCCGCGCAGCTGGGCGGGGCTCAGCGCGCGCAGCCGCCGGTGGCCGGCGAGGACGAGGGCGGGCAGCACCAGCGCGAAGCGCAGCACGAGGACCGCGATCACGGTGTGCGTGGTGGTGATGCCCTTGGCGGCGAGGTAGCTGCCGCCCCAGACGACGGCGACGAGCAGTACGGGCAGGTCCGCGAGCCAGGCGCGGCGGGGGGCGAGCGTGGGCGCGGGGGCGGCGAGGGTGGACACCGGGGCGGCTCCGACGGCGTGAAGGGCGTGGAGACGGCGGCGGCTCGCACGGGTGCGCGCCCACGGTAACCGTCCCCATCTTGCCGGTCGACCGGAAATCCCGGTATCCGGACGCTCCGCCGCCCGCGCCCGGGCTCAGTCCTCGAAGGTGCCGAACGAGGCGCGCCCCGTGGGGCGGTAGGTGTGGATGGCGGTGCCGCTGCCGGTGGTGCGGGAGCCGGTCAGCGCGAAGGCCGTGGGCAGCCCGCCGGTGGGGAACAGACGGCGGCCCGCGCCGAGGAAGACGGGGAAGACCAGCAGGTTCAGTTCGTCGACGAGGTCGCGCGCCAGCAGCCACTGGGCGAGCCGGCCGCTGCCGTGCACCTGGAGCTCCCCGTCCAGGGCGTCCTTGACGCGGACGACCTCCGACTGGAGCTGCTCCCCGTCGATCACCGTGGCGGGGCCCCAGGCCGGGTCCTTGAGGGTGGTCGAGGCGACGTACTTCGGCAGCCGGTTGAGCTTGTCCGGGACCGGGTCGGCCGGGTCGTCGTGCTGCGGCCAGTACGAGGCGAAGATCTCGTAGGTCCGGCGCCCGAGGAGGAAGGCCCCGGCGCGGCCGAAGAGCTCGTTCACGAACTCCCCCATGCCCTCGTCGGCGAAGGGCACGAGCCAGCCGCCGTACTCGAACCCGCCGCTGCGGTCCTCGTCGGGCCCGCCGGGGGCCTGCATCACTCCGTCGAGGGTCAGGAAGGTGGTGAGGGTCAGCTTGCCCATGGCTCGGCGCTCCTTGTGTCGGTGGCTGGGGTCCCGTTGTCGGTTCAGACTCCCGTCGGCGCCGCGCCTCATCGGTGCGGCGCGCGTGAACGCCAGGGCGGATTCCCGCCAGCGCCGTCCACACCCTCCCGTTTTCATTGAACCCGCAACCAAATGGAGCGGAGAGGAACCACATGGACGGCAACACGGTGGCACTCGTGACGGGCGGCAGCCGGGGCATCGGGGCGGCGACCGCGCTGCGGCTGGCCGCGGACGGCTTCGACGTGGCGCTCACCTACGTCAGCGGCGCCGCGGCCGCGGCCGAGGTCGTCGGCGGGATCGAGGCGCTCGGCCGCAGGGGGCTGGCGGTACGCGCCGACGCGGGCGCCGCCGACGGCCCGCGGACCGCGGTGGAGGAGACCGTACGGGCGCTGGGGCGGCTCGACGTCCTGGTCAACAACGCCGGCGTCGGCGTGCTCGGCCCGATCGGCACGCTCGGCACCGCCGACGTGGACCGGGTCCTCGGGGTCAACGTCCGAGGCGCCTTCCTGGCCGCGCAGGCCGCGGCCGGGCACATGGGCCCCGGCGGACGGATCGTCACCATCGGCAGCTGCGTGGCGCTGCGGGTCCCCGGCGCGGGCTGCACGCTGTACGCGATGAGCAAGGCGGCCGTGTCGGGCCTGACGAAGTCCCTCGCCCGGGAGCTCGGCGGGCGCGGCATCACCGCGAACCTGGTGCACCCCGGCCCCACGGACACCGACATGAACCCGGCCGGCGGTCCGTACGCGGACCCGCAGCGGTCGATGACGGCCCTCGGGCGCTACGGCACCCCGGAGGAGGTCGCCGCCATGGTGTCGTTCCTCGCCGGGCCGGACGCCGCGTACGTCACCGGTGCGGAGTTCTCGGTGGACGGCGGCCACGCCGCCTGACCGGCGGCACGAGGGGAGCCCTGCCCGGCCGCCCCGGGAACGCCTGTGGGGCGCACCGCGTGCGGTGCGCCCCACAGGGCCGTGCCCGTGCCCCGGGGGTGTCGGCCCCCGGAGCGGTCGGCCGGGGCGGGTCAGCCGCCCAGCTCCTGGTGGCGGGCGGCGTGCGCGGCCGCGCCGCCCTCCGTCAGCGAACCGAAGAGGCGCAGGCGGGAGAAGCCGCCGTCCGGGAAGATGTCGATCCGCACGTGGGTGCCGACCGCCGGGGCGTCCAGCACGAAGCGGTGGTTGGTGTCGGGCTGCAGGCGGGTGCGCGGCAGGAACTCCTTCCACTCGCCCTCCTCGCCCGTCTTGATGGACAGCGAGGCCCAGCCGGCCGAGTTGCCCTTGAGGTAGGCGGTGTCGATCTCCACGGCGCGGATCTCGGACTCGGCGACGAGCCGGTAGCGGATCCAGTCGTTGCCGTTGTCGCGGCGGCGGGCCGTCTCCCAGCCGTCGTCCATCTTGCGGGAGCGGCCCGGGTTGATGGTGTTGGCGGGCGGGGAGTAGAAGCGGTTGGACGCGTCCTCGACCGAGCCGCCGTTCTCCAGGGCGACGACGTCGAAGGTGCCCAGCGCGGCGAGCCACCGCGGGTCGGGGCGGACCTCGCCGTAGACGCGCAGACGGGCGATGCCGCCGTCCGGGTGCTGGTTCAGGCGCAGGTGCGTGAAGCGCTGCTCGGCGTTGACCTCGAAGCCGTTGGCCGCGTGACCGCCGACGGGGGTGCGCTCGACGAGGGTCGTCCACTTGACGTCCTCGGAGAGCAGCTCCTCCGCGGTGGGGGAGCCCTGGACCGAGGCGCCCTCGACCGATACGGCCTGGGGCATGTTGCCGCGGAAGTGGGCGGTGTCGACGACGATGCCGCGGATGACTCCGGGGGCGCCGAGCCGGATCAGGGCGTAGTCGTGGTCCTCGGCGGTCGGCCAGGGCTGCTCGGCGGACACGCCGCGGCGGCGGCGGGTCTCCCAGCCGTCCATGACCTTGCCCTTGTGCCCGAAGTGCTCGGGGTCGAAGTGCGGGGCCTCGCTGATGAGCAGGTTCTCCCGCTCGGCGAAGAACTCGTCGTTGGCGGCGATGACGCCGGCGCCCAGCTCGCGGGCCGCGAGGTTCGCGTACTGGGTGAAGGGGAACTCCGCGGTGCGGTAGTCCGCGAACGGGTCGCCGCCCCCGTACGGGTTCGCGTTGCCGGTGAAGGACGTCAGTCCAGTCGAACGCTGTGCCACTGTCAGTTCTGCCTTTCGAGGAGGAGGCCCGTGGGCTCGGTCGGGGTGCCGTGGTCGGCGATCTTCCTGCCGCGCAGCCAGGTGGACCTCACGACGCCGTGCAGGGTCCTGCCCGCGTACGCCGTGACCTGGTTGCGGTGGTGCAGTTCGGCCGGGACCACGGTGAAGGTCTCTTCGGGGGCCAGGACCGCGAAGTCGGCGTCACGGCCGGCCTCGATGGCGCCCTTGGCCGCCAGGCCGGCCAGCGCGGCCGGGGCGGTGGACATCCAGCGCGCGACCTCTTCGAGGGTGCGGCCGCGCTTGCGCGCCTCGGTCCAGATGGCGGGCAGGCCCAGCTGGAGGGAGGAGATGCCGCCCCACGCGGTGGCGAAGTCGCCGGTCTTCAGGTCCGCGGTGGAGGGTGAGTGGTCGGAGACGATGCAGTCGATGGTGCCGTCGGCGAGGGCGTCCCACAGGAGGTCCTGGTTGGCGGCCTCCCGGATGGGCGGGCAGCACTTGAACTCGGTGGCGCCGTCCGGGACTTCCTCGGCGGTGAGGGTGAGGAAGTGCGGGCAGGACTCGACGGTGATCCGCACGCCCTCGGCCTTGGCGGCGGCGATCAGGGGCAGCGCGTCGGAGGACGACAGGTGCAGGACGTGCACGCGGGCGTTGAGCCGCCTGGCCTGGGCGATCAGGTTCTCGATCGCGGTGTTCTCGGCGTCCTTGGGGCGCGAGGCCAGGAAGTCGGCGTACTTGGGGCCCGGCTTCTGGGGGGCGGACTCCAGGTGGTGCGGGTCCTCAGCGTGCACGATCATCAGGCCGCCGAAGCCGGTGATCTCGGCGAGGGAGGTGGCCAGCTGCTCCTGGTCCAGCTGGGGGAACTCGTCGACGCCGGAGGGCGACAGGAAGCACTTGAAGCCGTAGACGCCGGCGTCGTGCAGCGGGCGCAGGTCCTTGACGTTGTCCGGAAGGGCGCCGCCCCAGAAGCCGACGTCCACGTGCGCCTTGGTCCGGGCGACCTCCTGCTTGACGCGGAGGTTCTCCACGGTGGTGGTGGGCGGCAGGGAGTTGAGCGGCATGTCGAGGATAGTGGTGATGCCACCGGCCGCGGCGGCGCGGGTGGCCGTCCAGAAGCCCTCCCACTCGGTGCGGCCGGGGTCGTTCACGTGGACGTGGGTGTCCACCAGGCCGGGGAGCAGCACGTCGTCGCCGAAGTCCTCGAGCCGTGCCCCGGCCGGTACCTCCGCGTCGTGCGCCAGCACGGCCGTGATCTTCCCCGCGGCGACGGCCACCGAGGCGGCGCGCGTCCCCTCGGGGGTGATGACGCGCGTCGAGCGCAGTACCAGTTCCACTGCGGCGTCGGCCACCGGAACCTCCCCATCTACTTCCACAGAGCGAAATTCAACGTTCTGTTGACGGAGTCTTCACCCCGATCCGGGGCCAGTCAAGAGCGTCGGGACGGACGGACGGCCCGCTCGCATCCCGATTGGATGTTTCCACAGGATGGAATTAAGATTTCACCATCCAGAATGTAGCTATCGCCACGGGCATCCGGGCGGGTAACTTCCGGAGGACGTCCACCCCCGGACAAACCACCTCTGACCGGCGCGGACGGCGAGGCCCGGATCTAGGGCCGCAGCCGGCCGACCGGTAGGCTGCTCCCTTGCCTGCCAGCACCGAAAGGACCGCGCCGTGCCGACGTCCAGCGCCAGCACCACCGACGCTTCCGCCAAGCCCACCGCCGGCGGCGGTGGCGTCCAGTCCCTTGAGCGCGCCTTCGATCTGCTCGAACGCATGGCCGATGCCGGCGGCGAAGTCGGTCTCAGCGAGCTCTCGGCCGCCAGCGGCCTGCCGCTGCCCACCATCCACCGCCTGATGCGGACCCTCGTCGCCTGCGGGTACGTCCGCCAGCAGCCCAACCGACGGTACGCCCTCGGGCCCCGCCTGATCCGTCTCGGCGAGTCCGCGTCGCGGCTGCTGGGCACCTGGGCCCGCCCGTACCTCGCCCGGCTGGTCGAGGAGACCGGCGAGACGGCGAACATGGCCCTGCTCGACGGCGACGAGATCGTCTACGTGGCGCAGGTGCCGTCCAAGCACTCCATGCGCATGTTCACCGAGGTCGGCCGCCGGGTGCTGCCGCACTCCACCGGCGTGGGCAAGGCCCTGCTCGCCCACACCCCGGCCGACGAGGTCCGCGCCCTGCTGGCACGCACCGGCATGCCCGCCGCGACCGAGAAGACCATCACCACCCCCGAGGGCTTCCTGGAGGCCCTGGAGCAGGTCCGCCGGGTCGGCTACGCGGTCGACGACAACGAGCAGGAAATAGGAGTCCGCTGCCTCGCCGTGTCGGTGCCCGACTCGCCGACCGCCGCCGCGATCTCCATCTCCGGTCCGGCGGGCCGGGTGACCCAGGCCGTGGCCGAGTCCTTCGTACCGATCCTCCAGGGCGTCGCCGCCGAGCTGTCGGTGGCCCTGCAGAGCCAGGCCCCCGCGTAGGAGATCCGTTCGGGCGGCTCCGCGCAAGGGCGGTGCCGGCGGCGCTGGGCCGGCTGGTGGTCCGCGATGGCGGGGTGCGGCCCGGCGGGGCAGCGTGGGGAGGCAACCGCCCTCTCCCCGCCCCGAGGTCCGCCCATGGTCACGAACCCCGTCACGGCGCCGAGCCCGCCCGATGCCCCGCCGGGAGCCGGCGCCCGCCCGGGGCGGCGGCGCGATCTCGCCTTCCTGGCGCCCGTCGCCGCCGCGTACGCCGTGGCCCAGCTGCTCCTGGCCGTGCCGGGCACCGGACTCGGCTGGGACGAGACCGTGTACGTCAGCCAGGTCTCGCGCGATGCCCCCGCCGCGTTCTTCAGCGCCCCCCGCGCGCGCGGGATCACCTACCTCGTCGCCCCCGTCGCCGCCCTCACCCCCTCCGTCACGGCCCTGCGGATCTATCTGGTGCTGCTGTCGTCGGGGGCGCTCCTGATCTGCCTCTGGGTGTGGCGGCGGCTGCTCCCCGCGCCCGTCCTCGCCCTGGCCGGAGTGCTCTTCACCGGCCTGTGGCCGACCCTGTTCTACGGCTCGAGGGCCATGCCCAACCTCTGGGTGGCCTTCGGAGCCCTCCTCACCGTCGGCTGCTTCCTGCGGGCGGCCCGCGATCCCGGCGACCGCCTCGCCCTCGCGGGGACCGTCGCCGGGGCCGCCCTCGCCGCGCTCATGCGCCCCTCCGACGCGGTGTGGCTCGTCCTGCCCCTGGCGTGCGCCGCG
This sequence comes from Streptomyces sp. NPDC012794, assembly GCF_042901085.1. Lineage (NCBI taxonomy): Bacteria > Bacillati > Actinomycetota > Actinomycetes > Kitasatosporales > Streptomycetaceae > Streptomyces > Streptomyces sp. NPDC012794. Next base: position 110,650 of record NZ_JBIBCI010000017.1, read on the forward strand.
TGCGCCGTCCGCACCGGGAGGCGGCTCGCGCTGGTCGTGGCGCTCGCCGTGGGCGCGCTGCTCGGAGCCGCCGAGTGGGTCATCGAGGCCGAGCTCCGCTACGGCGGCCTCCTCGCCCGGCTGCACCGCGCCGACGAGATCCAGGGCGGCATCGGCTGGCACCCCGCGTTCGGCGACCACCTGCGCGCCCTGGGCGGCCGTACGCTCTGCCGCCCGTGCGACGGGCCCGGGTCCCACCCCCTCACCGTCCTGTGGTGGTTCATCCTGCCCCCGGCGGCCGCCGGCGGGCTCGTCGTCGCGTACCGGGCCGGGCGGCTGCGCGGGGTCCTCGTACCCACGGCGGCCGCGGTGTCGCTCGCGGCGCCGTACCTGCTGACGATCGGGTACGCGGCGCCCCGCTTCCTGCTGCCCGCGTATGCCCTGCTCTCCCTGCCCGTCGCCCTGTGCCTGGCCCGGCTGTTCCAGCGGGCCCGCACCCGGCCCTTGGCCCTCGGGGCGCTCTGCCTGGCGCTGGCCGCGCACCTCGCACTCCACCTCGCCCTCACGGCCACCCTGGGAGCGCGCGGCAGGGCCAACCGGACGGCCTTCACCGCCGTCGCCGCCGACCTGCGCGGCCAGGGGGTACGGCCGCCCTGCCTGGTCAGCGGCGCGGAGGCGGTCAGGGTGGCGTTCCTCGCCCGGTGCGCCTCGCGCCAGGTCGGGGGCCACGACGGCAGCATCACCGCGGACGGGCTCGCCGCCCTGGCCCGGACCCGGCCCGCCGCGGTGCTGGTGGCCGGCGGGTCGCCACCGCCCGCGTGGGCGCGGGGCTGGCGGACGCTGCTCCTGCCGGACTTCCCTGGCCGGCGCGGCCACCTGGCCTACCTGTCCCCCTCGGCGCGGCCCGACGGGCCCGGGGGAGCTACGCGGGAACCGACGCGGTGAGGCGGCCGTCGGCCATCGTCGCCGTACGGTCCATCCGGTCCAGGTGGGCCCGGTCGTGCGTGACCAGCACCGTGGCGGTGGAGCGCTCGCGCGTGAGGGTGACCAGCAGGTCGAGGACCGCCGCGCCGCGCTCGTGGTCGAGGGCGCTGGTCGGCTCGTCCACCAGCAGGACGGCCGGCTGGTTCATCAGGGCCCGGGCGATGTTCACGCGCTGGCGCTGGCCGCCGGACAGCTGGTGCGGGCGATTGTCGGCCTTGTCGGCCAGGCCCACCGCGTCCAGCAGCTCCAGGGCGCGGCGGCGCGACTGCCGGGAGGGGCGGCCCGAGAGGTGGGCCATCACCTGGAGCTGTTCGGCGGCGGTCAGCGAGGCCAGCAGGTTGGGCTGCTGGAAGACGATGCCGATCTCCTCGCGGCGCAGGGCCGCCTTCTGCGCGGGTCCGAGCCGGCTGGTGTCCCGGTCCGCGACCACGACCCGGCCCGAGTCCGGGGTGACCAGGGTGGCCGCCACGGCCAGCAGGCTGGACTTCCCCGAGCCCGAGGGCCCGACGATCGCGGTGAGGGAGCCGGCCGGCACCTCCAGGGAGACCGCGTCGAGCGCGGTGAGACGGCCGTCCCCGTCGGGGTAGGTCAGCGTGACGTCGTCGACGAGCAGGGTCATCGGGCACTCCCCAGGGCGGTCAGCGGGTCGACGGCGGTGATCCGCCGGATGGACAGGGCCGCGCCGAGCGCGCCGAGCAGGATCATGATCCCGGCGGGGACCAGCACGGTGGCCGCGTCGAGGACGAAGGGCACGTCGCCGCCGCCGATCAGTACTCCGGCGCCGGCCGCGAGCCCCGTACCGGCACCGGTGCCGATCGCCAGCATCACCACGGCCTGGCCGAGGGCGTCCCTGAGCAGGTAGGGGGTGGAGGCGCCGAGGGCCTTCAGCACCGCGATGTCACCGCTGCGCTGGATCGTCCAGACGGTGAAGAACGCCCCTATGACCAGGGCGGAGATGGCGAAGAGGAAGCCGCGCATCAGCTGGAGCGATCCGTTCTCCGCCTGGTACGACCCCATGGCGCCCAGGGCCTCTTCGACCGTCAGGGCCTTCGTGCCCGCCGCCCGGTCACCGGCGGCCCAGTCCACGTCCCCGGAGCCGTCGAGGGCGATGACGGTGGCCACGGTGTCCGGGGAGGCGCCCGGGTTGCCGACGCGCTGCCAGTCGTCCAGGTCCGTCCAGATCACCGGGGTGTGGCTGTAGGAGGCCGTGCCCGAGACGGCGGCCACGGTCAGCTCCAGCGGACCGGCCTTGACGCGGTCGCCGGCGGTGAGGCCGCCCAGCTCCTTCGCCGCCTTCTCGGTGAGCACCGCCCGGCCCCGGCCGAGCCCCGCCCCGGCCGGGGCGAGCGGGCCGGCCGGCTCGACGCCGAAGACGGAGACCGCTGCGGTGCGCCCGCCCGAGACGGCGTTGGTGGTGCGGATGCCGAGCGGCTGCGCGGCCGTCACCCCGGCCCGTTCCCGCCAGGCCTTCCAGGCGCCCTCGGGCAGCTGGGACTGGGTGAAGGAGACCTTCTGGTCCCCGGCGGGCGCCGCGAAGGCCAGCCGCGAGGCGGGCAGTCCGGTCAGGGCCGAGATGTTCTCCCGGGCCAGTCCGGAGGTCAGCCCCGACAGCAGACCGACCAGCAGCGTGATGAGCAGTACGACCGAGCCCATGAGGGCGAAGCGGCCCTTGGCGAACCGTAGATCTCTCCATGCGACGAACATGTCCCCCACCTTGGTCGCGCACGCGGGCCCGCGGCATCGCGCCACGGGAGGCATCCTGCTATCGAAGGTGGCATCCGGACATCAAACTTTCGGTTGACCGGGGCCCCGGACCACCCGCTTACGCTGGTCGGACGATGTCTGCCGCCCCGCCCTCCCGCGCCCTGCTCCCCGTCTCCCGCGTCCTGCGGCTGTGCCTGCACGCGCTGTTCCTCGGGCTGCTCGCGCTGGCCTCCGCCCGCGCCGCCGCCGGCCCCGCGCCGCACGCCGGGTGGGTGACCGGGCTCTGCGTCCTGCTGGCCGCCGTGTACGCGGCGGGCGTCCGGGCCCCCGCGGTGCGGCGCTCGGCCCGGGCCGCCGCGCTGTGGCTGGCCGGGGTGGGCGCGGTGTGGGCCGCGCTGCTGGCCGTCTCCCCCGACGGGCTGTGGATCGCCTTCCCGCTGTACTTCCTGGAGCTGCACCTGCTGCGGCTGCGCTGGGGACTGGTCGCCGTCGCCGTGACCGCCTGCGCCGCCATCGGCGCCTTCGTCGGGCACAGCGGCGGCTCCGCCGGCCCCGGGGCCTTCCTCGGACCGCTGCTGGGCGGGGCGGTGGCCGTCGCCACGGTGCTCGGCTACCAGGCGCTGTACCGCGAGAGCGAACGCCGCCGCCGGCTGATCGAGGAGCTCATCGCCACCCGGGCAGAGCTCGCGGCGGCCGAGCGGAACGCGGGGATCCTCGCGGAGCGGGAGCGGCTCGCGCGGGAGATCCACGACACCCTGGCCCAGGGCCTGTCCTCCATCCAGCTGCTGCTGCGGGCCGCCGAGCGGACGCTGCCCGAGGGCGCGCCGGCCGCCGGACACATCGCCCGGGCCCGCGGGGCCGCGCAGGAGAACCTCGCCGAGGCACGTCGTTTCGTACGGGCCCTCACGCCCCCGGACCTGGCGCACGGCTCGCTGGCCGGGGCGCTGGAGCGGCTGTGCTCGGGGGCCCCGGGCCCGCGGGTGCGGTTCTCGGTCAGCGGCACCCCCAGGGCGCTGCCCACCCCCTACGAGGTGGCCCTGCTGCGGATCGCGCAGTCGGCGCTGGCCAACGTGGTGCGGCATGCGGCGGCGGGGCGGGCGGAGATCACCCTGACCTTCATGGACAGCTCGGTCACCCTGGACGTGGTCGACGACGGCCGGGGCTTCGACCCCGCCGGCGCCGCCTCGGGCGGGGGCGGTTTCGGCCTGCCCGCGATGCGCGCGCGGGCCGAGTCGCTGGGCGGGCTGTTCACCGTGGAGTCGGATCCGGGCCAGGGCACCGCCGTGGCCGTCACCCTGCCGCTGCCCGTGGAGGCCTGAGATGACCATCCGGCTCCTGCTCGCCGACGACCATCCCGTGGTGCGCGCCGGGCTGCGCGCGGTGCTGGACACCGAGCCGGACTTCGCGGTGGTCGCGGAGGCCGCGACGGCGGAGCGGGCGGTGGAACTCGCCGCGTCCGAGCCGGTGGACGTCGTACTGATGGACCTCCAGTTCGGGGCCGGGATGCACGGTTCGGCGGCCACGGCTGCGATCACCGCCCGTCCGGGCGCGCCCCGGGTGCTGGTCCTGACCACGTACGACACGGACGCCGACATCCTGGCGGCGGTGGAGGCGGGCGCCTCCGGCTACCTGCTGAAGGACGCCCCGCCGGAGGAGCTCGCGGCGGCGGTGCGCACGGCGGCGGCCGGCCAGTCGGCGCTGGCGCCGGCGGTGGCGCTGCGGCTGATGGACCGGATGCGCACCCCGGCGGAGGCGCTGACCAAACGTGAGCTGGAGGTGCTCCAGCTGGTCGCGGACGGGCTGTCCAACCAGCAGATCTCCAAGCGGCTCTTCCTCAGCCAGGCCACGGTCAAGTCCCATCTGGTGCACGTCTACGCCAAGCTCGGCGTCGACTCGCGCACCTCCGCCGTCGCGGCGGCCGCCACCCGCCGGCTGATCCGGACGCGGTGAGGGGGCCGGCCCCCGGCCGCGGGGCGTACGGCCCGTGGCTGACCGCCGTTGCCGCCGGGGCTTCGAGACCGTGCTCGCCGTCTGATTCCGGACGCCCCGATATCGCTTTTGCCGCACGCTCGTGATCATTAAGGTCTGGACCATGAATCGCTTACTGACACGCGCCGCGGCCTCGGCCGCGCTGATCTGCTCCCTCCTCGTCGGCGGTACCGCGCTGACGGCCGGTTCCGCCGCCGCGGCCGACGGGCCCGAGCTCACCGGGCTGAGCTGCGGCTACGACAACCGCACCCCGCCGCCCACCGTGGCGGCCGGGGCCAGGGGCCGCACGGTGCTCGAGGCGCGCTGCCTGCTGAACTTCTGGACGGGCCTGCAGACGACCGGGGAGGAGCCCGTGGACGTCTTCGAGCCCGACGCGGCCTCGGCCACGCGGTACTTCCAGGGCCTGCGGGGCCTTCCCGTCACCGGTGCGGTCGACGCCGCGACCTGGGCCGAACTCCGGCACGGCTGAGCCGCCCGGCTCACGCCACCCAGTGCGGCCGCTCGACCGCCGGTGCCAGCGGGACGCCGTCGTGGAAGGCCGCGGCGAGCCGGCGTACGCCCTCCTCCAGGCGGTCGGGCGGCAGGGTGTACGGGATGCGCAGGCGGTGTTCGAAGGTGCCCGGGTCCACGCCGAAGCGGGCCCCGCGGCCGATGTGCACCCCGGCGGCGGCCGCGCGCTCGGCGAGGGCGGAGCTGACCGGCTCGCCGAGGTCCACCCAGAGCGAGAGGCCGCCGGGCGGCAGCCGCCAGGACCACTCGGGGGTGTGCCGCTGGAGCGCCGACACCAGGGCCGCCCGCTGGGTGCGCAGCTGCGCGAGCCGTTCGGGCAGGGACCGGTCGAGGCCCTCCAGCAGCGGGAGCGCCACCAGCTGGTCGAGCACGGAGCCGGTCATGTCCGCCGAGACCCGTACGGCGGTCAGCTCGGCTATGAGCTTCGCGGTGGCCCGGATCCAGCCCACCCGGAGCCCGCCCCAGTGCGTCTTGCTGAGGGAGCCGATGGTGATCACGTGGTCGGCGCCGGACCGGGGGGCGAGGGCGGCGAGCGGCGCGGGGGCCGGGACGTCCAGCGCGATGTCCGCGATGGTCTCGTCGACCACCAGCCAGGTGCCGGTGGCGCGGGTCACCGCGAGCAGCCGCAGCCGCTGTTCCTCCGGCATCAGGTTGCCCGTCGGGTTCTGGAAGTCCGGGATCGCGTACGCGAGCCTGGGCACGGTCTGGCGCAGCGTGGACTCGGCGATCTCCATGTCCCAGCCGGTGTCGGAGACGGCGATGGACCCGGTGCGCAGGCGGGCGTGGCGCAGGGCGTCGAGGGCGTTGGCGTAGGTCGGGCTCTCGGTGACGACCCGGTCCCCGGGCCGGCAGAGCAGGCCGGCCACCAAGGCGAAGGCCTGCTGGGCCCCGGCGGTGACCAGGATCTGCTCGGAGCGGGTGGGCAGCCCGCGCCGGGTGAAGCGGTCGGCGACGGCGGCGCGCAGGTCGGGCAGGCCGAAGGGGTGGTAGCCGGGGGTGCGGGTGAGGGCGGACAGGCGGGGGGCGGCCCGGGCCAGGGCGTCGGCGAGGCTGCCGTCCGGGGCTCCCATCGCGGCGATGGCGAAGTCGATGCCGGGGTCGCCGTCGGCGCTGTGGCCGCCCGTCCCGAGGAGGGCGTGGGCGCCGACCGGCCCGTGGCCGTCGGGGAGCTCGGTCCAGGTGCCGGAGCCGCGCCGGCTGCGGACGTAGCCGCTCTCGCGGAGCAGGTCGTACGCGCCGGTGACGGTGGCGCGGCTGGCGCCGAGGGCCTCGGCGAGTTCGCGTTCGGCGGGCAGCCGGACGTGCAGGGCGATCCGGCCGTCGAGGATCAGGGTGCGGACGGCGTCGGCGAGGGCGCGGTAGCCGGGGCGGGCCAGCACCTCGGGCGGGAGCAGCGCCGCGAGCTGCCGGCTCCCCAGCGTTCTGTCCGCCGTATGGACCACTCGTCCGTTCGCCATGCCAACCTCCCCCGATTGGCTCTGCCGGCCAGGCCAATCGGGGTCCAGACTCGCGGCATTGGCCCCCGATTGGCAAGGAGCGCTCCCCGATGCCGAACGATGTGTTCACCGACCGTGACGAGCGGGCCCTGGCGGCCGCCGCCGAGAACCGGATCTCCGAGCCGCTGCGGATCGGGGCCGCTCTGGCTTCCGTGCGCCGGCTGCTGGCGGGTTTCCCACCCGTTCGGGGGAAGGGGCGGCGAGAATCGCTGACATGTCAGCAGTCGAACACTCCCGCGAAGCCGGCCCCGGCCGCCCCGCTGCCCCTGTGACCCCCGCCGCCGGCCCGGCCCCCGGCGAGGCTCCCGGCGGGCCGGCCGGGCAGGACCCGCCGCTCGTCGCCGGCCTGCTCCTGGCCGCCGGCGGGGGGCGCAGGCTGGGCGGCCGCCCCAAGGCCCTGCTCCCCTACCGCGGACGCCCGCTCGTCGAGAACGCCGTGCGCGTCCTGCGCGAGGCCGGCTGTGACCCGGTGCACGTGGTGCTCGGCGCCTCGGCCGCCGAGGTGCGCGAGCGCGCCGACCTGGCGGGGTGCGTGGTCGTGGACAACCCGGACTGGGCCGAGGGCATGGGCTCCTCGCTGCGGGCGGGCCTGGCCTCCCTGGCCGGTACGGGCGCCCGCGCGGCCCTGGTGTCCCTGGTGGACCAGCCGGGCATCGGGCCGGCGGCCGTGGCCCGGGTGCGGGAGGCGTACCGGTCGCCGTCGAGCCTGGTGGCGGCGGCGTACGACGGGGAGCGGGGGCACCCGGTGCTGTTCGGAGCGGACCGCTGGGCGGAGGTGGCGGCGACCGCGACCGGGGACCAGGGCGCGCGCGTCCACCTGAGGAAACACGCCGCCGAGGTCATGCTGGTGGAGTGCGGGGACGTCGCGGCCGCCTTCGACATCGACACCCCGCCCGATCTGGCACGCCTCGTCTGAGCGGGGCGTGACCGCGGTGGCACTGAGGGCCACCGGGGAGCGGAATCTGTCGACTCAGAGAATCTCGATATCAACAAACCATTGAACTTCCACCATGAGGAAATTACTATCCACTGGTCAGAAGCGCCCTGAACCCCCAGACGGCGCCCGCGACCGTTACCCGGAACTCTCCACACCCGGCGGCACCGCGTGCCGTCCCGCGCGAGCATTCCCCGCGGCCGCAAGGCACCGCCGCTGAAGGAGTGACAGATATGTCCGCACCAGCGCCGTCCCCGCTGGCCATCGTCGACGCCGAGCCCCTGCCCCGGCAGGACGAAGTCCTCACCGATGCGGCCCTCGCGTTCGTGGCCGAGCTCCACCGGCGGTTCGCACCCCGCCGCGCCGAGCTCCTCGCCCGACGCGGCGAGCGACGCGCCGAGATCGCCCGCACCTCCACGCTCGACTTCCTCCCGGACACCGCACAGGTCCGCGAGGGCGACTGGAAGGTCGCGCCGGCCCCGGCCGCCCTGAACGACCGCCGCGTGGAGATCACCGGTCCGACCGACCGCAAGATGACCATCAACGCCCTCAACTCGGGCGCCAAGGTCTGGCTCGCCGACTTCGAGGACGCCTCGGCTCCCACCTGGGAGAACGTCGTCCTCGGCCAGCTCAACCTCATCGACGCCTACGAGCGCCGCATCGACTTCACCGACCCGCGCACCGGCAAGGCCTACGCCCTCAAGCCCGCCGACCAGCTCGCGACCGTCGTCATGCGCCCGCGCGGCTGGCACCTCCAGGAGCGCCACCTGCGCTTCGAGGGCGGCCCGGCCTCCGGCTCCCTCGTGGACTTCGGCCTCTACTTCTTCCACAACGCCCAGCGCCTGATCGACCTCGGCAAGGGCCCGTACTTCTACCTCCCGAAGACCGAGTCGCACCTGGAGGCCCGCCTCTGGAACGACATCTTCGTCTTCGCCCAGGACTACGTCGGCATCCCGCAGGGCACCGTCCGCGCGACCGTCCTCATCGAGACCATCACCGCGGCCTACGAGATGGAAGAGATCCTCTTCGAGCTCAAGGACCACGCGGCGGGCCTGAACGCGGGCCGTTGGGACTACCTGTTCTCCATCGTCAAGAACTTCCGGGACGGCGGCGAGAAGTTCGTCCTGCCGGACCGTAACGCGGTGACGATGACCGCCCCCTTCATGCGCGCCTACACCGAGCTGCTCGTCCGCACCTGCCACAAGCGCGGCGCGCACGCGATCGGCGGCATGGCGGCCTTCATCCCGTCCCGCAAGGACGCCGAGGCCAACCGGGTCGCCTTCGAGAAGGTCAAGGCCGACAAGGACCGCGAGGCGAACGACGGCTTCGACGGCTCCTGGGTCGCCCACCCCGACCTGGTCCCGATCGCCATGGCCTCCTTCGACGCCGTCCTGGGCGACAAGCCCAACCAGAAGGACCGCCTCCGCGAGGACGTCTCCGTGGCCCCCGGCGACCTGATCGCGATCGACTCGCTGGACGCCAAGCCCACCTACGAGGGCCTGCGCAACGCCGTCCAGGTCGGCATCCGCTACATCGAGGCCTGGCTGCGCGGCCTGGGCGCCGTCGGCATCTTCGGGCTCATGGAGGACGCCGCCACGGCGGAGATCTCGCGCTCGCAGATCTGGCAGTGGATCAACGCCGGAGTCGTCTTCGAGCACGACGGAGAACCCGTGCGCGCCACCGCGGAACTGACCCGCGCGATCGCCGCCGAGGAGCTCGACGCGATCCGCGCCGAGGTCGGCGAGGAGGCCTTCGCGGCCGGGAAGTGGCAGCAGGCCCACGACCTCCTGCTCCAGGTCTCCCTGGACGCCGACTACGCGGACTTCCTCACCCTCCCCGCGTACGACCAGCTGGTCGGCTGACCTCCCGTACGGCCGGCGCCACCCCCTTCGGCTGAATCGCACAGCAGCCGAGCCCGGCTCCGCCCCCGCCGCCTTCGAGGCGACGGGGGCGGAGCCGTTGGTGCGCGTGCGGGCAGGCCGCGTTCTGTGATCGGCAGGCCGGTGGTGTGGTGTGTGCCCCGGGGAACCACGGCGCGCCCGCCGGGGGGGGCGGCGGGGCCGCGCCGTACGGCATCCGCCGGGGATGCTCCGGAGCGGCCGCGGCGCAGCGGCGGTTCGGGGGCCGGGAACGCCGTACCGGCCGGCGAGGAGGGTGCGGTCAGCCCCTCGGACGCGTGCCGCCTCCGGCCCGCACGTCCTTGCGCACCTGGGCGAAAGAGGCGTCCAGCTTCCGCTTCATCCAGGGGGCGAGCGGGCGCTCGACCAGCCGGTGCACCAGATAGGCCGCGACCATCATGATCAAGGTCACAGCGATCAGCGTCGGGTACGGGTCCAGGTACTCGCGCAGACGGGTGATCACCTGCCAGCCGATCATCTGGTGCAGCAGGTAGAGCGGGTACGTGAGCGCCCCGGCGACGGTCAGCCACTTCCACCGGATCCAGTTGAACGCACCCAGCGCGGAGGCGATGACGACCCCGTAGGCGACGGTGGTGCAGAACAGGGTGAGGGTCCAGGAGAGCCGGTGCTCGGCGCCGTACTCATAGCCGTCGACCACACCCCGCAGGGAGTCCTGCGACATCAGCCAGCAGAACCCGACGATGCCCCAGAGCAGCAGGTTGGCGCCGAACCGGTACATCAGGAAGATCGCGATGCCGCCGATGAAGTACCAGGCGTAGGTGGGCTGGGCGAGCGCCGTGAGCAGCGGCGAGTCCGCCGCGGGCGCCAGCAGCGCCGCGACCCCCCAGATCCCGCAGAACGCCAGCACCCGACGGTAGGTCAGGCCGATCGCGACGAGCACGCCGAACAGCAGGTAGAACCGGAGCTCGGCCCAGAGGGTCCAGTAGACCGGGTCCAGATTGTCCACCCCGACCGGCATGTTGGCCATGCTCAGGTTGGTGAGGATCCGTGAGACGGTCGGCCGCTGGGTGTTGTCGCCCCAGATGGTCGGCACGATCAGCAGGCAGCCGGCCGTGAGCAGTACCGCCACCCAGTAGGCGGGGAAGAGCCGGACCACCCGCGAGGTGACGAAATCGCCGACCGAACGGCCCCAGCAGGACATGCAGATGACGAAGCCGCTGATCAGGAAGAACAGCTCCACGCCGGTCCAGCTGTACGCGCCCACCAGGTGACCGGCCGGCATCAGGTCGCTGGGCTTGCCGTGCCAGACCTGCGGGAAGCGCTCGACTCCGAGCCAGTGCCAGAGCACGACCCCCATCGCGGCGATCAGCCGGAGGCCGTCCAGCACGTAGAGCCGGGGCCGCTTGACGGGGACTGTTCCGGTGCCCTGCACCTCCCCCGGCTGGGCCGCCGAAGGCGGCGGCACGGAGACCGGCGGGGAACTGACGGGGGAGACCATCGACAACGCTTTCGGGGGCCGGTGCGGGGGATCCCCCCTCAGTACGAATCAAACAAACCCGATCAGCGTACCATGGACAAAACATGACAAAACGACCCACACTCCTGGCCGGCGGGAAGACCCGTCGGCCTGCCTCCTGACGGCACCTCACCCCGTGGGGGCACCGGGGCCAGGAGGTAGGGTGGCCTTCGGTGGCCCTTCCAGCCGGCCCCGACTGGTTACGGCGCCGGTGGCAGCCGAGTGGCAACACCGGCCGACATCGACACCGAATGGACTCGTCCCATGCGTAGCGCGCCCGGAAGAAGACGGCGTGTGACGGGAGCCGCCGGCAGCGCTTCCGATACCGACCCGCGGCTCGTGGACTGGCTCCGGGGACGCGCACCGACGGCCCTGGTGGTGGCCGCGGTCGCCCTGCTGGCCAACGTCTACTACCAGGCCCGGACCGCGGGCAACGTCGGCCTCGACAACGAGTGGGTCATCAAGGCCGCGGAAGTCTTCAGCCAGGGCAAGCCCCCCTACGAGGAGGAACGCTTCCTCTATCTGCCGCCGGGCGTGCTGGCCGGCGTGCCGTGGCTCTGGTTCTCCCTGGAGACCCGGCTGCACCTGCTGCCCCTGGTCGGCATCGGCTTCATCCTGGTCGGCTGGTTCCTCTCGCTGCGCGTCTTCCGGGTCCCGGCGCTGAGCCGGCTGTCCGTGCTGGGCGTGATCGCGCTCTGCTTCCTGGTGCCGTTCACCAATGTCGTACAGATCGGCAACTGGACCTCCGGTTACGTGATGGCCCTCCCGGCGGTCCTGCTGCTGGCCGCCGGCCGCCGCTGGGTGGCGGCCGCGGTGGTGTTCGGCGTGGCCATCAGCATCAAGCCGATCCTCGCTCCCGTCGCGCTGCTCTTCCTGATGGCCCGCCAGTTCAAGGCCCTCGCCGTCGCGGTCGCGGTGCCGGTGGTGATCGCGGTGGCGGCGGGCGCGATGATGCCCCAACCGACGCTGTTCCTCACCAAGACGCTGCCCTACCTGCTCGGCGGCCAGGGCGGCTTCGCCGCGCCGTTCGACGCGTCGGTCCCCAACGTGCTGACCCGGCTGGGCGTGGCCGAGGGGGCGGCCGGGGCGGTGGGCGCGGCCGTGGCGGTCGTCATGGTCCTGCTGGCCTGGCTCCGCTGGCGCAAGGGCGGCCACGAGGGCCTGCGGCTGGTCGAGACCAGCACCATGCTGATGCTGGCGGCCTTCCTCGGCACCAAGCCGTCCTTCGACCACTACACCCTGATCGTCCTGGTGCCGATGGCCGCGACCGTGGTGACGCACGGCGCGGCCGCGCGCTCCCCGTGGTTCTGGATCGGCTACGTCCCGATGGTCAACGGGCTGGTGCTGCCGCTCGTCTCCGCCGGGAACACCTTCAACTACCGGGTCCTGTTCACCAACCTGCTCTCGTCCGCCGCGCTCGCCTCGCGGGCCGTCGGCCGCCGCCCGGCCGGGCCCGCCCCGGCCCCTGCCCGCACCGCTCCCGACCGGGCGCCGGAGCGGCGGCGGGAACCCTCTCTCGTCTGACCTCCCGCAGCACACCGGATCCGGGCCCGCGCCGACGCGCCCGGATCCGTCGCGTACCCGGATCCACCGCGTACCCGGATCCACCGCGTCCGCGGACAGCCTCTCAGGACCGGTTCGACGGCCGGCCGAGGCCGGCTCGAAGTCCGACGGCGGAGCGGCGCGCCCGGGCGCCGGCCGTCCCCCGGCGAGGCCCACGTCAACCCGCCCCCATGCGCGGCGAACCCGGCGGCGCCCGACCGACCGGTCGGACGTTACTGCATCGTAATCTGACTGTACCTAGCGGTAACAAGTGGGCGCGTGTCACCTTTCCGATGCCACCGGCGCCGGCGGTACCCCCACTTTCCAAGCCACGCACCGAAGTTGTTGGCGACTTCGGCGTGGCCGACCGCAGGAGTTCCGCAGTGATCGGATTCCGCAAGGCCGGCGAGGGCCGGGCCGCCCCGCGTCGTGTGCGACGACTGGCCGGGGCCGGGATGGTACTGCCGCTCGCCGCCGCGCTGCTCGCCGGCGGGGCCGGGACGGCGGTGGCCGGGCCTGGTACGGGACCCACCGCCGTGGTGTCCATGGGCGACAGCTACATCTCCGGCGAGGCCGGACGCTGGAAGGGCAACAGCCTGACGAATAGCGGGAGCAGGAACGGCACCGACCGGGCGTGGGTCAGTGGCGGTTCCTACGATCCCGCCAAGGTCTACGGCACCACCGCGGGCGGGTGCCACCGCTCCGATTCGGCCGAGGTGCTGAGCGCGGGCGCCCTCGCCGAGACGGCGGTCAACGTGGCCTGTTCCGGGGCGACTTCGCAGAACGTCTTCCGCGCCGTCAACGGCGGCGTGGCCTTCAAGGGCGAGGCGCCGCAGGCGGACCAGCTGGCGGCGGTGGCCGCCGGCCGCGACGTCAAGGTGATCACGCTGTCCATCGGCGGCAACGACCTCGGCTTCGCCGACATCATCAAGAGCTGCGCGTACGACTTCGTCCTGTGGGGCTCGTACTGCTACGACGACCAGCAGGCCGGGGTCGACCGGAAGATCGACGCCGTCATGGCCGACGTCGGCAAGTCGGTCGACGAGATCCGGGCCGTGATGCGCCAGGCCGGGTACGCGGACTCCTCGTACCGCATCGTGCTCCAGTCCTACCCCTCCCCCATCCCCCGGGGCGCCGAGAACCGGTACACCCAGAGCGACTGGAGCCGGCTCAACACCGGCGGATGCCCGTTCTGGAACCGGGACTCCGACTGGGCCCGGGACTCGCTCGTGCCGCAGATGGCGAACCGCATCAAGGGAGTCGCGGCGGCCAAGGGCGTCCAGTTCCTGGACCTGCGGGACATGCTCCAGGGGCGTGAGGTCTGCGCGAAGGCCAGCAAGCAGGTCAGCTCCGCCGTCCCCGCGTCGGCGAAGACGAGCGAGTGGGCGCGCTGGATCGACAACAACGAGACGCAGGGACTGGTCCAGGAGTCCATGCACCCGAACTACTTCGGTCAGCTGGCCCTCGGCCGCTGCCTGGCCCTGGCCGTGGCCCAGCCCGCCGGCTCGGCCCAGAGCTGCAAGAACACCGCCGGGGGCGACCACACCGGCATGTTCCTGGCGGCCGCTCCGTAAATCGCGGCAGGACCGCGGGGCGGGCTGTCATGATCAGGCCATGGCAGCCCGTCCCGCGCGTCCCTCCCTCTACATCTCCGTCGACATCGAGGCCGACGGCCCGATCCCCGGCCCCTACTCCATGATCAGCTTCGGCGCGGCCGTCGCCGGCCGCCAGGACGGGGCCGCGTACACGGCCGCCGACCCGGAGCGGCAGACCTTCTACCGCGAGCTGCGCCCCATCAGCGACCGGTACGTGGACGCCGCCCTCGCCGTCAGCGGCCTCGACCGCGACCGCCTCCTGCGCGAGGGCGCCGAACCGGCCGCGGCGATGGCCGACTTCCGGGCCTGGGTCCGGGAGGTCTCCGCCGGCGCCCAGCCGGTGATGTGCGGCTACCCGGCCCCCTTCGACTGGACCTTCCTGTACTGGTACCTGATCGAATTCGGCGACGACAGCCCCTTCGGCCACTCCGGCTGCCTGGACATGAAGACCCTGTACGCGACGAAGGCCCGCGTCCCGCTGCGCGCCGCCGTGAAGGGCCGCATGCCCCGCGAACTCCACTCCGGGCGCCGCCACACCCACCACGCGCTGGACGACGCGATCGAGCAGGCGGAGCTGATGAGCAACCTGATGCTCTGGCAGCCGGACGCGGAGCTCCCGTAGCCCCTCCTACGCCGCCCGCTCCGGGCCCGCCAGCGCCGCCAGCGCGGTGGTGAAGGCCGCCCGGCAGCGGAGCCAGTCCGGGTCCGGGGACGGCGAGTGCAGGGCGAGGAGCTTGGGCAGCAGGTCCGCCGAGAAGGCGCGGGCCGCCTCGGCCGGGAGGAGGGACGGCAGGTTGTCGATGGCGATCACGTCCAGCGGCGGGCCGCCCACCGGCAGGCGCCGCGCCGGGGCCGTCCAGTCGGTCAGGCGGTCGTACACGGGGAGCAGGTGCAGCTCTGATCCGGTGTCACAGGTGATGTCGGCGATCACCGAGAGCCGCCGGGGGACGCCCTCCAGGTCGGCCGGGGTCAGGAAGGGCGGCACGGGCCGGGTGGTGAGCACCGCGTTGACCAGGATGTCGTGGCCGAGGAGCGCGGCGCGGTCCAGGCGGCGGGTCGCGGTGCGGTCCCAGCGGGTGACCGGGATCCCGGCGGTGGTGAGGGCGTCGCAGGCGCCGCGGCCGCTGCGGCCGCCCGCGCCGATGACCAGCGCCCGTAACCCGTCGGGGGCCGCCGCGCGCAGGCGGGCGTCCAGCTCCGGCCGGGGCAGCGGGACCAGCGGGGCGGTGAGCGCGCCGCGGGCGTGCAGCGCGGCCAGGGCGGCGCCCGCGTACCCGGCCCAGTAGCCGAAGGCGGCCAGCCTGCGGCCCCGCGCGTCGGCGAGGTACTCCAGGTCGAGCAGGGTCCCGCCGCCCGCGGCGAACCGGCGCAGCAGCTCGGGGGCCTGCGCCTGACCCTTGTAGGCGTGCCCGAAGTAGACGTGCCGGTGGTGCAAACGGTCGGGCGTCGACGGGAGTTCCTTCAGGCCGAGGACGTACGCGGACCCGGGCGCGGCCCGCGACCAGGAGCCGGCCTGCGCGGTACGGCAGCCGGCCGCCTCGTACGCGTCGAGCGGGAAGACCCGGTGTACGGACTCCTCCACGGTGATCCGTACGCCCTGCCGGACGAGCCGCTCGGCGTCCTCGGGGGTCAGGGGGGCACGCCGTTCGGTGGGGCGGGTCTCGCTGCGCATCCACAGCTGCGGGGTGTCGGCCATCGCTGTACCACCTGTCCGGTCAGAGGGGCGGGGCAGGCCGTCCCTTCCGGTCCGGCCGGCCGGACCCGCGTGGTCCGGTGCCGTGCGCGGCGGGGCGGAGGGGCTCCCGGATACCGGACGTACCCGGGTGCCTCGACCAGGCGGCGCGGGGCGGTACCGGGCGGCACGGTTCGGGTCGGGGCGGAGTGGCTCGGGGCGGCGCGGGGCTGGGGCGGTTCGGGGCTGGCGGGATTCGGGCCGGGCCCGCGAGAGCCGGCCCGGCGCTATGCGATGTCTTTCCGCGTCCTTGACGCGGTACGCCGGATCGACGCCGCAACTCCCGGCCCCGGGGCACCTCGCGCCCCGGCCGGTGACCCACGGCTCAGAGTTCCGGCAGCAGGTCCCTCAGCGTGCCCCGGGAACCCTCCGCGTGCGCCGCGCGGAAGGCTTCCGGGGCCATCCGGAGGCGCAGGATCCGCTCGGCGCGCGGGGCACAGGCGGCGGCCGGGCGGTGGGCGTGGACCGCGCCGAGCAGCTTCGCGGACTCCTCGTAGCGGCCGAGACCGGCCTCCAGCTCGGCCAGCAGCTCCGCCGAGAAGGCCTGCCCCAGCCGGTCCCCGAAGGCCAACTGGATCTCCAGAGCGGCCACCAGCCGGGTCCGGGCCAGTGCGGGACGGCCCTGACGGCGCTGCACGACCGCGTGGCCGCAGTCGGACCAGGACCGGGCCCACAGGTCGGCGGGACCTCCCGGAACGCCCTCCTCCACGGGCACGGACGCCGGGTCGGTGTGCGCGAGCGCCATCGTCAGGGCGGCCCGCAGCGCCTCCCGGCCCGGCCCGAACTCCGGCTCCGGCGGGAGCTGTTCGAGGGCGTCCCGGTACTCGTCGGCGGCCTCCCCCGGCCGGTCCTTCCACAGCGCCACGGTGCCCCGGGCGTGTGCGAGGTAGGCCAGGACGGCGTCCTCCCCCTCCAGTACGGCCGCGTTCCAAGCCTCCACCAGCAGCGGATCGGCCGCCTCGGGCCGTCCGGAGGCGGCCGCCAGCCAGGCCGCCAGCCACAGCGCGCGGGCCGGCCGGGGCGCCGGGTGCAGGGCGAGGGCGCGCTCCAGGTGCCGGTGTCCCTCCGTGCCCAGCCCGCAGGCCGCCCAGAGGAACCACAGGGACACGGCGACCTCCAGGGCGCCCGCCGGGCCGGTCCCGGACAGCGGGTCCATGGCGAGGCGCAGGTCGGGCAGCTCCCGCAGGGCCAGGGCGCGTGCCTGCGGCTGCGCCCCCGACCGCCACAGCCAGGCGGCCCGTTCGGCGACGACCCGGCACCGCTCGTGGTGGCGCCGGGCGGCCAGCGCCGCCGCGCCGCCGGGCTCGTGCGCGAGCCGCCGGGCCTCGTGGGCCCGTACGGACAGGGGCAGCCGGTAGCGGCCCGGCTCCCCCGGCTCCGCGAGCAGGGCGGGGGCGAGCCGGCGCAGGGTGGCGGCGGCCTCCTCGGGGCCGAGTTCGCCGAAGCCGCACACCTGCGCGACGGCGGCCTCGTCGAAGGAGCCCTCGAAGACGGACAGCCGGGTCCACAGCAGCCGCTCCCCCGGCGAGGCCGGAAGGTGTGCGCGCAGCACGTCGGCCCCGCCGGCCCGGCCCGCGCCCTCGGCGAAGAAGCCGAGCGGGTCGGCCCTCAGCCTGCGCAGCGCCTCGGCCGGGGGGTACCGGCCGGCGCGGGCGGCGGCCAGTTCCAGTGCGCCGGGGATCCCGTCGAGGGCGCGGCACAGGGCAGCGACGGCCCCGGCGTTGCGGTCGGTGATCTCGAAGCGGGGGTCGGCGCCGCGCGCCCGCTCCGCGTAGAGGCGTACCGAGGCGTACCGGGCGAGCTCCCCGGCCTCGGCGGCGGAATGCCCTCGGGCCGGATCCCGCGGTTCCGGTGGCAGGGGAAGGGGACCCACGGCGAGCTCCGCCCCCTCATGGAATCCGAGGGTCCGCTGCGAAGTGGCCAGAATTCGCACCCCGGGTGATCGAGCCAGCAATTGCCCCGCCAGCTCCCCCGCGCGCTCCCCGAGCTGCTCGCAGCCGTCGAGGACCAGCAGGGCCCCGCGGCCGTCGAGCCGGCGCCCCAACTCCCGTGCCAGGCCGTCCCCGAGGGGGGCGGGCAGGCTCGCGAGATCGGCCCACAGCACGCCGGCTCCGTGGGTGCGGTCCAGGGCCCGCGCGGTCCGCACGGCCAGCCGCGTCTTGCCGATTCCCGCTGGTCCGACGAGGCTGACCAGGCGTTCCGTGCCGAGCAGGGCGGTGGTGCGGGCGAGCTCGCGCTCCCGTCCCACGAAGCTCGACAGTTCGGCCGGCACCGCGTGGCGCAGGCTCGAGCCGGGGTCCCCCACGGGTCCTCCTCCCGCTCTCCTCCAGGCACGCACGACCGCCCGATGCCGCGGTCGGGCCTACGAGGAGAGATGATCAGGCGAAAGTAGGGTTGACCGGCCGATGGCCAGGAGAACCACCAGGGGAAGGTATGAACTCGGCCATTTCCGCCATCGACGACACCGACAGGGCGCTCGTCCACGCACTCCAGCTCGCCCCGCGCGCCAGCTGGGAGCGCCTGGCGCAGGTGCTCGGGGCGCGCCCCGAGACGCTCGCCCGCCGCTGGGAGCGGCTGACCGCCGCCGGCGAGGCCTGGATCTCGGGCATCGGGCTGCGTACCGGCACGCAGGCGCCGTGTATGGCGTGGGTCGAGGTGACCTGCGCGGCGGGTACCTCTCCGGCGGTGGGTGCGGCCCTGACCGGCGATCCCCACACCATGGGCGTGGAGCACACCTCGGGCGGACGTGACCTGCTGGCCTTCGTCGCCGTACCGAACCTGCACATGCTGTACCAGTACCTGTCCTTCCGGGTGCAGCGGATCCCCGGGGTGACCGGTACCCGCTCCTCGATGGTCACGGCGGTGCACTGCTCCCCCGACCGCTGGCGCCTGGACCAGCTGACGCCCGCCCAGGCCGACCTGCTGACCGGGCGCAGTCGCCGCAAGGGGGCCGCCGTCTCCCCCGCGCCGGTCGCCTCGATGCCCGAGGAGGACCGGCCGCTGGTGCTGGCGCTGGCCGCGGACGCGCGGCGCAGCGTGGCCTCGCTGGCCCGGGAGTCGGGGATGAGCGAGTCGACCGTACGGCGCCGCCTGGGCCGGCTGGAGGCGGGACAGAGCCTGCGCTACAGCTGCGCGCTGGCTTCGGGGCTGACCGGCTGGCCGGTGTCCGCGACGGTGTGGGGGGAGGTGCCCGAGCACGAGGTGGCCGACTGCGCGGCGGTGGCCGCGGGGCTGCGCGAGACCCGGACCTGCATGTCCGTCAGCGGGCCCTGGAACTTCATGATCGGCGCCCGGCTGCGCACCATCGAGGAGCTGTCCCGGTACACCGCCGACCTGACGCGCAGGGTGCCGGGGCTGCGCGTCACCGACACGGTGGTGGCCCTGCACGTGCGCAAGTCGGAGGCGCAGGAGCTGGACCGGACGGGCCGGCGGATACGGACGGTGCCGCCGGACATCTGGAAGGCCACGGCGCCCGGCACCGGGGACGAGGCCCTGCCGCACTGGGCGGCGTAGGCGCGCGGCGGCGCGTACGCCACACCCGCAGTGGGTGACGTACGCGCCGCCGCGCGCGACGCGGCCGGCGGCCGCCCGGCTCAGTGGACCAAGGCCGGTTCCGCGGTGCTCTCCGCCGCGTTCCGCTTCGCGCCGAGGTGGTTGAAGGCGAGGTTGAGCAGGATCGCCACCACGCACCCGGTGCTGATGCCGGAGTCGAGGACGACCAGCAGGTCCTCCGGGAAGGCGTGGTAGAAGTCCGGCGCGGCGATCGGGATCAGGCCGATGCCCACCGAGGCGGCGACGATGAGGGCGTTCTCGCCCTTCTCCATGGCCGCGCCCGCCAGGGTCTGGATTCCGCTGGCCGCGACCGAGCCGAAGAGGACCACGCCGGCGCCGCCGAGGACGGGCAGCGGGACGACGCCGATCACGGAGGCGGCCATCGGACACAGGCCGAGCAGGATCAGGATGCCGCCGCCCGCGGCGACCACGAAGCGGCTGCGCACCTTGGTCATCGCGACGAGACCGATGTTCTGGGCGAAGGCACTGCACATGAAGCCGTTGAACAGCGGGCTGAGCGCGCTGCCGAGGGTGTCGGCGCGCAGGCCGCCCTCGATGGTCCGCGCGTCCGCCGGCCGGCCGACGATCTTGCCGAGGGCCAGGATGTCGGCGGTGGACTCGGTCATGCAGACCAGCATCACGATGCACATCGAGACGATGGCGGCGACCTGGAACTGCGGGGCGCCGAAGTGGAAGGGGGTCGGGAAGCCGATGACGGAGGCGTTCTTGACGGCGTCGAAGCCGGTCATGCCCAGGGGAAGGGCGATCAGCGTGCCGGCGACCAGGCCGAGCAGGATGGATATCTGCTGGAGGAATCCGCGCAGGAACTTCCGCATCACCAGGACGATCGCCAGGGTGAGGGCGGCCATGCCGATGTTGCGCATCGAGCCGTAGTCGGCGGCGGCGCGGTTCCCGCCCTGCGACCAGTTGAAGGCCACCGGGAGCAGTGACACGCCGATCAGGGTGATGACGGTGCCCGTGACGACGGGCGGGAAGAAGCGGACGAGCTTGCCGAAGTAGGGGGCGGCGAGGAAGCCGACCAGTCCGGCGACGATGATCGCGCCGAAGATGACGGGGATGGCGTCGTCCCCCTCGCCCTTGCCGATGGCGATCATCGGTGTCACA
Source organism: Streptomyces sp. NPDC012794 (assembly GCF_042901085.1). Taxonomy (NCBI): domain Bacteria; kingdom Bacillati; phylum Actinomycetota; class Actinomycetes; order Kitasatosporales; family Streptomycetaceae; genus Streptomyces; species Streptomyces sp. NPDC012794. The sequence goes on from NZ_JBIBCI010000017.1 coordinate 131,167, forward strand.
CCGGCGAAGGAGACGCCGTTGACGAAGGGGAGCTTGGCGCCGATCTTCCAGAATCCGAGCGTCTGGAGGAGGGTGGCGAGCCCCGCGGTGAAGAGCGAGGCACCCATCAGGAAGGCGGTCTCGGTGGCGGAGAGGCCGATCGCCGGCCCGACGATCATGGGCGGGGCCACGACACCCGCGTACATGGCGGCGACGTGCTGGAGGCCGCTCGTGAACATCTTCAGCGGAGGCAAGGTCTCGTCGACCGGGTGCTTCTCCTCCGGTACTGCGACTGCGTCTTTGCGAAACCTGGGCGTTGCGGCCACGGCTTCCTCCGGTCGGTTAAACACGTCGGCAGGGACGTGGGTGTCAGGGAGGTGGTGCGAAAGAGGTGCTGGTCGAGCCTGTATGGAGTTGTGGTGTCGCCACTTCTCGCCCCAAGGGGTGCGGAAACGATTCGCCCAAAAACCGGCTCCGCGCGGTGGCCCCGTCCCGTCCGGGGGCTGGTGGTGCCGTGGCAGCGGCACGGAGTGTGCGTCGCCGCGGTGGGGGTGTCACGGGGTGCGGGTGTCGCCAGGTGCCGCCGCACGGCGGTCCTCGCGGGTCACCGCTCCCGGAAGGAGCGGTGACCGCTCCCGGGGGCGCCCTCGGATCTCTCCGCGGGCGCTTCCCGGGAACGGCTGCCGCGGACCCCGCTCGGGTCCGCGGCCGGGGGGGGGGGGGGGGGCCCCCCCCCCCCCCCCCCCGGGGGGGCCCCCCCCCCCGGCGGGGGGGGGGCCCCCGGCCCCGGGGGGCCCCCCCCCCCGGCGCC
>NZ_JBIBCI010000017.1:131966-145286 GCF_042901085.1 Streptomyces sp. NPDC012794
GGGCCCCCGCCCCGTTAGGGGGGGGGCCCCCCCCCGGGGGCCCCCCGGGTTCCGCCCGGGGGGGGGGCCGGGGGAGGGGGGGCGGCGCCCCCCGGGGGGGCCCCCCCCCGCCGGCCGGGGGCCGTCCCCCCCGGCCGGACTCCTGGGGTTCCCCCCAGCGGTCGCTGGGGGGATCAGCCCTGCGCGGAGATCCGCGCCAGGCGCTGCGCCTCTTCCCGCGTGGACACGGCGATCGCGTCCTCGTCGGCGAAGAGCAGCCGGTTGTCCTCCACGATCTGCTTGCCGTTGACGAACGACGCGGTGACCGGGGCGGCCGCGCCGAAGACCAGCGCGGTGACCGGGTCGGCGATCGAGGAGTGCAGGAAGGTGCTGAGGTTCCACAGCACGAGGTCGGCGCACTTGCCGGCCTCGAGCGAGCCGATGTTGTCGGCGCGGCCGAGGACCTGGGCGCCGCCGTAGGTGCCCAGGCGCAGGGCCTGGCGGGCGTTGAGCGCGGCCTCGCGGTGGACCGGGTTCAGACGGTTGATCAGCAGCGCGTTGCGCAGCTCGGTGTGCAGTTCGCCGGACTCGTTGGAGGCGGTGCCGTCGACGCCGAGGCCGACCGGGACGCCCGCCTTCAGCATGTCGGGCACGCGGGCGATGCCGGCGGCCAGACGGGCGTTGGAGGACGGGCAGTGCGCCACACCGGTCTTGGTACGGGCGAACGCGGCGATGTCGGAGTCGTTCATGTGGACGCTGTGCGCCATCCACACGTCCTCACCGAGCCAGCCGGTCGACTCGAAGTAGTCGGTCGGGCCCATGCCGAAGAGCTCGTGGCAGAACTTCTCCTCCTCGACGGTCTCCGAGCCGTGCGTGTGCATGCGCACACCGAGGCGGCGGGCCAGCTCGGCGCCCTGCTTCAGCAGCTCGGTGGAGACCGAGAAGGGGGAGCACGGGGCGACGGCGACCTGGGTCATGGCGTCGAAGGAGGCGTCGTGGAACTTCTTGATGGTCGCCTCGGTGTCCGCCAGGGCGCCCTCGAGGGTCTCGACGGCGTGGTCCGGGGGCAGGCCGCCGTCCTTCTCGCTGCGGTCCATGGAGCCGCGGGCGAGGGTGAAGCGGACGCCCATCTCGGACGCGGCGCGGATGATCGCGCCGGAGAGGTCGCCGGAGTTCTTGGGGTAGACGTAGTGGTGGTCCATGGCGGTGGTGACACCGCCGCGGGCCATCGCGGCCAGCGAGCCCTGGGCCGCCGTGTACGCCATCTGCTCGTCGATGCGCGCCCAGGTCGGGTACAGCGCGACGAGCCAGTTGAAGAGGTTGTGGTCGGTGGCCAGGCCGCGCGTGATCCACTGGTAGAAGTGGTGGTGCGTATTGACCAGACCGGGAGTCACGAGGTGCCCGGTGCCGTCGATGCGGCGGACGACGTTCTCGAGGTTCTCGGGGGCCCTGCCCGCGCCGATGGACTCGATCTTGTTGCCGGCGATGACGATGTGACCCGACGCGTACTCGGTGTCGTTCGCGTCGACGGTCGCGATCGCACAGTTCTCGATGACGGTGCGCTCTACGGCGCTGTCATGGGCTGCCGATGCTGCCATGGGACTTCCTCGTGCTTTCAGTGGCGGAGCGGGCACGGCAAAACCCAGGGGATTTGAGTGCCGGAGCCGGGGCCTTGACAGCTGACAGTACTGCCGGCCCGTGGGGTGGTCCGGGTGCCGATTCAGGAAGCTGGGGTGGTGTCGCGCCCCGGGGCCACTGCGGAGCCCCGGGACGCGCGCGCCGTGCTCAGAGGTTGGTCATGTCCACGGGGATACGGGCGTCGGCGCCGTCGCGGAGGACCGTCGCCTCGATGAGACCGTACGGGCGGTCCGCGGCGAAGTAGACCTCGTTGTCGTTCTTGAGGCCGAAGGGCTCCAGGTCGACGAGGAAGTGGTGCTTGTTCGGGAGCGAGAAGCGGACCTCGTCGATCTCCGAACGGTGGTTGATGATCCGCGAGCCCATCTGGTACAGGGTCTGCTGGAGCGACAGCGAGTAGGTCTCCGCGAAGGCCTGGAGCATGTGCTTCTTGGTCTCGGCGTAGGACTTCTCCCAGTTGGGCATCCGCTGCTCGTCGTCCGACCAGTTGAAGCGCCAGCGGCCCGACACCTGGGTGGCCAGGATGCGGTCGTACGCCTCCTGCAGGGTCGTGTACTTGTCCTTCACGTAGCCCCAGAACTCGGAGTTCGTGGAGTTCATGACGATCAGGTCCTTGAGGCCGGAGATGACCTCCCAGTTCTGGCCGTCGTACGTGATCTGGGTGACGCGGGTCTCCATGCCCTTGCGGACGAAGGAGTGGTTGACCTCGTCGGCGCCGATGAACTTGGAGTTGGCGTCCGAGGTGGCGATCCGGTCCCAGGCGTACTCCTCGATCCGGATGCGCGCACGCTGGATCGGCTCCTGGCTGCCCACGAACCAGCGGGCCAGGTGGATGCCGAACTGCTCGGCGGACTCGATGCCGTACTCCTTGGCGAACGCGTACACCGTGTTCTTGGTGGTGTCCGTCGGGAGGACGTTGGCGTTCGAGCCGGAGTAGTGGACGTCGTCCATGTCGCCGGAGAGGGCGACCGAGACGTTGAGGTCCTTGATGTGGTGGGTGTCGCCGTCCCGCGTGATCTTGACGACGCGGTTCTCTGCCTTGCCGTACTGGTTCTGGCCCAGAATCGTGGCCATGCTAGCTCCCTCGGTAAACGGAGTAGCCGAACGGGTTGAGCAGCAGCGGTACGTGGTAGTGCTCGCCCGGGTTCACCGCGAAGGTGATCGTTACCTCGGGGAAGAACGCACCGCTGTCCCTTACGCGGGGGGCGTCCTGCTGCGCCTCGGCTTGCTTGTCTTCGCTCTGCTTGGTGCTGAAGTACGTCTCGGTCTCGAAGTCGAGACGCACGTGTGTGGTGCCCTCCGGCAGGGCCGGCAGGTCCTTGCAGCGCCCGTCGGCGTCGGTGGCGCTGCCGCCGAGGGCCGCCCACTCGCCGCCGAGGCCCGCGCGGGCCGACAGGGAGATGGCGACGCTCTCGGCGGGGCGGCCGATGCTGGTGTCCAGGATGTGGGTGGACACCGACGCGGTGGTCTCGGTGCTCATGGTCACTCTCCTTCTGCGAGTTCGACGAGGCGGGTCAGGCGGATCCGGTTGATCTTCACCAGCTCGCCGCGGGCGATCTCTCGCTCCTGCTCCGGCGAGTTGCCGATCCGGACCTTCACCGCGTCCCGCATGAACTCACCGGTCGCACCGGTGGCGCAGATGAGGAAGACGTGGCCGAACTTCTCCTGGTAGGCCAGGTTCAGCTCGAGGAGTTCGTTCTTCAGCTCCTCCGAGGCGCCGGCCATGCCACGCTGCTCGCGGGCGGAGGTCGGGTCTCCCGGCTTCGGCCGGCCGATCGGCGCGTGGCCTCCCATCGCCTCGCCCAGGTCCTCCGCGGTGAGCTCCGCCATGGCGGACTCGTTGGCGGCGAAGAGGGCGTCGGCGGTGGCGAAGGGGCGCTGGGCGAGCATCTTGCTGCCCCACGCCGAACTGGCGCAGACCTCGTGCAGCTCGGCCTCGGCCGCGCTGTCGTCCAAGGCGTTGAACCGGGTGAGACCCGGGGTCGGACTCGAAGTCACGGTAGGCCTCCGTGGCCTGTTGTTGCTTTGACGGGCTGCGCATAGCTAACGCCCTCGGCCACACGGCGTCAACACTTTGTTGAAACTTCCCGTACACAAAAGCCGCCGCCCGGGTGAATCGGGCGGCGGCTCGTCACCAGGGGTGAATCAGCCCTCACTCCCGGCTGCCCTGCCGGGCTTCGCCTGGGCGGCGGCGTCCCGGTTCAAGTAGTTGTAGACCGTGAAGCGGCTCACGCCCAGGGCGCCCGCGACCGTCTCCACTCCGTGCCGCACCGAGAAGGCGCCCCGCGCCTCCAGTATGCGCACCACGTCCTGCTTGGCCTTGCGGTCCAGCTGGGCCAGCGGTACGCCGTGGCGGCGCTCCAGCGCCGCGAGGATGTGGTCCAGCGAATCGGAGAGCTGCGGCAGGCGCACGGCCAGCAGGTCCTGCCCCTCCCAGGCCAGCACGACGTCGTCGGGCTGCGCCTGGGAGGGGTCCATCATCTGGCCGCCCATCGCGTCCACCAGCGGCTTGACCGCGGTGACGAACGGGTGGTCGCGGGGCTCGGTCACGAGGCGTCCTCCCCGATCACGTTGACCTGGAGCGTGACGCGCGTCGCGCCGGCCTCCAGGGAGTCGCGCAGCAGCGCGGCCACGGCGTTCAGCACCCGGTCGGACTCGCCCTCGGCGGTGTTGCCGAAGGGGCCGACGTCCACCGCGTCCAGCTGGGCCTTCTGGATGACCTCGCGGGCGGCCACGGCATGGGCGGGGGCCTCTTCGAGGTCGAAGGGCTCGGTCGTGAACTCAACTCTCAATCGCACGTCGCCAAGCTACCCGGCAGTCCTGAGATTCCGGGAGTCCGCACTTGACAAGTACGACGGTCGACTTGCAGTCTTCCATCAAGCAGAAAATAACTTCCGCAATACGGAAGGAGCGCACACCCCTCATGGGATACACGGACCAGCGCTTCGATGTGAACCTGTCGATCCTCTTCACGGAACTCCCGCTCCTGGAGCGTCCCGCGGCCGCCGCCGCGGCGGGCTTCACCGCGGTCGAGCTGTGGTGGCCCTGGATCGAGACCCCCACCCCCGCTCAGGAGGAGCTGGACGCCCTCAAGAAAGCCCTTGAGGACGCCGGCACCCAGCTGGTGGGCCTGAACTTCTACGCCGGCCGACTGCCGGGCCCGGACCGCGGCGCGGTATCGGTTCCCGGTGAGGAGTCGGACCGCTTCAACGCCAACATCAACGTGGCGGCGGACTTCGCCGCCTCGGTCGGCTGCAAGGCGCTCAACGCCCTGTACGGCAACCGCGTCGAGGGTGTGGACCCGGCCGTGCAGGACGAGCTGGCCCTGAAGAACCTGGTCGTCGCGGCCCGCGCCGCGGACCGCGTGGGTGCGATCCTCCTGATCGAGACCCTCAACAAGCCCGAGTCGCCGCTCTACCCGCTGGTGAGCGCCCCGGCCGGCATCGAGGTGGTGGACAAGGTCAACGAGGTCACCGGCCTCGGGAACGCCAAGTTCCTGCTCGACCTGTACCACCTGGCGATGAACGATGAGGACCTCTCCGAGGTCATCGAAAAGTACGCCGCCAAGACCGGCCACGTCCAGATCGCGGACAAGCCGGGACGCGGTGCCCCGGGCACCGGCGAGCTGCCCCTCGAGGCGCTCCTGGACCAGCTGAAGAAGGCCGGATACGAGGGCTACGTAGGCCTCGAGTACAAGGCCGCCGACGCCGCCGCGTCCTTCGGCTGGCTGCCGGCCGAGGCCCGCGCCGCCCAGTAGGCGGACCAAGTCCGGGCGAACAGCCAGGCACCCCACGCACTTTTCGTACGAAGCATCAAGAGAAGGACCTCATCATGAGCAACCTCCCCAAGATCGCCTGGATCGGCCTCGGAATCATGGGCTCCCCCATGGCCGAGAACCTGCTGAAGGCCGGCTACTCGGTCACCGGCTTCACGCTGGAGCAGGACAAGCTGGACCGCCTGGCCGCCGCCGGCGGTACCGCGGCCGGCTCGATCGCCGAGGCCGTCAAGGACGCCGACGTCATCATCACGATGGTGCCCGCCTCCCCGCAGGTCGAGGCCATCTCCTACGGTGAGAACGGCATCCTGGAGAACGCCAAGTCCGGCGCGCTGATCATCGACATGTCGTCGATCACCCCGCAGACCTCCGTCGACCTGGCGAAGAACGCCGCCGAGAAGGGCATCCGCGTCCTCGACGCGCCGGTGTCCGGCGGCGAGGCCGGCGCCATCGAGGCCGTCCTGTCGATCATGGTGGGTGGCGAGCAGGCCGACTTCGACGCGGCCCTCCCGATCCTCGAGGCCCTCGGCAAGGTCATCGTCCTGTGCGGTCCGCACGGCTCCGGCCAGACGGTGAAGGCCGCCAACCAGCTCATCGTCGCGGTGAACATCCAGGCCTGCGCCGAGGCCGTCGTCTTCCTCGAGAAGTCCGGCGTGAACCTCCAGGCCGCCCTGGACGTCCTCAACGGCGGTCTGGCCGGCTCCACGGTCCTGACCCGCAAGAAGGACAACTTCCTGAACCGCGACTTCAAGCCCGGCTTCCGGATCGACCTGCACCACAAGGACATGGGCATCGTCACCGACGCCGCCCGCAACGTCGGTGCGGCCCTGCCCGTCGGCGCGGTCGTCGCCCAGCTGGTCGCCTCCCTGCGCGCCCAGGGTGACGGCGGCCTGGACCACTCCGCCCTGCTGCGCGCGGTCGAGCGCCTCTCCGGCGCCCAGATCTGATCCGCCGCCGCGGCCCGCTCCCCCGGGCCGCCCTCCCCCTGACGGGGGTCTGAGTTTCCGGATGGTGCCGGTGCTGACACCTGTCCTGTCGCGCCCAAGCGCCGGCACCGTCCGGATCACCTCTCTCTCTTTCTTTTAAACAAACTGTTGACGTCGCGTTCACGCCGAAATTAGGCTGTTCCGCATGACGGAAGACGCTTTCCGTCAGCAGTTACCCGTACGGAAGGTCACCATGTCGAAGCGCACGCTGACGACCGAGTCCGGCGCCCCGGTCGCCGACAACCAGAACTCCGCCACCGCCGGCGTCGGTGGCCCGCTCCTGATCCAGGACCAGCAGCTCCTGGAGAAGCTCGCCCGCTTCAACCGCGAGCGCATCCCGGAGCGCGTGGTGCACGCCCGCGGCTCGGGCGCGTACGGCTACTTCGAGGTGACCGACGACGTCACCGCGTACACCAGCGCGGCGTTCCTGAACACGGTCGGCAAGAAGACCGAGACCTTCCTGCGGTTCTCCACCGTCGCCGACTCCCTCGGCGGCGCGGACGCGGTCCGCGACCCGCGCGGCTTCGCGCTGAAGTTCTACACCGAAGAGGGCAACTACGACCTCGTCGGCAACAACACCCCGGTGTTCTTCATCAAGGACCCGATCAAGTTCCCCGACTTCATCCACTCCCAGAAGCGCGACCCCTTCACGGGCAAGCAGGAGCCGGACAACGTCTGGGACTTCTGGGCGCACGCCCCCGAGGCCACGCACCAGATCACCTGGCTGATGGGCGACCGCGGCATACCGGCGTCCTACCGCCACATGAACGGCTACGGCTCCCACACCTACCAGTGGACCAACGCCCAGGGCGAGGCCTTCTTCGTCAAGTACCACTTCAAGACGAACCAGGGCATCCGCTGCCTGTCGAGCGAGCAGGCCGCCGAGCTCGTCGGCCAGGACGCCAACTCGCACCAGACCGACCTGCTCCAGGCGATCGAGCGCGGCGTGAACCCGAGCTGGACCCTCTACGTCCAGATCATGCCCGCCGCCGAGGCCGCGGACTACCGCTTCAACCCGTTCGACCTCACCAAGGTGTGGCCGCACGCCGACTACCCGCTCCAGCGCGTGGGCCGCCTCGTCCTCGACCGCAACCCGGACAACGTCTTCGCCGAGGTCGAGCAGTCCGCCTTCTCCCCGAACAACTTCGTCCCGGGCATCACCGCCTCGCCGGACAAGATGCTCCAGGGCCGCCTGTTCGCGTACGCCGACGCCCAGCGCTACCGCCTCGGTGTGAACCACACCCAGCTGCCGGTCAACGCCCCGAAGGCGACGAAGGCCGAGAACTACGGCCGCGACGGCGTCATGGCGCTGCGCAACGGTTCGCGCACCGACAAGAACTACGAGCCCAACTCGTACCAGGGTCCGGCCGAGACCGGCCTGGCCCTCGGCGCCCCGCAGGCCGTCTCCGGCTACACGGGCACCCACGAGGCGCCGGCCCACACCAAGGACGACGACTTCTTCCAGGCCGGTGAGCTCTACCGCCTGATGTCGGAGGCCGAGAAGCAGCGTCTGGTGGCGAACATCGCCGGCGGCCTCTCTCAGGTCACCCTCGAGGACGTCATCGAGAAGAACCTGGCTCACTTCCACGCCGCGGACGCCGACTACGGCCGCCGCGTCGAGGAGGCCGTCCGCGCCCTGCGCGACGCCTGAGCCGAAAAGCCGCACCGGGGACCTGGCGGGAGGTCAGGTCCCGGGTGCCGAGCCCGCACCGCGGACCCGGATGAGGGGTGGTACGCGGTGGGGGCAGACCGCGCCAGTCCTTGCGGCTGGCGCCGCGTGAGGACCGTGGCGGGCGTGCGAGCCAGTGCGGTGGTAATGGGTTCCGAGGCCCGTCTCTTGACCTGAGGGAGACGGTGCCGGAGTTCTCGTCGCCGACCGCCACGGTCCCAGCCGAACTCCTCCGCGCACGGGGGCCGCGCACAGAGTCCCCCGTGCACGGAGGAGAGCCTTCCCACTCCGCCCGGCGGTGCGAACGTCCTGTCGCGCCAGCCTCGCCCCGTCGGGCGGTACAGATCAGCCCCGAGTCACGGACGGTCCCGTGACTCGGGGCTTTTCCACGTCCGCGTACGGAGCTACGGGCCCCGTGCGAACGGCCGGTGAGGCGGCGTCAGCCCGTCCGCCAGGGCCGCAGCTTCTCCGGGTTGAGCACGGCCCAGATCCGCCGGATCCCGGCCTCCCCGATGTCGAACGCGTACACCGACAGGACGGCGCCGTCCAGGAGGGCCGCCAGACCGGGCAGCCCGTTGACCGTGCACTCGCGGATCGCCAGCCGGCCCGGGAGGGTCCGCTCGGCGAAGAAGCGGGCGATGGGCTCGGCGCCCTCGACCGGGTGCGGCCGGGCCGTGACGACTCCGCCGCCGTCTCCGACGGCGGTGGCGTCGGCGTCGAGCAGGCCGATGAGGGCACGGATGTCCCGGGCCTCCCACGCCCGCTTGAACTCCCTCACCACACGCGCCTGCTGGACGGTCGGCGGCGAGGGCGCCCGCGAGGCCTCGACCCGGCGGCGGGCCGAGGACGCCAGCCGGCGGCAGGCCGCCGGGGTGCGGCCGACGATGCCGGCCACTTCGGAGAAGGGGTAGCGGAAGACGTCGTGGAGGACGAACGCCACGCGCTCCGCGGGGGTCATCGCCTCCAGCACGACGAGGAAGGCCATGCTGACCGACTCGTCGAGCGTGATGCGGTCGGCCGGGTCGGCGTCCATCGCGCCGGTGGACCACTCGGTGCGCTCGGGCAGCGGCTCCGGAACCCATTCCCCTACGTAACGCTCCCGCCGGGCCCGTGCCGAGCGGAGCACGTCGAGGCAGACGCGGCCGGCGACCTTGGTCAGCCAGCCGGCGGGGGAAGCCACCGCCGCCCGCTGCGGCGGGGACATCGCGTACCAGCGGGCGTACGTCTCCTGGACGGCGTCCTCGGCCTCGGCCACGGAGCCCAGCATCCGGTAGGCGAGGTCGGTCAGCCTGCGGCGCTCACCGGTGACCGCGCTCGGCACCGGGTCGAGTCGGCCGTCCTGCGGCGCGGGCGGGCTGGTCGTCATGGTCTCGCGGCTCCCTCGGTCGGATCTTTCCCCACCCCTTATGACGGGACAGGGCCCCGGAATGTGACGCGAGGGCCGCCGGCCTCACATTCCGGGGCCCCGTCCCGTCATAAGGGCAGCGGAACACACCACGACCGGAGGAGTACGCGATGACCACCCACGAATCCGCGGTACGGGCGCTCCTGGCGAATCGCGCCGAGGCCCAGCAGAGCAAGGACATCGACCGGCTCATGTCGTTCTACGCGGCCGACGCCGTCTACTACGACGTCGTCCCCCCGCTGCGGTTCGAGGGAGCCGGGGAGATCCGCCGCAACTTCCTGCGCTGGTTCGACGGATACGTCGGCCCCATCAGCCTGGAGACGCACGACCTCACCCTGGTGACCAGCGGGGACACCGCGTTCGCGCACATGCTGCACCTGGACTCGGGAGAGCGCGAGGGCGGACTGCAGGCGTCGATCTGGGTACGGGAGAGCGTCGGCCTCCGGCGGACGGACGGCAGGTGGTCGATCACGCACGAGCACGTCTCGATCCCGATCGACCCGGTGACCATGACGGTCTGGCTCCCCTCGGGCAAGAACCAGCCCGCCTGACGCCCGGAGGGACATGCCGGGGCCCTCGTACCCCGGGGGGACATGGCGGCGGCCCCCGCCCTCCTCACGGAGGGACGGGGGCCGCTCGGTGCAGGCCGGACAGTTCGTGCTGCTCGTCCTGCGGTTCCTGGGCAGACCGGTCGGGGTCAGACCTTCAGGGCCTTGATGGCGGTCGGGGCGTGGCCCGGCTCGGTCGCGAGCTCCTCGAACTCGGTGACGTCGCTCATGTCGACCGTCTTGCTCATCGCGATGTTGGTGATGCGCTCCAGGATGGCCTCGACGACGACCGGCACCTGGAACTCCTGCGCCAGCTTCTTGGCCTCCTCGAAGGCCTCGCCCAGCTTGTCCGGGTCCGTGACGCGGATCGCCTTGACGCCCAGGCCCTCGGCGACCTTGACGTGGTCGACGCCGTAGACGCCGATCTCCGGGGTGTTGATGTTCTCGAACTCGAGGTTGACCTCGAAGTTGATGCCCAGGTTGCCCTGCGCCTGGCGGATCAGGCCCAGGTAGGCGTTGTTCACGAGGACGTGGACGTAGGGGACCTTGTGCTGGGCGGCGACCGCCAGTTCCTCGATCATGAACTGGAAGTCGTAGTCGCCGGAGAGCGCGACGATCGGGGTCTGCGGGTCCGCGGTGGCGGCACCGATGGCGGCCGGGATGGTCCAGCCGAGCGGGCCGGCCTGGCCGCAGTTGATCCAGTGGCGCGGCTTGTAGACGTGCAGGAACTGCGCGGCCGCGATCTGGGAGAGGCCGATGGTGGTGACGTAGCGGGTCTCCGGGCCGAAGGCCTTGTTCATCTCCTCGTAGACGCGCTGGGGCTTCAGGGGGATGTTGTCGAAGTGCGTACGGCGCTGGAGGGTGGCCTTGCGCTCCTGCGCGGAGGCGGCCCAGGCGGAGAAGTCGGGGAGCTTGCCCTCGGCCTTGAGCTCCTTGGCGACCTCGATGAAGAGTTCCAGCGCGACCTTGGCGTCGGAGGCGATGCCGAAGTCCGGGGCGAAGATCTTGCCGATCTGGGTGGGCTCGATGTCGACGTGGACGAACTTGCGGCCCTTGGTGTAGGCGTCCATGTTGTAGCCGGTGTGGCGGTTGGCCCAGCGGTTGCCGATGCCGAGGACGAAGTCCGACTCGAGGAACGTCGCGTTGCCGTAGCGGTGCGCGGTCTGGACGCCGACCATGCCGGCGGCCAGCTCGTGGTCGTCGGGGATGGTGCCCCAGCCCATCAGGGTGGAGATGACGGGGACGTTGACCAGCTCGGCGAACTCGACCAGCAGATCGGAGGCGTCGGCGTTGATGATGCCGCCGCCGGCGACGATCAGCGGGCGCTCGGACTCCAGCAGGAACCGGATGGCCTTCTCGGCCTGGGCGCGGCTCGCCTGCGGCTTGTAGACGGGCAGCGGCTGGTAGGTCGCGGGGTCGAACTCGATCTCGGTCAGCTGGACGTCGATCGGCAGGTCGATCAGGACCGGGCCCGGACGGCCGGAGCGCATCAGGTGGAAGGCCTGCTGGAAGACGCCGGGGACCTGCGCGGCCTCCAGGACCGTGGTGGCGGCCTTGGTGACGGGCTTGGCGATGGACGCGATGTCGACGGCCTGGAAGTCCTCCTTGTGGAGCTTCGAGACCGGAGCCTGACCGGTGATGCACAGGATCGGGATCGAGTCCGCGATGGCGGAGTACAGGCCGGTGATCATGTCGGTGCCGGCCGGGCCCGAGGTACCGATGCAGACGCCGATGTTGCCCGCCTTGGCACGGGTGTACCCCTCGGCCATGTGCGAGGCGCCCTCGACGTGGCGGGCCAGGGTGTGCGCGATGCCGCCCACGTTCTTGAGCTCGCGGTAGAACGGGTTGATCGCAGCACCGGGCACGCCGAACGCTTGTTCGACACCCTCGAGCTTGAGGATCTCAACTGCGGCAGCGGCGGCTGTCATACGAGGCATCTGGTTCTCCTGCGGGTCTGGCGGTCAGACTTTTCCGTCATCCGGAATTTTTGTTCTGCTATACGGAACAAGCTAAGGCGCTGCCTCGCGCACGTCAAGGCGGTGGGGCACCCCGGAACGCACCAAAAGCCGCATCGCGTTCGGCGAGTTGTACAAATAGCCGGGGCCCGGAACCGGATCGGCGCGAATCGGCCGGTCTCCCTCCCCGCGCGGTCGCCGGTGGTGGAGCATGGACCCACGGACAGCGACGACGGAGGGGGTCCAGGTCTCATGGCGGAAGCGGTACCGGTGCGCTGCCCCTCGTGCCGGCGCGAGAACGGCTACAGCGTCCCGGTCTATCCATGCGCCTGCGGGAGCCCGGTCGCACCGCCCCTCGACCTGACGGCCCCGCCCGTTCCCCTCACGCACCGCAACTGGTCGGAGGTCTGGGTGACGGTGCGCTGCGCGGCCTGCGGGCGGGAGAGCGAGTGGCCGCACCCGGAGGTGGGCTGCGGCTCCTGCGGCCTGGTCGTACGGGTGCCCGTCCACCCGCCGGAGGAGCCCGCCGGGCCCGCCGCGGGCGCGGGCGCGGGGGACGGCGTACGGGAGGATCCGGCGCGGGCCGAGCCGCCGGATCCGGATCCGGCCGGTCCGCAGGCGGCGGATCAGGGCGCGGCCGGGTCCGGTGGCCGGGCGGCCCGGCCGGCGGCGGGCACCGCGGCTCCCCGGCCGCGTACCGGCCCGGCCGCCGGGCTCCCGTTGTCACGGCCCGCCTTCCGGCCCGTGACCATCCGTACCGCCCGGGACGCGGTGGTCACGGCCGCGCTGTACCTGCGCTGGCTCGGCTTCCAGGACGTCCGCCAGCCGGACGGGGTACCGATCCCCTCGGCCGCGGTGGACCTGCGGGCCCCCGGCGTGGTGGCCCAGGTGGACCCGACGACCGCGCCGTCCGGTCTGCGGGCCGTGGAGTGCGTGTGGCTGAACGGCCTCACGGCCTCGGCGACCAGCGTCTACTTCTCCCTCGCCGGATACACCGAGGACGCCCGGAGCCGGGCGGACGAGCTGGGGATACCGCTGTTCGTCATGGACCTCACCGGCATGCCGCAGCCCGTCAACGACCCGGCGGACCGGCTGGTGGGGAGGGGAGCCTAGGCCCTGTCGTCAAAGTCCCGCCTGGTCCGCGGCCCCCGGCACCGCACCTCGCCGCGTTGTCGGGGCGCCCAAGTACGTCCAGCACTCGGGCGCCCCTCCGCCTCGCGATGCACGGCACCGGAAGCCGCGGACCTGACCGGCGCTACTTTGACGACAGGGCCTAGGTGTATTGATCACGAGCGTTGTTGACACTCGGCTGGTCTTGAACATGGCGAAGACCTCCGGTGTGGTGGGAGCTGTCTAGGAACTCACCGC
>NZ_JBIBCI010000018.1:0-140976 GCF_042901085.1 Streptomyces sp. NPDC012794
GTACGGTCCTGCTCCAGCGCGTCCAGATCACCCGTGAACTGCGGAATCGTGCACGGATTGATCGGTACGTGGTCGGTCACTTCTGACCCGCCCCCCGAAGTCGAGCTGCGTTCGCGAGCATCCTTGTCTACCCGTCAAATGACGTGGACACAACTTCGTCTGGTTCCAAGCGGCGTTGTGGTGGCAGTGCCGCGGCTGCCCCGGCGGCGAGGGCCTCTCAGTCCTGAACCGCCTTCGGAACCACGTCTGCCCCGGTGCGTGGTTGTCCGGCCGTGCCATGTGAATGCCCCCGCCGGGCCGGCGGGGGCATGGACCTTCCGGGCGAGGGGTCAGCTCACGAAGTGGTCGAACTCGCCCGCCTTGATGCCCTGGATGAAGGCGGCCAGCTTGGCCCGGCTGGTGGTGATGACGTGGCCCGGCTCGTCGCTCTCGCGCATCACGATCTGGCCGGCTTGCCGGCCGACCTCGATGCAGTTCTCGCCGTTGCCTCCGGAGAAGGAGGACTTCTGCCACGTGGTGGGTGCGCTCATGCCGCTGTCTCTCACAGTTCTCGTGCGATGTGGTGGATGATCTGCCGGGACCCTTCCGGGTCGAGGGCGCCTTCTCCGCGATCTCGAACGGCGCGCGGTACTTGCGCAGAGCGCAGGGGGACTGCGTCAAGGTCGTCTGGTTCAGCTTCGAGGTGGCGCCTGAGGGGGCCGGGTACGCGGAGGCCGCCCGCCCCGCCGCCTGGCGGGGCGGGGCGCGGGCGGCCCGTCGAGGGGTCGGGTCAGCAGGGGCGGATGTGGTAGACCGGGGTCCAGGACGCCGTGCCCGTGCCCTTGGCCACGTGCGACCAGCGCTCGCTGCCGTCGGAGTTGTAGAAGCGGGCCCGGGTTCCGGAGGTCTGGTTGTTGTTGAACGTGCCGTCGCCGATGCCGCTGAAGCCGTAGTAGCCGCAGCGGTAGTAGTCGTAGGTGTAGCCGCGGCCGTCCACGATGCACAGGTGGCCGTTGTCGCAGGCCAGCGCCGTGTCCGGGGTCGCCAGGTCGCGGGTCTCGGTCTGGCCCGGAGCCCTGACGACGAGCTCGCCGCCGGCGACGGTCAGTTTGTTCGCGGAGATCTGGCGGGCCTGAGGGTCCGACGCGAGGACGGCGTCGACCCGCTGCTGGAGCTCGGCCGCCTGCGGGGCGGTCAGCCCCGCCGCGCGGGTCTGCTGGGAGAAGGCGGTCGAGGTGGAGGCTTCGGCTGTCAGTACCGGGCCCGCTATCAGGGCCGCGGTCGCGGTCATCATCGCCAGGATCTTGCGCGGTGACATGGGTGTTCCCCTTTTCGTCTTCGGCAGCCAGGTGGACGCCGCTCGTGGCGGCGGTCTGGGAGTCGCGGGACTCATCGTTCCGAAGTCGGGTCGGGTGCATGAAGGGGGGATTCGGCCGGGTTGCGGCTCTTGTGTGGATAACTGCCGTGTGTACCAGCCTCGGACGGCACAGGAGTATCCGATCAAGTGTGTGGTCAATGCACCGTTTCCGCTGGCCGGCCCGGGTTCCCGGTCCGGCCCGGCGGCCGTGGCGTGATGGGGCGGGTCACAGGACCGCCACCGGGGCCACCGGGGTGCCGGTGCCGCCGACGAAAGGTTCCGGCATGGCGGAGAGGAAGAAGCGGTAGCGGCCCGCTTCCGCACAGGCTGTGGACAGTTCCTCCAGGTTCCAGTTCTGGCCCTGGTGCATGCCCATCTCGACCAGGTCCAGCGCGTGCACCGGCAGCCAGAGGTTCTCGATCTCCGGCGGGAAGATCTCGAAGGTGAGGGTGTCGTTCGCGACGGCCGCCACGTCCCGCGCGTGGAACCACCGCGGGGTGCGGACGGAGAGGCCGGGGGAGGGGAATCCGTAGCCGTGCTTGTCGCCCGCCAGGTAGACCTGGACCTGGCCGGTGCGGACGAGGACGACGTCGCCCGCGCGGACCGTGACGCCGCCGAACTCCTCCGCCTCCGCGAGGTCGTCCGGGGTGACCGCGTGGTCGCCCGGGAGGCGGTCCAGGCCCTTGGCGCGGGCCACGTCCAGCAGGACCCCGCGCGAGACGATGTGCCGGGCCTTGTCGATGCCGCTGAACTCCGAGCGCCCGTGCGCGGTGATCGTCGACGCCGGGCGGCCGTTGTAGATGCGGCCCGAGTGGGAGACGTGGGTCAGGGCGTCCCAGTGGGTGGCCGACTGGAGGCCCATCGTCACGGCATCGTCGCTGCACGCCACCGTGCCCGGGCCGAAGAGCTCCTGGTTGATCTGGACCATGGTGTGGAGGGGGTTGACCCGGCCCGGGATGAGGCCCGCCTGGACGCCGTCCTCCTTCAAGGGGAGCGCGAGGGGGATCCGGCGGCCCGTACGGATCTCCGTGGCGGCGGCGCGCACCACCTCGTCGGTGATCAGGTTGAGGGTGCCGATCTCGTCGTCGGCTCCCCAGCGGCCCCAGTTGTTGACGCGCTCGGCGATGTCGTGGAACTCGGGGGGGAGGGTCACCGGCCATCAGCTCCTAGGGCCCGGGGCTTGTGTGAAGGGATCCGACTGGTCATAGAATCTAACGGTCCGTCAGAAAACCCGGGAAGGGGTCGGCCGTGGGGAATTTCTTGGCAGGCAAGGCGGTCGCCGTCACCGGCGCGGGCCGGGGCATCGGCCGGGCGGTGGCGCTCGCCGCCGCCGCCGAGGGCGCCAAGGTCGTCGTCAACGACCACGGCGTCGGGATCGGGGGCGGCGAACCGACCAGCGAGGTCGCGCAGGACGTGGTCAAGGAGATCCACGCCGCCGGCGGCAAGGCCGTCGCCGTCGCCGACGACATCTCCACCATGGCCGGCGGTCAGCGCGTCGTGGACACCGCCCTCGCCGAGTACGGGCGCCTCGACGGCGTCGTCTGCGTCGCCGGGATCCTGCGCGAGCGGATGCTGTTCAACATGTCCGAGGAGGAGTGGGACCCCGTCGTCGCCACCCACCTCAAGGGCACCTTCACCGTCTTCCGCGCCGCCTCCGCCGTCATGCGCCGGCAGGGCTCCGGCACGCTCATCGGCTTCACCAGCGGCAACCACGCCGGATCCGTCGCCCAGGCCAACTACAGCGCCGCCAAGGGCGGGATCATCTCCCTCGTCCGCAGCGCCGCCCTCGGGCTGAACAAGTACGGGGTCACCGCCAACGCCGTCGCGCCCGTCGCCCGGACCCGGATGTCCGCCAACGTGCCGATGGAACTCAAGGAGATCGGCGAGCCCGAGGACGTCGCCGCGCTCGTCACCTACCTCCTCAGCGACCGCGCGAAGGCCGAGGACATCACCGGGCAGGTCTACACGATCGCGGGCCCCAAGATCGCCGTCTGGGCCCAGCCGCGCGAGCTCCGCGCCGGCTACGCCGAAGGCGCCTGGACCCCCGAGAAGATCGCCGACTTCCTCCCCGGAACCGTCGGCACCGACCCGATGCCGATGCTCGCCCAGCTCGAAGCCATGGCCAAGGCCGCCGCCGCCAAGGACCGGCCCAACGCCTGAGGGGGAGCGCCGTGGACTTCAGCTTCGGGCCCGAGGACGAAGAGCTGCGCGCCCGCGCCCGCGCATGGCTCACCGGGCACCTCGTGGGCCCGTACGCGCGGGCCGCCGGCCTCGGCGGACCGGGCAGCGAACACGAAGGCACCGGGATCCGCCGCGACTGGGAGCGCGAGCTGGGCCGCGGCGGCTGGATCGGCCAGGGCTGGCAGGAGGAGGGCTACGGCAACCGGCGGCTCTCCCTCACCGGACAGGTGGTGTGGGCCGAGGAGTACGCGGCCCTGCGCGCCCCCGCCCGGGTCGGCCACATCGGCGAGAACCTCCTCGCCCCCACCCTGATCGCCTACGGCAGCCGCGAGCAGAAGGACCGCTACCTGCCCCCGATCGCCCGCGGCGAGGAGCTGTGGTGCCAGGGCTACAGCGAGCCCGGTGCCGGATCCGACCTCGCCGCGGTGCGCACGGCCGCCGTACGCGACACCGCGGACGGGCTGCTGCGCGTCACCGGGCAGAAGATCTGGACCTCCCTGGCCCGGGAGGCCGACTGGTGCTTCGTCCTGGCCCGCACCGAGGCCGGCTCCCGCCGCCACCGGGGGCTGTCCTTCCTCCTCGTCCCCATGGACCAGCCGGGCAGGGTGGAGGTCCGGCCGATCCGGCAGATGTCCGGGACGGCGGAGTTCAACGAGGTCTTCTTCGACGGGGCCGTGGCGCGGGAGGCCGTCGGCGGCGAGGGCAACGGCTGGGCCGTCGCCATGGGCCTGCTCGCCCTGGAACGCGGCGTCTCCACCCTCGTCCAGCAGATCGGCTTCGCCGCCGAACTGGAGCGCGTGGTCAAGGCGTACGCGGCTTCGGGCGCGCCGGACCCGGTCCTGCGCGAACGCCTCGTACGGCAGTGGGCGGAGCTGCGCACCATGCGCTGGAACGCCCTGCGGACGCTGGGGGGTGCGGGGGCCGCGGGGGCCGCGGGCGACGCGGGCGCGCCCAGCGTGGCGAAGCTGCTGTGGGGCGGGTGGCACCGGCGGCTCGGGGAACTGGCCGTCCAGGTGCGGGGTGCGGTCGCGACGGCCGGGCCGGGGCTCTGGGCGCGGGGGGACCCGTACGAACGCGGGCTCGACGAGGAACAGCGCCTCTTCCTGTTCACCCGGGCCGACACGATCTACGGCGGCTCGGACGAGATCCAGCGGAACATCATCGCCGAGCGGGTGCTCGGCCTGCCTAAGGAGCCCAGGTGAGAGGCGTCGTGTTCGACGGCAAGCAGGCCCAGGTGGTCGGGGACCTGGAGATCCGGGATCCGGGACCGGGGGAGGTGCTGGTCGCGGTAGCGGCGGCCGGGCTGTGCCACAGCGACCTGTCGGTGATCGACGGGACGATCCCCTTCCCGCCGCCGGTCGTGCTCGGGCACGAGGGCGCGGGCGTGGTCGAGGCCGTGGGGGCGGGGGTGACGCACGTGGCGCCCGGTGACCACGTGGCGCTGTCCACCCTCGCCAACTGCGGGACCTGCGCGGACTGCGACCGGGGCCGTCCCACGATGTGCCGCAAGGCGATCGGGATGCCGGACCAGCCCTTCTCGCGGGACGGAAAACCGCTGTTCCAGTTCGCCTCCAACTCGGCGTTCGCGGAGCGGACCCTGGTCAAGGCCGTGCAGGCGGTCAAGATTCCGGAGGACGTCCCGCTGACCTCGGCCGCGCTGATCGGCTGCGGGGTGCTCACCGGCGTGGGCGCGGTCCTCAACCGGGCGAAGGTCGGCCTCGGTGAGACGGTCGTGGTCATCGGGACCGGCGGGATCGGGCTCAACGTCATCCAGGGCGCCCGGATCGCGGGCGCGGCGGTCATCGTCGCGGTGGACGCGAACCCGGCGAAGGAGGCGGTGGCCCGGCAGTTCGGCGCCACCCACTTCGTCGATGCCTCGGCCGTGGCCGACACCTCGGCGGCGGTCCGGGAGGTCCTCCCGACGGGCGCGGACCACGCCTTCGAGTGCGTCGGCAGCGTCAAGCTGATCCGGCAGGCCGTCGATCTCCTCGACCGGCACGGGCAGGCGGTGCTGCTCGGGGTGCCCGGCTTCAAGGAGGAGGCGTCCTTCCTGGTGTCCTCCATGTACCTGGACAAGACGATCATGGGCTGCCGGTACGGGTCCTCGCGCCCCCAGCGCGACATCGCGCTCTACGCGGAGCTCTACCGGCAGGGGAAGCTGCTGCTGGACGAACTGGTGACGGAGGTCTACCCGGTGGAGGACTTCGCGAAGGCCGCGGACGACGCCCACCACGGGCGGGTCGCGCGCGGGGTGCTCACGTTCTGATCCGGATGGCCCGGCGCGCGTACGGAGTCTCCCGCGCGCGCCGGGCCCTCAGGTCAGCGCCGGCGCGGGCGCGGGGAGCGCGGGGAGGGCCCGGGGCCGGGGGCGGCGGTCAGTCGGCCAGGCGGGCGAAGCGGCCCTTGTGGAAGAGCAGCGGGTCGCCCTCGTCGGCGGCGCCCATGGCTTCGACCCGGCCCACGACGATGAGGTGGTCGCCGCCGGTGTGGACGGCGTGGATCCGGCAGTCGATCCAGGCCGGTACGTCGTCCAGCCGCGGGGATCCGGTCGCGGGGGCGGGCCGGTGGGAGACGCCGGCGAACTTGTCGGCGCCGCTGACCGCGAAGGCCCGGCACAGCCCGCCCTGCTCGGCTCCGAGGATGTTGACGCAGAACACCCCGGCGCGGGCGATGCGCGGCCAGGTGGCCGACGTGCGGGCCACCATGAAGGTGACCAGCGGCGGGTCCAGGGAGAGCGAGGCGAAGGACTGGCAGGCGAAGCCGGCCGGGCCTTCCCCGCCGTCGGCCGGCGGGGCGGTGATGACCGTGACGCCGCTCGCGAAGTTGCCCAGTACGGCCCGGAACTCGGCGGGACTGACGGGCGCGCGCTCGTCCGCGCCGACGGCCCGCAGGCCGGGGCGGGACGGGGGGTGCCCCGGGACGAAGTCCGGGGGAGCGCCGGGCCGCCCGCCGGAAGTGGGGGAGCCGGCTGATCTGAGGTATCGGACGACGGTGGCCGCCATCCCTGCGTGTCCCATCACACGACGATTGAAGCTGACGGAGTGTCAGATTGCTAGGGGGTGGGGGGTCCGGCCGGGGTCGGGGAGGGGGTCGGGCGGGTGTGGGGCGCGGGTGTGGGGTGCCGACGAGTTGAACGTGTTCAAGTCGGAGGGGCGGGGCGCGATGGCGCACGAGTGCACACCGTTCTGTTCGCGCTGCCCGTCACCGCCGCGGCCCGGGCGCTGGGCCGCCGCACCGGCCTGCCCGCCGCCGCCCTGGCCGTCCTGCTGGGAGCGGCCCTCGCCGCGCTGTACGCGGCCGAGGGATGGCGGCGCGGGCTGCCCTTCGGGCCGGCCTGGGCGTGGGTGGCCGGGCTCGCGGTGCTGCCGGTGACCGGGGCGCTGTACACCCGCGCGCGGGACGCGGGGCCGCTGACGATGCTCGCGCGGGGCGTCGGTGTCACGGTGGCCGGCCTGCTGGTGCTGCTGCTGTTCGGCGTCGGGCTCGCCGTCGGGGGCTGAGGACCGCCGCCCGCGACCCCCGAACGGGTGAATCCGCCCGGCCTCGGGCGGCCGTACGCCGTCGCGTGCGCGAGGCGTGGGCAAGGTGGCCAGCGACCGTGTCGCCCCACCCGCTGGAGGACCCCATGCTCGGCACCGCGTTCCGTACCGGCTCACCCAACTGGCTCGACCTCGGCAGCCCCGACACCGGCGCGGCCGCCGCGTTCTACCGGGCGGTCTTCGGCTGGGAGTTCGTCTCCGCCGGACCCGAGGCGGGCGGGTACGGCTTCTTCCGGCGCGGCGGGAAGACCGTGGCCGCACTCGGTCCGCTCACCGAGGAGGGCGCGCGGTCGGCGTGGATGGTGCACTTCCAGAGCCCCGACATGCGGGCCACGGCCGAAGCGGTGCGGGCCGGGGGCGGGCAGGTGCGGACGGAGCCCATGGACGTCATGGGCGAGGGCTGGCTGGCCCAGTTCACCGACCCGCAGGGCGCGCAGTTCGCCGCCTGGCAGCCCGGGAAGACCGGCGGGCTGGAGATCGCCTCCGAGGAGAACACGCTGGTGTGGGTGGAGCTCCACGTACCCGACCCGGTCGCCGCGATCCGGTTCTACACCGCGGTGTTCGGCTGGCGGTCCGCCGAGATGGAGGCGCCGGGGATGACGTACCGGGTGCTGAGCGTCGGCGACGGGGACCAGGAGGAGGGGTCCTTCGGCGGGGTCGCGCCGCAGGGCGAGGGCGCGGGCGGCGCGTCGACGATGGTGCCGCGGTGGGTGCCGTACTTCCAGGTGGCGGACGTGGACGCCACCGTCGCGGCGGCCGAGGAGCACGGCGGCGCGGTGCTGATGCCGGCGGAGGACGTGCCCGAGGTCGGCCGGATCGCCTGGGCCTCCGACCCGGCCGGGGCGGTGTTCGCGCTGCTGAAGCCGGAGCCGCGGAGGTAGCGGGGCGGCGGGGCCGGGGTCGGGGTCGGGGTCGGGGGAGGGGACCAGCCGGCGGGGTCCGCGCCCCGCCGGGCGGGCCGTCAGCGGCCCAGGTACTTCGGGGTGCGGCGCTCCACGAAGCTCGCCACGCCCTCGTTCGCGTCGGCGGTGGTCATGTTGAGCTCCTGGGCGGTGGCCTCGGCGGCGAGGGCGGTGGCGCGGTCGCCGTCGAGGGAGGCGTTGACCAGCTGCTTCGTGAGCGCGAGGGCACGGGTCGGGCCCTGCGCGAGGCGCTCCGCCCAGTCGCGGGCGGCGGCCTCCAGCCCGTCGGCCGGGACCACCCGGTTGACCAGCCCGAGGCGGGCGGCCTCCTCGGCGGGGACGGCGTCACCGAAGAACAGCAGCTCCTTGGCCTTCTGGGGGCCGAGGAGGCGGGGCAGGAGGTAGGCGCCGCCACCGTCGGGGACGAGGCCGCGGCGGACGAACACCTCGATGAAGCGGGCCGTTTCGGCGGCGATGACGAGGTCGCAGGCGAGGGCGAGGTGGGCGCCGATGCCGGCGGCGGTGCCGTTGACCGCGGCGATGACGGGCTTCTCGCAGTCGAGGACCGCGGTGATCAGGCGTTGGGCGCCGAGGCGGATCATACGGGCGACGTCACCGGCGACGCGGTCGCCGGTGACCGGCGCCCCGCCGCGCAGGTCGGCGCCGGCGCAGAAGCCCTTGCCGGTGGCGGTGAGGACGACAGCGCGGATGCCGGGGTCGGCGGAGGCGGTGCCGAGCAGGGAGATGACGCGGTCGCGCTGGTCCGGGGTGAGGGCGTTCATGGCGTCGGGGCGGTTGAGGGTGATCCAGCTGACGCTGGCCTCGACGCGGTGCAGGATCTCGTCCATGGGGTGCGGGGGCTCCTGTCGGGGTGGCCGTTGCCCGTGCCCTGGCCGGGCGGTTCGGGGGTGGCGGGGTGCCCCGTCGGGCGGTTGCCCTGTGGGGCGGTGCCGGGGCGGGTGCTGCCCTGCGGGGCGGGCGGCTTGTCGGGCGGTTCGGGGGTGGGGTGTTGCCCTGCCGGGTGGTTGCCCGGCCTGGCGGGGTGCGGTGGGGTGGTTTCGGGTGGGTCGGGGGCGGGGCCGGGGGGGGGGGGGGGCCGGGCGGGGGGGGGGGGGGGGGGGGGGGGGGGGGGGGGGGGGGGGGGGGGCGGGGGGGGGGTGTCGTCCGGGGCGGGCTTCGATGTTCGGCGCCTGTTCCGGATCCGGTTGTGCGAGGTACCGCGCGCCGAATTCATCTCGTTTTGGCCCCGGACGACACCCCACCCCGTCCCCACCCCCTTGCGTCCGTTGTCCGGCCGCCCGCCCGTGTCTTTGGCCGCGCAGGTGTGCGGATCCAGCTTGGCCGCCACCTCCAGCCCCGCCGGCGCTTGAGGCGTGGGGGTCTGGGGGCTGGCCCCCAGGAAGGGGGCCGGGGCTGAGCTCCGGGGAACGGGCGAAGGGTGGGCGGGGACGGCCCCGCGCGGCGGCGTCAGAGGCACACGGCCAGTGCGTCCAGCGCCACCGCGCCCTGGCCGCGGGGCAGGACCATGAGGGGGTTGATGTCCAGCTCGGAGAGTTCGTCGCCCAGTTCCAGCGCCATCCGCTGCACCCGCAGGACGACCTCCACCAGCGCGTCCACGTCCGCCGGCGGTGCCCCCCGTACGCCTTCCAGCAGGGCGTGCCCGCGTAGTTCGCGGAGCATCGTGCGGGCCTGGTCCTCCCCGAAGGGGGGTACGCGGACCGCCGTGTCGCCCAGGACTTCCACCAGGACGCCGCCCAGGCCGACGGTGACGGTGGGGCCGAAGAGGGGGTCCTGGGTGACGCCGACGACCATTTCGACGCCGCGCTCGATCATCTGGCAGACCAGGATGCCGTCCAGGGGGACGTTCTCGTAGCGGGCTATGTCCGTCAGTTCGCGGTACGCGTCGCGGATCTGGCTCGCCGAGGTGAGGCCGACCTTGACCAGGCCGAGTTCCGTCTTGTGGGCCAGCTGGGGGGCGGAGGCCTTCATGACGACCGGGTAGCCGACGAGGCCGGCCGCGCGGACGGCGGCCGCCGCGCTGGTCACCAGCTGCTCGCGCGGGACGCGGATGCCGTAGGCGCGCAGCAGCTGCTTGGCGGCGTGCTCGCTGAGCTGCTGGCCGGAGCGCATCAGGGCCTGGGCCTTGCGGTGCGAGGGGGAGGGGGTGCGGGGGGCGTCGGCGAAGGGGGAGCGGTAGGAGGCGGTGAAGCGGTGGTGTCCGATGTAGGCGCGGACGGCGGTGATGCAGTTGCCGAAGGTGCGGAAGGTGGCCACGCGGGAGGAGCCGAGGAGGGTGGTGCGGTAGGCCTCCTCGGTGCCGACGGGGGAGCCCCAGATGACGCAGACCAGCTTGTCGGTGGCTTCGGCGGCGTCGACGAGGTCCTGCGCGAGCCGGTCGCTCATCGGGGGGAAGGGGCCGGTGATCGGACAGATGAGGACGCCGACCGAGGGGTCGGCGAGGAGCGCGTCGATGATCTTGCGGCCGCGCCAGTCGCCCACCGGGTGGCCGCCGTTGTCGACGGGGTTGGCGACGTCGAGGTAGGAGGGGATCCACTGGTGGAGCTCGGCCTGTTTGGCCTCGGAGAGGGTCGGCAGGGTCAGGCCGGCCTCGGTGGCGAGGTCGGAGAAGTGGGCGCCGGTGCCGCCGGAGATGGAGTACACGACGACGCCGTCGGCCCGTGGCGGCCGGGCGCGGGCCAGGAGGGCGGCGGTGTCCTGGAGCTCGTCCAGTCCGTCGACCCGGATGACCCCGAACTGCCGCATGGCGGCGTCCACGACGGTGTCGGCGCCGGTGAGCTTGCCGGTGTGGGAGGCGGCCGTGCGGGCTCCGGTCTCGGTGCGGCCGACCTTGACGGCGACGACGGGGACCTTGTTGCGGGCGGCGCGGTCGGCGGCCAGGAGGAAGGAACGGCCGTCCTTGAGGCCTTCGACGTAGCAGGCGATGGCTCCGACCTCGGGCCGCTCGGCGAAGTAGGAGATGAAGTCGGAGGTTTCGAGGTCGGCCTCGTTGCCGGTCGGCGCCCAGTGGGAGAGGCGGATGCCCAGCTCCTGGAGGGTGTAGACGGGCCGCCCCTGGTGGCCGGACTGGGTGATGAGGGCGATGGCGGGGCCGTCGAGGTCGTCGCGGAACTCCTGGAAGGCGTTGAGGTTGGTGTTGGGGCCGAGCAGGCGCAGTCCGGAGCGGCGGACGGCGGCGGCGAGGCGGGCCTGGGCGGCGGCGCCGGCGTCACCCGTCTCGGCGAAGCCGGAGGCGAAGGCGACGGCGAACTTGACTTTGGTGTCGGCGAGTTCCTCGATGACGGAAACCGGGTCCGCGACGAGGAGCACCGCGAGATCGACCTGTTCCGGCAGCGCGGCCACGGAGGGGTGGCAGGGCAGGCCGAAGACGGTGGTGCGGGTGGGGTGTACCGGGTGGACGCGGGCACCGACGCGTTCGGCCCAGGCGATGAGCTGGCGGGTGATGCCGGTGTTGGGCCTGCCCTCGGCGTCTGAGGCGCCGACGACCGCCACGGACTCGGGCCGGAAGAACCGGTCCAGGTCGGGCACGTCGGAGTGCAGGGGCCGTCCGCTGACGTCCAGGGCGGCGGTGTCCTCGGCGGTGGCCGTGGAGTGGACGGCCGCCCTGGGGGTCTCCCCGCAGGCCTCGACGCGCGCGCGGAAGTCGGTGGTGAGGGTGCCGTGAGTAGATCCAAGCATCGCTTCGCCCGCCCTGCTCGATGAGTCCCTAGCTGACGCGTAGTCAGATTACTGAACTGACGCGCCGTCAGGAACAGGGCTGCGCAGGAAAGGTGGTGGAGGTGATGTGCTTGAACGGTGGCAGAGGGGTCCGGTGCGGTACAGGGTGATTTCGGCCTAGCGGCGGGCGAGGGCCTTGGCTATGCGTACGGCGTCGAGGGACAGCTCGCGGAACATGCCGCTGATCGGGTTCGTGTACCCGGTGAAGTGGAGGCCCGGGGCGTTCCGCGGGGCGCGGGCGCCGTGGGAGACGGGGCGGCCGCGGTCGTCGAGTACGTCCAGGTGGCCCACCAGCCCCTCCAGCCCGCGCCGGTAGCCCGTCGCCGCCACCACCGCGTCCGGGGTGATCCGCGTACCGTCGGCCAGCACCACCTCGGCGCCGTCGAAGGCGGCCACGGCCGCCACCGGTTCCACCCGGCCCGCGCGCACGGCCTTGATCAGGCCGACGTCCTGCACCGGCACCGCCCCCTGCCGGACCCTGCTGTACAGGCCGGTGTCCGGGCGCGGGAGTCCGTACGCCGACAGGTCGGGGACGGCCTTGGCCGCGAGCGCCCCCAGCCGGTCCACCAGCCGGACGGGGAGCCGGCGCACCAGGATCCCGGTGCGCTGCGCCGGCCAGCCCAGGGTGGAGCGGCGCACGATGTGCGGGGCGGTGCGCACGGCGAGCCGCACCCGGGCGGCCCCGCCCTCGGCGAGGTCCACGGCTATCTCGGCACCGGTGTTGCCGACGCCGACGACGAGCACGTCCTGCCCGGCGTACGGGGCCGGGTCGCGGTAGTCGCGGGCGTGCAGCAGCCGTCCGGTGTACGTGTCGCGGCCCGGCCAGTCGGGGAGTGCCGGGGTGTGGTTGTAGCCCGTCGCCACCACCACCGCGCGGGCCGCGAGGAGGCGCCCGCCGGAGGCGTGCAGGGTCCAGCCGTCCCCGTCGGCGGCGGGCTCGATCCGGGTCACCTCGACCCCGGTCACCAGTTCCAGCTCGTGGAACTCGGCGTACTTCTCCAGGTACCGGACCACGTCGGCCCGCGCGACCCAGCGTCCGAAGCGGCGCGGGATCGCCAGCCCGGGCAGGGCCGACAGCCGCCGGGTGGTGTGCAGCCGCAGCCGCTCGTAGTGGCCGCGCCAGGAGGAGCCGACCGCGCCGGACCGCTCGACGACCACCGCGCGCACCCCGCGGGCGCGCAGGGCGGCGGCGACGGCGAGGCCGCCGGGGCCCGCGCCGATCACGTACACGGGGCGGGGCTCGGTGGAGGTCAGGTCGGGCTCGGACATGGGCAGTGAGCGTATCGACACCCAGCGTTGATGGGTCTCGGACGAGGAGGGAATCGATTGCGGATCGATCACGGGCGGCGGCGGGCCCGGCGCGGCCCGCCGCCATGACGGTACGAGTGATGACAAAGTGGGGCATCCGGCCCCGGAGAGGAGTGCGTGCGCGATGTGGCAGCCCGACGGGTGGGACGTGCGCGTCCGCCTCGGTGTCCTCACCCCCCACGCCGACGTCGGCCCCGAATCCGAGCTGCGCGCCATGGTCCCGTCGGACGTGGGCCTGCACACCGCCCGGGTGCCGTTCGCCGCGATGGGGCCCGGCGGCGCGATGGGGCCGACCGTGCCGCTCGCCCCGGTGCGGGCCTTCGCCGAGCCGCCGCACGTGGACGACGCGGCCGAGCTGCTCGCCGCCGCGCCGGTGGCGGCGATCGCCTACGCCTTCACCAGCTCCGCGTACGTGATCGGCGCGCGTGGGGAGGCGTACATGCTCGACCGGCTGCGCGAGCGCGCCGGCGGGCTGCCCGTGGTCGCCACCTGCGCCGCCGCCGTCGAGGCGCTGCGCGCGCTCGACGTCGCGCGGCTCGCGCTGGTCGATCCGCCCTGGTTCGACGCCACCCTGAGCGACCTGGGGCGGGGCTACTACGAGGAGGCCGGGTTCGGGGTTCCGTACGCCGCCCCGTGCGGGCTGCCCAGCGGGCAGGCGCTGATCCGGCCGGACGCTCTGTACGGCTGGGTGCTGGAGCAGGTCCCCGACGAGGCCGAGGCGGTGGTCGTCGGCGGCAACGGCTTCCGGGCCGTCGGGGTGATCGAGGCCCTGGAGGCGCAGCTGGACCGGCCGGTGCTGACCGCGAACCAGGTGCTGCTGTGGGCCGCTCTGCGCGCGGCGGGCGAGCCGACGGGCGGGATCGCCGGGTACGGGCGGCTGTTCTCGGCACCCTGACGCGGGGCCTTGCGCGATCCGCTCCGGTCCGCTGAACTGACGTATCGTCAGATCGAGGGGTGGAGGGGCGAACCGTGCAGACCATCTGGCTCACCGGCGCCGAATGGCTCGCCGTGCTGCGGATAGGCCTCGGCCTGTGGTGGCTGGAGAGCTGGCGGCACAAGGACAAGAAGGGCTGGTTCGAGCGCGGCACCGGCATCGCCTGGGCCGCCGACGTCGCCGGGAAGCACCGCTGGACCTTCGTCAGGACCGGCTTCGACAAGGTCGTCCGGCCCCGGCCCAGGCTGGTGGCGTACACCGTCGTCTACGCCGAACTCGCCCTCGGGCTGGGCCTGGTGCTCGGCTTCCTCACCCCCGTCGCCCTCGTCGGCGGGCTGCTCCTGAACCTGCTCTACCTGGTCCTGATGATCCACGACTGGGCCGAACAGGGGCAGAACGCGATGATGGCGCTCATCTCGCTCGTCGCGCTCCTCGCGATGTCC
Organism: Streptomyces sp. NPDC012794; assembly: GCF_042901085.1. Taxonomy (NCBI): domain Bacteria; kingdom Bacillati; phylum Actinomycetota; class Actinomycetes; order Kitasatosporales; family Streptomycetaceae; genus Streptomyces; species Streptomyces sp. NPDC012794. The sequence goes on from NZ_JBIBCI010000018.1 coordinate 14,379, forward strand.
TGGCAGACCTGGTCCCTCGACGCGACGATCGGAATCCTGCTGTGAGCGCCGTACGGTACGACCTCCCCGAGCCGGACGAGTTCACCCGCCCCTACTGGGACGCCGCCGCCGAAGGCCGCCTCCTGCTGCGCCGCTGCGCCGACTGCGGGCGCGCCCACCACTACCCGCGCGAGTTCTGCCCCCTGTGCTGGGCCGGCGAGGACCGCGTCGCCTGGGAGCCGGCGAGCGGCCGCGCCACCCTCTACACCTGGTCCGTCGTCCACCGCAACGACCTGCCGCCCTTCGGTACGCGCGTCCCCTACGCGGCGGCCGTCGTCGACCTCGAGGAGGGCCCCCGGATGATGACCGAGGTCGTCGACTGCCCGTACGAGGACCTGCGCGTCGGCATGCCCCTGCGGGTCGCCTTCCGGGAGGTCGCGGAGGGGGTGCGGGTGGCGGTGTTCCGGCCGGACGGGCCCGCCGCTCAGGGCCAGAGCAGCTCCCGCAGCCAGGAGTCCCCGGCCGAGCGGCGGTAGCGCAGGCGGACGTGCCGGCGGGCGGCGTCACCCTGGAAGAACTCCGCCTCCGCGGGCTCCAGTACGTACCGCGTCCAGGTCGGCGCCGGCGCGTCCGGCTCCGCCGCGGCCCGCTCCCACGCCGCCGCCGAGGCCCGCGCCAGCTCCTCGGCGGAGCCCAGCACCTCGCTCTGCCGACCGGTCAGCGCGGCCGCCAGCGCCCCGCGCGAACGCACCGCCAGGTCCGCCCGGCTCTCCTCGGGCCCGCAGGTCACGACCCGGCCCCGGATCCGTACCTGCCGGCCCACCGACGGCCAGTAGAAGACCAGCGCCGCGTCGGCCCGGCCGGCCAGCTGGCGGCCCTTCGCGCTCGTGGAGTGGGAGGCGAAGTGCCAGCCCCGCTCGTCGGCGTCGTGCAGCATCAGCACGCGCACGTCGGGCCGCCCCTCGGCGTCGACCGTCGCCAGGCTCATCGTGTGCGGCTCGGGCTGCCCCGCCCGGGCGGCGTGCAGGAACCACTCCCGGAACAGCGCCGTGGGCGCGGCGGGGGCCCCGGCCGGATCGAAGCCGGGAAGCGGCGCCTCCCACACCCGCAGGGAGTGCAGGACCTCGTGGAACTCGCTGCTGCTGTCGCTCATGCCGCCCAGGCTAGGCGGTACTCCGGCGCGCCCGGGACGACCGGTCCTGCGGGGACGGGGCCCCGCCTTCGGCCTCGGTACGACGGGGTCTGGAAGCGGACGCTGCCGGACTGGGGCGGGTGAGGCGGGGAGTCCGGACGTTCAGCGCGCGTCGGCCTGACGGAGCGCCCGGTGGTCGGCGACGACCCACTCGACTCCGCCGCCTTCGGGGCGCAGGAAGATCGCGCCGGGGATGACGCGCCGGGTCTGCGGGTCCTCCCACTCGCCGATGAACTGGACGATCCCTTCGCGGTCCCCGGCGGGATCGAGGACGCGGGCGCCCTCGTGGAGCCAGGACGGGGGCCTGCTCATGCCGTTCCTTCCCCGCGGGCCGGTTCGGTGCGGGCGTACGCGTCGCCCGGATCCCGCCGGCCGCGCCCGGCCCTCGCGATCAGGGCCGGGGAGGGCTGGCCGTACAAGCTGGTGACGTCGGCTCCGGCGGCGAAGGCGTGCCACGGGATGGACGCGGTGTGCCGGTCCTCGGGCTGCTGGGCGTCCGGGGTTGGGAGGGGGAGGGGCTCGTTCATGGCACTCGCTCCTATCCGAAGGGGTGGTATGGACAGTGAAGCCGTCCGGACCCGTTCGGACGATGTCTGACGGAGGGTCTGCAAAGTCTGTGCGTGGATCGGCACACTCTGTGCATGGGCGATTTGCCAGGGGACGTGCTGCGGCGGGCTCGCAACGCCAAGCGCCTGTCGCAAGGGGCAGTGGGCAAGGCCGTCGGATACTCCGGGTCCTGGCTGTCGCGGGTCGAAACCGGGAAGATCCAGCCCGACCATGACGCGTTGGCCGCTCTGTGTGGTGTCCTGAGCCTGAAGGCCGCTGATGTCGGACTCGAAGGGGATGACGTGCACCGCCGAAACGTGCTCGCGCTCGGTCTGGGAGTCGGCATCGCCGCCGCGCTTCCCGGTACGGCCGCCTCGGCCTCCACCGATCCCAAGGAGCTGGTGGAGCGGTCGCTGTTCCGTCTGCCCGAGGTGCGGCCGGCGTCCCGCGCGTCGCTTGTGGCGGCGCTGACCGAGGCCCGGACCGTGTTCCAGGAGGCGCAGTACAGCAGGCTGAGCCGCAGTCTGCCGTCGCTGATCTCCGGCTCCCTGGCGTCGCAGGCCCACGACATCGCAGCCCGCGCGTACGTGCTGCTCGCCCAGCTCGCGATCAAGAACTACCAGGGTCCGTTCGCCGGCGTCGCGGCCGAGCGGGCACGCGCGCAGGCAGAGCTGACGGGCAACGCGGTGGTGATGGGTGAGGCGGCGCACTCCATGGGCATCACGCTGCGGCGCGGCGGGGAGTACCAGGCGGCCATCGACCATCTCCGGCAGGCAGCGGACCGGCTCGGTAGCCGGTCGGAGGAACTGGCCATGCGGGGGACGCTGATGCTGACGGCCTCCTACAGTGCCGCGCAGGCCGGTTGGCGGGGGCAGGCCATGGAGCTGATCGGGCAGGCCGAGGAGACCGCGAAGCGCCGGGAGAGCGCCGCTCAGCGCCTCTACATCCCCGGCGTTTTCGGCCAGGACCAGACGAAGGTCTTCCGGATCTCGGTACACCACGCGCTCGGCGAGGACGATCAGGCGCTGATTCACGCGGAGAAGATCGACCCCCGTCGGCTGCCGAACGCGGAGAGGCGGGGCCGGATGTGCATGGACGTCGCCCGCGTGTGGCAGAGGCTCGGCGAGCCGGAGAAGGCGTTTCACGCCCTGCGCGTTCTGGCCTCGTACGCGCCCGAGGAGGCGACCCGGCCGAAGGTGAGGTCCATCGTCTCGGAGTTGTTGGTGATGAACCCGGAGATGCCGGGGCTGCGCGGGTTCTCCCAGAAGGTCGGCGCGACTGTCTGAGCGGAACCTCGCCTGGAGGACTTGGCGGACCCTGGAGGACCCGACCCGCGTCGGGTCCTCCACGTGCCCACCGGGCGGTTCCTCAGATCCAGCCGTGGTCGCGGGCCAGGAGGGCCGCCTGGAAGCGGTTCGTCGCTCCCAGGCGCTGCATCAGGTCCGCCACGTACTTGCGGTACGTGCGGACCGATACGCCCACCTCGCGCGCCCCCGACTCGTCCTTCTCCGCCTCGTACATGGTCGTCAGTACCTTGCGCTCGATCTCGCTCAGCCCGCCCTCCGGTCCCTGGCGGGCCGCGACCGCCTCCGCCAGCGGGACCGAGTCCGACCACATCCGCTCGAACAGGGAGACCAGGTTGGCCACCAGTCCCGTCTCGCGGATCACCAGCGCCCCCAGGCGCGGGTCCTGCGGGTCGATCGGGGTCAGCGCCGCCGCCCGGTCGAAGACCAGCATCCGTTCCAGCGGCTTGGCCGAGATCCGGATGTCCGCGCCCATCGCCGAGATCTCCTGGAGGTAGGCCAGCGTCGGGGCGTCCTCCACCGCCGCCGGGCGCATGATCGTGCGCATCTTGATGCCCCGCCGCAGGATGCGGGCGTCCAGCGGGCGCGACGCCTCGATGCTGGCGGCGCTGAGCGCCCCGTGCGGCTGGGTGGTCAGCCCCTCCTCACGGGTGAAGAACGTCAGCTCGTCGATCACCGCCCGGACGTTGGGCGTCCCCTCCACCCGCTCGATGGCCGGCCGCTCCGACGCCCCGCGCATGACCGGGCGTACCGCGTCCCGCTCCGCCAGCAGCGATTCCACCACCCGCTGCTCGGCCGTCACCCGTCGCAGCTCCTCCTGCAGTTCCCTCAGCCGCAGGTCGATGAGCCGCTGCACGGCGATCGCGGGCGGGGCCGGCCGGATGCTGCCGTTGTCCGCCAGGGAGGTCAGCTCCATCGATTCCAGCCGCGCCAGCCACTCCTCCACCTCGGGCAGCGGCGCCCCGAGGTGTTCGGCCAGTACGGCGGGTGTCCCCTCCGTGAGGCGGAGCAGGCATCTGTACAGGTCTTCGTCCTCGGTTGTCATCCCCAAGTGCACGAGGCTTCCGGCGCGCAATGTTCCCCCTTGTGGTGGTACTCCGTGTGGTCAGCACGGTGGGCTGATCATACGAACGCGGAGACCGGCTGACCATGGGTAACGGAAGCATTCCCACCGGTTTTGGTTCCCGCGTCCGTGCAGCTTGTTGCACACACCGACGCAGGAAGCTGCGTCCAGATTCGCTCGAAAGTCCGACCGGCGAACGGCAGTCTTATCCATGTCGGAACGACGACGATCCACACAGGGGGAAACGATGAAGAAGACCAAGCTCGGCGGGCGCGCTCGAATCGCCTCCGTCATCGCGGGATTCGCGGTGGCGGCCGGACTCACCTTCTCCGGGCCTTTCATCCACCCGCCGGCCCAGGACACGCTCACCGCGTCCGGTCAGGCGGCCGACAGGGCCCGTTGCTTCCTCTCCGTGGTGGAACTCGAGGACGTCGACTTCCGGAACTGCGCCGGCATGGGCAAGCCGCACTTCGACCGGCGTGAAACCTTCGACTGGGTTTAAGAACGCAGAGTCGCACATCGCACATCGCACAACGCAGAGCCGCAGATCCCGCAACGCGGTACGAGGAAGGAAGAGGGGAGCACGACACCATGACCGCCTACTCGGTACTCATACCGTTCCTGCCGCGCCGGCCGGAACAGATCCTCCCCTACGCCGGCCTCGTCCACTGGACGCACGCCCAGCGGCTCTGGCAGGGGCAGTCCCTGATGGTCGAACCCCACCACGGGTTCGTCCACGCCGCGGGAGCCGGCTTCCGGGTCCCGACCGGGCTGGGCGTGACGCTCATGCCGCTGCGCCACCCCTACGAGGCCGCGCTCCAGGCCCGCTCGCTGGCCCTGGCCACCGGGCAGCCGGTGACCGCCGGCTTCGGGCCCGGGGCGCCCTCCCTCCAGCAGGCCCTGCGCGGGGCCCCGTACCGCAGTCCACTGACCGCGGCCCGCGAGTACCTGACGGCCGTGCGCGGCCTGCTGGCCGGGGAGAACGTACGGATGGAGGGCGAGTACGTCACCTGCGACGCGCAGCTCGCGCCCTTCCCCTCCGCCCCGGTGGAGATCGGGCTCGGCGTGCTGCGGCCCGCCATGGCCCGGCTCGCCGGGGAGGTCGCCGACGTGGCGATCACCTGGCTGACCCCGGCCGCCTACCTGCGGGACACCGTCCTGCCGGCGCTGCGCGAGGGCGCGGCGAAGACCGGCCGGCCGGTGCCCAGGCTGACCGCGATCGTCCCCCTGGCCCTCGCCCGGACCGACCGGACACCCGGCGAGATCGCACTGGCCAGCAACGCCGCGCACCTGGGACTCCCGCACTACGTCGACATGCTGCGCAAGTCCGGGATCGGCATCACCGGCACGGACCGGGAACTCGACGCGCGGGCCCTCGTCGAAGGGCGCGGATTCCTCAGCGGCGACATCACGGAACTGGTCGCGCAGCTGAAGGAGTACGAGGAGGCGGGCGTCGACGAAGTCGTCCTGAACGTCACGGGCGTGGCGAATTGCCTCGGCCCGCAGGCGGCCACCGAAGAACTCAGGACGATTCTGTCCGCCCTGGCCTGACCCCGGCCCCGTCCGGGTCCGGCCCCACTCGGGCCGGGCCCCGATCCGGCCTGCCCGGACGCGTCCCCGTCCGGAGTCCGGCCGGACTCCGATCACCGGGTCCACCGCGTCCACCGCGGCCACCAAGTCAACCGACTCGGCCGAGGCCACCGAGTCCACCGGGTCCGCCGCTTTCAGCGCGTCCAGCGCGTCCGGCGCGTCCACCGAATCGCTTCGAATCGCTTCGCATTCCTTGAAGGGGGAGTCATGGCGGGAATCAAACGGCATCTGATGCTCTGGGGTACCGGAAAGCCGGGCGCGGAGCTTTCCGCGACGGGCTCCGCGACGGTCGTCCTGGAGAATCCGGACCACCTTTCCACGCTGCTCGGCTCCGATCTCGTCGGCCCGCACTCCGTGGTGTTCACCCCCGGCCACACCGAGGACACGGCCGGCCCCGAAGGCCCCGTCGTCGTCGGCTACGAGGGCTCGCTGAGCGAGCCCGGCGCCGAATGCTCCCTCGGCACCGACTTCTACCTCCAGATCCAGAACTACGGCGTCAGCGCCTACATGTCGGTGGTCGGCCCGACGCTGATCCGCGTCGCCGACGACCTGGACCAGGGCGCCTACCTCGCCGACGCCGACCAGGCCCGGCAGACGGGGGAGTTCCAGGACTTCCTCACCAACCCCGTCATCCAGCTCGCCGACCTGCCCGCCCTCGGTGCCGGTCCGGCCGGCGACGGCCCCCGCCACCGCTTGTACGCCGACCAGGACGGCTTCCTGTCCACCGCCCCGGGCGGCGCCCGGCTCGGTGTCCTCGGCGAGGACACCCTGGAGCGGCTGGAGACCCGCTGGCTGCTCGACGGCGCCGCCGGACAGCGGCATGCCGCGGAACGCCCCTGGCTGGGGCGCTACCTCGCGGCGGTCGGCGCCATCCGCGACCTGCGGGCCCGCGGGCTGGCCGGCATACGGGTGTCCGGGTTCGGCGGGCGGCTGGGTTCCGCCGCCGCGTCCGTCCCGGCCGGGACCGAGGCGGACACCGCCGACGCGCTGCTGCCGCTGCTGCTGTGGTCGGGCGGGGACGCCTTCCTCCACGACCCGGCGAGCGGGCGCACCTTCGGCCTCGACCGGGCCGCCGCCGCCTTCGCGGAAGTGCTGCTGGTCGCCGGTTCGGTGGAGGCGGGCGCCTCCTACGCCGACCGGGCGGGCCTGGAGCAGGTCGCGGCGTACTTCGAGGACGCGGGAGTCGCCCTCCGCGCGGCCGCCGGAGCCCCGGCGGCAGCCCTCGGCGACCGTGCGGACGAGCTCGTGACGGCGGGGCACTGACCGCCATGACCACGATGACGACCACCCCCATGTCCGACGCGGGCCACCGCGTCCCCACCCCCGCCGACGTCCCCGGACGCGCCGGCGAGCTGCTCGCCTCCCTCGGCGGGCGGGCCGTGCTGTGCGACCTGTACGACGCGGTCGGCGCCTCCGTCTACCACGACCTCGCAGGTACCGGCACCCACGAGGTGCGCGAGCTGCTCGCCCTGGTCCGCCGCGTCCCGGGCCCCGTGCTCGACCTGGCGGCCGGTTCCGGACGCCTGACGCTGCCGCTGCTGGCGCTGGGCCGCGAGGTGACCGCCCTCGAACTCTCCCCGTACATGCTGGAGCTGCTCGACGAGAGGCTCGCCGCGGTACCGCCCGCACTGCGCGAGCGCTGCCTGCCCGTACGGGCCGACATGAGCGACTTCGACCTCGGCCGGCGCTTCGGGGCGATCGTGCTGGGCACCACCACCATCTCCCTGCTCGACGCCGAGGGACGCACCGGCCTGTACCGGGCGGTGCGCGAACACCTGGAGCCCGGCGGCCGGTTCCTGCTCTCGACGGTCGACATGGCCGCCACCGGGGAGGCCGGACCCGCCGAGGTCGACATGGAGATCGTCACCGACAGCGGCCGCGCCTACCGGCTCTTCGAGCACTGGACGCCGGACTCCGGCAGCCGCACCGTCACGCTCTTCCCCGCCGCCATCGGCGACGAAGGCCCCGTACGGGTGTGCACCACCACCATCGGCGTCCTGCCCGCCGCACTGCTGGAGGCCGAACTGGCCGCCGCCGGGTTCCGCGTCCTGTCCCGGCACCCGCTGCCCGCCGTAGGCGAGCGCCACCACGACGTACTGCTGGAAACGGAGGTGACCCGGTGAACGGGACGACCACGACACCCCCCGGCCACCACCCGCTGTGGCCGTCCCTGACCGCACCGCGGGACCAGGGACGCGACGACACCTGCGCGGTCTCCGCCCACGGCGTACGGGTCCGCTTCGCCGACGGCCGCGAACTCCTCGACGGCTCCAGCGGCCTGTGGAACACCAACATCGGCTACGGCAACGAGGAGATCGCCCGCGCCGCCGCCGAGGCCCTGCGCGAGGCCTCGTACCTCTCCGTCTTCCGCTACGAGAACGTCTACGCCCGGCGCGCCGCCGAGGCCCTCGTCGAAGCGGCCGGCCCCGCCCACTACGGCCGGGTGCTGTTCTCCACCTCGGGCGGCGCCGCCAACGACCTCGTCATGAAGGTCGCCCGGCAGTACCACGCACTGCGCGAACAGCCGCAGCGCAAGGTGGTCGTCGGGCTGCGCGGCAGCTACCACGGCCTGACCTACGGCAGCTTCGCGCTGACCGGGGACGACCTCGGACAGCAGCTGTACGGCGTGGACCAGCGGTTCGTCCGCCACGTCACCCCCAACGACCCGTCCGAGCTGGGCACCCTCATGGCCCGCCAGGGCGGCCAGATCGCCGCCGTCGTCGTCGAGCCGGTGCTCGGCAGCGGCGCCGTGCCCCTCACCGAGGAGTACCTCGCCGAACTGCTGCGGGTGCGCCGCGAGCACGGCTTCCTGCTGGTCGCCGACGAGGTCGCCACCGGCTTCGGCCGCACCGGCAGCCTCTTCGCCTCCCAGCAGTGGGCCGAACAGCCCGACCTGCTCGTCTCCTCCAAGGGACTCACCAACGGCACCAGCGCGGCCGCCGTCGTGATCGCCTCCCGCCAGGTGGCGGAGGCCTTCACCGAGGCCGGCGCCGTCCTCACCCACGGCGAGACCCAGGCCGGCACCCCGGTCACCTGCGCCACCATCACCGCCACCCTCGACGAGATGCGCCGCCTCGACGCGGTCGCCCTCGGCCGGCGGCTGTCGGCCCGGCTCGACACCGAACTGGCCGCGCTCGTCGCCACCCACCCCCGGGTGGCGGCCACCACCGGCCTGGGCTGCTTCCGCTCCGTCCGGCTGTGCGACCCGGACGGCACCCCCTTCCCGCAGGACCAGGTACACGCCCTGGTGCGGGCGATCCGGGAGGCCGGCGCCATCGTCCACCCCGGGGTGAACGGGGTACAGCTCTTCCCCGCCCTCACCTACACCGACGCCGACCTCACCGAACTCCTGGCCCGCGTCACCGCCGGACTGAACCTCCACCTGGCACGGACCACCGCCCCGGCGGCGGAGGCCCTGGCGTGAGCGCCGGCTGGCACGCCCCGGCCCAGCAGCTGATCGGCTGCGACAGCCTGGGCGCCTGGTTCACCGGACGCCCCGAGCGGCGGATCACCGTCCTCGTGGACGAAGCGGTCGCCGCCGCCCCGGTCACCGCCCGGATCCGCGCCCTGCTGCCCGGGGACCGGTACGGGACGACGGTGCTGGAACTGTCCGGCCCCGGCGACCTGGACACGGTGGCCGCGCTCGCCGGCCGGCTCGCGGACACGGACACGGAGCTGATCGTCGGCATCGGCGGCGGCTCCCTCCTCGACCAGGCCAAGCTGGCCGCCCTGATGCGGACCAACCCCGACGCGTACGCCCGCCTCACGGTGCCGCAGCGCAGCGGACTGCTGGTCCTCGGACACCACACCCGGCACGGACTCCCGCTGGTCGCCGTACCCACCACGGTCGGCACCGGCACCGAGTCCAGCGGCGTCGCCTGCCTCGGCTACTCCGGCCTCGGCAAGCGGCTCGTGATGGGCACCGCCCTGCGGCCCAGGGCAGCCGTCCTGGACCCGGCCGCCACCGCCACCCTCGACGACGCACTCGTCGCCGAGGGGGTCCTCGAAGCCCTGCACCGCGTGATCAGCCCGTACGTCGGCGACCACGGGGACCTGCCCACCGAGGACGCCCTGGTGGAGACCATCGCCGAACGGCTGGTGCTGCTGGGCCACGAGGTGCGCGACGCGCGCCGCGCCGGACGCCCCACCGGCGACCGGCTGCGGCTGGAGATCGCCAAGCTCAGCGGCCTCAGCCACGCCGAATGGGCCCACCTGGGCCGCGACCTGTACGCGGTCAAGGGCTGGCTCATCGCCAACGAGCTGTCCTCCGCCCTCGGCGTGCGCAAGATGACCGCGGTCGCGGCGATCCTGCCGCACCTGTGGCGGGCCGTCTGCGCCGGCGAGACACGGCTCGGCTCGGACGTCAGGCTCCGGCGCCTGTGGTCCCGGCTGCGGGCCACCGACCCGGACACCCTCCCCGAGGACCCGGCGGCGGGCATCGAAGCCCTCGTCGACTCCTGGGGGATCGACCGCGGCATCAGCGCGGGCCCCGACCGGCTCGCCGAGATCGCCGGCCGCACCGTCCGCGCCTGGGGCGCCGGGCTGCCGATGCTCGGCGGCCTGCGGACCGACGACGTGTACGGCCTGCTGGCCGGGGCCGCGGCGGCCTGACACCACCAGGCGCACCAGGCGCCCGTACGCACCACCCACGGACTTCCGCACCCGCAGGCACGGCCGCGCGGTGCGGACGGGAGCACATCCCGAACACGCAGCACACCCCGAACGACCCTTACGGAAAAGGAGTACCCCTCATGCAGGACAACTTCGCAATCGAGACCTTCCCGGCCCTGGAGCTGGGCATGCAGGAGCTGGAGGCCATGGAGGCCCCGGGCTGGTGGACCGGCATCGGCGTCGGCGCCGGTGTGGTCGTCGCCTCCGCCGCCGGCTACGGCAGCTACGTCGCCTCCGCGGCGCTCATCGCCACCTGAGAAGCCCGTACCGCGCACCGCGGTACGCCTTCCACCTCCCACTGAAGCACCCGAGAACACCCACGGAAAAGGAGTACCCCTCATGCAGGACAACCTCGCGATCGAGACCTTCCCGGCCCTGGAGCTGGGCATGCAGGAGCTCGAGGCCATGGAGGCCCCGGGCTGGTGGACCGGCATCGGCGTCGGCGCCGGTGTGGTCGTCGCCTCCGCGGCCGGCTACGGCAGCTACGTCGCCTCCGCGGCGCTCATCGCCACCTGAGAAGCCCGTACCGCGCACGGCGGTACGCCTTCCACCCACCGAGAAGACACACGAGAAACAGGAGAACCCCATGCAGGACGTTCTGAAGCAGGAAATCGCCACCGAGAACCTCGAGCTCGGCATGCAGGAGCTGGAAGCCATGGAGGCCCCGGGCTTCTGGTCCGGCTTCAAGCAGGGCGTCGTCATCAGCGGCATCGCCGTCGCGAGCGCCACGCTCGCCACCTGATCGCACCGGTAGCCACGGCTACCCCGATCACAGCGGACCGGAACGCCGGTCCCCCAGGGTGACCCGGCCCCGTGGCGGTGGCGCAAGCCACCGCCGCGGGCCCCCGCACCGCATCACGCACCCCACGCACGGAGCAGAAGGAAGAGGGAGCCAACATGCCGAAGGAGAACCCCCGCAAGGGGACGAACGGACAGCTGGGGACGACCGCCGCGCTGCTCGCGCTGGCGCTGGCCGTCGCCAACGCGCAGCTGACCGGAGCCGCGCTCGTCGCCGTCATGACGGTCATCGGCCTGGGCCTGGTCGCCTGCGCCGCCAAGGTCGGCGCCAACGTCGCCGCGAGCAAGCGATGAGCGCCGCCGGCGTCGTCCGCGCGTCGGGCCTCACCAAGGAGTTCGGCCCGTTCACCGCCGTGCAGGACGTGACCTTCGAGGTCCGCCCCGGCCGGGTGACCGGACTGCTCGGCCGCAACGGCGCCGGCAAGTCCACCTCCCTGCGCATGCTGCTCGGCCTGGCCCGCCCCACCTCCGGCACCGCCACCGTCTTCGGCCGCCCCTACACCGAACTCCCCGACGCCGCCCGCCGCGTCGGCGTCTGCATGGACGGCATCGGCCCCACCCCCGGCGCCTCCGGCCGCCGCGACCTGCGGATCTGGGCCCGTACCCTCGGCGTCTCCCCGGCCCGCGTCGACGCGGTACTGGAACGCGTCGGTCTCACCGACAGCGCCGACCGCGCCGCCAAGGGCTACTCCACCGGCATGCGCCAGCGCCTGGCCCTCGCCACCGCGCTGCTCGCCGACCCCGAACTCCTCGTCCTGGACGAGCCGGCCAACGGCCTCGACCCCGACGGCATCCGCTGGCTGCGCGACACCCTGCGCGCCCTGGCCGCCGAAGGCCGCACCGTCCTGGTCTCCAGCCACCTCCTCGCCGAGGTCGAGCAGACCGTCGACGACGTGATCGTCATCCAGCGCACCCTGCGCTTCGCCGGCTCCCTCGCCGAGCTCACCTCCGACGGCGCCGAACGCCTCGAAGACCGCTTCTTCTCGCTGGTGGACGGGGACACCGGGACCGCCGCGCGCACCGAAAGGCCGACCCATGAGTAACGTCCTCGCCGGCGAGTGGATGAAGGCCTGGACGGGCCGCACCTGGCTGATCCTCGCCACCGCAGGGATCTTCATGTCCCTGCTCACCTGCTTCGGGTACGCCTCCACGGGCGACGAGAGCATCGCCCTCGGCAAGGCCACCGCCGCCACCGTCACCGACGACATGGCCCAGGCGTGGATGATGACCTTCCTGATGTCCGCCGTGTTCGGCGCCATCCTCGTCACCCGCGAGTACAACTCCGGCGCCATCGCCCGCTCGGTCCTGCTGAGCGGCGGCCGGATGCGGCTGCTGTCCGCCAAGGCCCTCGTCGCCACCGCCGCCGGGCTCCTCAACGGCCTCCTCGCCGCCGCCCTCGCGGTGCTGTGCGCCTTCACCCTGCCCGGCCACTTCGGCTACGACGGCGACTGGACCGGCCACACCACCCGCATCGTGGTCGGCGTGATCACCGTGAACGTGCTCGCCGCCCCCTGGGGCGCGCTCCTCGGCTGGATCATCCGCAGCCAGCTCGCCACCGTCATCACCGTCATCGCGCTCACCCTCCTCGTCGAGCCGGGCCTCCAGGAGGTCGCCCCGGAGGCGGCCGCCTACCTGCCCACCATCGCGATGAGCTCCGTCTACCTCGACGGCAAGCCCGAGCTGCTCTCCGTACCGCTCGCCCTCCTGGTCCTCGCCGGCTGGCTCGCCGCCGCCGGGACCGCCGCCCGCCAGCTGCTGCTCTCCCGCGACGTCATCTAAGGCGTGATCCAGACATGTCCACCAAGACGCTCATCCGGAAGGCGGCCCCCAAGCCGGCCGCCGCCGCCACGGACGACTGGGACCCCGCGCTCCTGGAACGCCCGCGCATCGCCGCGAACGTGGAGATCCACGAGCCCATCGAGAGCGGCGCGCCGTGGGTCCTCCAGCGCGGCAACCACCAGCACTTCCGCCTCCAGCCCGACATGGCGCGCCTCGTCCGGGCGATGGACGGCTCCCTCGACCACACCGGCCTCGCCGAGGTCCTCGGCCCGCCGTGGACCGCGCAGCACGTCGGGACCGCCGTGCACAAGCTCGCCGAGACCAAGGTCCTCGACGACGGCAAGCCCGCCGAACGCCGAAGCACCTGGTTCCGCTTCGCGCCGCCGATGACGCTCCAGTTCACGGTGGTGCACCCCGAGCGGCTCCTGGCCCGCCTCGCCCCCGTGATCCGCCTGTTCGCCGGGCGGACCTCGGCCGCCGTCGCCGCCCTGTTCGCCCTCGGTGGAGTCCTCGCCCTCGCGCTGATGACACCCGAGGTCGACACCGCACTCGGCCGGCCGCTCCCCTTCTACGCCTACTTCGGCGTGATGGCCGGGGTGCTCGCCACCACCGCCGTCCACGAGGTCGGCCACGGCGCGGTCCTCACGTACTACGGCGGAAAGCCCAGCCGGATGGGCTTCATGCTCTTCTACATGTCGCCCGCCTTCTTCTGCGACGTCTCCGACGGCTGGCGGCTCTCCCGCAAGGAACAGCGCGTCCGGGTCGCCCTCGCCGGCATCGCCACCCAGACCGTGATCGCCGGGGCCGCCGCCCTGAGCGCCCTGGCCCTGGGCCCCTCGGACCTGCGCGACGCGGTCCTCGTCTTCGCCGTCGCCACCTACACCAGCGGCGTCGTCAACCTGCTGCCCTTCGTGAAGCTCGACGGCTACATCGCCCTCATGAGCCACCTCGACGTGCCGCACCTGCGCGACCGGGCCATGACCGACGCCCGCCGCTTCCTCGCGAAGATCCTCTTCGGCGGCCGCGGCTACACCCGCGAACTCCCTGCCCAGCGCTGGGCGGTGGCCTTCGGACTGGCCTGCATGACCTTCCCCCTCTACGTCATCGCCGGCGCCCTGGCCCTGTGGTCCGACCTGCTCCAGAGGCTCGGCGCCGTCGGCACCAGCACCGTCCTGATGGTCGTCTGCTACCTCGTCTACCGCCTCGGCCTCGGCTTCGGCCGCCTCGCCGCCGAGGGCCGCACCGCCGGCGCCCCGCTGTGGCGCACCATCGCCGCGGCCGTGCTGCTCACCGGGGCGGCCGGGGCCGCGCTGGTCCTCGTCAAGGCGCCGTACACCCTCGCCGCCGGCTACGTGGCCCACGACCGGGGCCGCGTCGAGCTGGTCCTGCCGGACACCGCCGACCTGTCCTCCGTGCGCCCCGACTCCCCGGTCCGCTTCTACCGGGCCGGGCTGATGACCCGCGAGCAGACCGGCACCGCCAGCGTCGCCGCGCTGACCCGCACCCAGAGCAGCGCACCCATGTCGGCGTTCTTCCCGGTGGCCGCGACCCCGGTGCGGATGCCCGTCGTCAGCCTCCCCCTGACCGTCGGCCGCGCCCCCGCCGACCGCGTCGGAGCGGCGCAGGTCGACCTCGGCCGGCTCCCGCTGGGCGAGTGGCTGTACACGAAGTACGTCGCCCCGCTCTGGCGCCGGTAGCCGCCACCCCCCTCCACCCACCCGTCACGAACGGAGAGCACCATGGATCTTCGCTACATGAACTACTGCCAGCCCGGCAATCCGTTCTACGACGTACCGGCCACCGCCGACGCCGACGCCAGTGCCTTCCCGGCGGTGACCGGCCCCCTCCCGGAGGGCTGGACCCGCACCGACAACACGCACTGGCTGCTGATGACCCCGCCCGGCACCCGGCTGCCCGCCCAGGGCTGGAAGATCCACGTGTCGGCCACCCTCGAGAACGCCGACCGCGTCCTCGGCCTGGTCTGGGACTTCTGCGTCGCCGAGCGGGTCACCTTCAAGTTCATCCGCAGCGCCGGCATCCTCAAGATGCGCAACAGCAAGTACGGGGACCGCGGCAGCAGCGGCAAGTTCTTCACCGTCTACCCGGTCGACGAGGCGCAGCTGGAGCGGATCCTGCACGGCCTCGGCGACCTCCTCGACGGCGAGAGCGGCCCCACCATCCTCAGCGACCTGCGCTGGCGCTCCGGCCCGCTGTACGTGCGCTACGGAGGCTTCGTCTCCCGCCTGGGCCGCTCCGAGACGGGCGAGCTGGTGCACTGCATCGAGGACCCGGAGGGCCGCCTTGTACCCGACGTGCGCGGCCCGTCCTTCCGGCCCCCGTCCTGGGTGGAACTGCCCGCCTTCCTCGGCGAGGCGCTCGCCGCCCGCAACGCGGCCACCCTCCAGGACTTCCCGTTCCGCGCGACGAAGGCCCTGCACTTCTCCAATGGCGGCGGCGTCTACGAGGCCACCGACATCCGCGACGGCGGCCGCGTCCTGCTGAAGGAGGCCCGCCCCCTCGCCGGCCTCGACGAGGAGGGCGCCGACGCCGTGGCCCGGCTGGAGCGCGAGCACTGGGCGCTGGACAGGCTCGCCGGACTGGACTGCATCCCGCCGGTCGTGGACTACCGCAAGGGCAACGAGCACTGGTTCCTGGCCCGCGAGTACGTCGACGGCAAGCCGCTCGCCCGGGAGCTCCTCAGCCGCAACCCGCTCGTCAACGACGACCGCACCGAAGGCGCGTACGCCGCGTACGCGGACTGGGCGCTGAGGATCGTCGACCAGGTGGAGCGGGGTGTCGAGGCCATGCACGCCAAGGGCGTCGTCTTCGGCGACCTGCACCCCAACAACATCCTGGTCCGGCCCGACGACACCGTCTCCTTCATCGACCTGGAGACCGCCACCCCCGCCGAGGTGGAATCCGCCCAGGCCATCGGCGCCCCCGGATTCCGCGCGCCCGCCGGCTACAAGGGCACCGCCGTCGACCGGTACGCCCTCGGCTGCATCCGCATCGGCGTGTTCCTGCCGCTGACGGTCATGGCCACCTGGTCCCCGGCCAAGGTGGACCAGCTGATCGGCCTGGTCACCGAGCACTTCCCGGTACCCGACGGCTTCGCCGGGCAGGTCATGGCCGACCTCGGACCCGACCCGCACCCCGGGCAGCTGCCCGGTACCGGCCCCGCCCCCCTGTGGACCGCGCCCACGCCCGCCGGCTGGCCCGCGCTGCGGACCACCCTCGCCGAGGACCTGCTCGCCAGCGCCACCCCGCAGCGCGAGGACCGGCTCTTCCCCGGCGACGTCGAGCAGTTCTCCGTGCCCGGCGGCGGCGCCACCTTCGCCTACGGCGCGGCCGGAGTGCTGTGGACCCTCGCCGAGCTGGGCTTCGCCCCCGCCGACGAGCACGTGGCCTGGCTGACGAACGCCACCGCCCGCACCGCCGGCATGGGCCCGGGCTTCTACGACGGGCTGAGCGGCATCGCCTACGCCCTGGACCGGCTCGGCCGCGCCGACGAGGCCGCCGCCGTCCTGGACCGGGTCTCCCGCGCACCTCTGGAGGACGTCGACCACGGCCTCTTCGGGGGCCTCGCCGGGATCGGCCTGACCCAGCTGCACTTCGGGAACACCGACGAGGCCGCCCGGATCGCCGCGCTCATCGCCGACCAGGGGCCGGGCGGGGGCCCGGGCCGCCCCCGGCCCGGTCTGCTGCACGGCGCGTCGGGCGGGGCGCTGCTGATGCTCCGGCTGCACGAAGCCACCGGCGAACCCAAGTACCTGCACGTGGCGGGCGAGTTGATGCGCCACGACCTCGCGGAGGCGGGCTGGTCCGAGGACAGCGACCCGGCCGGCTCCGAGGACGCCGCCTGGAAGGTGCCGTTCCTGGCCTTCGGCGGCGCCGGCCTCGCCATGGTGCTCCACGAGGTGGAACGCCGGCTGCCCGAGCCGGAGTTCACCCGGGCGAGGGACGCGCTGCGCGCGCAGGCCGGCCCGTCCTTCATGCTCAACGCCGGGCTCTTCCACGGCCGGGCCGGGGCCCTGCTCGCCCTGCGCCACCTGCACGACGGCTCCGCCGCCACCGACCGGGCCGTCCGGCGCCACCTGGACACCCTGGGCTGGCACGCGGTGCGCTGCGACGGCCACCTGGCCTTCTTCGGCGACCACACGCTGCGCCTGTCCGCCGACTTGGCGACGGGTTCGGCCGGTGTTCTCCTCGCGGTGGAGGCCGCGCTGGGCGATGCTGGCCAGGGCCTGCCGTTCCTCGCGCCGGGCCGCCGATGACCTGCCAGGAGGCTCCGATGCGTACCACGACGTACCACTTCGTCGTCGCCCCCGACGGACGCGGCCCCGAGGGATCGGCGCCGGAGCTGGCGGCCGTGCGGCTGATCTCGTTACTGCCACCGGGCTGGGGCTACGCGCCCGACTTCCCCGGCGGGACGGTGTCCCTGCGGCTGACCCCGCCGCCCGGGACCACCGAGGAGGCGGCGCACGCGGCCTTCGCCGGCACCCTCGCCCACCCCGGCCTGCTGGGCTGGACCTGGGCGAACCCGCCCGGCCGCTAGGCCCTGTCGTCAAAATCCCGCCTGGCCCGCGGCCCCCGGCACCGCACCTCGCCGCGTTGTCGGGGCGCCCAAGTACGTCCAGTACTCGGGCGCCCCTCCGCCTTGCGATGCACGGCACCGGACGCCGCGGACCTGACCGGCGCTACTTTGGCGACAGGACCTAGCAGATCGGCGCCCGGTCCGGGACCACAAGGGCGGAGGCCGCCCCAACGGGCCCCGGGCGGTGGGACGATGGGGTGAGCCGACGAGGTCAGGTCGAGGTCACCAGGGGGTGCCATGAGCGTTGACGTCCGCGAAAGGCTAGCCGAGCTCGGATTACGGCTGCCGGAGGTGAGCGCCCCCAAGGGGGCCTACGTACCCGCCGTGCGCAGCGGCATCCACGTCTTCGTCGCAGGACAGATCCCGCTCAGCGGCGGGGAACTGACCCAGACGGGCAGGGTCGGCGCGGAGGTGTCACCGGAGCGGGCCAGGGAGCTGAGCCGCCAGTGCGCGCTGGCGGCACTGGCCGCCGCGGACTCGGTGGCCCCGCTGGAGGCCGTGGTGCGGGTGGTGAAGGTGGTTGGGTACGTGTCCTCCGCGCCCGGGTTCACCCGGCAGGCGGGAGTGGTCGACGGGGCGAGCGAGCTGCTGGTGGAGGTGTTCGGCGAGGCGGGGCGGCACGCGCGCAGCGCCGTCGGGATGGACATCCTGCCGCTCGACGCCCCGGTGGAGATCGAGGTCCTCCTCGAGGTCTCCGACGGGGCCTAGAAGCCACCCGGCGACCGGGCCGGGGCCCGGCCCGGACGCCGGGGCCGGCCAGGTCACCTGTGGCCCGCCGGGCCGGGGCAGCCGATCGGGCCCCACAGTCCGAGCTGCGGGGCCCCCGGGGCAGGCGCCCGGCCGCGCCGCCCGGGTCAGGTGATCGGGACCGCCGTGCCCGTCACCTCGATGCCCGCCGCCGGGTCCGCCGGTACGCCCACCGTGATCAGGCTCGGCCGGCCCATGTCGACGCCCTGGTGGACGGTCAGCAGCGCGGGCGGCTCGACCAGGCCCAGGCTCCGCAGGTACCCGCCGAGGGCGGCGGCGGCCGCACCGGTCGCCGGGTCCTCGACCACCCCGCCGGGCGGGAAGGGGTTGCGGGCGTGGAAGACGTCCGCCGACTCGCGGTGCACCAGGGCGACCGTGGCCCAGCCGCGGCGCGCCATCAGGTCGCCGAGGGCGGGCATGTCGTAGTCCAGGTCGGCCAGCCGGGCCCGGCTCGCCGCCGCGATCACCGGGTGCCAGGCCCCGGCGTACGCGGCGCGCGGCGGCAGCGCCGCGTCGAGCTCGTCGGCGGACCAGCGCAGCGCGGCCAGCAGCTCCGCCAGATCGGCGTCGGAGATGGCCTCCGTACGCGGCGCCACGCTCACCAGGGTCGCCACGACGCCGCCGTCCGGGCCGGCCGAGGTGGTCACCGGGACCGGGCCCGCCTGCGTGTGCAGCAGCAGGTCCCCGACGCCGTGCCGCTGGGCGTAGGCCACGGCGGTCGCGATGGTGGCGTGCCCGCAGAAGGGCACCTCGGTCTGCGGGCTGAAGTAGCGGATGTCCAGCGCCCCGTCCTGGCGGGGTACGGCGAAGGCGGTCTCCGAGTAGCCGACGTCCGCCGCGACGGCGGCCATCGTCTCCTCGTCGATGCCGGTGGCGTCCAGCACCACACCCGCCGGGTTCCCGCCCAGCGGGTCGGTGCTGAAGGCCACGTAACGCAAGAGGTCCATCACCCGAACGTAGCGGGCCCGTCACGCGGCCGTCAAAACCCCTACCACACACGGACATTGACGCCGACCAGGGCCGTGCCCGCCCCGCGGCGGGCCGGTCAGGCCCAGGTGAGCAGCTGGCCGGACGTACCGATCCCCACCGCGAACCCCAGTGCGATCCTGCGGTCCCCGCGGCTCGGCCGGACCGCGTGGAAGAACCGCGGATCGATCAGCAGCGCCTCACCGACCCGCGGAGCCAGCTCGATGGACTCGGCACCCGCCACCACCGCCTCGTCGAACCCGTACCGGGCCGACAGCCGGTGCGCCTCGTCCTCGGGCCGCCAGCGGTGCCTCCACAGCACCGTCTCACCACCCTCGGGCGGCACGCTGAGGTACAGGTTGAACGCGAACTGCCCGATCAGCGGTACGTCGAGCAGGTCCCCGTCGTACTCGCGCAGCGCGTCGTCGAAATGGACCTGGAAGCCCTGGTTCGGCTCCCGGGCCACCCCGTCGCCCATCTCCACGCCGCCCCGGCGGCCCACCGCCACCCCGCCCGGCCAGGCCGCGGCGAGCGCCTCCCGGCAGGTGCGGAACGGATCGAACGAAAGGCCCAGGCCCTGCCAGGCCTCGTGGTGCCCCTGAAGCGCCTTCCAGTAGGAGTCGGCGACGCCTCCGTCCGCCATGTGGTCGCTGACACCCACCCCGAACCGCATCACCGGCGGATCGACGCGGGCCTTCCCGTACGAGTCGAACACCTGCTGCCGCAGCGCGCCGAGCACCTCGTCGCACCGCTCGCGCGGCAGGAAGGAGGGGACCCGGACCGCCGCGTACCGCCCGGCGGCCAGCCCGGCGAGCAGCTCGTGGGTGAACGCCGGTGCGGTCACGGCGCGGAAGAACGGATCGTGCGATGGGTTCGGTAACGCGCTCTGAGTGGATTGCCCTGACGTCATTCGATCGCCCCCCGGCGTCGGAAAGACAACAGAAAACAATGGCACCTATCCGGGATGCGCCCCGCTGGTCGCGCGGAACGCGGTCTTCGCGTCGAGCTCCAGTGCCTGCCGTCCGGCCTCCAGCGCTTCCATCGCGATCCGTCGGCCGACCTCCGCCTGCATCTGCTCCAGGTCACTCCCCGGAGCACCCCATCTGAGGGACTGGTCGTCGTTCGTATCGGTGGGGACAGCAGTCATCGGCGGACCTCCGCGCTTTTCGGTGTGGGACGCGTCACACAGGGTGAGGCAACGTCAGGTTACGCGCAAGCCCGCACCGGCCGACGGAGTTCCGCCCAACTGGTATGAAAAGCACTAGGTTTCAGCCCGGCATCTCCCGCAGCAGCTTCTCCAGCAGAGCCCTGGCCTGCACCAACAACGGGTGCTCCGGACCCACCACCCGGGTGAGGTCGCGCACGAGCGCCTTCAACTCGTTCACCGCTTCGGGCGTACGCCCCACCACCCCCAGAAGCACCAGCACGAAGGTGTACCGGAAACGCATCACCAAGTTCGAATCCGGCGGCTGGGCCGCGTCCCGCAGCGCCTCCCGGATCACCTGCTCCGCCTCCGGCGCCCGGCCCTGGCGCAGCAGCGCGTGCGTCAGCGTCTCCCGCACCCGCAGGATCTCCGGCGTCGACGGCGGCCAGTGGTTGCGCCGGCTGATGTCCAGGATCTGCCAGGCCTCCGCCTCCGCCTCCGCGTGCCGGCCCAGCGCCAGCATCGTCCGGGCCAGCGTGTGGCGCACCACGAGCGTGTCGTAGTGCTCCCGGCCGCGCACCTCGTTCTCCGCCTCCACGATCGAACGGAGCATCTCCTCGGCCTCCGCCTCCCGCCCCTCCTGCTCGTTGATCGCACGGGCCAGCTTGTGCCGGCTGGCCAGGGTGTCGGCGTGGTCCCTGCCCAGGATCCGGGTACGCGCCCGCACCACCAGCGCCAGCACCTGCTCGGCCTCCCGCAGCTGCTCCCGGTCCAGGTGGATGCGGCCCTGCTCGTGCCGCAGCCCCAGGATCTCCCGGTCGTCGACGTCGAAGCCGAAGGAGGAGCAGCGCTCCACCATCGGCAGCACCAGGTCGTACGCGGGCCCCAGCATCCCCGTCGCGATCAGGTAGCGGGCGGTCAGCCGGGCCAGCTCCAGCGCCTCCGTGCGCACCGTGCGGTCCGACAGCTTCAGGTCCCCCAGCAGACAGGCCCGGGACACCTCCAGCGCGTGCGGGGCGAGCGCCGCCCACAGCGGCCAGTTCGCCGGATGGTCGGGATTGCGCAGGTGGGCGGCCTGGAGCACCGTCCGCACCGCCAGCCCGTAGTAGTCCGCCGGCCGGTCCCGTACCTCCCGGTCCTCGCGCAGCACCCCGTGCACGACGGGGTGCAGGGTCAGTACGTGCGCCAGGTCGCGCTCGGCGACGCCCTCGCGCTCGTAGAAGTCCACCAGCCCGAACTCCTCCAGGCCCGCGAGGGCCGCGTAGGTGCGCGCCGGGGTGATCCCGGGGAACAGGGGGGACTGGGAGAGCACCGGATCGATGAGCAGGCAGCGGTACGGGATCGGGGCGATGCTCAGGCAGGCGAACACCTTCAGCAGGGTCGCCGCCTGCGCCCGCTCCTGCCGGCTCAGCAGGTCCATGGCGATCCCGCAGACCTTCTCCACGATCTCCCGGCCCAGCAGCTCGCTCAGGTCCGGGCCCCCCTGGCCCGGGGCGGTCTCCACCCGCGCGGCGACCGTCCGGCCGAAGGTCTCGAAGTCCCGGACGTCGCTGTCCAGGGAGATCTGGCTCTCGCTGACCGCCCTGATGACGTCGGCGGCGTGCCGCAGCGCCAGCGGCAGCCCGCCCAGCTGCCGCGACAGCTGCCGCGCCTGCTCGTTCGTGCCGCCCAGACCGCCGGTCCGCTCCAGCAGCATCGACGCCCCGTCGTCCTCGCCGAGCGGCACCACCTGGTGGATGACGCTGTGCTCCCCCCAGGTCTGCTGACGGCGCACCCGGCTGGTGACCAGTACCGTGCCGTTCACGTTCTGCGGGCGGCGCAGCCAGCCGCCGCCGTCCGCGACCTGGCCGTCGCGCGGGCCGAGCCGCTCGGGGTCGTCGGCGTTGTCGAAGATCAGCAGCCAGGGGTCCGGGCACGCGTTGAGCAGCGTCCACACCAGGTCCATGGCGGTCCCCAGCAGCCAGGCCCGCTCCACCGTGATCGACGGCGCCCCCAGGTCCCGGGCGATCATCCGCATGCGCAGGCTCAGCTCCGGCATCGACACCCACCAGACCCGGTGCCCGGCGCGCTGCGCCCGGTCGGCGACCTCCAGCGCCAGCCGGCTCTTGCCCGACCCGCCCAGGCCCGACAGGACGTGCACCTGCTGGCGGGCCTCCTCCTTCAGCAGCGAGCCGACCAGGCTCAGCCGCTCCTGTCCCTTCAGCTTGCCCTCCTCCAACGGCCCGTACGGAGGCGGCGGGAAGGGCGCCAGGTCCAGCTCCCCGGCGGCGGGCGGCGGCAGCGAGGGCCGCCCGGCCGCTTCGGCGGGGGAGCGGGGCACGACCGGCCCGGCCGCCTCCACCGGATCGTGGGCCGCCTCGAGCAGGGCGGCGCGGACCGCCATGTACGGGGCGGCGGTGCGGTCGGCGGGCTGCACGATCGAGAAGTGGTCGGCGGTGACCACTCCGCCCTTGGGGAACACCCCGCGCGCGACGACGGGCGGCACGATCTCGTCCGCGGAACCCCCGTAGGCGCGCACCGGTATGGGGCACTCCTGGTCCGTGTACGTCCGGCCGTGGACGACGGCACTGAGGACGGTGCGCTGCGCCTCCGTCACCGCCCGGTCGAAGGGGCGCAGCTGCTGCTCCTGCGGGTTGTTCCAGAGCTTGAGCCACTTGCGGACGGTGAGGAAGAAGCCGGACCCGGTGTTGGGGCAGGCGAACATCGTGAAGTGCTTGATGCGGGCCAGCTCCTTGCCCTCGCCGTTCCACAGCTTCCGCGCGAGGAACCGCTGGACGATCAGCCCGCCCTGGCTGTGGGTGACGAGCACGATCCGCTCGGCCTCGGCCAGTTCGGTCTCGAGGAAGGTGCCGAGCTGGTCGGCGACGTCGTCGGTCTCCGCGACCCGGCGGTCGGGCCGCAGACGGACGAGCGGGGAGTCGTACCCGAAGCGGTGGACGCTGACCCAGTCGGCCAGCTCGGGATCGGTGACGAGAAGTGCGTGGAAGGCCGCCCACACCTTGGCGGAGGAGAACAGACCGTGCACCAGCACGAGGTGGACGCGCGTCCGTACCGCCATCGCGAACCTCCGCAGCCAGAATGTGGGTTGAAGCAGAAGGATTTCGGTCGCAGATGAAAACTCGGGGGAAGAGCTACCCGCGTCAATGATGCACGAGGGACGACCGCAGGAGCCATAACAAGACACCCTCCGACCCGGCGCGCGAAAGGCGCGCCGGCCGCGCGCGGGGGCGCACCGAGCACGCCCCCAAGGGGCGCGAGCGCCCCGGGGGCGGGGCGGGGGCGCGGGGGGCGGGGCGGGGGGTGTGGGTTGGCGGCGGGAGCCGGGGGCGGGGTGCTGTTGGGCGGTCTCAGGGCTGGTTTGGGGGTTTCCCGTCAGTCCCATCGTCCTTCCGGTTCGTGCCGGCCTGTCAAGGGCGCTCCTTCGTCGCGTCGCTACGCGATGGCCTTCGGCCACCCTTGACAGCCCGTCCCGCCCCGGAAAGACAAGGACTGCCGGGAAGCCCCCAAAGGAACGGTCACGGGGCAGGGATGGGAGGAGCGGCTCCCTCAGCGATGAGGCGAGGGGTCGGGCCACGCCCTGCCGGGCATCCGGGCCGCCATAAACCCTCAACGGGCCACCCCCGCGCATCAGATCGCTACGCGCTTCTCTCGGCATAGCGTCCGGCGACCGTCCGTGGCCGCTACCCGCACCAGATGACGATCAGAGCAGCGTCCGGGACCGGTGGGCGCGTCAGATCGCTACGCGCTTCTCATTTCGAGGCGGCTGATGGCCGTCTGGGGCTGAGATGCGTCGGACCGGAACCGAGGGGGCTTCGAGGCGTCGAAACGGGCAGTCCGGGACGTCTCTCGGGCCTTTCGCTGGCCTCTCGACCGCCTGCCGGAGCCTGGGGATGCCTTCTTCAACGGCAGACTCCGACAGATGGCCTTCACGCCTCCCCCACGCCCACCAAAGGCGGATGAATGGAGCAATCGGCCTCGCTGGTGGATCGTCTCACCCCAGACGGGCCGCAGACGCCTCCCGGGCAGGAGCGCGTAGCGATCTGACGCGCCTGTCCGCTTCCCTCGTTGCCCTCATCCACCTCTGGTGCGGGTATCGGCCCAGGACGGTCGTCGGACGCTAAGCCGAGAGGAGCGCGTAGCGATCTGACGCGCCCACCGGTCCCGGATGCCGCCCTGATCGTCATCTGGTGCGGGTAGCGGCCACGGACGGTCGCCGGACGCTATGCCGACAGGAGCGCGTAGCGATCTGACGCGCGGGGGCGGTCCGCCGAGGGACTTTGGGGGCCCGGATGCCCGGCAGCCCGCCTCATCGCTGAGACGCCCGTCCCCTCCCCATCGACCGTGCCGTTCTTTTGGGGGCTTCCCGGCAGTCTTTCGGCTTTCCGGGGCGGGACGGCCTGTCAAGGGTCGCCGAAGGCGATCACGCAGTGACGCGACGAAGGAGCGCCCTTGACAGGCCGGCACGAACCGGAAGGACGATGGGACTGACGGGAAACCCCCAAACCGGCTGTGATGCCGGCCGGGGTGGTGCGGGCGGCAGCTACCCCCGGCCCAGGAGCACCGTTGCCGATGAGCAGAACCAGCCTCCCGTGCCCGACGCCAGGGCCACCTCCGGGAGGCGGCCGCCGGGCTTGGTGACCTGGCCCCGGCCCGCTTCGCCGCGGAGTTGGCGGACCGCTTCGACCAGGAGGAAGAGGCCGCGCATGCCCGGGTGGCAGGCGGAGAGGCCGCCGCCGTCGGTGTTGACCGGGAGTTCGCCGTCGCGGAGCAGGCGGCCCTTGTCGACGAAGGCTCCGCCTTCGCCCTTGGCGCAGAAGCCGAGGTCCTCCAGCGTCACCAGGGTCATGTACGTGAAGGCGTCGTAGATCTCCGCGAGGTCCACGTCCGCCGGGGTGAGGCCCGCGTCGGCGAAGGCCCGGCGGCCCGAGACGGCCGCCGGGGAGACGGTGAAGTCCTCCCACTGCGACATGGTGGTGTGGGAGACGGACGTGCCCGTGCCCAGGATCCAGACCGGGGCCTTGGCGGTGTCGGGGACGTAGTCCTCCGCCGCCAGCAGCACCGCGCAGCCGCCGTCCGAGCGGATGCAGCAGTGGAGCTTGGTGAAGGGGTCCGCGATCGGTTCGGACGTCAGGACGTCCTCCACCGTGATGGGGTCCCGGAACATCGCGTCGGGGTTCGTCGCCGCGTTCGCGCGGGCCTGGACGGCCACCGATGCCAGCTGCTCCAGCGTCGTCCCGTACTCGTGCATGTGCCGCCGTGCGGCCATCGCGTACTTGGCGACCAGTGTGTGTCCGTACGGCACCTCGAACTGCAGCGGCCCCCGCGCCCCGAACGACAGGTTCGAGGTGCGGCGGCGGGCCTTGATGTCGGCGCGGGCCGTGGAGCCGTAGACCAGCAGGACGGCGTTGGCGTGGCCGGCGGCGATGGCGTCGGCGGCGTGGGCCGCCATGACCTCCCACGTGGAGCCGCCGACGGAGGTCGAGTCGACCCAGGTGGGCCGCAGCCCGAGGTACTCGGCCACCTCGGCCGGGGCGAGGACGCCGAGCCCCGCCGAGGCGAAGCCGTCGATGACGGAGCGGTCGAGGCCGGAGTCGGCGAGGGCGCGGCGGGCGGCCTGCGCGTGCAGGGCGTAGGGGGTCGGGCCGTCCACCCGGCCGCAGTCGGAGAGGGCGACGCCGACCACCGCGACCCGGCGGCGGGACGGGGAGGGGGGCACGGGTGCAGACAGGGGTCCAGGCATGGAGGGACAGTACATCTGACGGATCGTCAGGTGCTAGACCGGGGGCGCCCCGGCCGGGGGTGCGGGCCGGGGTGTGGAACCCGGGGCCGGGCTGGCCCTCCGGGCCGCCCCCCGAGCCGCCCCCGGCCCCCCGGGCCGCCCCTCAGGGCGTCGGTCCCCGCCCCTCCCTCCCGGCGGCCCCCCGCAAGCCCCCCGCTCCGCCCCCTGGGCTTCTCGCCCCCGCCGCCCTAACATGACGCCCCGTCAGATACGGGGAGGAGCCCGACGATGGATGCCGCCTTCACCGCGGAGCAGGACGAGATGCGCCGTACCCTGCGCGAGGTCCTGGGCAAGCGCTGCGGGCCGGACGAGGTCAAAGCCGCCGTCCGGACCGCCGCGGGGCACGACCGCGAGCTGTGGCATGAGCTCTCCCGCCGGCTCGGACTGCCCGGCCTCGCCGTCGCCGAGGAGTACGGCGGCGTCGGCTGCCCCCCGGGCGACCTCGCGCTGGCCTGTGAGGAGACCGGGCGGGCGCTGCTGCCCTCGCCGCTGCTGGCCACCGCCGTCCTCGCCGTCCCGCTGGTCGCCGCCCTCGGCACCCCCGGGCAGCGCTCTGCCCTGCTGCCGCCGCTGGCCGCCGGGGAGCTGACGGCCGCCCTCGCCGTGCCCGGCCCCGTCCTGGCCGCCGCCCTCGCCCTGACCGGCGACAACACCCCGGGCGACTGGGCGGGCGGGGGCCGCGCCGGCGGGGTCCAGGCGCGCCGCGCCGAGGACGGCTGGCGGCTGTACGGGGAGGTGCCGCAGGTGCTCGACGGGCACAGCGCCGGTCTGCTCGTCGTCGCCGCGCACACCGGCGGCTTCGCCCGGAGCCGGATCCTGCTGTTCCTCGTACGGGAGGACGCGCCCGGCCTCGTACGGGACCGGCAGACCGCCCTCGACGAGACCCGCCCGCAGGGCCGCGTCCAACTCCGGGACGTGCCGGCGGAGTCGTTGGGCGCCGAGACCGGCGCCGGTGTGCTCCCCGCCCTGGCCGCCGTCGGCCGGGGGGCGGCCGCCGTCCTCGCCGCCGAGGCGGTCGGGGCGGCCGACCGGGCGCTGGCGCGGACCGTGGAGTACGTGCGCCGGCGCGAGCAGTTCGGCCGGGCCGTCGGCTCCTTCCAGGCGGTCAAACACCGCCTCGCCGACCTCTACGTACAGGTCCAGGCGGCGCGCTCGGCCGCCTACTACGCCGCCTGGGACCAGGACCAGGGCGGCCTCGCCCTCGCGCAGGCGCTGGAGGCGCTGCGCACCGCCGCCGGCGAGGCGATCCAGCTGCACGGGGGCATCGGCTTCACCTGGGAGCACGACGCCCACCTCTACTTCAAGCGGGCGGCCGCCGACGAGCTGCTCTTCGGTCCCGTGCACCGCCTCCGCGCGCACGCCGCGCACCACGCGGGCCTCTTCGAACCGTCCGTGACCCCGGAGAGGGCGGCCGTCTGATGGCTCTCGGCGTCAAGCTGATGCAGAAGGTCTCCTCGACCCTCCTCTTCGCCAGGATCGCGCCCCGCTTCATCCCCGCCCTGGACAAGGCCGTGCACCGGCTGACCCGGGGAAAGGTGCTGCTCAGCGCCCGGATGCTGCCGGGGGTGGTGCTCACCGCCAAGGGTGCGAGGACGGGTGAGCCGCGCACCACACCGCTCGCGTGCATGCCGGAGGACGGAGGCGTGAGCTGGCTGCTGATCGGCTCCAACTTCGGCCGTCCCGGCCACCCGGCCTGGACCGGGAACCTGCTCAAGCACCCCGACGCGGACGTGAGCTGGCAGGGGCGGGACATCGCCGTACGGGCCCGGCTGCTGGAGGGGGCCGAGCGGGCGGCGGCGTGGCAGGAGGTGCTGAGGTTCTGGCCGCCGTACGCGACGTACCAGGCGCGCATCGAGCGCGAGATCAGACTGTTCCGCCTGGAGCGGCGCTGATCACGGGCCGCCCGGCAGAGCGCCCCGACGTGGCCGCGCGGTGGCGGGGGAAACCGGGCGGCGGACCCTCCAGGGGGTCCGCCGTCACCTGGTCGGCTTCTTACCGGTGATGCCCAGGTGGACGAGCAGGGCGAGGTTCGGCTTGAGCTCGGCCTGCTTGACGCCCCAGGTCTGGAAGCCCTTCTGGTGCGAGGCGACCGCGGCCAGCATCGCGACGAGCGAGCCCGCCATCGCCGCCGGGCTGAGGTCCTTGTCGACCTTGCCCTTGGCCTGGAGCTCCTTCATCGACTCCGTGAGGGAGTTGGTGACGGAGTTCAGGATCTTCATGCGGATCTTGTAGAACCGCTTGTCGCCCTCGGCGGCGCCGAGGTCGACGACCCGCAGGATCGCGTCGTTGCGCCGCCAGAACTCCAGGAATCCCTCGACGAGTTCCTCGGCGGCGGCCCAGCCGGCCTTGCCGACCCAGTTGCGGCCCTCGACGAGCGCCGTCAACTGCGCGCCCTCCGTGGCCATGTGCTCGGCGATCTCCAGGACGGCACCCTCGACGTCCGGGAAGTACTGGTAGAAGGTCGCGGGGGAGGTGCCGGCCTTGCGCGCGACGTCGATCACCTTGACGTCGCGGTACGGCGAGGAGCTGAGCATCTCGCTGAGGCAGTCGAGCAGCTTCTGCCGCGTCGCCTGGCCGCGCCGGCCGGCGACACGCCCGTCGACGGTGCGTACTTGTCCTGTCATGCCGTCAGCTTACCGAGGGGGGATCGGCGCGCTATTCGGCCGCCTGCAAATGGGGTTACGAGGCCGCCGACCAGCCCGGGAGCCGCCCGTGCGCGGCAGTGGGGGGCGGATTCCGGCCGCACCGCCCGCGAAGCCCGGGGCGGGGCCGCGGCACCCGGGGGACCCTTTCCGTACCGGGTGTTATCCCCCGAATAGTCTTATCAACAGGCTGTGGACAAGTTTTCGGGCGGACCATGGCCAAGAAGGGATGAAACATCCTCTGTCCGGACAACCACGCTCCAATCGACCCGACCCGCCCGGAGACCGCCCGAACCGCACGCCGACCGACCCGACGCCCGCCCCCGCCCCACCCGCACGCCCCGTACGACGGAAGGAACCCGCCCCATGGCCGCAGCCGCATTCGCGGAAGGCTCGCCCTGCTGGGTCGACGCCTCGCTCCCGGACGTCGAGGCGGGCAAGCGCTTCTACGGCGAGCTCTTCGGGTGGACCTTCGCCGGCAGCGCCGGCGCCGAGTACGGCCACTACACCCAGGCCTACAGCCGCGGCCGCAACGTCGCCGCCCTCGCCCCCAAGCCGGACGGCCGCATGCCCACCGTCTGGGGCGTCTACCTGTACACCTCCGACGCCTACGCCTGCGCGGCCCGCATCCGCGCCGCCGGCGGCCAGATGGTGATGGACCCGCAGCCCGTCGGCCCCTACGGCACCGCCGCGATGGCCGCCGACCCCGGCGGGGCCGTCTTCGGCCTCTGGCAGCCCGGCACCCACCACGGCTTCGACGCCCAGGACGAACCGAACACGTACTGCTGGGCGGAGGTCTACACGCGCGCCCGCGACGCCGTCGACGTCTTCTACGCCAACGTCTTCGGCTACGTCCCGCAGGACCAGGACGACTCCGGGACCGGCGTCGAGTACCGCCTCTGGTCCCCGCCCGGCAGCGCGCCCGGCCCCGACACCGCCGTCCTCGGGCGCAGCCTGATCACCGACGCCTTCCCGGAGATCATGCCGGCGCACTTCCTCGTCTACTTCGCCGTCCCCGACTGCGACCGCGCCGTCGCCACCGTGCAGCGGATCGGCGGGCGCGTCACCGCCGATCCGTTCGACACGCCGTACGGGCGCATCGCGGTCGTCGCGGACAATCAAGGGGCCGTCTTCGCGCTCCTGTCGGAGCCGCGCGCGAACGCGCACCCGGAGCCGGGGCCGGACCAGGCGCGGGCCTGACAGAATCGGGTCGTACCCGTGCGCGGGCCGCTGTCAGGCGCGCGCGGGTGGAAGCGGGTCCGGCAGGGGCCCGTACGGGGAGGTAGTGGAGGCGAGTGGTGGAGCAGCTGACGCAGCACGACCCGAGACGGATCGGCCCCTTCGAGGTGCTGGGACGGCTCGGTGCCGGCGGCATGGGGCTGGTCTACCTCGCACGGTCGGCGTCCGGGCGCCGGGTGGCGATCAAAACGGTGCGGACGGAGCTCGCCGAGGACCAGCTGTTCCGGGTGCGGTTCACCAGGGAGGTGGAGGCGGCGCGCGCCGTCTCCGGCTTCTACACGGCGGCCGTCGTCGACGCCGACCCCCGGGCGGCCGTGCCGTGGCTGGCGACCGCGTACGTCCCGGCGCCCTCGCTGGAGGAGATCGTCAACGAGTGCGGGCCCATGCCCGCCCGGGCCGTACGGTGGCTCGCGGCCGGCATCGCCGAGGCCCTGCAGTCCATCCACGGCGCGGGGCTGGTCCACCGCGACCTGAAGCCGTCCAACGTGCTCGTCGTCGAGGACGGCCCCCGCGTCATCGACTTCGGCATCGCGAGCGGGGTGTCCAACACCCGGCTGACGATGACGAACGTCGCCGTCGGCACCCCGGCCTACATGTCGCCCGAGCAGGCGAAGGACTCGCGCGGCGTCAAGGGCGCCAGCGACGTCTTCTCGCTCGGCTCGACCCTCGTCTTCGCCGCGACCGGGCACCCGCCGTACCACGGGGCGAACCCGGTCGAGACGGTGTTCATGCTGCTGCGCGAGGGCCCCAACCTGGAGGGGCTGCCGGACGAGCTGCGGCCGCTGATCGACTCCTGCATGCAGATGGACGCCACGCGGCGCCCGACCCCCGCCGACCTCCAGGCGCAGCTCGCCCCGCACCTGTTCGACGGCGGCGACGACAGCGGGACGGCCTCCGCGTGGCTGCCCGAGCGGGCCGTCGCGATGATCGAGGCCCGCCGCGCGGGCAACCGTACGGGGACCACCCCGCCCCCCGTGGCCTCCCCGGCGCCGCCCGCCGGCCCCACGCACCGCCGGCCCCCGCGCGGCGCCGCCGAACCGTGGGCGGACCCGCGTACCGGGCAGGCCGCGCCGCCGCGCCCGGACCGGCCGCCGCTGACCCCGCCCCCGGTGCCCGGGCCCGCCCCGGTGCCGGTGTCCTCGATGCCCGGCATGCCGGTGCTGCTCGGCGGTTCGCCGGTGCCGATCGGGCCCGGTCCGCGCGCGACGGCCTCCGCCCCGGCGGGGCACGCCGCCGCGGACTCGGCGACGGGCTGGGTGCGCCCGCCGGCCGGCGTCTCCGCGTCCGCCGCGGCCCCGCCGGCCACCCCGTCCGTGCCGGCTCCCGGACCGTCCCCGGACAGCGGCCGCTGGCGGCCGTGGCGCTTCCGCATGTCCAACGAGGTCTGGGGCACCCCGACCGTCGCGGGCGACCTGCTGTACGTGACCTCCTTCGAGGTGCACGCCCTGGACGTCGGCAGCGGCCGGCGCCAGTTCAAGACCCGGGACGTCGCCTGGTCCATGGCCGTCGCCGACGGCCGCATCCACGCCTCCGACGGCCCGTCCCTCTTCGCCCTCGACGCCAAGGACGGCTCCGAGCGGTGGCGGGTGAACGCCGACGCCTGGGTGTACGCGCTGCGCGCCGAGCGGGGCACCGTCATCACCGCCACGCGCGGCGGCGGCGTCCAGGGCTGGGAGGCGTCCAACGGCCAGAAGCTGTGGGAGCTGAGCGGCGCCCAGTCCGACTTCGAGACCCCCGAGGCGGCCCCCGTCCTCCACGAGGGCACCGTCTACGTGTGGCAGGACGCCCGGCTGCGCGCGCTGGACGCCCGCTCCGGCCAGGAGGCCTGGTCGTACCCGGTCGGCGACGCCGCCTCCTGCGGCAACGTCCCGGTCCGCGTCACCGCCGCCCCCGACGGCAACGTCTACGTCGCGGCCGGCACCCGCGTGCTGTCCGTCGACCGCGCCTCGGGCCGGGTCCGCTGGCACTTCGAGGCCCCCGCGGTCTTCCTGGCCCCGCCCGCGTTCGCGCCCGGACCGGCGGTCACGGGCGGCGGCGTCTACCTCGCCGACTACCTGGGCACCGTGTACGCCCTGGACGCGGCCACCGGCAAGGACCGCTGGCGCATCGCCACCGAGCCGCGCCCGGCGGTGGACCCGGTCCTGGTGGCGAACGGCAGCGTCCACCTGGGCGCGGGCAGCGCCCTGTACACGCTGGACGCGGTCACCGGCACTCCGAAGTGGCGGTTCGCGGCGGGCGGCGAGATCACCGGCCCCCCGGTGGTCGCGGACGGCCGGGTCCACTTCGGCTCCGCCGACCACTGCCTCTACACCCTGGACGCGGCGGGCGGCCAGCTCCGCTGGAAGCTGGCCACGGGCGGCGAGATCACCGGCGCCCCCGTGGCGGAGGCGGGCGTGGTCTACGCATGCAGCAAGGACCGCTGCGTCTACGCCCTGGACGCCGCCAAGGGCACGGGCACCCGCACGGGCGCCTGACGCGGCCCAGCCCCCGGCCCTGCCGGCGCGGGGGCGCGCGGCCGCGCCGGGGACGGCCCGGCGGGCCCGCGGCCGCCCCCGCCGGGACGACACGCCGATGGCATATGTCCGTACGTCGCCCCAGCGGCGCGGCGGTGCGCCACGAGGGGCCGTCGGCGGACCCTCGGGTCGCGTTCCGCACCGGGAGTGACAGGATGGGACCCATGAGCAACGTTTACTTCGACATCAACATCGACGGCGCCCCCGCCGGCCGCATCGTCTTCAGCCTCTTCGACAAGGTCGTCCCGAGGACCGCCCAGAACTTCCGCGAGCTGGCCACCGGCCAGCACGGCTTCGGCTACGCCGGCTCCGGCTTCCACCGCGTCATCCCGCAGTTCATGCTCCAGGGCGGTGACTTCACCAACCACAACGGCACCGGTGGCAAGAGCATCTACGGCGCGAAGTTCGAGGACGAGAACTTCGACCTGAAGCACGACCGCCCGTACCTGCTGTCGATGGCGAACGCCGGCCGCAACACCAACGGCTCGCAGTTCTTCATCACCACCGTCGTCACCCCGTGGCTCGACGGCAAGCACGTCGTCTTCGGCGAGGTCGTCGAGGGCAAGGAAGTGGTCGACGCCATCGAGAAGCTGGGCACCCCCTCGGGCGCCACCCGCGGCAAGATCGAGATCGCCGCCTCCGGCGTCGTCGACGCCGCCTGATCGACCCCCGTGCCGGTCGGCCCCGCCTCCCCGCTCCGGGGGTGCGGGGCCGCCGCCGTCTCAGGGCTCCCTCGGCTCCGGGGCCGTCGTATCGCGCGGCAGTTCGCGGCGGCGGCGGCGAGGGCGGCCGCGCATGACCGCCGCGGCGAGCAGGAGCAGGGCGCCCGCGCCGAAGGCGTTGGCCACCCCGTCGCCGAGGCCGGTGCCCTCGACGCCGACCGACAGGCCCCCGGCCGCCTGGCCCTGCCGCACCATCCAGAGCACCGCGAAACCGAGGACGACGACCCCGGCGACCGCCATCAGCGGCCGCGAGCGCCGTACGACCGCCAGCAGCGCGAGCACCGCCGCGCACAGGTAGGGCAGCAGCAGCGAGCCGAACGGCGCGGCCCCGTCGTCGGTGATGCCAGAGCCGGCGAAGAGCTCCTCGAGGCGGTAGTCCCGTCCGGGACGGCCGTCGTACCAGGCACGGAAAGTGCTCCAGACGGCGGCGATCGCCCCGATCAGGGCCATGAGCGAGCCGGCTGCGTTGCGGATCATGCCCGTCCCTCCGGGGTAGCGGTCATGATCCCGACGCTACGTCCGCGGTCCGGGGGCCGCACGCCGGGCGGGTCAGGACGGGGTGCGGGCCGATTCCACGCGGGCGCGCAGGGCGTCGTTCATCGCGGTGAGGTCGCGGGCCGTGCCCGCCAGCAGCTTGCCGAGCAAGGGGACCAGCACCCCCCGGTAGCGCTCCCCGTGCTCCAGCCGGGTGGTGCGGTCCGGGCCCTCGGCCAGGCGCAGGAAGTGTTCGGCGTCGAAGAGGCCGCGCAGGAGGAAGGGCCCGCCCCAGCGCAGCTCCCTGCCGGGGACGGCCACCAGCACGGTCGGCCGGGACGCCGTCGGCCTCCCCGACCGCGGGTACGTCCTCAGGGCCAGTCGTTCCCCGGGCACCGCCTCCCCGGCGGCCTCCCGGATGAACGGGTTCCAGGTGCGGTAGCGGGGGAAGTCGGCGAGGACCGTCCAGACCTGCCGGGGGGTCGCGTCGATGGTGATCTCGGTGGAGATGGTGCGCACTGGTGCCGTGCTCCTCAAGGGTGGTTCGCTGGCACCGAAGGGACGCGGAGGGGTGCGGCGGCCGCCGGGTTCGGTTCGGGGATGCAACCACGGATTCCGTCGGCGGAGCGCGGGCAGGGGGGCGTCTTCGCTGGTGGCGCAGAGAATGGAGGAGGGCGTTCCGGGTGTCGGGTGGTGAATGCCGACACGTCGGACGGCCGGGGCCCGCCCGTCAGCGCAGCCGGAACCCCGCGCCCCGCCCGCGCCGCGCGAACAGCTCCGCCTGCCGCTCCGGCGGCAGGTTCCCCAGCGCGATCAGCGCCGGCGCCTGGTCCAGGGCCTGCTGGAGCGCGGCCCGCTTCGCCGACCACAGGGCCCGCACGGTGCCCTGTACGCCCTCCGCCGGGAACCCGGCGAGGGTCCGCGCCGAGCGCAGCGCCGCCTCCAGCAGTTCCCCGGGCTCCACCAGCTCCGAGACCAGCCCGATCTCGTACGCCCGCCGCGCGGAGAGCCGTTCCGCCGTGCCCATCAGGGACATCCGGGCCGCCTCGCCGAAGGGCATCCGCTGCGCCATGTACACGGCCTCGTAGGCGCTGACCATCCCGTACGAGGTGTGCGGGTCGAAGTAGGTGGCGCTCGTGGAGGAGACGACGAACTCCGCCTCGCCCAGCAGGTAGAACGCCCCGCCGCAGGCCATGCCGTTGACGGCGGCGATCACCGGCTTCCACAGGTCGTTGGCCTTCGGCCCGATCGCGATCAGCGGGTCGTCGGCCGAGTACGGGGACCGTGGCTGCGGCACCTCCACGGAGCGGTCGATCCCCGTGCAGAAGGCGGCGGTGCCCGCGCCGGTCAGCACCACCGCCCGCACCTCCGCGTCGAAGCGCAGCTCCCGCCACACCCGGGCCAGCGCGGCGGCCGTCTCCAGGTCGATCGCGTTGTGCCGGTGCTCCCGGTCCAGGGTGACGACCGCGACCCCGGCGGCCCCGTCCCGCTCCACGCGCGGGGTCACGCCTTCTCCAGGATCCAGCGCGGCACGCTCATCCCGCCGGTCTCGGTGAAGACCACCTGCACCCGGGCGCCGATGCGCAGCCGGGCCGGGTCCACGGAGTTCAGCGGGGCGTCGGCCGAGGCGACCAGGTTCCCGGCCAGCCGGATCCCCGGCGCGTCCGCCAGCTCCACGAGGATGACGTTGTACGGGGCCTGCGCGGCGTACGCGGGCAGCAGCGGCGGGTGCGGCCGTACGTAGGACCAGATACGGCCCCGGCCGCTCATCGGACGCCACTCGCCGTCGAAGGACCGGCAGTGCGGGCAGCAGGGCCGGGGCGGGAAGCGCAGCCGGCCGCAGGCGGCGCAGGCCTGGACGCGGAGTTCGCCCCGGGCGGCGTACTCCCAGAAGGGGGCGCCGTCCTCGTCGGGGACGGGCAGCAGGAGGGACTCTTCGGCGGGGGACTCTTCGGCAGTGGTCATCGTCGGTTCCTCACGCGCGCAGCAGGATCGCGGACGTCGGGACGCCCTCGCCCGCCGTCACCAGGCAGGTGGCGGCGTCCGGCACCTGCGCGGTGGAGGTGCCGCGCAGCTGCTTGACGCCCTCGTTGATCAGGTTGAAGCCGTGGACGTAGGCCTCGCTCAGCCCGCCGCCGCCGGTGTTGACCGGCAGCCGGCCGCCGGTCTCCAGGGCTCCGCCCTCGGTGAAGGCGGCGCCCTCGCCGCGCCCGCAGAAGCCGTAGCCCTCCAGGGAGAGCGGGATCAGGGGGGTGAAGGCGTCGTAGATCTGGGCGACGTCCACGTCCGCCGGGCCGAAGTCGGCCTGCTTCCACAGGTGGCGGGCGGCGGTCCAGGCGGGGCCGGTCAGCGGGTCGTCGTTCCAGTAGTTGACCATCCCGTGGTGCTGGGCGGGCAGGCCCTGGGCGGCGGAGTGCACGTAGACGGGCTTGTGCCGGCAGTCCCGGGCGCGCTCGGCGGAGACGATCACACAGGCGAGCGCCCCGTCCGTCTCCAGGCAGTTGTCGAAGAGGCAGAGCGGGTCGCTGATCATGCGGGAGGTCATGTACATCTCGCGGGTCAGCGGGCGTTCGTACATCATCGCGGCGGGGTTCTCGTTGGCCCGGTTGCGGCAGGCCATGGCGACGTTGAAGAGGTGGTCGCGGGTGGCCCCGTACTCGTGCATGTAGCGGCGCGCCAGCATGCCGATCTCGTCGGCGGGGCGCAGCAGTCCGAAGGGGCGGGTCCACTGGCCGGGAGTGGGCAGCTGGACGGCGGTGTTCTTCCAGGGTCTGGGGCCGCTGCCGCGTTTGCGCGAGCGCCAGGCGACGCCGACGGTGGCCTGGCCGGTGGCTATGGCGGCGGCGAGGTGGCCGACGGTGGCGCAGGAGCCGCCGCCGCCGTATCCGACCTTGGAGAAGAAGGTGACGTCGCCGGCGCCGATGGACTTGGCGACCTCGACCTCGTCGGTCTCCTCCATCGTGTAGGAGGCGAAGGCGTCGACCTCGGCGGGTGCGATGCCCGCGTCGGCGAGGGCCGCGAGGACGGCCCGGCAGGCCAGTTCCTTCTCGGACTGCGGCAGCCGTTTGGCGAAGGCGGTCTGGCCGATTCCGACGATTGCCGTAGCGTCCTTGAGCGTTGCCGCCATCGCCACCTCCGGGTGCACCAGTACTGACAGCCGCGAAGGCTACAGCTAATCTGACGGTTAGTCAGCTACTGGGATCCAGGGAGGGCGGGCGGATGTACGAAGGCGCGGGCGCGAACGGCATCGATCACGGCTACGGACCGGGCACCGGCCCCACGGCCCCGGCCGCCGGAACCGCGAGCCCCGACCCCCGGGGCGACCTGCGCTGGGGCACCGTCGCCGCCCTCGTGCGGGACGCCGCCGAGCGGTACGCGAACCGCGAAGCCGTCGTCGACGGACGGACCCGCATCACCTACGCCGAGCTCGGCACCCGCGTCGAACGGGCCGCCGCGGCCTGCCTCGCCTCCGGCGTCGAGCCGGGGGACCGGGTCGCCGTCTGGGCACCCAACGGCCTCGAGTGGATCGTCTCCGCCCTCGGCGCCGTCTCCGCCGGCGCGGTGCTCGTCCCCCTCAACACCCGCTTCAAGGGCGCCGAGGCCGCGTACGTCCTGCGCCGCAGCCGGGCCCGCCTGCTGTTCGTCACCGGCACCTTCCTCGGCACCTCCTACGTCGCCTCCCTGCGCCGCGCCACCACCGAAGGCCCCGGCACCGGACCCCTCCCCGGCCTGCCCCACCTCCAGCACGCGGTCGTCCTCGCTGACGACGCCCCCGACTCCTTCCGCACCTGGAAGGACTTCCTCGCCGGCGGCGACGCGGTACCCGCCCGGGCCGTCCGCGAACGCGCCGACGCCATACGCCCCGACACCCCCTCCGACATCATCTTCACCTCCGGCACCACCGGCAGCCCCAAGGGCGCCGTCATCACCCACGCCCAGACCCTGCGCTGCTACGCCGTGTGGAGCGAGCTCGCCGGACTGCGCGAGGGCGACCGCTACCTCATCGTGAACCCCTTCTTCCACACCTTCGGCTACAAGGCCGGGATCATCGCCTGCCTGATGCGCGGCGCCACGATGGTCCCCCAGCCCGTCTTCGGCGTCGACACCGTCCTCGCCAACATCGCCGCCGAACGGATCTCCGTACTCCCCGGCCCTCCCACCCTCCACCAGTCCCTCCTCGACCACCCCCAGCGCGACCACCACGACCTGTCCGCCCTGCGCCTGGTCGTCACCGGCGCCGCCGTCGTCCCCCTCCGGCTCGTCGAACGGCTCCGCGCCGAACTGCGCATCGCCACCGTCCTCACCGCCTACGGGCTCTCCGAGGCCGGCGGCATCGTCACCATGTGCCGCCGCGACGACCCGGCCGAGACCGTCGCCGCCACCTCAGGGCGGGCCATCCCCGGCACCGAGGTACGCGTCACCGGCCCCGACGGCACCGCCCTCCCCGCCGGCACGCCCGGCGAGGTCCTGGTCCGCGGCCACCACGTCATGCGCGGCTACTTCGAGGACCCCGAGGGCACGGCCGCCGCCATCACCCCCGACGGCTGGCTGCGCACCGGCGACGTCGGCGTCCTCGACGCGGCGGGCAACCTGCGCATCACCGACCGGATCAAGGACATGTTCATCGTCGGCGGCTTCAACGCCTACCCCGCCGAGATCGAGCAACTCCTCGGCCTGCACCCCGACATCGCCGACGTCGCGGTCGTCGGCGTCCCCGACCCGCGGCTCGGCGAGGTCGGCAAGGCGTACGCGGTCCGCCGCCCCGGCTCCACCCTCACCGCCGACGACCTGATCGCCTGGTCCCGCCGGGAGATGGCCAACTACAAGGTCCCCCGGGAGGTGGAGTTCCTCCCCGCGCTCCCGCGCAACGCGAGCGGCAAGGTCCTCAAGACCGAGCTCAGGAAACGCTGACCGCGGCCACCGGGACGGTACGCCCCCCCCCGGGCGGGCACGGCCCGCCCGCCCGCCACCGCCCCGTCACTGCCCCGACACGCCCCGGCCCGCCCTCGACGGCCCTCCCGGCCGCCCGCGTTAGCCTGCACGGGTGAGCTGGCAACAAGCAGGTGTTCGATTCCGCTGGGACGTCCGGATATGGGCCGGTGCCGCCGTCGTCGTCGCGCTGGTCCTCGCCGCCGTCGTCCTGCTGCCCGGCGCGCCCGCCGGAGGCGGCAGGCCGGCCGGCGGGCCCGGCGGCAAGAAGGCACCCGGGCTGACCGCCGCCGTCTCCGCACCCTTCAGCGCCTTCACCGAGGGCTACGACTGCTACCGCATCCCCACCCTCATCACCACCAAGGACGGCACCCTGCTGGCCATCGCCGAGGCCCGCACCGCGAGCTGCAACGACATCGGCGACATCGACATCGTCCTCAAGCGCTCCACCGACGAGGGCCGCACCTGGGGCCCCATGCAGGTCGTCCGCGGCGCCGGCGACCCCGGCGCCTACGGCAACCCCGTCCCCGTCGTCGACTCCGCCTCCGGACGCATCACCCTGCTCCACGCCTACAGCACCTGGACCCCCGACGCCGACGGCAACCGCGTACGCGGCCCCCGCGAACTGCGCCTGGCCCACAGCACCGACGACGGCGCCGGCTGGAGCACCGACCCCGCCCCGCAGCCCCAGCTCAAGGGCGCCGACTGGGCCTGGGTCTCCGTCGGCCCCGGCCACGGCATCCAGCTCACCCCGACCCGCCCCGACCGCCCCGGCCGGCTCGTCGTCAGCGCCGACTACCGCACCGAGTCCAACGAATCCGGCGCCCAGCTCCTCTACAGCGACGACGGCGGCCTCACCTGGCGGCCCGGAGCTCGCTGGGGCGCCCCCGAAGGCACTCCCGCCCCCAACGAGCCCGCCCTGACCCAGCTGCCCGACGGCCGGATCTACATCAACGCCCGCTCCACCGCCACCTGCGGCACCGACGACCACCGCGTCTCCGCGATCGTCGAGGACGCCGCCGCGCCCACCGTCCCCGACCCCGGGTTCCTCCCCGTCACCGGCCTTCCGGCACCGCCCGCCTCCGGCTCCGTGCTCCAGCTCCCCGGCGGACCCCTGCTGCTGTCGGCGCCCAGCCGCCCCGGCGCCGAGTTCTCCGACCGCTGGACCCTGGCCGTGCGCACCTCGCACGACGGGGGCCGCACCTGGTCCAAGGGCGGCGCCGTCGTCCTGCGGGAACGCGCCGGCTACTCCGACATGACGGTCCTGCCGGGCGGCCGGATCGGCATGCTCTACGAGACCGCCAACGGCACCCCGCACGGCTACGTCAAGTTCACCGCGTTCGGCCCCCACGAGCTCCGGGCCGCCACCGAAGACCTCACCCCCCGCCACACCACCGACGCCACCCCCTTCCACCACCACGCCGTCGTGCACGGCGCCCCCAGGCTCGGCAACCGCCCCGACGGCGGGAAGGCCATGCGCTTCGACGGCAAGGACGACTTCCTCCGCCTGATCAACTGCCCCGACCAACTACGCCTCGGTGACGGCGACTTCGCCGTCACCGCCTGGGTCAAGTACAAGACCCGCGGCCAGGACGAGGCGAGCGGCCTGCGCCAGCCCCTCGTCTGGGGCTACGGGCAGGGTCCGGCCGCCCGGCAGTTCCGCATCGAGGCTGACCCCGCCACCGGCCGCCTCGAAGCCACCGTCAACGCCGGCACCGGCCCCGCCTCGGTCGCCACCCGCACCCGCGTGGACGACGACACCTGGCACCACGTCGTCCTCCAGCGCAAGGGCACCCGCCTCGCACTCTCCGTCGACGGCGCCCCGCCCGCGACCACCGCACTGACCCCAGACCGGATGGACTTCCGCCCCACCGGGGCCTTCACCATCCACCTCGGCACGCAGCCCGACTACAAGGCCTTCTACGCGGGCGCCCTGGACGACGTACGCGTCTACGGCCGCGCCCTGTCCACGAACGACACGGCCCGCCTCCGCGCCGGCCACGACGTCACCGACCAGCAACGGGTCCACCTGCCCTTCGACCGCGTCTGGTGACCTGGCCTAGGCGGTGGCCGCCTTGCGGGCCAGGAGGAGGCGCCAGTGCGGGGTGCCGTCCTCGCGGTGGCCGAAGTGTTCCAGCGGGACCGTTTCCACCGCGAAGCCGGCCGCCCTGAGGTCCGCGCGGACCGGGCCGAAGGGGAAGGTGCGGTAGTACATGACGAACGGCGGGCGCCACACCGCGTTGCGCACCCGCATCGCCGCGTCGAAGCCCGCCACCGCCCACCACAGCGGTGAGGTGAGCGGCACCGGGGCGGAGACGGGGAAGGCGAAGACGCCGCCCGGCCGCAGCGCGCGGTGCACCCCGGCGAAGAGGGCGGGCCGCTCGGCCGGCAGGAAGTGCCCGAAGGCCCCGAAGCTCACCGCGAGGTCGTACGCGTCCCCGAGCGCGTCCGGCAGCGCCAGCGCGTCGGCCCGTACGAGGTCCACGCCCTCGGGGTGCGCCCGCGCGGCCTGCGCCAGCATGCCCGCGCTGAGGTCGACCCCGGTGACCCGGTCCCGGCACAGCCGGCGCAGCATCCCCAGGCCGGCGCCGGTACCGCAGCAGACGTCCAGGCCCGAGCCGAAGGATCCCTCCCGCGCGGCGAGGGTCTCCTCGACGGCGTCGAGCATCCGGTCGGGCGTGCGGAACGGAGTCCGGTCGAACTTGGGCGCGAGCAGGTCGTAGCCGCGCTCGACGGACGAAAGGGCCTGGACGGCCAGTTCGCGCAGGCTGGGGCCCTGGGAAGTGAACACGGTCACATCCTACGGCGGCGCCCCCGCCGTGCCCCTGCCGTCCACCGGGCCCGCCCGGGCGTGGGCACACGGACGCGCGGCGGCCGCGGTGGTCCCCCTCCGGCCACCGCGGCCCCCGCGCATCGTTCCCCCGTGCGGACGGCCCGGATTCCCCCGAATCCCCCGTGGACCGTCCGTCCCGGCGTTCTCCCCCCCCCCGTACGCCCCCCGAGCGGTTCCCCCGTACGTCCCCCGTACGACCGCTCAAGGGCCCCCCGTACGTTTCCCCCGTACGCCTTGCCGTGCTCCCGGTGTTACGGCAGCGGGCCGGACGCGTGGTTGTCCAGCGAGACGATCTCCTCGCCGGAGGCCTGGACCCCGTCCGGGGTCTCCCCGGGCCGCGCCACCGGCGGCTCCGCGGGAAGGTCCCGCGGATCGACCTCGGCGCCCGAGGCGTGGTTGTCGAAAGGTCTGATGTCTCCGTCGAGCGGCAGGCTGTTCTCGTTCGTCGTCATCGGATCTCCAGATCGTGTGTCGGGCCCGTTCGGCGGTTCCCCCGTGGACCGCCGAACGGGTAGTCCTCCAACCGGCCCGGATGCCCCCCGAAGCGCCGGGTCGATGTATCCATGGTGGCGTGAGGCGATAAACGAACGATGAACGTCCACGTCCATCGCGAAGCCACCCGGCCGCCGCCCGGCCGCCGCGCCGCCCGGGGCACGGTCAGGCGGCCAGTTCCGACGCCAGCAGGGCCCGCACCTCGGCCAGTTCGGCGGACCCCAGCTGGGCGAACACCGTCTCCGCGTCCCGCCAGCAGGCCCGCGCCCGGTCAGGCTGGCCCAGGCGCCGCAGCGCCTTCCCGAGGACGGTCAGCACCGTCGCCCGGCGCCACTCCCCGCCGATGCCGCGCAGCGCGATGGCCTGCTCGGCGTGCTTGGCCGCCAGGGCGGGCCGCAGCGCCGCCAGGTGCGCCTCGGCGAGCCGGAAGTGCGTGACGCCCTCCCACAGCGGCTGGCGGTTGTCGTGGAACAGCGACAGGGCCTCGCCGAGCTGG
Source organism: Streptomyces sp. NPDC012794 (assembly GCF_042901085.1). Taxonomy (NCBI): domain Bacteria; kingdom Bacillati; phylum Actinomycetota; class Actinomycetes; order Kitasatosporales; family Streptomycetaceae; genus Streptomyces; species Streptomyces sp. NPDC012794. The sequence continues at coordinate 56,871 of NZ_JBIBCI010000018.1, forward strand.
GCGAGGGCCTCGCCGAGCCGGCCGGCCTGGGTGAGGGCGATGCCCAGCGCGTAGCGTCCGTTGGCCAGGCGCAGGGTCAGGCCCATCCGGTCGTAGACGGCGATGCCCTGCTGGGCGAGGTCGATGGCGCTGCCGAGGCGGCCCAGGCCGACGTGGATGCGGGAGAGGTTGCACAGGGCGCTGGCCTCGCCGATGCGGTTGTCGTCGGCGCGGAAGTTCTCTATGGCCTCCAGCAGGTAGCGCTCGCCGTCCTCGTAGCGGTTCTGGTAGAGGGCGATGATCCCCCGGTCGTTGGGGGCCCAGCAGCTGGGCAGCGGGTCGCCGGCCTCGCGCGCCAGGTCCATGGCCTGGCGGGCCTCGTCGTCGGCCTCGCAGAAGCGCCCGGCGAAGAGGTGGACCATGGTCAGCGTGGTGCGCGCCCGGCCCTCCGCACGCGCGTCCCGCGCGGCGCGGGCTGCCTCGCACAGGGTCAGCGCGGCGGACTCGTACTGCTTGGAGTTGGCACCGGACTCGGACAGGTCCTTGGCCGCCCACAGCAGGTCCACGGCCCGGCGCAGGGCCCCCGGGCGGCCGGCGGACTGCCGTACGCAGGCCAGCAGCGGGTCGGCCTCGGCGAAGAGCCAGTCGAGGGCGGCGCGGGGGTCGGTGAGGACCAGGCCGGGGTGGCGGGTGGCGCTGAGGTGGGCGGGGAGCCGGTCCCCGGGGCGCTCCACGGAGTACACGCGGGCGGCGGTGGCGAGGTAGAAGTCGAGGAGCCGGTCCAGGGCGTCCTCGCGGCCGGGGGCCTGCTCGTCGCGTTCGGCGCACGCACGCGCGTAGAGGCGTACGAGGTCGTGGAAGCGGTAGCGGCCGGGCGCGGCGGATTCCAGCAGGGAGCAGTCGACTAAAGCCTCCAGAAGGTCCTCGGTGTCGTGCTCGGGCAGGTCGAGGACGGCGGCCGCTGCGGCCAGGGAGACGTCGGGGCCGTCGGCCAGCCCGAGCAGGCGGAAGGCGCGCTGCTGCGCGGGCTCCAGCTGGCCGTAGCCGAGCTCGAAGGTGGCCTTGACGGCGAGGTCGCCGGCCTGGAGCTCGTCGAGGCGGCGGCGTTCGTCGGCGAGCTTGGCGGCGAGGACGGAGACGGTCCAGGTGCGGCGGGCGGCGAGCCGGGACGCGGCGATGCGGATGGCGAGCGGCAGGAACCCGCAGGCGCCGACGACGTCGAGGGCGGCCTGGCGTTCGGCGCCGACCCGTTCGGCGCCCACTATGCGGGTGAACAGCTGCAGGGCCTCCTCGGGGCTCATCACGTCGAGGTCGACGAGATGGGCCCCGGCGAGGCCCGACATCCGGACCCGGCTGGTGACGAGGGCGGCGCAGCCGGCGGTGCCGGGCAGCAGCGGCCGTACCTGGGCGGCGTCCCGGGCGTTGTCGAGCAGGACCAGGACGCGGCGGCCGTCGAGGATCGAGCGGTAGAGCGCGGCCCGGTCGGCGGGGGAGTCGGGGATGGAGCTGTCGGGGGTGCCGAGGGCCCGCAGGAAGGAGCCGAGGACGGCTTCGGGGAGGGCGGGGCGGGGTTCGGTGCCCTGGAGGTCGACGTAGAGCTGGCCGTCGGGGAAGTGCGGGCGGGCGGCGTGCGCGACGTGCACGGCGAGGGTGGTCTTGCCGACACCGCCGATGCCGGCCAGCGCGGAGACGGCCATCACCTGCCCGTCGGCGCCGGCGAGGATCTCCCCGAGCTCGGTGACGAAGGCGGCGCGCCCGGTGAAATCGGGCACGGTGGCGGGCAGCTGCGCGGGCCTCACGGGGACGGGTGCGGCGGCGGGCGCGGGGTCCTCGGCGCGGGCGAGTTCGGCGTCGGCGTTCAGGATCCGCTGCTGGAGCGCGGAGAGCTCGGGGCGCGGGTCGACGCCGAGTTCCTCGGCGAGGAGCCGGCGGGTGTCCGCGTACACGGCGAGGGCCTCGGCCTGCCGGCCGCTGCGGTAGAGGGCGAGCATCAGCAGCTCGCGCAGCCGCTCCTGGAGGGGGTGGGCGGCGGTGAGGGCGGTGAGCTCGGAGACGGCCTCGGCGTGGTGGCCGACCTCCAGGTCGAGGTCGAGGCGGGTCTCCAGCAGCTGGAGGCGCCATTCGGACAGACGGGTGCGCTCGGTCTCGGCGTGCGGGCCGGGGACCCCGGCGAGGGGCTCGCCGTCCCACATCTCCAGGGCGCGGGCCAGCAGCGTACGGGCGAGGGTGCGGTCCCCGGCGGCGCGCGCCTTCTCGGCGTCGGCGGCCAGGCTGCGGGCGATGCCGAGGTCCAGGGCCTCCTGGTGGCGCAGCCGGATGGCGTAACCGCCGGCGTCGCTGACGAGCAGCCCGGGTTCGAGGACCTTGCGCAGCCGGGAGGCGTAGGTACGGATGGTGGCGAGGGCCTGCTGCGGGGGGTCGTCACCCCAGATGGCGTCGATGAGTTCGGGTGCGGTGGCGGTGCGGCCGTCGCGCAGGAGCAGTACGGCGAGCAGCGCGCGCTGCTGGGGGCTGCCGGAGGGCAGGGCCACGCCGCCGCGCCAGGCGCGGACGGGGCCGAGGACGGCGAAGCGGTTGTCGGCGGTGGCGGGGGAGGGGGCCGGGGCGGCGGCCGCACGCGCGCCGGAGGGCACGGGGGTGTCTGGGGGCGTGCGGGTGGTGGTGCTGGTGCGGTTGCTGGTGTGGTTGTTGGTGCGGGACCGGGCCGCTTCGGGGTGGTTCCGCTGGTGCGGGATGGCCGGTACGCCGTCCATCTGTCGTCCCCCCTGCCTTCCGTCGGTTTAAGGGTCAGTCTGCCCTGTGTCGCGCGTACGCGTCAGCCCGCGGCGGAGCCATCCGCTCCTGGCCGTAGCGCGACCGCGGTCGGAGTAGCTGACGGTTCGTCAGATCAGCGCTACGGTGGAGCGCATGGAGACCTTCCCGAAGATCATCTCGGTGGACGACCACACGGTTGAGCCCCCCAACGTCTGGCGGGACCGGCTCCCGTCCAAGTACCGCGACACCGGCCCCCGGATCGTCCGCGCCCCCCTCAAGGAAATGACCTTCCTCGGCGGCAGGTTCGCGCCCGTCATGGGCGCCAGGGGCGACGAGGGCCCGGTCGGCGACTGGTGGGTGTACGAGGATCTGCACCGGCCGCTCACCCGCCTCGACACCGCGGTGGGGTACGACCGTGACGAGATCAAACTGGAAGTCATCACCTACGAGCAGATGCGCCCGGGCTCCTTCTCGGTTCCCGAGCGGCTCGCCGACATGGACGTCAACCACGTCCAGTCCGCCCTCTGCTTCCCCACCTTCCCGCGCTTCTGCGGCCAGACCTTCACCGAGGCCAAGGACCGCGAGCTCGGGCTGCTCGGCGTACGCGCCTACAACGACTGGATGGTGGAGGAGTGGTGCGGCCCCGAGGCGCACGGCCGCCTCATCCCGCTGACCCTGGTCCCGCTGTGGGACGCGCACCTCGCCGCCGCCGAGGTCCGCCGCAACGCCGCCCGGGGCGTGCGCGCGGTCGCCTTCTCCGAGATACCCCCCCACCTGGGGCTGCCGTCGATCCACACCGACGAGTGGGACCCCTTCCTCCGGGCCTGCGACGAGACCGGCACGGTCATCGCCATGCACATCGGCTCCTCGTCGAGGATGCCGTCCACCTCCGCGGACGCCCCGCCGGCCGTCGGCTCCACCATCACCTTCGCCAACTGCTGCTTCTCGATGGTCGACTGGCTGATGAGCGGCAAGTTCGAGCGCTTCCCGAACCTGAGGATCATGTACGCCGAGGGCCAGATCGGGTGGATCCCCTACGTCCTGGAGCGCGCCGACGTGGTCTGGGAGGAGAATCGGGGCTGGGGCGGAGTCGCCGACAAGGTGCACCGCCCGCCGTCCGAGCTCTTCGCGGAGCACGTCTTCGGCTGCTTCTTCGACGACGCCTTCGGGCTGCGGAACCTGGGCGCCATCGGCGTGGGCAACGTCCTCTACGAGACGGACTACCCCCACTCGGACTCCACCTGGCCGAAGTCCCGCGAGGTCGGCGAGGAGCAGATGGGCCACCTGGACGCGGAGGTGGTGGACCGCATCGTGCGGGGCAACGCGATCGACCTGCTGGGACTGACGGCGGAGGGGCTCTGGGCGGGGGCGTAGGGGTTGCGCCCGTTGGCGGCCGGTAGAGGCCGTTGGTGATCGCGGATGGCCGGATTCGACCGAGGTACTGCTACTGGGGCGCTGTACGAGTCGGGGTGCTGGGAGGTGGGGAAGAGGGCCGCGAACATGGCGCGGAGGTCCGTGAGTTGGGGGTGTCAGAGGTGGAGCGCGTGAACGACGCCGACTGTGAGACCGAAGAGGAAGAAGAGGGCTTCGAGGACCCGAACGGGGCCCTGCGCAGCTTCGCGGCGGTCCTGAAGGCCTTCCGGAAGCGCGCCCGCCTGACCCAGGAGGGCCTGGGCGAGCTGATCGGCTACTCCCCGCAGTACATCGCCTCGGTGGAGCAGGCCCGCCGCTACCCGAGTGAACGGCTGGTGGAGCTGGTCGAGGAACAGCTCGACTGCTTCGGGGCGGTGAAGGGCGCGGCCCAGTACCTGACGCGGCCGAGGCGGGTGGCGTCGTGGTTCCGCAAGTGGGCACTGCTGGAGCCCACCGCGCTGAGTCTGTACACGTACGAGTGCCGGATGGTGCCGGGGCTGTTGCAGACGGAGGGGTATGCGCTGAGTGCGTTTGCCGAGCGCGTGCCGCCCTTGCCGGACGAGAGAGTCGAGGCTCAAGTCAGTGGTCGGCTGGAGCGCCAGCACATACTGCGCGACCTGCCCAATTCCTCTTTCAGTTTCATCATCGAGCAGTCGGTGTTCGACCGTAAGTTCGGTGGGACGGACGTCATGCGTGCCCAGATCGACCGCATTGTGCTCATGGCGCGACTCCGCAACGTGACCGTTCAGATCATGCCTCGGGACCAGACAGACCATGCGGGTCTCGCGGGTCCCATCTGCCTTCTGGAGACCCCGGACCACCAGTGGTTCGGGTACAGCGAGGGACAGCGCACAGGCGTGCTGATTTCGACCCCTACAGAGGTCAGCGTCCTTCAGCAGCGATATGCCAAACTGCGTTCACAGGCTCTGAACCCGGCTGATTCTTTGGGCCTGTTGGAGAGAACGCGAGGGACGCTATGAGCAATGTCGATCTGCACTGGTTCAAGAGCAGCTACAGCAGTAACGACGGCGACAACTGCGTCGAAGTAGCCCTCTCCTGGCACAAGTCGACGTACAGCAGTGCCGACGGTGACGACTGCGTCGAGGTGGCCACCTGCGCGCAGGCCGTCCACGTCCGGGACTCCAAGGTGACGGACGGGCCCGAGCTGGCCCTGGCCCCTGCGGCCTGGGTGGCCTTCCTCGGCGGCGTCACGGGCTGACGGGGTTCCGGCCGGGCGGTCTCGGAGAAGGTCGGGGGGTTCCCGGCAGTCCTTGTCTTTCCGGGGCGGGACGGTCGGTCAAGGGTGGAGCGAAGCGACATCGCGTAGCGACGCGAACGAAGTGAGCGCCCTTGAGGGACCGGCACGAACCGGAAGGACGATGGGACTGGCGGGAAACCCCCAAACCCTCCCCGACCCGGCCCCACCAGGGCTCCGTCCCCGTGCCCCGTCCCCCGCCCGGTCTGCCCGCGCCGCGGCGGGCGCAGGGGGCGCCGCCCGCCTCCGACGTGATTCGGTCAGGTTGGTTCGCGCCAGCCCCTGGCCGCCCGACCCTCCGGCCTTGCTCTTCGGTGCACCCCCAAGGCATGCTCGCCACGGGCGAAGCGGGAGGGATCATGGCGGTGGACAAGCGGTCCGTGGTGACGGCGGTGCTGTGTGCGTTGGCGGCGCTGGGTGCCTCTGCGGCGGTGGCCGAGTTGGCTCCGCCCCCCGAGGGGGCCGCTCCCGTGCGGGCCGAGTCGGCCCTGCCCTCGGCGTCACCGACCGGGCCGTCACGGCCGCAGGTGTCCAAGCCGCAGCTCGCGACGCCGCCGCCGGCCGCCACGTCGCCCGCCGCCGCGAACCCCCGGCCCGGCGGGACCGCCGCGTTCACCGGCGCCCTCTTCACCGGGGGCCTCGACGGTGAGCACTTCTGCACCGCGACCGTGGTGCGCAGCCCCGGCAAGAACCTGATCGTCACCGCAGGCCACTGTCTGATGGAGGGCAAGCAGTCCGGTGGCGCCGGCGCCGTCTTCGCTCCCGGGTACCTGAACGGAACGGCCCCCTACGGCGTGTGGAAGCTCGACGAGGTCTACGAGGACGAGCGCTGGGCCGAGGGCACCGACGACGACTACGACCTCGCCTTCGCCCGTCTCGCCCCCGACGACAAGGGCCGCGCCATCGAGGACGTCACCGGCGGCGCGCCGCTGGACACCTCCGGCCGCGCGGGCGAGGAGGTCACGGTGACGGGCTACCCCGCCGACCGCAAGGTTCCGCGTACCTGCACGGCGGTCGCCGTCCGCACCGGTGAGCGGGAGCAGCGCTTCGACTGCGCCGATTTCCCCGGCGGCACCAGCGGCAGCGCCTGGATCGGCCGCGACGGGAAGATCATCGGCATCCTGACCGGCGGCGACACGGACGACGTCTCCACGAGTACGGTCCTCGGCGACTACGCGGCCAGGCTCTACGCGCGGGCCACCGCCCAGCGCTGACCCCGTACGGCCCGGCCGGCCCGTACGGCCCGGCCGGCCCGTACGGCCCGGCCGGCCCGTACGGCCCGGTGGCTCACCGGGCCGACCGGGCCGCCGTACATCCGCACATCCGCACATCCGCGAGCGAATGGCCGGGCCGGCCGTCGTCGCTCAGACACCGCCTTCGATGAGGGTCCAGCCCGAGGAGACCTGGGCGAGCGAGCCCACGTTGGCGTAGTTGCCGTTGAAGAGGGTCGAGGTCCAGGCCGTGCCGTCGTTCTTGTAGAAGAACAGGCTGTCGGAGGTCCGGCCCACCTTGTCCCAGATGCCGGAGGTGCCGATCTTGCGGAAGGCGATGCCGCCGCCGTCGGTGGCCTTGGACACCCGGAACTCCAGCTGCGCCGCTCGTTGCGGCCCCGCATCTCGGTGCGGTTCAGGCGAGCAGCCCCAGGTGCACCGGTTCGGCGGGGGTGCGGGCGAGCAGTTCGGGCAGGCGCGGGGGCCAGAGCGGTTCGCCGAGGCCGGCGAGGCGTTCCGGGGAGAGCCACTGCCAGTGGATGCCGGGGGCTTCGAGGACCGGCTCGCGGCGGGGGCCCGTGGTGACGTAGATGTGCTCGTGCTGGCGGACCGGGACGCCCTGGTGGGTGAAGTCGTGCTCCCAGGTGCACAGCAGCCGCTGCGGCTCCAGGTCGGTCCACCCGGTCTCCTCGCGCAGCTCGCGCCGCACGCACTCCTCCGGGGTCTCGCCCGGGTCCATCCCGCCGCCCGGGGGCAGCCAGTGGATGCCGACTTCGACGTTGTTCTCGCGGAACAGGAACACCGATCCGCTGGGGGAGAGGACGACAATGCGGGCTGCCTGGCGCGGAGTTCTCATCAGATCAGAGTAAGTCGGGCGGTACCGGGGCGGGAGGGGTCGGAGGAGTGCAGGCGTGCCGGAGTGCCGGGCCGCGGTGCGCCGCTCCGCCGGCCCCCCCCGTGATGGTTCCGCTTCCGCTCCGGCGTCGCCCCCGCCCCGGGCCGGGCCGACGCCGGGCCGGCGCCACGCCGACGGTGACGGGCACCGGGCCGCCGGCGGAGCCCGGCGGCGACCCGGTGCCCGGCGGCGGCGTCCGTTTTCCCGCGCCGCACGGTGCGCGGCGTACCGCCGTTCGCGGGGAACGATGATCACCTGATGTACCTTCGGGTGGATGAGCAAGCACGCCCGAGCCGGCTCCCGCTTCCGGACCGGTGGCCCTACGCCGTCCCGTACGGGCCGCCGCGCGGCCGAACGCCGACGTTCCGCTTCGGCCGCCCGCCCGCCGAAGGCCCTGATCGCCGTGGCCGTCCTCGGCCTGCTGACCTTCGCCGCCGGCTGGGTGCACGCCCTGCACGAGCAGCCCGGTGCGCCCGTCCCGGCGGCCCGTTCGGACGCCCGCCCCCAGGGCCCGGCCGCCCAGGGGGTCCGCCCCCAGGCCGCCCCCGCGCAGGGCGTCCCCGCCCACGCCACCCGAGGCACCCCCCGCGCGGACGCGCTCCACGGCCTCCCGGAGTCCCTCAGCGCGGCGACCCGTGCCCGGATCCCGGCGAGCGCCCGCCAGCTGGTGCTGGTCACCGGCAAGGCGAAGGACTCCTCGGACTCCACCGTCACCTTCTTCCAGCGGACCGCCCCGGGCGCCGACTGGACCGCCGCCGGACACTGGCCGGCCCGCAACGGCGCCAAGGGCTGGTCGACCGAGCGCGAGTACGGGGACCTGACCTCCCCGCAGGGCGTGTTCTCCCTGACCGACGCGGGCGGGCTGCTGCCGGCCCCGCCCGGCACGAAACTCCCGTACGACCAGGACGAGGGTTTCGTCCCGTCGGGCCGGGGCGTGAACGGCGAGTCCCTGGACGGTTCCTTCGACTACGTCGTGGCCATCGACTACAACCGCCGCAAGGGGGTCTCCCCGCTCGACCCGGGCATGCCGGAGGGCGAGGACAAGGGCGGCAACATCTGGCTCCACGTGGACCACGACGGCCCTTCCCAGGGCTGCGTCGGCCTCCCCAAGGAGGCGATGAAGCAGCTGCTGCGGACCCTGGACCCGGCGGCGAAGCCGGTCATCGCCATGGGTCCCGCCGGGTTCTGAGCCCGCCCGCACCGAAGCCGCACGCACCCCTTGCCTGACGGGTCGTCAGCTACGACGATGGCCCGGCACCGCACGACGAATCGGCGGCACACGAAGGCGAGGCGGGCCCGGCATGGCACGCGTGTTTCCGGAAGGCCGGCTGGCGTACGGGATGCAGCTCCCCGTCCAGTCGCAGAGCACCCTCTACGCCGAGCCCTGGGAGGCCTCGGCCGGCGCGGCCGACCTCGCCGAGGTGGCCCGCGCCGCCGACCGGGCGGGCTTCGGGTACGTGGCCACCTGCGACCACGTGGCCGTCCCGCGCCGCCTCGCCGGCCCCATGGGCACCGTCTGGTACGACCCGGTGGCCACCCTCGCCTTCCTGGCGGGGATCACCCGGCGGGTGCGGCTGCTGAGCCACGTCGCGATCGTCGGCCTGCGCCACCCCCTGGTCACCGCCAAGCAGTACGCCACCCTCGACCACCTCTCCGGGGGCCGGCTCGTCCTCGGGGTGGGGGCCGGGCACGTCCAAGAGGAGTTCGAGGTGCTCGGCGTCGGCTTCGAGCGCCGGGGGGCCCTCCTCGACGAGAGCCTGGACGCCCTGCGCGCGGCGCTGGGCCCCGAGGAGTACCCGGCGTTCGAGGGGGAGCGGTTCTCCTTCCGCGACCTCGGGCAGCTGCCCCGGCCCGCGCAGGCGCGGATCCCCGTCTGGGTCGGCGGCTCCTCGCCGGCCGCCGTCCGCCGGGCCGCCGTGCGCGGCGACGGCTGGCTCCCGCAGGGGGACCCGCGCGAGCGGATCCCGGGGCAGGTCGCCCGGATCCGCGAGCTGCGGGAGGCGGCCGGGGCCGGGGGGCCCTTCGAGGTCGGCGCGATCACCGAGCCGCTGTACGTGGGCGAGCCGGGCTGGGACACCGGCCGCCGGACCCTGACCGGCAAGGCGGAGGCGCTCGCCGGGTCCCTCCGGGAGTACCGGGCGCTGGGCGTGGACCAGATCCAGGTCCGCTTCCGCAGCCGCGACCGCGCCGAACTCGTGGACCAGATCGCCGCTTTCGGGGCCGAGGTGGCCCCGCTCCTCAACGACTAGTGACCGGGGGGACCCATGGGCAAGCTGGACGGGCGCGTCGTCGTCATCACCGGTGCGGCGCGCGGCCAGGGCGAGCAGGAGGCCCGTCTCTTCGCCGCCGAGGGCGCGCGGGTGCTGCTGGGCGACGTGCTGGACGAGCGGGGCGCCGCCGTCGCCGGGGAGATCGCCGCGGAGGCGGGCGGCGACCGGGCGCGGTACGTACGGCTGGACGTGAGCCGGGAGGAGGACTGGGCGGCCGCCGTGGCGGTGGCGAAGGACGCCTTCGGCCGGGTGGACGGGCTGGTGAACAACGCGGGCATCCTGCGGTTCAACGAGCTGGCCTCGACCCCGCTGGAGGAGTTCCGCCAGGTGATCGAGGTCAACCAGATCGGGGCCTTCCTCGGCATCAGGACGCTCGCCCCGGAGATCGCGGCGGCCGGCGGCGGGACCATCGTCAACACCTCCTCCTGCACCGGCCTGACGGGCATGGCGTACGTGGGCGCGTACGCGGCGACGAAGGCCGCGATCCTGGGTCTGACGCGGGTGGCCGCGCTGGAGCTGGCCGCGAAGAACATCCGGGTCAACGCCATGTGCCCGGGCGCGGTGGACACCCCGATGGCGAACCCGGGTCTGCTGGACCCGGCCGGGGTGACGGACGGGGCCAGGGAGGCGATGGCCGGGCTGTACGAGCGGGTGGTCCCGCTGGGCCGGGTGGGGCGGCCGGAGGAGATCGCGAAGCTGGCCCTCTTCCTGACCGGCGAGGACTCCTCCTACATCACGGGCCAGCCGTTCGTGGTGGACGGCGGCTGGACGGCCGGGGTGAGCCTCCCCTGAACCTTTCTGACGGTACGTCAGACCAGGCCCTGCGGCTCTCTTGACGGTCCCGCCCCGGCGGTGGAACAGTCGGACCATCAAATCTGACGATACGTCAGAAACCTAAGGACGGTGACCCCCTTGGAATTCGGGCTCTTCGTGCAGGGATACGTGCCTGAGGCGCGTTCCAAGGTCGACCCCGAGGCGGAGCACAAGGCGCTGCTCGAGGAGACCCAGTACGTCATCCAGGCCGACAAGTCCGGCTTCAAGTACGCCTGGGCCTCGGAGCACCACTTCCTGGAGGAGTACTCCCACCTCTCCGCCAACGAGGTCTTCCTCGGCTACCTCGCCGCCGCCACCGAACGCATCCACCTCGGCTCCGGCATCTTCAACCCGCTCGCCCCGGTCAACCACCCGGTGAAGGTGGCCGAGAAGGTCACCATGCTCGACCACCTCTCCAAGGGCCGCTTCGAGTTCGGCACGGGCCGCGGCGCGGGCAGCCACGAGATCCTCGGCTTCCTCCCCGGCATCACGGACATGAACCACACCAAGGAGATCTGGGAGGAGACCATCGCGGAGTTCCCCAAGATGTTCCTCCAGGAGGAGTACGAGGGCTTCCAGGGCAAGCACTGGTCACTGCCGCCGCGCAAGATATTCCCCAAGCCGTACGGCAAGGCCCACCCCGCCATGTGGTACGCCGCCGGCTCCCCCTCCTCGTACGCGATGGCGGCGAAGAAGGGCCTCGGGGTGCTGGGCTTCAGCGTCCAGAAGGTCTCCGACATGGAATGGGTCCTGGAGCAGTACAAGACGGCGATCCAGGAGGCGAAGGCGATCGGGGCCTTTGTGAACGACAACGTGATGGTCACCTCGACCGCGATCTGCGCCGAGACGCACGACAAGGCGGTGGAGATCGCGGTCAACGCGAACATGAACCGCTTCCAGTCGCTGGTCTTCCGCTACCACGACACCTTCCCGCGGCCGGAAGCGATCCCGCAGTGGCCCGAGACCCTGCCCGAGTACAACGCGGAGATCATCGAGCTGCTCATCGCGGAGGAGCTGCTGATCTGCGGCGACCCGTCGGAGGTGCGGGCCCAGTGCGAGCGCTGGGAGCGGGCGGGCGCGGACCAGCTGTCCTTCGGCCTGCCGACGGGCGTCTCGTACGAGGACACGATGACGACGATCAAGCTGATCGGTGAACACGTCATCCCCCACATCGACACCGACCCCGTCCACCGCACGACCCGCTTCCGCGAGTCCGCCCCGCCGATTTCCTGACGCGCCGCTCGCACGGCTCGGCCGCGGGCGGCCTTACCGGCATCGCACCGCTGCGCCGGACTCCGTCCGGCGGGTGCGGGGCGGGGAGGGGCCACGGGCCGGGCCGCCCACCGGGCGGCGGGTCCGAATCCGGCGCCGCACACCCAGCCCCGCCGGCGTTTGAGGCGCGGGGCTCTTGGGGGCGGAGCCCCCAAGAGGGGTCCGGGCACAGCCCGGGGAACGGAGGAAGGGCGGGTAGGGGACAGCCCCGCAGGCCTGCCCCGCCCTGGGTCGGCCCCACCCGCAGCCCGCTCGGAAAGCGGAACACCCACGCCGGGAGGCGGCCCGGGCAGCGGGACGGCCCGCCGGGGGACCGGACGGCCAACCGGCCGGGAGACCCCGCCCGGCGGGACAGGGAGCACGTCACACCAGGAGGGGAACCGTCATGCTCGACCACCTCATCCGCGGAGCGACCGTCGTCGACGGCACCGGCGCCCCCGCGTACACCGCGGACGTCGGCATTCAGGGCGGCCGGATCGCCCTCATCGCGGCGCCCGGCACCGCAGCGCGGGCCCGCACCAGCGAGGACGCCACCGGCCTCGTCCTCACACCCGGCTTCATCGACCCGCACACCCACTACGACGCCCAGCTCTTCTGGGACCCCTACGCCACCCCCTCCATGAACCACGGCGTCACCACCGTCGCCGGCGGCAACTGCGGTTTCACCCTCGCCCCCCTCAACCCCGCCCGTCCCGAGGACGCCGACTACACCCGCCGCATGATGAGCAAGGTCGAGGGCATGGCCCTCGCGGCCCTCGAGGAAGGCGTCGACTGGACCTGGTCCACCTTCGGCGAATACCTCGACGCCCTCGAAGGCCGCATCGCCGTCAACGCCGGCTTCATGGTCGGCCACTGCGCCCTGCGCCGCCACGTCATGGGCGAGGACGCCGTCGGCGGACAGCCCACCCCCGAGCAGCTGCGGCAGATGACCGGCCTCCTCCACGAGGCCATGGCCGCCGGCGCCTGGGGGCTGTCCACCACCCAGTCCTCCACCCACTCCGACGGCGCCGGCGCCCCCGTGGCCTCCCGGCACGCGAAACCCGCGGAGCTCCTCGCGCTCTCCCGCGCCGTCGGCGAACACGAGGGCACCCAGCTCGAAGCCATCGTCGCCGGCTGCCTCGACCAGTTCTCCGACGAGGAGATCGACCTCTTCGTCGCCATGAGCGCCGCCGCCGGCCGGCCCCTCAACTGGAACGTCCTCACCATCGACGCCGCCGTCCCCGAACGCGTCCCGCGCCAGCTGGTCCCCAGCGAGCGCGCCCGCCGGTCCGGCGGCCGGATCGTCGCGCTGACCATGCCGATCCTCACCCCCATGAACATGTCCCTCGGCACGTTCTGCGCCCTCAACCTCATCCCAGGCTGGGGCGAGGTCCTCGCACTGCCCGTCCCCGAGCGGATCACGAAGCTGCGCGACCCCGGCGTCCGCGCCGCGATGCTGCGCCGCGCCGGCAGCAAGGAGGCGGGCGTCTTCCGGCGCCTGGCCGACTTCGGCCGCTACGTCATCGGTGACACGTACAGCAAGGAGAACGCGGGCCTCTCCGGACGGGTCGTCGGCGACATCGCCGCCGAGCGCGGGCAGGACCCCTTCCAGTGCCTCGTCGAGATCTGCGCCAACGACGACCTGCGCACCGTCCTGTGGCCCATGCCCACCGACAACGACCCCGCCAGCTGGGCCCTGCGCGCCGAGACCTGGCAGCACGAGGACGTCATGCTCGGCGGCTCCGACGCCGGCGCGCACCTGGACCGCATGTGCGGGGCCCCCTACACGACCCGCTTCCTCGGCGACTGCCTGCGCGGCCGCAGGCTGGTGCCGCTGGAACAGGCGGTACGGATGCTCACCGACGACCCGGCCCGGCTGTTCGGGCTGCGCGAACGCGGCCGGATCGCCGAGGGCTTCCACGCGGACCTGGTCCTCTTCGACCCCGAGCGGATCGACGCGGGCCCGGCGACCCTCGTCCACGACCTGCCCGGCGACAGCCCGCGGCTGGACGCGCGGGCCGTCGGCGTGGTCTCCGTACGCGTCAACGGCGTGGAGACCATCCGCGACGACCGGGTGACGGGCGCGGTCCCCGGGACCGTGCTCCGGTCCGGCCGCGACACGAGGACGGTGAGCACCCGATGACGCGCCTCTACATCGGCGGCGAGTGGGTCGAGCCCGACGGCGGCCACTACGAGGTGGTCGACCCGGCCGACGAGTCCGTGGTCGGCCTGGCCCCCGAGGCCTCGCGCGCCCAGGTCGAGGAGGCGGCCCGCGCCGCCGCCGGCGCCTTCGGCACGTGGTCCCGTACGCCCCCCGAGGAGCGCGCGGCGGTCCTCGACCGCGCGGCGGACGTCATGCGGCGCGAGTTCGAACCGTGGGCGGCCCTCGCGCGGGCGGAGACGGGCGCCCCGACGGGCATCGCACGCGGGATGCAGGTCGGCGTCGGGATGTCCCGCTTCCGGCGCTACGCCAAGGGCGCCCTGGAACCGGTGGAGAGGGGACTCCCGCCCCAGGTCACCGAGGCGGGGCCGATGGGCGCGGCGAGCGTGCTGGGCGCGCTGGAGGTGCGCCAGCCGGTCGGGGTGGTCACCTGCATCACCTCGTACAACAACCCGTGGGCGAACGCGGCGGGCAAGGTCGCCCCGGCCCTGGCCATGGGCAACACGGTGGTGGTCAAGCCGGCGCCGCAGGACCCGCTGTCGGTGTTCAAGATGGCCGAGGCGCTGCACGAGGCGGGCGTCCCGGCGGGGGTGGTGAACGTGGTCTCGGGGACCTCGGTGGAGGTCGGCGAGGCGGCGGTGGACTCCCCGTACGTGGACATGGTGTCCTTCACCGGCTCCACGGGCGTCGGACAGCGCATCGCCGAGGTCTGCGGGCGGTCCATGAAGCGGCAGCTGATGGAGCTGGGCGGCAAGGGCGCGGCGATCGTCCTCCAGGACGCCGACCTGGACGCGGCGGTGCGGGGGATCGGCACCACCTTCTCCTTCTACAGCGGCCAGATCTGCACCGCGCCCACCCGGGTGATCGTCCACCGCTCGGTGTACGGGCCGCTGGTGGAGAAGCTGCGCGGCTACCTGGCGTACATGAAGGTCGGCGACCCGAAAGAGCGGGACACGGTCGTCGGCCCGGTGATCTCGGCGGCGCACCGCGACCGCGTGGAGTCGTACGTGGAGCTGGGCCGCAAGGAGGGCGCGCGGATCGCGTACGGCGGGGAACGCCCGGTGGTCGGCGACGGCCGCGGCTTCTACGCGGCGCCGACGCTGCTGGTCGACTGCACCAGCGACATGCGGGTGGTGCGGGAGGAGATCTTCGGGCCGGTCGTGGTGGTGGTCCCGTTCGACGGGGACGAGGAGGAGGCGGTCCGGCTGGCGAACGACAGCGACTTCGGCCTGCTGAGCTACGTGTGGTCCGCGGACGTCGCCCGCGCCTTCCGGGTGGCGCGGGCGCTGCGCTCGGGCGGGGTCGGGGTCAACACGGTCGGCCGCAACATGGAGGCCCCGTTCGGCGGGTTCAAAAGGTCGGGGGTCGGGCGGGACGTGGGCTCGTACGCGCTGCACGCGTACAGCGAGGTGCAGTCGCTGGTCTGGACGACCTGAGCCGTCCCCGGGGCCCGAAGCCCCGGGGACCGGTGGGTCAGAGCTTGGTGAAGCACATGGTGTGATCGAACCCGCGGGACGCCGTGCGCTGGATGCCGTAGTCGAACTTCGGCCCGCACTTCATGCCCTCGCCGTGAGGACTAGCTTCGCTGCGGCCGGGTGTAGCCGAGGGACTCGGCCGGCTCCCGGTCCCCGCCCACTACCGTCGCGTACGTCTTGGGGTCGGTGCTCTCCAGCCGCCGCACCGCCGCTTCGGCCTGTGCCCCGGCCGGGCGGCCGTCGTCGGGCAGCCGCCACTCGAAGATCAGGCTCGGGCCGTTCCCCTCGTCCGGTCCCGGCGGGGCCGGGACGGCCGGGGCGGGCCTGTGGAGGAAGGTCACCCGCACGGTGTCCGGGTCGCGCCATCCGGTGGCGGCCCGCATCCGCTGGATGCCCCAGCGGGCCGTCAGCTCGGGCCGTTCCCGCAGGGCCGCCGTGATCCGCCGGGCGGTGCAGCGGGCCGGCCAGGACCAGGAGCGGTCCTCCCGGGCCCGCCGGAGCTCCGCTTCGTAGGCGGCGGCGTCGAAGCGCAGCTCGGGCGGGGGCGGTCCGGCCGCTCCGCGCCAGCCGCCCCAGACGACCTCGTCGCCGTCGAGGCGGACCGTCACGTACAGGGCGCCGCAGCAGCCCTCGGTGCAGTCCGCCTCGGCGAGCTGCACCTCGCGCGGCTCGGGCCCGGCGCGCAGGGCGCCGCTGTCGAGCAGGTACTCGGGCGGGTGGGCCGGGCCCTTGCCGAAGAGGGACGGTACGAGGGGCCGGCCGTCGATGAGGATCCGCGTCTCGACGGCGGGGGATTCGGCGGGGTCCTCCACCACCACCTCGACGCGCAGGGGCGAGGGGGACGCGGGGCCGCGGAAGGGGCGCGGGCGGTTGCGGCGGAGCCAGTCGGCGCGGCGGGGGTCCTCCTCCCCGGAGGGCGGGGCGGCCGCCCGCAGGTGCCGTCCGAGGAGGGCGAGCTGTGCTTCCCGTTCCCCGGCCGGCCAGTCGAGCAGTGCGCCCGGGCCGCTGTGCAGGTCGAGGGCGAGGGAGAGCAGGAGGGCCTGGTGGCCGAGGTCCGGGGCCGGCCGGCCCGCCCGGGCGATCACCGTCCGGTACGCCTCCACCGCCGGGCCGTAGTCGAGGACGTCGGCCCGGGCGTCGCGCTGACCGGCCATGGCGTGCAGCAGCCGCCCGGCGGCCGTGACCAGCCCGGCGTCGTCGGGGCGGGCGCGCAGGAGCTCGTCGAGCCGGGCGGCCTCGGCGATCCGCCGGGCCTGCCAGCGGACCACCGCGTGCCGCTCCGGGGAGGTGGCGAGGGCGACGAGCGCGTCCCGTACGGACGTGCCGCCGGGCCCGGCCGGCCCGTCGGGTGCGCCCCCGTCGCGGCGGGCTTCGTGGGCCGCGACCGCCTGGATGAACGGGGTGATCCCCTCGTCGCGGCTGCGGCCGGCCAGGGACAGCAGGGCGGCCGCCTGCCGGTCGAGGGGGTCGAGTGCGGCCGCGGCCGGCAACCGCAGCCCGGACAGCAGTCCGAGGGCCTTGAGGCAGGGCACGTCCTCGGGTTCTCCGAGGCGGATCAGCAGGGCCAGGCCGACGCCGACGGCGGCGGGGCTGGTTCCGGTGCGGGTCAGCCGTCGGGCGGTGAGCCGGGCAGCCGTCTCGTCGGTCAGCGGCAGCCGGGTGACGGCCGCGCGGAGGGTGCGGTCCGGCAGCGGGAGCCGGGCGACCGCGAGGTGGACGGCTTCGGCGGCCCGCACCGGGTCCGGGCCGGCGAGCAGCGCGGCGAGGGCGGCGGTGACTTCCTCCCGGGCCTGGTTCCAGCGGAGTCCGGGGCGGGAGGGGGGTGAGAGCGGCGGGCCGTCGGGGGCGTGGGCCGGGGCGGGGAGGGCGTAGCCGCGGCGGGGGAAGCCGCCGTCGGGTTCGATGCCCTGGCGGAACAGGGCGTAGTCGTACAGGGAGGGTCCGGGAGTGAGCGGCGTCCGCTCGTCGCGGGCGCTCAACGGGCGGGGTGGGACTCGATTCCGTAGGTCATGCCGGCAGCCTGCCAGGCGTCGTCACGGGCCGTCCAGCGGTTTTCACCGCGCGCAGTCGTTTGGGGCTCTGCGGGGGGTTCCGGAGGGGCCGAAAATTGCCACGGGTAAGTTTTGAAACGGACATAACGGGCACTCCTGCGGTTTCCGCATTCTGGAACTCGCGTCTCGGCGCCTCTTGAATCGCGGATGGGTGCGCGTGGGGGCCTTGTATTGCGAGTTCGTGAACGGTGTCGATCTTGTCAATCCAAGGGATTTAGGCCTGTGAATTACCGGACTTAAGTCTTCCGGAAGAGGAAACCGCAGCATCTAACGTCCTGACCCATGACACAGATGGAGACCCGGCCTCAGGTCGGAGACACGGTAAGCGGCGTCGCCGAGGGCGACGCCGGAGTTCGCGGCAAGGGCCTCGGCAAGGGCTCCGTCGGCCTGGTGGGCAGCGCCGTCATCGGCATCTCCACCGTCGCCCCCGTCTACTGCCTGACCTCCACCCTCGGCTCCACCGCCGGCGAGGTCGGCGTCCAGATGCCGGCGGTCTTCCTGGCCGGCTTCCTCCCCATGCTCCTGGTGGCCTTCGCCTACCGCGAGCTCAACAAGGCCATGCCGGACTGCGGCACCTCGTTCACCTGGACCGTCAAGGCCTTCGGCCCCCGGATCGGCTGGATGTGCGGATGGGGCCTGGTGATCGCCACGATCATCGTGCTCTCCAACCTCGCGGGCGTCGCCACCTCCTACTTCTGGCTGCTGGCCGGCGAGATCACCGGGAACCCGTCGGTCGCCGCCCTGGACGGCAACAAGCTCGTCCACATCGCCACCTGCCTGACGCTGATCGCCGTCGCGACCGCCATCAGCTACCGCGGCATGACCGCCACCAAGGGCGTCCAGTACGCCCTGGTCGGCCTCCAGCTCGCCGTACTGGTGATCTTCGTCGCGATGGCCCTCCAGAAGGCCTCCGCCGGCACCTTCGACACCGGCATGGACTTCTCCTGGCAGTGGATGAACCCCTTCGCGGTCGAGTCCATGGCGGCCTTCACCGCCGGACTCTCCCTCTCGATCTTCATGTACTGGGGCTGGGACGCCTGCCTGGCCACCAACGAGGAGACCACCGGATCCGCCAAGACCCCCGGCCGCGCCTCCCTCATCGCGATGGTCGTCCTGGTCGGCTCCTACCTGGCCACCGGCATCGCCGCCCAGATGGCCGTCGGCTCCGGCGCCGAAGGACTCGGCCTCGCCAACGAGGAGACCTCCGGCAACGTCTTCGCCGCCCTCGCCGGCCCCGTCATGGGCCCCGCGCTCGGCATCCTGCTCTTCGTCGCGGTGCTCGCCTCCGCCGCCGCCTCGCTGCAGACCACCTTCATCCCGGTGGCGCGCACCGTCCTGGCCATGTCCGCGTACGAAGCCCTGCCGCCCTCGTACGCCAAGGTCCACCCGAAGTTCAAGACCCCGGGCCGCGCCACCGTCATGGCGGGCATCGCGACCGGCGCCTTCTACACGGTGATGACCCTGGTCAGCGAGAACGTCCTCACCGACACGATCTTCGCGCTCGGCCTCATGATCTGCTTCTACTACTCCCTGACCGCCTTCGCCTGCACCTGGTACTTCCGCGGCGACCTGCGCCGCTCCGCGCGGGACCTGTTCTTCAAGGGCGTCTTCCCGGTCCTGGGCGGCCTGCTCCTCGCCGCGGTCTTCTGCAAGACCCTGGTGGACGCCTGGGACCCCGCGTACGGCTCCGGGTCCGACGTGCTCGGTGTCGGCAGCGTCTTCGTCATCGGCGTCGGCCTGCTGGCCCTGGGCCTGGTCATCATGCTCATCACCGAGCGCCGCAGCCCGGCCTTCTTCCGCGGCGAGGTCCTGACGAAGTCCACGCCGGCCCTGGTGGTGCAGGACTGACCGCTGGTCCTGATTCCCCGCTGTGTCATAGCCGTCGGCCCCGGATCGATCCCCCGATCCGGGGCCGACGGCGTACCCGGGGCCGGGTCATCCGATGCGCGGAACGGGCGGGGCCGGCGGTGACCCGGGGTGCCGGGTGTCGTTGGGCGGGGCATGAAGGCAATGAAGCGCACCCTTTCCGTCCTGGCCCTCACCGGCGGGGCCGCACTCGCACTCACCCCCCTCACCGCGCACGCCGCTGACGGAGCCGACGGGGCCACCCTCGGAGGACAGCCGCCCCTCAAGCGCGTCGTCGACATCGTCGACCACCCCGGCCAGGCCGTGACGGACGCCAAGACCGCCATCGCCGTAACCGGCGCCGCCGCCAGCGGCGCGGCGAAGTCCACCAACACCTCCCTCGCGGGAGCCGGCGACGCCCTGGACGCGGGCGTACCGGACGCGCCGAAGGTGAAGGGGTAGCCGGACGGCTCCCTCAGCCGGCGGGGGTGACCAGGACCAGCGGGATCTCCCTGGTCGTGGCGTCGCGGTAGGCCGCGTACGAGGGCATCGCGGCCACCACCGCCGGCCACAGCCGCTCCGCCTCCGCCGGGCTCGCGCGACGGGCGAGCGCCGGAAAGGTGCCGGCGCCGACCTGGAGGGTGACGGCCGGGTCGGCCGACAGATTCAGATACCAGGCGGGGTGGCGGTCACCGCCCGCGTTCGACGCCGTCAGCACGTACGCATCCCCGTCGCGCACGTACGCCAGCGCCGTCCGCCGCAGCAGGCCCGAGCGACGCCCCCGCGTGGTCAGCAGCAGGTCCGAGATCCCGGGGCGCGGCCGGCCGGCGGTCTCCTCGAAGCGCCGGATGTGCTCGGCCACCCACGGGTTCGGGCTGTCCGTCACACCGGCGGGCGGCGCGGTGGCCGTGCTTCCCGTCTGCGGCTCCCGGCTCATGCCGCCGCCTGCGCGACACCCACGTGGACCGCCCGCAGAGTCGGGGCCGTGGCCTCGTCCACGACCGCCGCGGCGAAGTCCGCCGGCGTGATCCGGCTGTCCGCCTCCGCGGGGGCGTACGCGTAACCGCCCCGCTGGGTGCCGTCGTGGTCGAAGTCCCCGGCCGGGGACAGCACCGCCCAGGCCAGGGTCTCCGGCGCGGCGGCCCGCAGCGCCTCGGTGCCGGCGGCGTGGCCGACGGAGAACTCCCGCCACTCCTGGGGGTACCCGGGGGTGTCCATCAGCGGGGTCCCGTCCGCCGTCGGCAGTACGGAGGCCAGCCCGACAGATACCAGCCGCCGCACCCCCGCCTGCGCGAGGCCCGCCGCCATCGCCCGCGCCACGGCCGGGAAGAACTCCCCGGGCGCCGCCTGGGCGTCGTACACCGACACCACCGCCGCGTCGTGCCCCGCGGCGAGCCGCGCCACGTCCGCCGCCGAGGTCACCTCCCCGTCGGCCCGCCCCACAGCCGTCACCTCGACCCCGCGCGCCCGCGCCCCGGCGACCACGGCCCGGCCGACGCGCCCGGTGGCGCCGAACACGATGAGGCGGGTGGGAGCGGGGGTGGGAGTGGGAGTGGAGTTGGGGGTGGAGGGCTGGTTGCTGTGCTGGTGCTGGTTCGTCATGCCGGTGAGCGTACGGACGGGGGTGGTTACCGATTGGATACCGGCCTACGGTGGTGATCATGACGCAGCCGCCCCTCAACCCCGAGATGTTCGACCCCGTCTGCCCCTCGACGCTGGTGCCGATCCGCGTCGGCGACAAGTGGGCCGCGCTGATCCTGCGCTGCCTGGAGGGCGGTCCACGCCGCTTCTCGGAGCTCAAGGTGCCCCTGCGGGGGATCACCGCCAAGTCCCTGACGCAGTCCCTGCGCGGGATGGAGCGCGACGGCTTCGTCGTACGAGAGGAGCCCGGCGGCTACGCCCTCACCCCGCTCGGCCGTGGTCTGCTGGGGCCGTTGGACGCGGCGTGCGAGTGGACGCGGGAGCACTGGGACGAGCTCATCGACGCCCGGGAGACGGGACTGGCGGCCCAGGCGGCGCAGACCCAGACCCGGGCGGGGGTGGGGGTGGCCCGGGAGCAGAGCACGAGCCGGTAGGCGTCGGGGGGGCCGGGGAGGGAGCGGTGTCTTGGCGGGCCGGCACGAACCGGAAGGACGATGGGACTGCGGGGAACCCCCCAAATCGGCTGTGAGACGGCCCAGCAGCACCCCGCCCCCGGACCCTGCCCAGCGCTGCCCCCGCCCCGCCCCCGACCCCGCATACTCGGTCCGTGATCACCCCCGAGACCCTCCGCACCGCCCGGCTGGACCTGCTGCCGCTGCGGGTCGAGCACGCCGACGAGATGGCCCGTGTGCTCTCCGATCCCGCCCTGCACACCTTCATCGGCGGCGCCCCGGAGTCCGTCGGGGCGCTGCGGGCGCGTTACGAGCGCTGGTCCGCCGGCTCGCCGGATCCGGGCGTCTCCTGGTGCAACTGGGTGGTGCGGCTCCGTGAAGAGGGCTGCCTGACCGGTACGGTCCAGGCGACGGTCGGGGGCGGCACCGCCGAGGTGTCCTGGGTGGTGGGAACCCCCTGGCAGGGGCGCGGCATCGCCACCGAGGCGGCCCGGGGGCTCGTGGCGTGGCTCCGGGAGCGGGAGGCGGGCACGGTCATCGCCCACGTCCACCCCGACCACCGGGCGTCCGCCGCGGTCGCCGCCGCGGCCGGCCTCGCGCCCACCGGCCAGTGGCAGGACGGCGAGGCCAGGTGGCAGCTGCCCTAGCCCTGCCGTCAGCCCCGTTCGGCGGCGCTGCGTTCCACGCAGAACTCGTTGCCCTCCGGGTCCGCCATGGTCACCCAGCCCGCCCCGTCGGGCTTGCGGTGGTCGCCGACGACGGTGGCGCCCAGGCCCGCCAGCCGTTCCACCTCCTCGTCCCGTGAGCGGTCCTGCGGCTGGAGGTCCAGGTGCAGACGGTTCTTGACCGTCTTGCCCTCCGGTACCCGGATGAACAGCAGCCCGGCACCGGCGGTTTCGACCAGGACCTCGGGGTCGCCGGGGAAGTCGCCGTCGCCGAGCTTGCCGTCGAGCGCGGCGGTCCAGAACCGGGCCAGGGCGTAGGGGTCGGAACAGTCGATGGTCACGTGTCGCACGAGAGAAGCCATGGCGGCACTATCGATCACCGCCCGCCCGCTGTCCACGGAGGGCGCCCGGAGAAGTCACCTGCGCCAGAACAGGTGGTGCGTCACCCCGCTCGGGCTGGGGACGACTTCCAGGTGGAAGCGGTCGAGCAGTTCGTCGGGGGACTTCCACAGCCGTGAACCAGCTCCCAGTTCCATCGGGGAGACCGCCACGTGCAGGGTGTCGACGAGGTCGGCGTCGAGGAACTCGCGGATGGTGGTGGCCCCGCCGCCCAGCCGTACGTCCTTGCCCCGCGCGGCCTCCTTCGCCCGTGCGAGGACGGTGGCGGGGTCGGCGTCCACGAAGTGGAACGTCGTGTCGGAGAGCGTGAACGAGGGCCGTGTGTGGTGGGTCATGACGAACACCGGAGTGTGGAAGGGCGGCTCCTCGCCCCACCAGCCCTGCCAGTCGTGGTTCTCCCAGGGCCCCCGCTGGGGGCCGAACTTGTTGCGGCCCATGATCTCGGCGCCGATGTTGTGGGAGAAGTCGCGGGTGAAGTAGTCGTCGAGGCCGCGGCTGCCCCCGGGTTCGGTGCGGTTCGGCCAGCTGGCCGTGGCGCCGGCCCAGGCGAACATGGTCCCGGGGTCGGCGTCGCCGAAGGGCCGTTCGAGACTCTGGTGCTCACCGGCACCGAATCCGTCCCGCGAGACGTTGAAGTTCTGCACTCTCAGCAGCTGCACCACGGTTCCTCCTCAGTCGTCGACTGTCGACGTCGATGGAGACTGCCCCGGCCGGCGGAACTCATCGCCCACCAGCCGGTCATTCCCTCCACCAGGCAGTGTCTGACAAATGATCACGGACTGGTGCGCGGAACCAGAGGATCAGCGAGGCCAGGACGACTCCGGCGCGGTAGCGGGCGGCGAGCTTGTCGAACTGTCGCGATCGCGCGGAACTGGCTTGAGGCGTGCGAAGCATCGTTCGACCACGTTTGCGGTCGCGGTAGACCTCCTTATCGAAGGCAGCTCAGCACATCTATGGGCTCGTAGAGCACGTCGGTTCTGAGAATTGTTTTCGTACCCTCAAGAAGCGGGGCCGAGTCGTGAAGCGTCCGATGCCAGAAGAGGAGCGCATCGCCCGGTTCGGGGCGGTGGGCACTCAATATTTCCTCGGGCTCTGCGAGCCGGGGCCAGTCGGAGAAGTCGCGTTGCGCAAAGGGAAGGTCGTTCTGCTTGTCGGCGATGAACCGCGTTTCTCCGCCCACTGCCTCATACGACAGGTAGACGACGACCGTCAGGTGAGTTCGCGTTCCGTCGGGGGCAAAATAGGGCGAATCGTAGTGCGGGACAAGGAATCCGCCCTGTTCGTACGTGATGAAGCGCATACGCGGATTGACGGACGCCGGCTTCCAGCGCCTTCCGTCTGAATCCGTCGGATCGTCCGGTCCTACTTCAAACGACAGAAACGTCCGCAGCCTGCGGTAGAACTCTGCCGCCAAGACTTCGGAGTCAGCCGTGGCGCGGAGAGAGCCGACCGGATCCCCCTCTGTGTAGTTGGCGGCAATGCCGTCCAGACCCACCGGCGCAAAATGCTGGGCAGCGAGTTCGGCCGCGAACGCCTCCACTTCAGCCGGAGTGAGGAAATGCCGAATCACCCTGGCATCGACGTGTGGGATCTCCGACTCGGTCGGGGCCCACGAGTCATCGGCGGATATTCGGCTCAAGGTTTCTTCGGAGAGGTCGAAGGGATTTACCGGCATGGCGAACGTGTTCACATTTCCGTCCTGAGGTCATTGGGGGATCAGGCGCTGGGGTGCCGCAGCGTTGAACGGGGACCACCTTGTGTCGATCTCTGCCGCCGGTCCGGCGGTCCGTTGGAAGGCGGCCGCCGGGCGGCTGGTGCGCGCGCCGGCATGGCTCCGGGCTCGTGCTCGACGTCACGGCCGTGCGCGCGGCGGCGGATCGAGGCCCCTGGAGTCAATGCCCGCAGGGAACGGGGGCCGCTGAGCGGTTATCGTCATAATGACGAGATTAGACTGGGGCGAACCCGCAAAGCAAGCAGGACGTCCCCAACACACCAGAGGGGCGCGGGAGGTGGGGCGGGAACTGCTCGTGGCACGCCTCAAGCAGTTCCGCGCGATCCCGGCCAGGTTCGACAAGCTCGCCGACCGCTACCGCGCCGGCGTCGTCCTGGCCTCGCTGACCCTCTGGCTCCGCGAACCAACCCGTGATCATCTGTCAGACACTGCCCGGCCCAGTGCCCCGCCCGGCCGTCAGGGCGTCGGACCGGGCTTCGTGTGGAGGACGTCGCGGGCCTGGTCCGCCGCGCGGACGATGCTCTCGGAGACGAAGTCGACGAAGCGGCCGATGTTCTCCAGGCGGGTCGCGGCGGGGGTGTCGCGGCCGAGGACGCCGACGCCCTTGCGCGCCGTCTCGGCGAGGAGGGCCGTGGAGCGGGCGCTGGCCATCATCGACTCGTACCAGACGTCGTCGTCGACGACGTAGCGCTCGCGGCGGCGTTCGTCGCGTTCCCGGCGGATGAGGCCCTGTCCCTCCAGTAGCGCGACCGCCTTCGAGACGGACCCCGCGCTGACCTGGAGCCGCTGGACGAGTTCGGACGCGGTGAGGGTGCCGCTGTCGGCGGTGTACAGGGAGACCAGGACGCGGGCCGTCATCTTGGGCAGGCCCGACTGCATCAGGACGGTCGTGAACATCTCCTCGTACTCGCGGACCGCCTCCGGGTCGCGTCCGTGGGGCAGCGCGGGGGCTTGCGGGTCCTTGGGTGCGGCCTGCTTGCGGCGGTGGGTGCGGTGTTCGGTGGCGCGCTGGGCGAGGTCGGCGCGGTAGCCGGTGGGGCCGCCGTTGCGCATCACCTCGCGGGTGACGGTGGAGGTGGGGCGGTCGAGACGTCTGGCGATCTCGGCGTAGGCGAGGCCGTCGGCCACCCCCAGCGCGATCTGCTGGCGTTCCTGCGGGGTGAGCCTGCCTCCCGGCATCGCGGTCTCCTTGGTCGTTCCGGTTGCTCCTGACGGCCCCAGCGTAGCGTTCAGTTCGAGCCTGTTGCAACGGAAGTGTAGCTTTCGTTGCATTGAATTCAGGAGCGGTGCAACGATATTGTGGCTCTGACCTGTGTTGATGCGAGTTCTGCGCAACGAATCTGTTGCCTGGATGGTGAACGATCCGTAGCGTTCAGGTCATCGGAAACAACGAACCGAAGGAAAAGACCATGCAGAAGTTCCAGACCCCCGCCGCGATCGCCACCGTCCTCGACATCCCGGCCGGGAACATCCGCTTCATCGCCGCCGACCGCGCCGACACCACGGTCGAGGTCCGCCCGGCCGACGCCTCCAAGGGCCGCGACGTGAAGGCCGCCGAGCAGACCACCGTCGACTTCCAGGACGGCGTCCTGCGGATCAACACCCCCTCCAAGAACCAGATCCTCGGAGCCCCCGGCTCCGTCGAGGTCACCGTCCAGCTCCCGGCCGGCTCCAGCGTCGAGGCCAAGACCGCCAGCGCCGAGTTCCGCGGCGTCGGTCGCCTGGGCGACGTCGCCCTGGAGAGCGCCCACGGCACCGTCAAGCTCGACGAGACCGCCGAGGTCCACCTCACCCTCGCCGCCGGTGACATCGCCATCGGCCGCCTGGGCGGCTCCGCCGACATCCGGACCCAGAAGGGCGACCTGACCATCGCCGAGGCCACCGGCGGCAGCGTCACCCTGCGCACCGAGCACGGCAACATCAGCGTCGGCGCCGCCCGCGGCGTCTCCGCCTCCCTCGACGCCGGCACCTCCCACGGCCGCATCAGCAACTCCCTCAACAACACCGAAGGCGCCCGCGCCGCCCTCACCATCCGGGCCACCACCTCCTACGGCGACATCACCGCCCTCAGCGCCTGAACACGCCGGCCCCGCCCCGCCGCCGCCCACACCGAGGAGCACACCGCCATGTCCGTCACGTCGAACGACCGCCCGGAACTCCAGAAGGCCATCGAGGAGATCGCCGCATCCGGCAGCTGGGCCGGGGTGCAGGTCCGCGTGAACGACCCGCGCGGCGAATGGACCGGCGCCGCCGGGATACGCGAGCTCGGCAAGACCGACGCACCCCGGGCCGACGGTCACTTCCGGATCGGCAGCAACACCAAGACCTTCACCGCCGTCCTCGTCCTCCAGCTGGTCGCCGATGGCCGGATCACCCTGGACGCCCCCGCCGGCGACCACCTCCCCGGGTACGGGCTGGACCGGCGGATCACCGTCCGGATGCTGCTCCAGCACACCAGCGGCCTCTTCAACTTCACCGGCGAGTACTACGAGGACGGCACCACCGCGCCGGGCATCGCCTGGCAGGGCCAGGAGTGGGTGGACAGCCTCCACCGCACCTACGAGCCCGGGGAACTCGTCCGCCTCGCCCTGTCCAAGCCGGCCCGCTTCGAGCCGGGAACGGACTGGAGCTACTCCAACACCAACTACGTCGTCCTGCGGCTCCTGGTCGAGGAAGTCACCGGCCGCCCGTTCGCCGAGGAGATACGGGCCCGGATCCTGACCCCGCTGGGCCTGACGGGCACGGTCGTCCCGGACGCC
Source organism: Streptomyces sp. NPDC012794 (assembly GCF_042901085.1). NCBI lineage: Bacteria > Bacillati > Actinomycetota > Actinomycetes > Kitasatosporales > Streptomycetaceae > Streptomyces > Streptomyces sp. NPDC012794. Next base: position 83,892 of record NZ_JBIBCI010000018.1, read on the forward strand.
TCCCCGGAGCTCCCCGAGCCGCACGCCCACGGCTACTACACCTACCAGGACGACGGCGCATGGAAGACCGTCGACGTCAGTTACGCCAACCCCTCCTGGATCTCCGCCGCAGGCGACATGATCTCCACCACCCGGGACCTGCACACCTTCTTCTCCGCCCTGATGAGCGGCAAGCTGCTGCCCGCCCCGCTGCTGGCCGAGATGCGCACCCCGCACCCCGCGTTCGGCTACGGCCTCGGCCTGATCGTGCAGGAGACCGAACACGGCACGCTCTACACCCACAACGGCGGCTTCTGGGGCTGGGGCGCCCTGATGTTCAGCTCTCCGGACGGCCGGACGACCCTGACCGCCTCGCTCACCACCGGCGACGCGCGGCTCGACCTGATGGAGACGGCGGAAGCCTTCACGAAGGTCCAGCAGACGCTGCTGGCCGCGGTGTTCGGCGCCTGACCCCCCCCGCAAAAAGCAGGTGCGGCGGCCCGCAGGGGCCGCCTAGCTTGAGCCGGGTGAGCAGCGACTATCCCTTCGCCGACGGGTACAACCTCGTCTGGGATCTGACCGGGTTCGGAACGGACGAAGAGATAGTCGAGTCCGTCTCCCTCTCCCGGGACCAGTTCCTGAAGATCCGGCACCTCTTCGCGCTGGGCGACGACCCCTGGATGGTGGCCGGCGAGTACCGCGTCGCGCCGGGCATCTGGGCGCACGTACGCGACGCCGTGCCGGGTGTCCGGTTCCAGCGCGACTCCGACTATTACCTCGGCGCCCGTCAGGCCCTGCCTGACGGGCGCTTCTGGCGTCCGGCCCCGGGCGTGGCGGCGCCGGGACCGATCCCGCCGCCCTAGGCGGTGACCCCGCCGAGGAACGCGGTCCAGGTGGCGGGGCTGACCGCCAGCTCCGGGCTCGCGGCGAGCTTCGAGTCCCGGACGTGGACGGTGTCGGCGCAGGAGGCGACCTCGACGCAGTTGTCACCATCACCGCTGCTGTGCGTCGACTTGTGCCAGGAGAGAGCGACTTCGACGCAGCTGTCGCCCTGGCTGCTGCTGTAGCTGCTCTTGAACCATCGGAGCTGAGGGCTGTTCACAGGGAGCCTCGCAATCGCATCAACAGGCCCGCAGTGTCTGCGGGATTGAGGGCCTGGATGCGAAGTTTCGCATACTGCTGATGAAGGTCGCTTACGGCCTTCGCGTCGGTAATGACCTCGCCGTGCTTCTGGCCTTCGCTGTAGCCCAACCACTCGTGCTCGTGCGATTCGAGGATCTGAAAGGGGCCGTCGGTGCCGGCGTGCTCCGGGCTGGCCGTGGGCATGAGCTGGATGTCTACATTGGGCAGCTGGGCGCACTTCAGCAGGTGATCAATCAGCTTGCGCGTCACCTCCGGACCGCCCGTCTGCCGCTCGAAGACCGTCTGCTCGATGATGAAGCTGAAGGTCGTGTACGGGGTTCGGGTCAGTACCTTCTGCCGGTCCAGGCGCAGGGTGATCCGGTCCTCCGCCTCCTGTGCCGTGGGCCTGGGCGGGACGTTCTCGATCTGTGCCCGCGCGTAGGCCTCGGTCTGCAACAGTCCCGGTATCGACCTGCACTCGTACGTGTTGAGCGCGACCGCCGTCTCCTCCAGCTCCGCCCACCGCCTGAACCACGAGGCCAGACCGCGCCTCCGCGTCATCTGTTTCGCCGCGATCTGGATGACCCCGAAGGCGTTCAGCACCTCCTCCGCCTTGTTCACGAACTTCGCGGACGGATGTCGGCGTCCCTGCTCCACGGACGCCACGTACTGCACCGAGTAGCCGACCCGCGGCCCGAACTGCTCCTGGGTCAAGTCGGCGCGTTTGCGGGACGCCTTGAGTACATCACCGAAGTTCCGCAGATCGGGATCGGGTTCCACCTGGTCGTCACCGTTGCTCTTGCCAGCCGTCATCACGGTCACCTCCCGATGACTCATGCTCACGGTCGGTGACTGCACCTGTCCAGACATTGGACTACTACAGTTCAACAGTAGTAGTCCCCTTGCTTGGAACTCCCCTGCCCACACGGGACGTTCTCCTCATGACCGCACCCTCCGGCCACCCCCAGGCCGTCGTACGCATGTTCACTCAGCGTTTCAGCTGCACCCCCCGGGGCGCACGCCTCGCACGGCAGCTCGCCCTCGTCTCGCTGCACGACTGGGGCGTCCCCGAGGGCACGGCGCTCTCCGCCGACGCCGGGCTCCTCGTCGCGGAGCTCGCCTCCAACGCCGTCACCCACGGCCGCGTCATCGGGCGGGACTTCGAGCTGCGCATGACCCTCCTGGAGGGCGTTCTGCGCCTGGAGGTGTCCGACCCCCGGCGGGAGCGGCGCCCCGCCGTGCGGCCGCAGGCGGGCCAGGCGGAGTCGGGGTACGGGCTGCGCATCGTGGAGGCCCTCGCGACCGACTGGGGGGTGATGGACCGGATCATCGGCAAGACCGTCTGGGCGGAGCTGGCCCACCACCCGGCCCGGTAGGCCCGTTGTCACCGGCGGCGGCTACCTTGCAGCTCGGCACACAGGCAAAGGGGCAAGGAGCCGTCATGGTGGTCGAGGTGGCGTACGCGCGGGCGTGGGACCCGGAGGCCCGCGCGGCCTGGGGGCCGGTGTCCGCCGGGGAGGCCCGGGAGCGGGACGAGGCCGGGCAGCCGTACGTGGTGGTGTACCGGGAGCCGGGCCGGGAGGCTCCGCTGGAGGTCCGGCTCGTCTCCTGGCGGGACCACTACGTCGGGCTGTGGGTGTACGACGCCCAGGGCCGCCGCACCGACGACCTGGACCTGCGGCTGCTGGACGACCCGGCGCGGCTGCTGCGCCGGTACTCCGTCGCCTGGAATTACACCGGGCCGGAGATGGCGGAGTTCGACAGGGAGTGCCCGCGCGTCACCGTGGACCTCCTCCCGGACGGGCGGGGGAGGCGGACCGAGGAGTCGCGGGGCGATGCCGGGGGGTCGTACTGCGCCTCGCCCGGGCTCCGGGAGGACGAGCGCTGGATGGACCGGCCCGCCTTCGGGGAGTGGCCGCTGCTCTCGGCCGGGACCCACGGGCTCACGGAGCCGCCGGTGTTCGAGGTGGTCGAGCCGACGGGCGAGGGCGGCCACGGTGACCCGCCCGCCGGCTGCTGGCGTCCGCCGCGGCCCGCGCGGCCCGGCCGGATCGGCGAGCTGTTCCGGCCGGGGGTGCGGGTGACCGACGGGTACCACCCCGAGCAGACCGTCGTGGAGCCCTGCCGGGCCGGCACCCTGCGCGTGCCCAGCGGACTGCTGGCCGTCTCCGGCCCCGACAACTGCGACGAGGGTCCGGCGATCACCGTCCCCGTCCCGCCCGGGGAGTACGTGCTCGACGAGGCGCGCGTCCGCTACACCTACCACTGCGAGTGGCGCAACGAAGAGGTGACGACCACGGCCCCCACGGCCGTGCGCGTGCGCGTCAGCGAGACCCCCGCCGCGTCCTGGGAGATGGCCCTCGGCGCGGACGATGACCTCCGGCTGTTCATCGAGGACCAGATATCCGGCTTCGACACCGACGGTGCCACGGGCTGCTTCGCCGACGCGGGCGCCTTCGAGCCGCTCATCGGGCTCTACGAGCGGGGGCTGGTCAAGGGCGAGCCGGACCTCGACGGGTACGAGGACCTCGCCGACGGCTCCATGTTCATGCAGCGCACGTGGGACACGGCCACCGGCGGCGAGCTGGTGGCCTTCGCGACGTGCGGGGACGGTACCTACCCGGTCTGGGTGGGCCGCTGCGCGGACGGCCGGGTGGTCGCGGTCGTGGTGCTGGTGGAGGGGATGCCGCAGCTGCTCCCGGAGCCGTAGCCGAAGGCGTGGGTGCCGACGCGTGACCGGACCGCCTCCCGGTGGGGGAGGCGGACCGGCCCGTCCGTACCGCGGACTACGACTTCGGCAGGGCCGGGAGCGAGGGGAGCTTGCCCGGCTCGCTCTTCTGGAAGGTGTCCTGGCCCGCGCCCTCCCAGGTGACCTTCAGGGTGGTGGCGTCGACCGAGTCGACCTTGCCCTTCGAGCGGGTCGCACCCGCCGGGCACTTCAGGTCCAGGGTCGAGCCGTTGGTGGTGCCCTCGCAGGTCAGGCCGGTGGCGGCCTCGACCACGAACGCCCTCTGGCCCTTGACGGTGAGCACCACGCCCTTGCCCGGCGTCGCCATGGCGATCCAGCCGCCGTCCAGGGTGCCCGCACCCGCGGCCGAGCCGCCGCCCGCCGAGGGCGTGGCGGCCGGGGTCGGGGCGGAGGCGGCGGCGTCCGGCTTCTTGTCGCCGGCGGGCTTGCTGTCGCTGCCGCAGGCGGTCAGGGTGAGCAGGGCCGCGACTCCGGCTGCGGCGGCGACGGAGATACGCAGGTTGCTGTGCACGGGTGGTCCCCCAGGGGCGAGTCGGTCCAAAGACGGGCCAAGCTACCAGCCGTCCGGGCAGGCGGCGGTACCTACGGACACGCCGGGGCGGGATGGTCCGGTTCCGCGCGGCGCCGGTCAGAGGTACTGGGCGAACTCGTCCAGGGCGCGCAGGACTTCCGACTCCCGCGCCGAGGGGAGCTGGAGGACGACCTCCTCGATGCCCAGGTCGGCGTAGTGCCCGAGCTTGCCCGGCGTCGGCTGGACGGCGTACGGGACCACCTGGAGGGTCTTGGGGTCGCGCCCGGCGCCCTCCCAGACCCGCCGCAGCGCCGGCAGCGACTCGGTCAGGCCGCGTCCGCCGATGGGGAGCCAGCCGTCGGCGTGGTCGGCGATCGCGGCGAAGAGCTTCGGGCCGGCCGCTCCGCCGATCAGGGTGCGCGGCCCGTACAGCGGCTGTCCGGGGGCGAGTTCGCGCGGCGCCTGGACCGGCTTGGGGTACGCGGAGCTGGCGCGGACGGAGGCGTACGGGCCCTCGTACGCGGTCGGCTCCGGCGACCACAGGGCACGCATCAGCGCCATGTGGTCCCGGACGCGTGCGCGCCGGGTGCGCCAGTCGACGCCGTGGTCGGCGGCCTCCTCGACGTTCCAGCCGTACCCGATGCCCAGGGTGAGGCGGCCGCCGCTGAGGTGGTCCACGGTCGCGACCTGCTTGGCGAGGCCGATGGGGTCGTGCTGGGCGACGAGGGTGATGCCGGTGCCGAGGTGGAGGCGCTCGGTGACGGCGGCGGCCTGGCCGAGGGCGACGAAGGGGTCGAGGGTGCGCCCGTACTGCTCGGGGAGTTCACCGCCCATCGGGGCGTCGGTGTCCCGGCTGACGGGGATGTGCGTGTGCTCGGGGAGGTAGAGGCCGGAGAAGCCGCGCTGCTCCAGGGAACGGGCGAGACGGGTGGGGGAGACGGTGCGGTCGGTGAGGAAGATGGTCGTGGCGATCCGCATGGGCGTGGGCACCTCCGAGACGTCGGGAGGGCCAAGTTACGGGCTTCCCCGCCCGGAGGGCAGGGCACGGGGCGGGCCCGCGCGCCGCGTGTGATGAGGTGTGCGCCATGGACTCGATGGAGACGATCACGGTTCCGGAGGCATTGCACGGCTACCCCGGAGTGGCCTTCGGCGGATACGTGGCCGGGCTGCTGGCGGAGCGCGTCGCCGGGCGGCTGCCGGCGGACGCCGGGGCGGTACGGGTGGACTTCCGGCGGCCCGTACCGACCGGGGCGGCGGTCCGGCTGGACCCGCACGCCGAGGACGGCGGAGCCGCCCTGTTCGACGCCGACGGGGTGCTGCTCGCCGCCGCGTCGGCGGTGGCCCCGCCGGACGGGGAGGTGCCCGAGCCCCCGTCCTGGGCGGAGGCTTCGAAGGCCGCGGACGCCTACCGGGCGGATCCGCCGGACGGGCAGGTCGACTGCTTCGGCTGCGGGCTGGACCGGACCCCGGCGACGGGGCTGCGGCTGCACTGCGGGCCGGTGCCCGGGCGGGACCTCGTGGCCACGGCCTGGACCCCGGACGCCGGACTCCTCGACGGCGGCGGGCTGCTGCCGCCCGAGCTGGCCTGGGCCGCGCTGGACTGCCCCGGCAACGCGGCGGGCCGGCTGCTGGGCGCGGGCGGGGGCCCGGCCGGGGCGGTGACGGCGTCACTGACCGGGCGGCTGCTGCGCCCGGTGCCGGCGGCCGGGGGGCTGGTCTCGTACGCGTGGCTGCTGGGCGGGGAGGGCCGCAAGTACACGGTGGGCACGGCGCTGGCCACCGCCGGGGGAGAACTGTGCGGTGTCGGGCGGGCGTTGTGGGTGCACCCGAGGCGGCCGCACGCCTGACCGGCGCCCGGGCCGGGGAGCCGCCCCCGGGCTCCGGGCGGGTCAGCCGCGGGGGTAGCGGGCCAGCCAGCCCGGGGCGGAGCCCGCGGGGCCGTGCAGGGCGGCGCCCTGGGTCATCTCCAGGGCGAAGTCGTCGGCCAGCTCCAGCAGCGTCGCCCGGCCCTCCAGTTCGGCCAGCCAGGCCGCCGGGAGGGCCGTCTCGCCGTGCAGGGCGCCGAGCAGGGCCCCGCACAGGGCGCCGGTGGCGGCGGAGTCGCCGCCGTGGTTGACGGCCAGGCGCAGGCCGTGCGGGACGTCCTCGGCGACCAGGGCGCAGTAGACGGCGGCGGCGAGGGCGTCCTCGGCGGCCCGGCCGTCGCCGCCGGCCGGGACGAGGGACTCGACGGAGTCGGGGCCGGGCGCGCCCCGGGTGACGGCCGCGAGGGCGCGCCCGAGGGCTTCGGTGACGGGCTCGTGGCCGGGGCGGGCGGCGAGCAGGCCGAGGGCGCGCCGGACGGCGGCGTCCAGGGGCTCGCCCCGGGTGAGGCCGTGGACGGTCACGGCGAAGGCTCCCGCCGACAGGTACGCGGCGGGGTGGCCGTGGCTCTGGACGGCGCACTCGACGGCGAGCTGGAGCACGAGGGCGGGCTCCCAGCCGACCAGCAGCCCGAAGGGGGCCGAGCGGACGGCGGCGGCGGCGTCCCGGGCGGTCGGGTTCTTCGGCCGGTCCAGGGTGGCGAGGGTGTCGTCGGCGAAGCCGGTCAGGCAGGCGCGCTCGGGGGCGCGCCGGGCGTAGAGCCACTCCTCGTTGGCGAGCCAGCCGTTGTCCTCGCGCCGCTCGTCGGGGCCCCAGTCGTGCTGGGTCGCGGCCCAGCGGCGGTAGGCGCGGTGGACGTCGGTCGGCGGGTGCCAGCCGCCGGAGTCGCGGCGCACGTGGGCCCGTATCAGGCCGTCGACGGTGAACATGGCCAGCTGCGTGGCGGCGGTGACGGTGCCGCGGCGGCCCGGGGCCGGTGCGGCCGGGGCGGCCGGGGCGGACAGTCCGGCCGGGCCGTGGGCGCGGCGGATGGCGTCGAGGGTGAGGCCGGCGACGGGTGCGCCGAGGGCGTCCGCGACGGCGGAGCCGAGCAGGGTGCCGCGTACCCGGCTGCGGAAGTCCTGCTGTTCGGCGCGGCCCCACAGGGCGGTGGTGGCGGCCCCGGCGGGAACCGTCCCCGGCAGGGCCGTGCCCGTCGTCGTGCCCGTCGTGCTCCCCGCCGTGTCCGCCGCCGTGCCGTTCACCGCGTCCACCGCGTCGTCCACCGTGCTCATCGTCGTGTCCATGCCGTCCCCCCCAGGCTCAGGACGCGCACTGTAGTGGACAGCTTCGGTCACGTTCGGAAGCACTCTGTCGCGTCGCCCGTAACTGACCGGAGAACGGCCGGAATGCGAACGGATCCGGCCACGCGGCTGCCCGACCGCACGCTTCGCCATCCGCCCGGTCGCCGCCGCGCTGCCGCCGCCCGGCCACCCCCGTGCCGCCGCCCGCTCAGTCCAGCACCGGCAGCAGCTCCGGCAGGTGACCGTCCGAGGCGCGGGCCGCGTCCTGGCGTTCCGCCGGGACCTCCCCGTACAGGGTCGTACGGGCCTTCGCGGGGCGGCCGGCCGCCTCCGCGACCGCGACCAGGTCCCGTACGGACTTGTACGAGCCGTAGCTCGAACCCGCCATCCGGGAGATGGTCTCCTCCATCAGGGTCCCGCCCAGGTCGTTGGCGCCGGAGCGGAGCATCTCGGCCGCGCCCTCCGTGCCCAGCTTCACCCAGCTCGTCTGGATGTTGGGGATGTGCGGGTGCAGCAGCAGCCGCGCCATCGCCGTGACCGCCCGGTTGTCGCGGACCGTCGGCCCGGGCCGGGCGATGCCCGCCAGGTAGACGGGGGCGTTGGTGTGGATGAAGGGGAGCGTCACGAACTCCGTGAACCCGCCGGTCCGCTGCTGGATGCGGGACAGGGTGCGGAAGTGACCGAGCCAGTGCCGGGGCTGGTCCACGTGCCCGTACATCATGGTGGAGGACGAGCGGATGCCCAGCTCGTGCGCGGTCGTGATCACGTCGATCCAGTCGGCCGTCGGCAGCTTGCCCTTGGTGAGCACCCAGCGGACCTCGTCGTCCAGGATCTCCGCCGCCGTGCCCGGGATGGAGTCCAGCCCGGCCTCCTTGGCGGCCGTCAGCCAGTCCCGTACGGACATCCCCGTCCGGGTGGCGCCGTTGACGACCTCCATCGGGGAGAAGGCGTGCACGTGCATCCCCGGGACCCGCTGCTTCACGGTCCTCGCGATGTCGAAGTACGCCGTCCCCGGCAGGTCCGGGTGGATCCCGCCCTGCATGCACACCTCGACCGCGCCGACGTCCCAGGCCTGGGCCGCCCGGTCGGCGACCTGCTCCAGGGACAGGGTGTAGGCGTCGGCGTCCGTACGGCGCTGCGCGAAGGCGCAGAAGCGGCAGCCGGTGTAGCAGACGTTGGTGAAGTTGATGTTCCGCGTGACGACGTACGTGACGTCCTCGCCCACCACCGACCGGCGCAGGTCGTCCGCGATCCGGCACAGCGCGTCCAGTGCCGGGCCGTCCGCGTGCAGCAGGGCCAGGGCCTGGTCGTCGGTGAGCCGCTCCGGGTCGTCGGCGGCCCGCGCGAGGGCGGCCCGTACGTCGGTGTCGATGCGCTCGGGCACCATGCCGGGCGCCGCGGCCTCGCGCAGGGCCTCCCAGTCGCCGTAGACCTCGTCGAAGTCCTCGCGGCGGTCGCCGGTGCGGCCCTCGGTGTCGACGGCGGTGTGCAGGTCGGTGCGCCCGTAGGCGGCGAAGGAGTCGTCGGGCTCCTGCCACGGGTGCCCCTCGACGACCGCGTCCGGATCGGCGAGCCCGGTCTCCGGGTCCGCGAGGGCCCGTACGTGGGGCAGCAGGCGGGGATCCAGCCACGGCTCGCCGCGGCGCACGAACTCCGGGTAGGCGCAGAGCCGTTCGCGGAGCTCGAAGCCGGCCTCCCCCGACCGCCGGGCCAGCAGGTCGATCTGGGGCCACGGCCGCTCGGGGTTGACGTGGTCCGGGGTCAGCGGGGAGACCCCGCCCCAGTCGTCGATGCCGGCGCCGATCAGCCGCGCGTACTCCCCGTCGACCAGGTTGGGCGGGGCCTGGAGGCAGGCCGAGGGACCCATGATGTGCCGGGCGACGGCGATCGTGGCGACGAGGTCGTCCAGTTCGGCGTCCGGCATGCCGCGCATGGCCGTGTCCGGCTTGGCGCGGAAGTTCTGGATGATCAGCTCCTGAATGCCGTGGTAGGCCCGGGAGATCCGGCGCAGCGCGAAGAGCGAGTCGGCGCGCTCCTCGTACGTCTCCCCGATGCCGATCAGCAGCCCGGAGGTGAAGGGGACCGAGGAGCGTCCGGCGTCCTCCAGGACGCGCAGCCGGACCGCCGGCTCCTTGTCCGGGGAGCCGTGGTGCGGGCCGCCGGGCTCGGACCACAGACGGGTGGCGGTGGTCTCCAGCATCATCCCCATGGAGGGGGCGACGGGCTTGAGGCGCTGGAAGTCCGACCACGACATCACGCCGGGGTTGAGGTGGGGCAGCAGCCCGGTCTCCTCCAGGATGCGGATGGACACGGCCCGCACGTAGGAGATCGTGTCGTCGTAGCCGTGGGCCTCCAGCCACTCGCGCGCCTCGGGCCAGCGGTCCTCGGGCTTGTCGCCGAGGGTGATGAGCGCTTCCTTGCAGCCGAGCGCGGCACCGCGGCGGGCGATGTCGAGGACCTCGTCCGGGGACATGAACATCCCGTGGCCCGCGCGGCGCAGCTTGCCGGGGACGGTGGCGAAGGTGCAGTAGTGGCACTTGTCGCGGCACAGACGGGTGAGGGGGATGAACACGCTCTTCGAGTACGTGATCACGCCCGGCCGGCCGGCGGCCGCCAGGCCCGCGTCGCGGACCCGGGCGGCGGAGGCGGCCAGGTCCTCCAGGGCCGGGCCGCGTGCCTGGAGGAGCACGGCCGCCTCGGTCGCGTCGAGGGCGACGCCGTCGCGGGCCCGCCGCAGCGCACGGCGCATCGCGTTGTCGGTCGGAGCGTCACTCGGAGTGGTCATGGGGCGAGCATACGATCCGCCCGGACACCGGTGGAGGGCGTCATCGCATCAGCTCACCGGCGTTGACCAGCAGGGACTGGCCGGTTATCGCCCGCGCCCGGTCGGAGGCGAGGAAGACGGCGGCGTCGGCGACGTCGCCGTCGGTGGCGAGGTCGGGCAGGGCCGTCCGGCCGGTCAGGCGCCGGAGCACCTCGGCCTCGGGGACGCCCTCGGCGTGGGCGGTGAAGGTGACGAAGGCCTGCACGGGCGGGCCCCACATCCAGCCGGGGAGCACGGTGTTGACGCGGATCCGGTGCGGGCCGAGCTCCCGCGCCAGGGAGTACATGGCGGAGGTCAGCGCGCCCTTGGAGGCGGCGTACGCGGCCTGGCGGACCTCGCTGGGCGCGGCGACGGCGGACTGGGTGCCGATGAGGACCACGGAGCCGCCGCCCGCCTTGAGGGCGGGCAGGCAGGCCCGGGTCATGCGCAGGGTGCCCAGCAGGTTCACGTCGAGGATCTGCTGCCAGGTCCCGAAGTCGGCGTCCTCCAGGCCGCCGAAGTACGAGTCCCAGGCGGCGACGTGCACCACGGCGTCGATCCCGCCGAAGCGCTCGCGGGCGAGCGCGGCGAGGGCCTCGCACTGCCGCTCGTCGGAGATGTCGGTGGGCAGGTGGGCGGTGTGGGCCCCGGCGGGGTCGATCTCGGCGGCGGACTTGACCAGATTGGCCTCGGTGCGCGCCCCGAGGACGGCGTTGCCGCCGTCGCGCACCACGGCGGCGGCCACCTGGTGGCCGAGCCCGGCCCCCACACCGGAGACGACGACGGTCTTCCCTCGCAGCAGCATCACGCGCTCCCGGGCGGCTCGGATCCATGCATCTGACGGACCGTCAGGGTAGGGGTGCGGGGTCCCGGTGTGAAGGGGCGGGGCCGTGGCCGCCCCGGCGGGGCTCAGCGGCGGCCGGTGGCGTCCAGGAAGATGTTCACGGCGACCCAGGCGGCCCAGAGCAGCGGGATGATCGCCACGTAGGCGAGCGGGCGCGCGTGCACCGGCGGACCCTCCTCCAGCGGCTGCCGGCCCGGCGCGGGGGTCGGCTCCGGGAGCTTGGCGTACTTCATCGAGGCGAACAGGTTCCACAGCAGGGTGAAGGGCGTGAAGATCGCCAACGAGAAGGGGCTCCACCAGCCCTGGCACAGGGTCTTGGTGGTCATGGTCCGGATCAGCGAGCGGGCGCACCGGCGGCAGAAGGGCCCGTTGAGGGTGTGGAAGCGCATCAGGATCAGTACGCCCACGTGGGCGCGCACCGCGAAGTTCGCCGTCTCCGCGGCCCCGCAGTTGCGGCAGCCGGGCACCTGGGCGTGCGGGTACGGGGCCGCGTACTGCGGGTGGCCGGGGGCGGGGTAGTCGGGGGCGGGGTGGCCGGGGGCGGGGTGGCCACCCGCGTCGGGCTGTCCGTACGGGGCCTGCCCGTACGGGTTCGGGCCCGCCGGCGGCGGCCCGTACGGGTTCTGTCCGGCCGGGGCGCCGGGGTGCGGGTTCGGCGGAACGGGGGCTCCGGAGTAGGGGTTCGGCGGCGGAGTGCTCATGGGCGGGCCTTCGGTATTCGGCGACGGCGGGGAGCGGCGACGGGCGGGACCCCCGGACCGGTCCCGAATCCGGTTCCGCTTCCGGGCGTTCTCACGGAAGGGCTCACGGAAGAGGGGTGCCGAACACCAGTGCGCTCGATCGGCCTGAACGTATCAGGCTCCGACGACAACTCCCGTTCCGAATCGGCGCGCGCGCCCCTCCGCGACCGGCCGGGCGAAGGCCCGGGGGCGGGTGACCGGCCGTCCCCGCTGCCGCTCGCCCTACATCCGGGACAAAGGGTGGGGTTCCGTAACGGTGCGGGCCTTCGGGGTGTTACGGACAAGGGCGCCGGTCCTCTCCCGGGCCGGGCCGGAGCGCCGCCGGAGCGGGGCTGGACGTCCTGGGCCACAGCCGGGTGAAGCCGAGACGAATGGTGCGTCATATCTCCGGGGGCGCCGGTGAGTCGTATCGGAATACCTGATAGACAGAAGAATCGCGGCCCGACCGGCCGCCCGCCTTTGACGGCCGCCTTGGGGGGATCGCCGCACCGTGAAGCCGCTTCACCGCCATGTAGTCAACACCTCGCGCAAGGTCTTGTGCACCGCCGCGCTCGCGGCCAGTCTGACCACCGCCGCCGTCGTGACCAACACCCCGGTCGCCGGCGCCGGAGAGGCCGAGCCCACGCCCGACAGCCCGCAGGCCGCCGACCGCGGTGACGCCCGCCTCGACCTGCCCGGGCAGCTCGCGGACCCGGTGGTCCCGCCCGCCGCCGGTACGGGCGGCACCGTCGCCGAGGGCGCCTCCGGCATACCCGCGACCGCCCTCGACGCCTACAAGCGTGCCGAGGTGGCCGTGGCCGCCGCCCTCCCCAAGTGCAACCTGTCCTGGGCGCTGGTCGCCGGCATAGGCCGCGTCGAGTCGGTGCACGCGTCCGGCTACGGCCTCAAGACCGACGGCACCACCGAGAAGCCGATCCGCGGCCCGCGCCTGGACGGCAACGGCTACGCGAGGATCCTGGACACCGACAAGGGCGAGTTCGACGCCGACACCGAATTCGACCGCGCCTTCGGCCCGCTCCAGTTCATCCCCTCCACCTGGGCCACCTGGAAGGCCGACGGCAACGGCGACGGCAAGCGCGACGCGAACAACATCTACGACGCGGCGCTCGGCGCGGGGCTCTACCTCTGCTCCGGCGGCAAGGACCTCTCGCTCCCGGCCGACCTCGACAAGGCCGTCCTCAGCTACAACCAGTCGCGCGAGTACGTGAACTCCGTGCTCGGCTACATGCGCCAGTACCAGCAGGGCGGCACGGCCGGCATCCCGAACCCGCCCGTCGGCAACTACCCGACGCCGCCCACGCCGAGCATCCCCACCCCGCACGTCCCCACGCCGCGGCCGCCCGCGACGAAGCCGGCCGACCCGGGCAGCCAGACCCCGAAGCCGAAGCCCACCCCGACGCCGGAGCCGACGAAGCCGACGCCGACGCCGGAGCCGTCCAAGCCGACGCCGGCGCCCGCCACCCTGGCCAAGCTGGAGCGGGTCGGCGACGCGAAGCTGGAGGCCGAGGCCGGCAGCCTCTTCGCGGACGGCACCCGCTTCAAGGCGGTGCTCAGCGACGGCAAGCCGGCCGTCGGCCAGGCCGTCGTCGTCGCCGTCGAGCAGGACACCACCGGCGGCACCGGCTTCGTCTTCGGCGACGAGGCGAGCGTGGTCGTCCGTACGGACGCCGAGGGCATCGCCACCGCCCCGCGGCTCAAGGCCGGCCCGAAGGCGGGCACCTTCACCCTGCGGGCCACCGCCTACGACGCCAAGGGCCAGTTCACCGTGGCCCTGGAGGGCAGGACCACCGCGAAGCCGGCCGAGGTGCCGGTCGAGCTGAGCCGCACCGGCTCCGCCACCCCGGTGCGCGTCCAGGCGGGCACCGCGGTCAAGGGCCTGGAGTTCCTGGCCGCCCGCGGCGAGAAGCCGGTGGCCGGCGCCCGGATCACCGCCGCGCTCGTCGAGAAGACCGGCGGCGTCTGGGCCCCCGTGGACCCGCAGACCGCCAAGGGCCCCTACTTCAAGGGCGCCACGGCCGAAGCGAAGCTGTTCACGGCGGCGCTGCCCGCGACCGGGGCCGACGGCAAGGCCGTCCTGCCCGACCTGCTCACCCAGGGCGTTCCCGCGGGTACGTACCACCTGCGGCTGCTCACGGCCGACAAGGCCGAGCTGATCGTCACCATCGAGATCACCGCCGCCCCCACGGCCTGACCGGGCTCCGCGCACGACACGGCCGGCCGCCTCCGGGCGGCCGGCCGTGTCGTGTCCTGCGGCGCGTCGGGCGGGCGCGCGTTATACCGGGGTGGCCTGGAGGGGCTGGAAGCCGACCCCGCAGGTGCCCGCCAGGTTCGTCGGGCTGAAGGGGGTCGAGCTGGTGGTGCAGCGGGCCTCGTAGATCACGCCGGTCTTGCTGAGCAGGCTGAGGGTGAGCCGGCCGTTGTTGGCCTCCTCGACGGAGACGGCGACGTCGACGACGCACTTCGGCGCGTGCGGGACGGTCTTCAGGTCGATCCACACGCCCTGGTTGCGGCTGTCGTTGAGGAAGGCGCGTCCGTCACGGTCGGTCGCCAGGCGGAACACCGTACCGAGGGCGAAGGCGAAGTCGGGGGCGGCGGAGGCGACGTGGCGCGCCACCGGACCGCACTTCCTCTTGGCGTGGGGGTCCGGCTCCGGCGCGGGACCGCCGGTGGCAGCCGCGGCCGGGGCCATCAGGGCCCCGAGGAGCAGTGCCCCCGTAGCGGCGGAGATGCCTCGTGCGGCCCAAGCGATCTTCCTCATGTGCTGTGCGTCCTTTCCGTGGCGGCTGGTACCAGGGCCCAGACTCCCCGGAGCCGGAGAGATGAACACATGAAGTGACGCATACTCACCCTGCGGAACCAGCGGCGCCCCCCGAACGGCGTCGGCCGCCCGCCGGCCGCCCGCACACCGCGCACGGAAAAAGGCAGGAGCCCTGCCCCCTCCGCTCGCACGGAGGAGGCAGGGCTCCTTGGGTACTGCTACGTCGACCGCGATCCGGTCGGCCTGGCGACTAGACCGGGGTGACGTTCTCCGCCTGCGGACCCTTCGGGCCCTGCGTGACGTCGAAGTTGACCTGCTGGTTCTCCTCGAGGGAGCGGAAACCAGAGGCGTTGATCGCGGAGTAGTGGACGAAGACATCCGGGCCGCCGCCGTCCTGGGCGATGAAGCCGAAGCCCTTTTCAGCGTTGAACCACTTCACGGTTCCGGTAGCCATGAGCCCTCCTATGGGCCAAAGGGTCGCCCTGCTCCAGAACCTGCTAAGAAGTCTGAAAACTACAAAAGCCTGCGGGTTACATGCTCCGCAGGCCTCGTACTGCAAGGGAAACCAAACTGCAACTTGCGTCGAGCCTAGCACGCACCCTCGGGCCGAGACCAGAGGGAAAGATCACGTCACCCGGACGTTTGAGCCCCGCTCGATCGCTGACGGAGAACCGACGCTAGTCTCGCGATGTGGACGTCTATCGCAGCCGGCCCCGCGTCGGCCACATCCAGTTCCTGAACTGCCTGCCCCTCTACTGGGGGCTGGCCCGAACCGGCACGCTGCTGGACATGGAGCTGACCAAGGACACCCCGGAGAAGCTGAGCGAGCGGCTCGTCCAGGGCGACCTGGACATCGCCCCCATCACCCTCGTGGAGTTCCTCCGCAACGCCGACCGGCTCGTGGCCTTCCCCGACCTGGCGGTCGGCTGCGACGGGCCCGTCATGTCCTGCGTGATCGTCTCGCAGGTCCCGCTGGAGCGGCTGGACGGCGCCCGCGTCGCCCTGGGCTCGACCTCCCGCACCTCCGTGCGCCTGGCCCAGCTGCTGCTCGCCGAGCAGTACGGAGTCCGGCCCGACTACTACACCTGCCCCCCTGACCTGGGGGTGATGATGCAGGAGGCCGACGCGGCGGTGCTGATCGGCGACGCCGCGCTGCGCGCCTCGCTGCACGACGCGCCCCGGCTCGGGCTGACCGTGCACGACCTGGGCCACATGTGGAAGGAGTGGACGGGGCTGCCCTTCGTCTTCGCCGTCTGGGCCGCCCGCAAGGACTACCTGGAGCGCGAGCCCCTGGTCGTGCGGGAGGTCCACCAGGCGTTCCTCGCCTCCCGGGACGTCTCCCTGGAGGAGGTCGTCAAGGTCGCCGAGCAGGCCGCCCGCTGGGAGGCCTTCGACGCCGAGCTGCTCCAGCGCTACTTCACCACCCTGGACTTCCGCTTCGGTCCCGACCAGCTGGCCGGCGTACGCGAATTCGCGCGCCGGACCGGAGGCGACACCGGGTACGACGAGGACGTCGTCGTGGAGCTGCTGAAGGCTGCCGCGCCGGATCGCTGATGGCGATATCGGTGCGGGCCTTCCGCTTCTCCCAGAGGAATGTTCCGTTTGCCGGGAATTCGTTCCCCTTTCGTATTCACGTCGCTCGAAGGCGAATGCGAACGGGACCGCGGGAAGCGGAAGGTATTCGGCGGGAACGCGCCCCCGCCGCCCCCTAAGGTTCTGTCTGTTCGCACCACACGGATCTCGGGGGACGGGGGACGCGATGCAGCCGCTGGAAGCCGGCGAGCCGCGCACCATCGGCGCTTACCGGCTGCTCGGCCGGCTCGGCGCGGGCGGCATGGGGCGGGTCTATCTGGGGCGCAGCGCCGGCGGCCGGACCGTCGCCGTCAAGATCGTGCACCCGCACTTCGCCTCCGACCGGGAGTTCCGCGCCCGTTTCCGCCGCGAGGTGGAGGCCGCCCGGCGGGTCGGCGGGGAGTGGACCGCGCCCGTGCTGGACGCCGACCCGGAGGCGGCCGTGCCGTGGGTCGCGACCGGGTACGTGGCGGGACCCTCCCTCGACCGGGCCGTGGCCGGGCACGGGCCGCTGCCCGAGACCTCGGTGCGCGCGGTCGGCGGGGGGCTGGCCCGCGCGCTGGTGGCGGTGCACGCCCTGGGCCTGGTCCACCGCGACGTGAAGCCCTCCAACGTGATGCTGACCCTCGACGGACCGCGGTTGATCGATTTCGGGATCGCCCGGGCCACGGACGGGACCGCCTCGCTGACCTCCACCGGGGTCTCCGTCGGCTCGCCCGGCTACATGTCCCCGGAACAGATCCTCGGCAAGGGCGTCACCGGTGCGTCGGACGTCTTCTCCCTGGGTGCGGTCCTGGCCTTCGCGGCGACGGGCCGGCCGCCCTTCAGCGGGGACAACTCCGCGACCCTCCTCTACAAGGTGGTCCACGAGCCGCCGGAGCTCGGCGGGATCCCCGCCGGGCAGCTGCGCGAGCTGATCGGCGCGTGCCTGGCCAAGACGGCCTCCGAGCGTCCGGCGCCCGAGGCCCTCGCGCGGGCCCTGGGCGGGGCGCTGGGCACGCCGGGGTGGCTTCCGGCGCCGCTGGTGGAGGAGGCGAGCCGGGCGGCGGTGGCCCTGCTGGACCTGGACGCCGACGACTCCGGTTCCGGCACCCCGGCCGGGTACGCCGCCGGGTACGCGGCCCCGCCCGCCACCGAGACCGGCTCCGGGTCCGGGTCCGGTTCCGGGTACGCCGCCGGGTCCGGGTCCGGGCCGGTTCCGTTCACGGGCGGGTCCACCGGCGGGCCCGCCGGCGTCGGCTTCGGGACGCCCGACCCGTCGTACGGGACCCCGGGCGGGTACGCCGGCGGCGGGGTGTACGGCGCCCCGACCGAGACGGCCGGCGGCGGCGCGGGCGGCGGCGTCCCGCAGCAGCGCACCGCGGCCGACGCCGGCGGCCGCGGGGTCACCCTCAGCGCGGCCGGCCGCCGCTTCAGCTGCACCCTGGTGCTCGGCGCGGCCGCCGTGCTCGCGGCCGTGTCCGGCGGGCTGTACGGCCTGGGCCTGCTGCCGGGGGGCCGGGAGGAAGGCCGGGACGCGGCCCACGGCAATCCCCCGAAGACCACGGCCCCGAACCCGGCGGGCTCCGCACCGGACTCCGCCCAGCCGTCGGCGTCCGCTTCGGCGGCCCCGCCCAAGGGGACCCGCAACGACGTCCCCAAGGAACTCGTCGGCACCTGGAAGGGCACGGTCGTCACCGCCCGCATGGGCGTCCCCAGCAAGTTCGAGATCACCATCAGGGCCGGGAAGGTCGGCGAGGTCGTCGCCCGGGACAAGTCGGTCATCGACCTGCTCGGCACCGACTGCAGCGGCGACTGGAAGCTCGCCTCCGCCACCGACCGCTCCCTCGTCCTCGACACCGCCGGCGGCCCCAACCCGGCACCGGGCATCTGCTCCAACGGTTCCTCCGACGAGCGCTTCACCCTCAACGAGAACGGAACCCTGCACTACAAGTCGGGGGACGTGCCCGCCGGGAACCCCGAGGGAGACCTCACCCGCAGCCCGTGACCCCCGCCCTGAAAGCGGCGCACGGCCCCTGGCGTAGGCTGGATCGGTCCGGAACCCTGACACACCGCCGAAAGGTGATCCACCGGTGACCGACCCGGCCGCACTCCAGTCCGTCCTCGACCGCGCCGCCGCAGGGGGCCGGATCACCAAGGAAGAGGCCCTCGACCTCTACCGGCACGCCCCGCTGCACGCGCTCGGCCAGGCCGCCGACGCGGTGCGCCGCCGCCGCTACGCCGGTACGGAGCACATCGCGACGTACATCATCGAGCGCAACATCAACTACACGAACGTGTGCGTCACGGCGTGCAAGTTCTGCGCCTTCTACGCGGCCCCCAAGGACACGAAGAAGGGCTGGTCCCGCGACCTCGACGACATCCTGCGCCGCTGCGCGGAGACCGTGGAGCTGGGCGGCACCCAGATCATGTTCCAGGGCGGGCACCACCCGGACTACGGCGTCGAGTACTACGAGCACCACTTCTCGGCGATCAAGAAGGACTTCCCGCAGCTGGTCATCCACTCCCTCGGCGCGTCCGAGGTCGAACACATGGCCCGCATCTCGGGCGTCTCCGCCGAGGAAGCCATCCAGCGCATCCACGCCGCCGGCCTCGACTCCTTCGCCGGCGCCGGCGCCGAACTCCTCCCCGAGCGCCCGCGCAAGGCGATCGCCCCCCTGAAGGAGTCCGGCGAGCGCTGGCTGGAGATCATGGAGATCGCCCACCGGCTGGGCGTGGAGTCCACCTCCACCATGCTGATGGGCACCGGCGAGACCAACGCCGAGCGCATCGAGCACATCGCGATGATCCGGGACACCCAGGACCGCACGGGCGGCTTCCGCGCCTTCATCCCGTACACGTACCAGCCCGAGAACAACCACCTCAAGGGCCGGACCCAGGCGACCGTCTTCGAGTACCTGCGCATGATCGCCATCGCGCGGCTCTTCCTCGACAACATCGCCCACGTCCAGGGTTCCTGGCTCACGGTCGGCAAGGAGGCGGGGCAGCTCGCCCTGCACTACGGCGCCGACGACCTCGGCTCGATCATGCTGGAGGAGAACGTGGTCTCCTCGGCCGGTGCCAAGCACCGCTCGAACCGCCAGGAGATCATCGACCTGATCCGCAAGGCGGGCCGCGTCCCCGCGCAGCGCGCCACCACGTACGAGCACATCGTGGTACACGACGACCCGGCGGATGACCCGGTCGACGACCGCGTGGTCTCGCACATCTCCTCGACCGCCATCGAGGGCGGCACCGCGCACCCCGAGCTGAAGCTCATCTCCACGAACTGACGCCCGATGCTGACGCTGCACACCGCCGGCCTCCTCGTCACGGGACCGGGCGCCGTACCGCTGGAGGACGGCGCGGTCCTGGTCGAGGGCGACCGGATCGTCCGGGTGGGCCCGTACGGGGAACTCGGCGCGGCGGCGCCGCACGCCCGGGTCCGCCGCTGGCCCGGCGTGCTGACCCCGGGGCTGCTCGCCCGCGGCGCTGACGAGCTGCTGGAGCGCACGTACTACCCGGACGACCCGTACGAGGTCACCGAGCTCGGCGCGGCCCCGATCACCGGGGCCGCGGCCCTCGACGCGCTGAAGATCACCGAGTCCTGCTGGGGCAACAGCGCCCGCCGGGGCACGCAGAAGCTGCTCGCGCGCGGGGTGGTGGCGGTGGCGGGGCGTTTCACCACCGCCTCCGTCCGCACGGCGGTGACCCGCTCGGGCCTGGCCGTGGTACCGCCCGCCCCGTACGAGGGCACGCCCGCCCTGGACCCGCTCGCCGGGCGGGAGTCGGCCGGGCAGGCCTTCCACGGGGTGCTGGAGGCGGGCGCCGCGGCCCGGTTCGCGGTCTTCGCGGTCGCGGACGAGACCGAGCTGCTGGAGCGCGGGGCGACCACCTGCGTGGCCACGGTCATCTCCGGCCGGCTGCTGCACCGGCGGCGCTGAGCGGCGGCATCGGAGGCCCGGCCCGGGGGTGCTGTGACGGCGCGCCCCGGCTCACGGGACGGGCGGTCCGCCCAGGTACGTCCCGTCGGCGCCGTACGGCCACGCGTTGGACGTGCACCCCCGCAGGCCCTTGATCTGCTGCATCATCGCCGGGGCTGGGGCGCCGGGGCGCGGGCAGGTCTCGTGCGCGCGGCCGAGTTCGTGGCCCACCTCGTGGTTGACGATCAGCGCCCGGTACTCGGCGAGCGGGCCGCGGAACCGGGGCGAGCCCTCCTGCCAGCGCTTGAGGTTCACCACGACCGTGTGACCGACCCGGCAGTTGGCCTCCCCGATCAGCTCGGGAGTGACCACCCCGCACAGCCGGTCGCTGGTGGCGGGCGCGGCGATCCGCACGGTGAAGTCCACCGGTTCCCCGGGGCCGGCCAGCCGGAAGCCGTGGGCGGGGTCGCGTATCCAGCCGCGCCGGTCCCCGAGTATCCCCTCGACGGTCCGGGCGGCGGCGTCCGGATCGATCCCGCTGCCGTTCTCCGCCTCCACCCGCCAGCGCAGCGGACGCCCCTCGCCCTGGACCAGGCCGGCGGCGGATGAGGCGGTGAACCCCACCGGCACCGGGGCCGCCCGCCCGGGCGGCGGGGGCGGGCCCCCCGGCCCGCCGGTGGCCCCGCCCTCCCGCGGCCCGAGCCGGAAGGCGGCCACCGAGAGGGCGGCCAGCGCCGCCGACCACAGGACCGTGCGGCGCAGTCGCCCGCGCCGCCCGGCCCGCCGAGCGCTCACTGACCGGTCTGTCGGCATCCGTAGACCCTTTGTTCGGATTGTCCGGCCCAGTCTGCCCGGTTCCGGTCCGGATCCGCCGGAATTCCGGCCGGGCCGGGGCAGCGGTCCGCCGGGGCCGGCGGCCTGAGAGGATGACGGTGTACCCGTCCACGCAGACACACCGAGCACCGAGGGGCCAACGCCAGTGACAAGGGCTTCCCTGGACAAGCAGCCGCACGAAGTCGCCTCCATGTTCGACGGGGTGGCCGCGAACTACGACCTCACCAACGACGTCCTGTCCCTCGGCCAGGCGCGCCTGTGGCGCAAGGAGGCCGCCCGGGCGGTCGCCGCCCGCCCCGGCCAGATGGTGCTCGACCTGGCCGCGGGCACCGCGACCTCGTCCCTCCCGTACGCCGCGACCGGCGCGTACGTCGTCCCCTGCGACTTCTCCCTCGGCATGCTCCGCGAGGGCAAGAAGCGCAACCCGTGGCTGCCGCTGACGGCGGGCGACGCGACGCGGCTCCCCTTCAAGGACGACGTCTTCGACACCGTGACGATCTCCTTCGGGCTGCGCAACGTCCAGGACACCGACGGCGCGCTGCGCGAGATGTACCGGGTGACCAAGCCCGGCGGCCAGGTCGTGATCAGCGAGTTCTCGCAGCCCACCTGGGCCCCCTTCCGGACCGTCTACACCGAGTACCTGATGCGGGCCCTGCCGCCCGTCGCCCGCGCGGTGTCCTCCAACCCGGACGCGTACGTCTACCTCGCCGAGTCCATCCGCGAATGGCCCGACCAGCCGGCGCTGGCGGCCCTCCTGCGGAAGGCCGGCTGGTCGAAGGTGGCCTGGCGGAACCTGAGCGGCGGCATCGTGGCGCTGCACCGCGGGGTCAAGGCGTAACCGTCCATGGACTACCAAGGGCTGCTGGAGCGAATCGCGGCCGACGTCTCCCCCCTGGTGGGCAGCGGCACGCCCGCCGAGTACATACCGGCGCTGGCCAAGGTCGACCCGCGGCAGTTCGGCATGGCCCTCGCCGACCTCGACGGCAACGTCTTCGGGGTCGGCGACTGGCGCACCCCCTTCTCCGCCCAGTCCGTCACGAAGGTCTTCGCCCTGGCCCTCGCCCTCGCGGAGGGCGGGGACAGCCTGTGGGAGCGCGTGGGCCGGGAGCCGTCGGGCAACCCCTTCAACTCCCTGGTGCAGCTGGAGTACGAGAACGGCATCCCGCGCAACCCGTTCATCAACGCGGGCGCGCTCGTCGTCACCGACCGGCTCCAGACCCTGACGGGCGACGCGAGCAGCGAACTCCTCGACTTCCTCCGGCAGGAGAGCGGCAACCCGGACCTCGGCTTCGACGCCGACGTCGCGGCGTCCGAACAGGAACACGGCGACCGCAACGCGGCGGTGGCCCACTTCATGTCCTCCTACGGCAACATCGACAATCCGGTGCCGGCGCTGCTGGAGCACTACTTCTGGCAGTGCTCCATCGAGATGAGCTGCGCCGACCTGGCCCTGGCCGGCCGCTTCCTGGCCAGCCACGGCCTCCGCGCGGACGGCTCGCGCCTCCTCACGCGCAGCGAGGCGAAGCAGGTCAACGCGGTGATGCTGACCTGCGGTACGTACGATGCGGCGGGCGAGTTCGCGTACCGCGTGGGCCTGCCGGGCAAGAGCGGCGTGGGCGGCGGCATCATCGCCGTGGTCCCGGGCCGCTGCACCCTCGCGGTCTGGAGCCCGGGCCTGGACTCCCGGGGCAACTCGGTGGCCGGCGTGGCTGCCCTGGACCGTTTCACCACCCTGACGGGCCTGAGCATCTTCTGAGCCCCTTCCGCGGCCGGGGCGGGGCCGGGGACGGTCCCGCGCAGCGGTGACGCCCTCGGCCCGGCCGGTACCGCGCCGCTGCATAGACTGCGTCATGTTCCTGTGCCGCCGGGCACTTTCCACCGAGCCTCCAGGAGACCCCGCAGTGACCGAGCCCCTCACCGAACACTCCGCGGACGTGATCGTCGTCGGGGCCGGGCCCGCCGGTTCCACGACCGCCCACTACCTCGCCAAGGCCGGGCTGGACGTCCTGCTCCTGGAGAAGACGGCGTTCCCGCGCGAGAAGGTCTGCGGTGACGGTCTGACCCCCCGGGCCACCAAGCAGCTGGTCGCCATGGGCATCGACATCTCCGAAGAGGCCGGCTGGCTCCGCAACAAGGGCCTGCGCATCATCGGCGGCGGGCAGCGGCTCCAGCTGGACTGGCCGGAACTCGCCTCCTTCCCGGACTACGGACTCGTCCGCAAGCGCGACGACTTCGACGAGACCCTGGCCCGCCAGGCGCAGAAGGCGGGCGCCCGGCTGTACGAGCGCTGCAACGTCGGCGAGCCGGTGCGCGACCCCCGCACCGGGCACATCACGGGCGTGCAGGCCAAGCTCGGCGAGGAGAAGACCCCGGTCACCTTCCACGCCCCGCTCGTGGTCGCCGCGGACGGCAACTCCTCGCGGCTGTCCCTCGCCATGGGCCTGCACCGGCGCGAGGACCGCCCGATGGGCGTCGCGGTGCGCACGTACTTCACCTCGCCGCGGCACGACGACGACTACCTGGAGTCCTGGCTGGAGCTGTGGGACCGGCGCGGTCCGCAGGACCGGCTGCTGCCCGGCTACGGCTGGATCTTCGGCATGGGCGACGGCACGTCCAACGTCGGCCTCGGCATCCTCAACTCCTCCTCCGCGTTCAAGGAGCTGGACTGGCGCGAGGTCCTGAAGGCCTGGTGCGCGTCCATGCCGGAGGACTGGGGCTACACCCCGGAGAACATGACGCAGCCGATCCGCGGCGCGGCGCTGCCGATGGCCTTCAACCGGCAGCCGCACTACACCAAGGGCCTGCTGCTGGTCGGTGACGCGGGCGGGCTCGTCAACCCGTTCAACGGCGAGGGCATCGCCTACGCGATGGAGTCGGGACAGATCGCGGCCGAGGTGATCGTGCAGGCCCACGCCCGGGCCACTCCGGCGCAGCGCGAGCTGGCCCTGCACAGCTACCCGAAGGTGCTGAAGGAGACCTACGGCGGCTACTACTCGCTGGGGCGCGCCTTCGTGAAGCTGATCGGCAACCCGAAGGTCATGAAGATCGCCACGCAGCGCGGCCTGACGCACCCGGTGCTGATGCGCTTCACGCTGAAGATGCTGGCGAACCTGACCGACCCGGCGGGCGGCGACGCGATGGACCGCATCATCAACGGCCTCTCGAAGGTGGCCCCGAAGGCCTGAGGGGGTCGCCGGCCGCTCGGCGGCGTCTGAGAGCCGCTCCCGGGCCGGGGGGCGGCTCTCAGACGTCTACGGGGCCCCTCAGGGCCGTCTTGCGGGCATGCCGAAGGTCCGGTACTCCGCCCCCGAGCGGGGGAGTACCGGACCTCGCGGACGGTCGTGCGGTCAGAGGACGCGGACGGCGCCCGTCGGCATGTCGTAGCTCATGTTGCGCTCGACGATGCCGGTGCTGGGGTTCTGCGCACCGATGAACTTGCCGTTGCCCGAGTAGATGGCGACGTGGTACGCGCTGCCCTTGGCGCCCCAGTACAGGATGTCGCCGGGCTGCAGGTTGCTCAGCGAGACCGAGCGGCCGGCCATGGACTGGTCCTGGGAGACGCGGTCCAGCTTGATGCCGGCCTGGCGGTACGCGGCCTGGACGAGGCCGGAGCAGTCGTACGCGGTGGGGCCGGTGGAGCCGAGCACGTACGCCTTGCCGATCTGGGCGCGGGCGAAGCTCACGATGGCTGCCGCCGAGCCGGTGGCCGGCTTCGAGGCGGTGGAGCCGGTGGAGGCGGCGGAACCGCCGTTGTCGGCGGCGGAGGCGGTGGTCAGGGAGGTGCGGTCGGTGCTGCGGCCCGCGCGCTCGGCCTCGGCCTTGCGGTCGGCCTCCTGCTTCGCCTTGAGCTCGGCGGCCTTGGTGGCGTCTTCCTTCGCCTTCTTCGCCTCGGCGGCGGCCCCCGTGCGGGCGCTCTCCTCCAGGGCGTTCAGCTCGCCGGTGACGGCGGCCTCCACGGCGGCGACGCGGGTGTTCTCGGCGGCCGTGTTGACGGCGTTGGAGACTTCGGTGCCGAGGTCCAGGTCGAGGACCGGCATCTCGAGCGTCGTCTCGGCCACGGGCTCGGACGGCGACGCGCTCGCGGTCCCGGCCATGGCCAGGGTGCTGAGGACGCCACCGGCAACTCCGGCGCGGACCGCGAGCTTCGAGGCGCTGCGGCGGGGCTTCCGGTGGCTGGGTATGTGAGCGGTGTGGGACATGGGACAACCGCTATCAGGGGTGCCGGGTTCCCTTCAAGAAACGTGGTCTGCGCCACAGTTGCCCGCCGAGGCCGCTAACCGGGCGCGTCGCGCCTCTTATTGACGCCGTAACGGACGTAACGGACACGCTTTCACAAGCCTGTGATCATGGGGTTTCAGTAATAAGTCCGAATTGATCCACGGCCTACCATCGACCCGCACAGATGGCCAAGCCCCCTTTCGGCGGCATCCGTTCCACGTGACGCAGGTCACAGCCGCCTGTGGCCACGAGGGCGTCGTGGCCGCTTCGTGATCCGGCCGTGAACGCGCCGTGCGGTTCGTGAACGGATGCACAGGATCTCCCCCCGCTCCCCTCCGGCGGCGACTTCCGGCCACCGTGTCCACTCCCGTACGCGGGGCGTCCCCCGGGTGAGGGACGCGTGCTCCCTTATCACTTGGGCAGCTCAGGCGCCAATTTGCTTGCACTGCGCATCGTTTGATAGGGCGACAGGCCTTCCACCTGCACCTACGGGCCCGGATGTCACCTTTGGTGATCATGTGGATGCCTTGCGTGCGAAGATCACCACTCATCGGGGTTCATGATCGTTCGCCAGGTGGTGGAGATCACAAAGCCGGTGTTGGCACCCGTGTCGCAGATCACAGAGCGGCGGGCATAAGATGCGCACCAGTCCGGCTTGTGAACTGCCTCACATGCGATCGGCCCCCGCTTCCGGGGACTGCCTTCGAGGGGCGGGGCACTCGGCGCCGGCGCAGCGGCCCAACGGTCAAGGACGACTGGAAGGAGCGAGGAGCGTGAATGCGTACGCACCCATCCTCGTGCTCGGCGCCATCGGCGCAGGGTTTGCGATCTTCTCCGTGGTCATGGCCACGCTGATCGGCCCAAAACGGTACAACCGGGCGAAGCTCGAAGCCTACGAGTGCGGCATCGAGCCCACCCCGATGCCCGCCGGCGGCGGTCGCTTCCCCATCAAGTACTACCTGACGGCGATGCTCTTCATCGTCTTCGACATCGAGATCGTCTTCCTCTACCCCTGGGCCGTCACCTTCGACGCCCTGGGGATCTTCGGGCTCGTCGAGATGCTGCTCTTCGTGCTCACCGTCTTCGTCGCCTACGCCTACGTGTGGCGGCGCGGCGGCCTGGAATGGGACTGAGGGGCTGAATTCCCATGGGACTGGAAGAGAAGCTGCCGAGCGGCTTCCTGCTCACCACCGTCGAACAGGCCGCGGGCTGGGTGCGCAAGTCATCCGTCTTCCCGGCCACCTTCGGCCTCGCGTGCTGTGCCATCGAGATGATGACCACCGGCGCCGGCCGCTACGACCTGGCCCGCTTCGGCATGGAGGTCTTCCGCGGCTCCCCGCGCCAGGCCGACCTGATGATCGTGGCGGGACGCGTCAGCCAGAAGATGGCGCCGGTACTGCGTCAGGTCTACGACCAGATGCCCGCCCCCAAGTGGGTCATCTCCATGGGCGTGTGCGCCTCTTCGGGCGGAATGTTCAACAACTACGCGATCGTCCAGGGCGTCGACCACATCGTGCCGGTGGACATCTACCTGCCCGGCTGCCCGCCCCGCCCCGAGATGCTGATGGACGCGATCCTCAAGCTCCACCAGAAGATCCAGGGCTCGAAGCTCGGCGTGAACCGGGAAGAGGCGGCGCGCGAGGCGGAGGAGGCCGCCCTCAAGGCCCTCCCCACCATCGAGATGAAGGGGCTCCTTCGGTGAGCGACGACCCGGCCGTCGAGAACGGCAACAACGTCCCCGCTCCCCGGGCCGTCACCGGACCCGAGGTGATCGGCGTCCGCAAGGGCATGTTCGGCGCCGGGAACGGCGGCGACACCAGCGGCTACGGCGGCCTCGTGCGCACCGTGGCCCTGCCCGGGGCGAGCACCCGCCCGTACGGGTCCTACTTCGACGAGGTCGTCGACGAGCTGGAAGGTGCCCTGGAGGAGCAGGGTCTGCTCCCGGACAACGCCATCGAGAAGACCGTCGTCGACCGGGGGGAGCTGACCCTCCACATCGCCCGCGAGCACCTCGTGCGCGTCGCCTCCACCCTGCGCGACGACCCGGCCCTGCGCTTCGAGCTCTGCACCGGCGTCTCGGGGGTGCACTTCCCCGGCGACAAGGGCCGCGAGCTGCACGCCGTCTACCACCTGCGCTCGCTCACCCACGGCCGGATCCTGCGGCTGGAGGTGTCCGTCCCGGACGGCGACCCGCACCTGCCCTCGCTCGTCGGCGTCTACCCGACCAACGACTGGCACGAGCGCGAGGCCTACGACTTCTTCGGCCTGGTCTTCGACGGCCACCCGGCCCTCACCCGGATCATGATGCCGGACGACTGGCAGGGCTTCCCCCAGCGCAAGGACTACCCGCTCGGCGGGATCCCCGTCGAGTACAAGGGCGCCCAGATCCCGGCTCCCGACCAGCGGAGGTCGTACAGCTGATGTCCCCCACGTCGAACCACGCAGAGAACCCCGCGGCCTCCCGCGACACGACCGAGGGCACCGTCTACACCGTCACCGGCGGGGACTGGGACGAGATCGTCCGGTCGGCGGCCAAGGCCGACGACGAGCGGATCGTCGTCAACATGGGCCCGCAGCACCCCTCCACCCACGGAGTGCTCCGCCTGATCCTGGAGATCGACGGCGAGACCGTCACCGAGGCCCGCTGCGGCATCGGCTACCTGCACACCGGCATCGAGAAGAACCTCGAATTCCGGAACTGGACGCAGGGCACCACCTTCGTGACGCGCATGGACTACCTGACGCCGTTCTTCAACGAGACGGCGTACTGCCTCGGCGTCGAGAAGCTGCTCGGCATCACCGACCAGATCCCCGACCGCGCCACCGTCATCCGCGTCCTGCTGATGGAGCTGAACCGGCTCTCCTCGCACCTGGTGTGCATCGCCACCGGCGGCATGGAGCTGGGCGCGACCACGATCATGATCTACGGGTTCCGGGACCGCGAGCTGATCCTCGACGTCTTCGAGCTGATCACCGGCCTGCGCATGAACCACGCCTTCGTCCGCCCCGGCGGCCTCGCCCAGGACCTGCCCCCCGGCGCGGTCGACCAGCTGCGCGAGTTCGTCAGGACGATGAAGAAGAACCTGCCGGAGTACGACAAGCTCGCCACCGGCAACCCGATCTTCAAGGCCCGCATGCAGGACGTCGGCTACCTCGACCTCACCGGCTGCATGGCGCTCGGCGCCACCGGCCCCATCCTGCGCTCGGCCGGCCTGCCGCACGACCTGCGCAAGGCGGAGCCGTACTGCGGCTACGAGGACTACGAGTTCGACGTCCCCACCACCGAGAGCTGCGACTCCTACGGACGCTTCCTGATCCGCCTGGAGGAGATGCGCCAGTCGCTGCGGATCGTCGAGCAGTGCCTGGACCGGCTGGAGCCGGGCCCGGTGATGGTCGCCGACAAGAAGATCGCCTGGCCGGCGCAGCTCGCCCTGGGCCCCGACGGCCTCGGCAACTCCCTCGACCACATCAAGAAGATCATGGGCACCTCCATGGAGGCCCTCATCCACCACTTCAAGCTGGTGACCGAAGGCTTCCGGGTGCCGGCCGGGCAGGCGTACGCGGCCGTCGAGTCACCCAAGGGCGAGCTCGGCGTCCACGTCGTCTCCGACGGCGGCACCCGCCCCTACCGGGTCCACTTCCGCGACCCGTCCTTCACCAACCTGCAGGCCATGGCCGCGATGTGCGAGGGCGGCCAGGTCGCCGACGTCATCGTGGCCGTCGCCTCCATCGACCCCGTGATGGGAGGCGTCGACCGATGACCGCCGTGCCTTCTGGAGGGGGTACCCCCCAGACCGCCCCCCTCGGTCTGGGCATGCCCCAGATGCCCGCCCCCGACTACCCGGCCGAGGTGCGCGAACGACTGGCGGCCGACGCCGCCGAGATCATCGCCCGCTACCCCGACAGCCGCTCCGCGCTGCTGCCGCTGCTGCACCTGACCCAGTCCGAGGAGGGCTACGTCTCGCGCACCGGCATCCGCTTCTGCGCCGAGACGCTGGGCCTGACCACGGCCGAGGTCACCGCCGTCGCCACCTTCTACACGATGTACCGGCGCAAGCCCTCCGGGGACTACCAGGTCGGCGTCTGTACGAACACCCTGTGCGCGGTGATGGGCGGCGACGCCATCTTCGACGAGCTCAAGCGGCACCTGGGAGTCGGCAACAACGAGACCACCGCCGACGGCAAGGTGACGCTGGAGCACATCGAGTGCAACGCGGCCTGCGACTACGCGCCCGTGGTGATGGTCAACTGGGAGTTCTTCGACAACCAGACCCCCGAGTCCGCCAAGGACCTGGTCGACGACCTGCTGGCCGGCCGCCCCGTCGAGCCGACCCGGGGCGCGCCGCTGTGCACGTACAAGGAGACCGCCCGGATCCTGGCGGGTTTCCCCGACGAGCGCCCGGGCGCGGTCGGGGCGAGCGGCGGCGCGGGCCCCGCCTCACTGATCGGCCTGCGCATCGCGCGCGGCGAGTCCCCGCGCACCCCGATCGTGCACCCGCGCGGCGAGGCCCGCCGGGAGACCGGTACCGAGGGAGGGGAGTGATGAGCGTGTCCGCCAAGGAAAGCCACGGGGGCACCTCCCGGCCGGAGACCGGCGGAGGGACGAGCCCCGAGAAGCTGCTCTCACCGGTGCTGTCGGCCTTCTGGGACGAGCCCGAGTCCTGGACGCTGGAGACCTACCGGCGCCACGAGGGCTACGAGGGCCTGCGCAAGGCCCTCGCCATGACCCCGGACGAGGTGATCGCGTACGTCAAGGACTCCGGTCTGCGCGGACGCGGCGGCGCCGGCTTCCCCACCGGGATGAAGTGGCAGTTCATCCCGCAGGGCGACGGAAAGCCGCACTACCTCGTCGTGAACGCGGACGAGTCGGAGCCGGGAACCTGCAAGGACATTCCCCTCCTCTTCGCCAATCCGCACTCCCTCATCGAGGGAATGATCATCGCCTGCTACGCGATCCGCTCGGAGCACGCCTTCATCTACCTGCGCGGCGAGACGGTCCCCGTACTGCGGCGCCTGCACGAGGCGGTGCGGGAGGCCTACGCCGCCGGATACCTCGGCAAGAACCTCGGGGGCACCTCCCGGCCGGAGGCCGGGGGAGGCACCGGCCGCAACCTCGACATCACCGTGCACGCGGGAGCGGGCGCGTACATCTGCGGCGAGGAGACGGCACTGCTCGACTCCCTCGAAGGCCGGCGCGGCCAGCCCCGGCTGCGTCCCCCCTTCCCCGCCGTCGAGGGGCTCTACGCCTGCCCCACCGTCGTCAACAACGTCGAGTCCATCGCCTCGGTTCCCGCGATCTTCAACAGGGGCAAGGACTGGTTCAAGGCGATGGGGACGGAGAAGTCCCCCGGCTTCACCCTCTACTCGCTGTCCGGGCACGTCGTCGGCCCCGGTCAGTACGAGGCCCCCCTCGGCATCACCCTGCGCCAGCTCCTCGACATGAGCGGCGGGATGCGCCCCGGGCACCGGCTGAAGTTCTGGACCCCGGGCGGCTCCTCCACGCCCATGTTCACCGACGAGCACCTCGACGTCCCCCTCGACTACGAGGGCGTCGGCGCCGCCGGCTCGATGCTCGGCACCAAGGCGCTCCAGTGCTTCGACGAGACCACCTGCGTGGTGCGCGCCGTCACCCGCTGGACCGAGTTCTACGCCCACGAGTCCTGCGGCAAGTGCACCCCCTGCCGCGAGGGCACGTACTGGCTCGTCCAGCTGCTGCGCGACATCGAGGCGGGCAAGGGCGTCATGTCCGACCTCGACAAGCTGAACGACATCGCCGACAACATCAACGGCAAGTCCTTCTGCGCGCTCGGCGACGGCGCGGCCAGCCCGATCTTCTCCTCGCTGAAGTACTTCCGCGAGGAGTACGAGCAGCACATCACCGGCAAGGGCTGCCCCTTCGACCCGGGGAAGTCGACCCTCTGGGCGGACGGTCCCCTCAAGAACACCGAGGTGAACGCATGACCGTCACCACGAACGCCCCGGCGGGCGGCGGCGAGACGGGGAAGCGTCCGCAGGACGCGGACAACACGGTCTCCCTGACCATCGACGGCATCGAACTGTCCGTCCCCAAGGGAACCCTGGTCATCCGGGCCGCCGAACAGCTCGGCATCGAGATCCCCCGGTTCTGCGACCACCCCCTCCTCTCTCCGGCCGGTGCCTGCCGCCAGTGCATCGTCGAGGTCGAGGGCCAGCGCAAGCCGATGGCCTCCTGCACCATCACCTGCACCGACGGCATGGTCGTCAAGACGCAGCTGACCTCCCCGGTCGCCGACAAGGCCCAGCGCGGCGTGATGGAACTGCTGCTCATCAACCACCCGCTGGACTGCCCCGTCTGCGACAAGGGCGGCGAGTGCCCGCTGCAGAACCAGGCGATGTCGCACGGCAACGCCGAATCCCGGTTCGAGGGCCGCAAGCGGACGTACGAGAAGCCCGTCCCGATCTCCACGCAGGTGCTGCTGGACCGCGAGCGGTGCGTGCTGTGCGCGCGCTGCACCCGCTTCTCCAACGAGATCGCCGGCGACCCGATGATCGAGCTGCTGGAACGCGGCGCGCTCCAGCAGGTCGGCACCGGCGAGGGCGACCCCTTCGAGTCGTACTTCTCCGGCAACACCATCCAGATCTGCCCCGTCGGCGCCCTCACCTCGGCCGCCTACCGGTTCCGCTCCCGCCCCTTCGACCTCGTCTCCTCCCCGAGCGTGTGCGAGCACTGCGCGGGCGGCTGCGCGACCCGTACCGACCACCGGCGCGGCAAGGTGATGCGCCGCCTCGCCGCCGAGGACCCCGAGGTCAACGAGGAGTGGATCTGCGACAAGGGCCGCTTCGCGTTCCGCTACGCGCAGCGCCCCGACCGGCTGACCACCCCGCTGGTGCGCGGCACGGACGGCGTGCTCGCCCCGGCGAGCTGGCCCGAGGCGCTGGAGGCCGCCGCGCGCGGGCTCACCGCCGCGCGCGGCCGGGCCGGCGTCCTGACCGGCGGCCGGCTCACCGTCGAGGACGCCTACGCCTACTCCAAGTTCGCCCGGGTGGTGCTCGACACCAACGACATCGACTTCCGGGCCCGGGTGCACAGCGCCGAGGAGACCGACTTCCTGGCCGCCGAGGTGGCCGGCAGCGGCAAGGACCTTGGGGGCACCTCCCGGCCGAAGGCCGGGGGAGGCACGGGCGTGACGTACGCCTCCCTGGAGGCGGCCCCCGCCGTGCTCCTCGTCGGCATCGAGGCCGAGGAGGAGGCCCCCGGGGTGTTCCTGCGCCTGCGCAAGGCGCACCGCAAGCACAAGCAGCGGACCTTCGCCCTCGCCCCCTTCGCCACCCCGGGCCTGCGGAAGGCGGGCGGCACCCTGCTGGCCGCCGCCCCCGGCACCGAGCCCGAGTGGCTCGCGGCCCTCGCCACCCGCACCGGCCTGGAGGCCGGCGGCGCCGAGGCCGCGGAGGCGCTGCGCCGGCCCGGCGCGGTCATCGTCGTCGGCGAACGCCTCGCCGGTGTGCCCGGCGCGCTGACCGCCGCCGTACGCACGGCCACCGCCACCGGGGCCCGGCTGGTGTGGATCCCGCGCCGGGCCGGGGAACGGGCCGCCGTCGAGGCGGGCGCGCTGCCGTCCCTGCTGCCCGGCGGCCGCCCCGCCACCGACCCGCGGGCCCGCCAGGAGGTCGCCGCCGCCTGGGGGCTGGACGAACTCCCGCACCGCTACGGCCGCGACACCGGGCAGATCATCGAGGCCGCCGCCACCGGCGAGCTCCCGGCCCTGCTGGTCGCGGGCGTCGAGGTCACCGACCTGCCCGACCCGGACCGCGCCCGCACCGCGCTGAAGGAGGCCTTCGTGGTCTCCCTGGAGCTGCGGCCCGGTGAGGTCACCGACCACGCGGACGTGGTCCTGCCGGTCGCCGCCGTCGCGGAGAAGGCCGGCACGTTCATCAACTGGGAGGGCCGGGTCCGCCCGTTCGAGGCGGCCCTCAAGCCCGACCAGATGACCCGCCGCCTCGCCCCCGCCGACGCCCGCGTGCTGCACATGCTGGCCGACGCCGCCGACCGGCCCCTCGCGCTGCCCGACGTGCACGCCGTACGGCGGGAGCTGGAGCGGCTCGGCCCGTGGGAGGGGGAGCCCGCGCCCGAGCGGTCCACCGACCCCGAGCCGCTTCCCCGCCCCGGCACGGGCGAGGCCGTCCTCGCCGGCCACCGGCTGCTGCTGGACCTCGGCCGGCTCCAGGAGGGCGACGAGGCCCTGGCCGGGACCCGGCACGAGGCCTGCGCCCGGCTCTCGGCCGACACCGCCGCCGAGACCGGCGTCAAGGACGGTGACCTCCTCGCCGTCACCGGCCCGGCGGGCGCGGTGGAACTCCCGCTGCGGATCACCGAGATGCCCTACCGGGTGGTGTGGCTCCCGCTGAACTCCACCGGCTCCGGTGTCCTCGCCGACACCGGCGCCCGCCCCGGAACCCTCGTACGGATCGGCCCGGCCGGGGCCGGACCTGCGGCCGACGCGGAGGTACGACCGTGACCCACCTCGCCCAGTTCGCGGCGCAGTCGCCGCACGTCCTGGCCGCCGAGGACCTGACCCTGTTCGGCAGGGACGTCTGGTGGCTGGTCCTCGTCAAGGCGGTGTTCTGCTTCGCCTTCCTGATGGTGACGGTGCTCTTCTCCATCGTGTGGGAGCGCAAGGTCGTCGCCTGGATGCAGCTGCGCATCGGCCCCAACCGGCACGGCCCCTGGGGCATGCTCCAGTCGCTCGCCGACGGCGTGAAGCTGATGCTCAAGGAAGACGTCATCGTCAAGCGGGCCGACAAGGTCGTCTACGTCCTCGCGCCGATCATCGCGGCGATCCCGGCGTTCATGGCCATCGCGGTGATCCCCTTCGGTCCCGCGGGCAACGAGGTGTCCATCTTCGGCCAGCGCACCACGATGCAGCTGACCGACCTGCCGATCGCGATGCTCTACGTCCTCGCGGTCGCCTCGGTCGGCATCTACGGCATCGTCCTCGCCGGCTGGTCCTCCGGATCCACCTACCCGCTGCTCGGCGGCCTGCGCTCCTGCGCGCAGATGATCTCGTACGAGATCGCGATGGGCGCCGCCTTCGCCTCGGTGTTCCTCTACTCCGGGTCGATGTCGACCTCGGCGATCGTGGAGGCGCAGGCGGACCGCTGGTACATCGTGCTGCTGCCGGTGTCCTTCATCATCTACGTCGTCACGATGGTCGGCGAGACGAACCGCGCCCCCTTCGACATGCCGGAGTCCGAGGGCGACCTGGTCGGCGGCTTCAACACCGAGTACTCCTCCATCAAGTTCGCGCTGTTCATGCTGGCCGAGTACGTCAACATGGTCACCGTCTCGGCGGTCTCGGTCACCCTCTTCCTGGGCGGCTGGCGGGCACCGGCGCCGATCTCCACGTACTGGGAGGGCGCGAACCACGGCTGGTGGCCGATGCTCTGGTTCGTCCTCAAGGTCCAGCTGCTGCTGTTCTTCTTCATCTGGCTGCGCGGCACGCTCCCCCGCGTGCGCTACGACCAGCTGATGAAGCTCGGCTGGAAGGTCCTGATCCCGGTCTCCCTGACCTGGCTGATGCTGGTCGCCACCGTCCGGGCCCTGCGCAACGAGCGCTACGACTTCAGCGAGATCGTCCTGTACGTCGGGGGCGCGGTCCTCGCGGTCCTGCTCCTCTCCTCCGTCGCGGACCACTTCCGGGACCGGCGGGAGAAGGCCGCGGCCGCCGAGGCCGCGAAGGCCGCCGCGGCCGAGCCCTTCGATCCGATGGCGGGCGGGTTCCCCGTACCGCCCAAGCCGGGCCAGCACCTGGCACCCGTACCGCGCCGACGTCCCCGCGGCGAGCGGGAGCTGATTGTCAGTGGCGGGGCGAATACTGACAGTGACCGAGAGGAGGGTGCTGACCATGTCTGACGCGGACCGGAGCGAGCAGTGGCAGAACCCGGTGGCCGGCTTCGGCGTGACCTTCAAGGCCATGTTCAAGAAGCGGCTCACCGAGCAGTACCCGGAGCAGCAGAAGACCACCGCCCCGCGCTTCCACGGACGGCACCAGCTCAACCGCCACCCCGACGGCCTGGAGAAGTGCATCGGGTGCGAACTGTGCGCCTGGGCCTGCCCCGCCGACGCGATCTACGTGGAGGGCGCGGACAACACCGAGGAGGAGCGCTACTCCCCGGGCGAGCGGTACGGGCGGGTCTACCAGATCAACTACGCCCGCTGCATCCTGTGCGGGCTGTGCATCGAGGCGTGCCCGACGCGCGCGCTGACGATGACGAACGAGTTCGAACTGGCCGACTCCAGCCGAGAGTCGCTGATCTACACCAAGGAGCAGCTCCTCGCCGGGCTGACCGAGGGCATGGTCGAGGCTCCGCACTCGGTCTTCCCGGGCACCGACGAGCAGGACTACTACCGCGGACTGGTGACGGGCGCCGCCCCGGGCACCGTCCGGCAGGTGGCGGTGTCCAAGGGCGAGACGCCCGAAGCCGACGCCGGGGCCGGGACCCAGGCCGGCAAGACCGAGGAGGTGGGGGCATGAGCGCCCTCGCCGCGGCCGCCGGCGCGACCTCCACCGGGGAGGCCGTGCAGTTCTGGGTCCTCGGGACCGTCGCCGTCATCGGCGCGCTGTGCACGATCCTGATGAAGAAGGCCGTGCACAGCGCCCTGTGCCTGGCCGGGACGATGATCATCCTGGCGGTCTTCTACCTCGCCAACGGGGCCTACTTCCTGGGCGTGGTCCAGGTCGTCGTCTACACCGGCGCCATCATGATGCTCTTCCTCTTCGTGGTCATGCTCGTCGGCGTCACGGCGGCGGACTCGCTGAAGGAGACCCTCAAGGGGCAGCGCTGGATGGCCGCCCTGTGCGGGCTCGGCTTCGGCATCCTGCTGATCGCCGGCCTCGGCAACGCCGGCCTCACCCACTTCAACGGGCTCGGCCGGGTCAACTCCGCCGGGCACGTCGAGGGCCTCGCCGAACTGATCTTCACCCGCTACATCTTCGCCTTCGAGCTCACCGGCGCCCTGCTGATCACGGCGGCCGTCGGCGCGATGGTGCTCACCCACCGCGAGCGCACCGAGCGGGCCGCCACCCAGCGCGAGCTCGCCGAGAAGCGCGTACGCGAGGGCGTGCAGCTCCCGCCGCTGCCGGCGCCCGGCGTCTACGCCCGGCACAACGCGGTGGACATCCCCGGCCTGCTGCCGGACGGCACCCCCTCCGAGCTGACCGTCAACAAGACGCTCCGCGCCCGCGGCCAGATCCGCGACGTGTCCGGCCAGGCCCTGGACGACCTCAAGGCGCTGGAGCAGAGCTCCGCGGAGCGCCTCGGCCGAGAGGAGGCCTCGAAGTGAACCCGGTCAACTACCTGTACCTGGCCGCCCTGCTGTTCACCATCGGCGCGGCCGGCGTACTCATCCGGAAGAACGCCATCGTGCTGTTCATGTGCGTCGAGCTGATGCTCAACGCCTGCAACCTCGCCTTCGTGGCCTTCTCCCGGATGCACGGCAACCTCGACGGCCAGATCATCGCGTTCTTCACGATGGTCGTCGCCGCCGCGGAGGTCGTGGTGGGCCTCGCGATCATCGTGTCGCTGTTCCGTACCCGCCACTCGGCCTCGGTCGACGACGCCAGCCTGATGAAGCTGTAAGGGGCGTTCACAGTGGAGAATCTGATTGCGCTGCTGGTGGCGGCGCCCCTGCTCGGAGCGGTGGTGCTGCTGTGCGGCGGCCGGCGCCTCGACAAGGCCGGCCACTGGATCGGCACCCTGCTCGCGGCCGTCTCCTTCGGGATCGGCGCCGTCCTGTTCGCCGGCATGCTGGGGCGCGGCGCCGAGGACCGGGCCCTGCACCAGCGGCTGTTCAGCTGGGTGCCGGTGGAGGGCTTCCAGGCGGACATCGCCTTCCAGCTGGACCAGCTGTCGATGACCTTCGTCCTCCTCATCTCCGGGGTGGGCACGCTCATCCACGTGTACTCGATCGGGTACATGGAGCACGACGAACGCCGCCGCCGCTTCTTCGGCTACCTCAACCTGTTCGTCGCGGCGATGCTGCTGCTCGTCCTCGCGGACAACTACCTCCTGCTCTACTTCGGCTGGGAGGGCGTCGGCCTCGCCTCGTACCTCCTGATCGGCTTCTGGCAGCACAAGCCCAGCGCGGCCACCGCCGCCAAGAAGGCCTTCCTGGTCAACCGGGTCGGCGACATCGGCCTGTCGATCGCCATCATGCTGATGTTCACCACCTTCGGGACCTTCGCCTTCGGGCCGGTGTTCGCCTCCGCCGGTGACGCCTCCGAGGGCATGCTGACAGCGATCGGCCTGATGCTGCTGCTCGCCGCCTGCGGCAAGTCGGCGCAGGTACCGCTGCAGTCCTGGCTCGGCGACGCGATGGAGGGCCCGACCCCGGTCTCGGCCCTGATCCACGCCGCCACCATGGTCACCGCCGGCGTCTACCTGATCGTCCGCTCCGCCGCGGTCTTCAACGGGGCGCCGGACGCACAGCTCGCCGTCACCGTCGTCGGCGCGGTCACGCTCCTCTTCGGTGCGATCGTCGGTTGCGCGAAGGACGACATCAAGAAGGCCCTCGCCGGGTCGACGATGTCGCAGATCGGCTACATGATCCTCGCCGCCGGCCTCGGCCCGGTCGGCTACGTCTTCGCGATCATGCACCTGGTGACGCACGGCTTCTTCAAGGCCGGCCTCTTCCTCGGTGCCGGTTCCGTCATGCACGGCATGAACGACGAGGTCGACATGCGCAAGTACGGCGGCCTGCGGAAGTACATGCCGGTCACCTTCGCCACCTTCGGCCTCGGCTACCTCGCCATCATCGGCTTCCCGGGCCTGTCCGGCTTCTTCTCCAAGGACAGGATCATCGAGGCCGCCTTCGCGAAGGGCGGCACCGAGGGCTGGATCCTGGGCGGAGTGGCCCTGCTGGGCGCCGCCATCACCGCCTTCTACATGACCCGCGTCATGCTCCTCACCTTCTTCGGCGAGAAGCGCTGGCAGCCCGCCCCCGACGCCGACCGGGCGCCGAGCGCCGAGCCGGCCGCCGAGCACCACGCGGGACAGCTTCCCCACCCGCACGAATCCCCGAAGTCCATGACCGTCCCCATGATCGTGCTGGCCTTCGGCTCGGTCTTCGCGGGCGGCTTCTTCGGGATCGGCGACCGCTTCCTGAACTGGCTGGAGCCGGTCACCGGGCACGAGCACGGGCACCCGCCCGTCAGCGCCCTGA
The DNA here is from genome assembly GCF_042901085.1 of Streptomyces sp. NPDC012794. NCBI lineage: Bacteria > Bacillati > Actinomycetota > Actinomycetes > Kitasatosporales > Streptomycetaceae > Streptomyces > Streptomyces sp. NPDC012794. The sequence goes on from NZ_JBIBCI010000018.1 coordinate 122,268, forward strand.
CGGTCACCCTCGCCACGATGGCGGTCCTCGCCGTCGGAGTCGCCATCGCCTGGGCCATGTACGGCCGCAGGCCCGTCCCCGTGGTCGCGCCCCGGGGCAGCTGGCTCACCCGGGCGGCCCGCCGCGACCTCCTCCAGGACGACTTCAACCACGTCGTCCTGGTCCGCGGCGGGGAGCACCTGACCCGCTCCCTCGTGTACCTCGACCACAGCGTGGTCGACGGAGTGGTCAACGGCACGGCCGCCTCGGTCGGCGGCCTCTCGGGCCGGCTGCGCAAGCTCCAGAACGGCTACGCCCGCAGCTACGCGGTCTCGATGTTCGGGGGCACGGCGATCCTGATCGCCGCGACCCTGCTGATGAGGGCGGTGTGAAATGAGTTTCCCGCTTCTGACGGTGACGGCCGCGGTCCCCGCGGCCGGCGCGATCCTGACGGCGGCCGTCCCGGCCGCCCGCAGGACCGTCGCCAAGTGGCTCGCGCTGCTCTTCTCGCTGGCCACGCTGGCCCTGGCCGTCATGGTCGCGGTCCGCTTCGAGCCCGGTGGCGCCCGCTACCAGCTCACCGAGTCCCACGCCTGGATCGCCGACTTCGGCGTCCGCTACGACCTGGGCGTCGACGGCATCGGCGTGGCGCTCATCGCGCTCACCGCCGTTCTGATGCCGTTCATCATTCTGGCCGGGTGGCACGACGCCGACCCGTTGGAGACCAAGAGTCAGCGCTGGCGGCCGACCCAGGGCTTCTTCGCGCTGATCCTGCTGGTCGAGGCGATGGTGATCATCTCCTTCGAGGCCACCGACGTCTTCCTCTTCTACATCTTCTTCGAAGCCATGCTGATCCCGATGTACTTCCTCATCGGCGGCTTCGGGGACCGCGCCACTTCCTCTCGATCAGCCGCTGCCGCGGCGGGCGGCTCCGACGAGAACGCGGCCGCGCAGCGCTCGTACGCGGCGGTCAAGTTCCTCCTCTACAACCTGGCCGGCGGTCTGATCATGCTGGCCGCCGTCATCGGGCTGTACGTGGTCGCGGGCAGCTTCTCCCTCCCGGAGATCGCCGCCGCCCGCGCCGCGGGCACCCTGGAGATGGCGACCGACACCGAACGGCTGCTCTTCCTCGGCTTCTTCCTCGCCTTCGCCGTGAAGGCCCCGCTGTGGCCGCTGCACACCTGGCTGCCCAACGCGATGGGCGAGGCCACCGCCCCGGTCGCCGTCCTCATCACCGCGATCGTCGACAAGGTCGGCACCTTCGCGATGCTCCGCTTCTGCCTCGGGCTCTTCCCCGAGGCCAGCAAGTGGGCCACCCCGGTGATCCTCGTCCTGGCCCTCGTCAGCATCGTCTACGGCGCGCTGCTCGCGGTGGGCCAGCGGGACATCAAGCGGCTGATCGCCTACGCCTCGATCTCCCACTTCGGTTTCATCGTCCTGGGCATCTTCGCGATGACCTCCCAGGGCCAGTCGGGCGCCACGCTCTACATGGTCAACCACGGGATCTCCACGGCGGCGCTGATGCTGGTCGCCGGCTTCCTGATCTCCCGGCGCGGCTCGCGGCTGATCGCCGACTACGGCGGCGTGCAGAAGGTGGCCCCGGTCCTCGCCGGAACCTTCCTGGTCGGCGGCCTCGCCACCCTGTCCCTGCCGGGCCTCGCACCCTTCGTCAGCGAGTTCCTCGTCCTCGTCGGCACCTTCGCCCGGTACCCCGTCGTCGGCATCATCGCCACCGTCGGGATCGTGCTGGCCGCGCTGTACACGCTGGTGCTCTACCAGCGCACCATGACCGGCCCCGTGAAGGAGGAGGTCCGCACCATGCCGGACCTGCGCGCCCGGGAACTGCTCGTCATCGCCCCCCTGATCGCGCTGCTGATCGGACTGGGCGTCTACCCGAAGGTGCTGACGGACATCGTCAACCCGGCGGTGGAGCACACCATGTCGGACGTGAAGCTGACGGACCCGAAGCCCGAGCTGTCCATCCAGAACGTGGAGGCGGCCAAGTGATCGCTGCCCAGAGCCTGCTGACGCTGGCGGCCGACGGACCGGCCGACCGCATCCCGGCCCCGCACATCGAGTACGCACAGCTCGCGCCCACGCTCATCGTGGTGGGCGCGGCCGTCCTCGGAGTCCTCGTCGAGGCCTTCGTACCGCGCAAGTCCCGCTACTACGTCCAGGTGTTCCTCGCCGTCGCCGCGCTGGCCTCGGCCTTCGCGGCGGTCGTCGGCCTCGCGGCCGGCGGGTACGGCGGCACCAAGGCGCAGATCGCGGCCATGGGCGCCATCGCCGTCGACGGCCCGGCGCTCTTCCTCCAGGGCACCATCCTGCTGGCCTCGATCGTGGCCGTGTTCACCTTCGCCGAGCGCCGCCTCGACCCGAAGGCGCACGGCAGGCGGGTGGACTCCTTCGCCGCACAGGGCGCGTCCGTCCCGGGCAGCGACAGCGAGAAGGCCGCCGTCAAGGCGGGCTTCACCACCACCGAGGTCTTCCCGCTGGCCCTGTTCGCGGTCTCCGGCATGCTGATCTTCCCCGCCGCGAACGACCTGCTGACGCTGTTCATCGCACTGGAGGTCTTCTCCCTCCCGCTGTACCTGCTCTGCGCCCTCGCCCGCCGCCAGCGGCTGATGTCGCAGGAGGCGGCGGTCAAGTACTTCCTCCTCGGCGCCTTCTCGTCGGCCTTCCTCCTCTTCGGCATCGCGCTGCTCTACGGGTACGCGGGATCCGTCTCCTACGCGGTGATCGCCGACGTGGTGGACGGCACCGTCGCCCGGATCGACCCGGCCCTGGCCTCCACCATGGGCAACGACGCGCTGCTGCTCATCGGCGGCGCGCTGATCCTGATGGGCCTGCTGTTCAAGGTCGGCGCGGTCCCCTTCCACATGTGGACCCCGGACGTCTACCAGGGCGCCCCGACCCCGGTCACCGGCTTCATGGCGGCGGCGACCAAGGTGGCCGCCTTCGGCGCGCTGCTGCGGCTGCTGTACGTGGTCCTGCCCGGCCTGCGGTGGGACTGGCGGCCGGTGATGTGGGGCGTCGCCATCGTCACGATGCTCGCGGGCGCGGTGATCGCCGTGACCCAGACCGATGTGAAGCGGCTCCTGGCGTACTCCTCGATCGCGCACGCCGGGTTCATCCTGGCCGGTGTGATCGCCACGTCGGAGGAGGGCGTCAAGTCCGTCCTGTTCTACCTGGCCGCCTACTCCTTCGTGACCATCGGCGCCTTCGCGGTGGTCACCCTGGTCCGCGACGCGGGCGGCGAGGCGACGCACCTGTCGAAGTGGGCGGGCCTGGGGCGGCGTTCGCCGCTGACGGCGGCCGTCTTCGCGGTGTTCCTGCTGGCCTTCGCCGGTATCCCGCTGACATCCGGCTTCGCCGGGAAGTTCGCGGTGTTCAAGGCGGCCGCGGAGGGTGGCGCCGGGGCGCTGGTGGTCGTCGGTGTGGTCTCGTCGGCGATCGCCGCGTTCTTCTACATCCGGGTCATCGTGCTGATGTTCTTCAGCGAGCCGAAGGCCGACGGCCCGACGGTCGCCGTCCCCTCGCCGCTGACGATGACCACCATCGCGGTGGGCGTCGCGGTCACCCTGGTCCTGGGCCTGGCCCCGCAGTACTTCCTGGACCTCGCGGGACAGGCGAGCACCTTCGTACGCTGACCCGGTACCGCGGACAGCAGGGCCCGGCCCCCTCGGGGGCCGGGCCCTGCGCCGTTCCGGTGCCTAGTGCCCGTGGCCGTGACCGGGGGCCGGCGGGGTGGTTCCCGTGGCGGGCTTCTTCGGGGGGCAGCTCAGGCCGGGGTTCCAGTTGTGGAAGCGGCCGGCGGGGTTCTTCTCGTACGCCCACATGTGGAGGTCGTAGTGCTTGGGCATGCCCGGCCAGTGGCCGGGCATGGGGCCGTCGAAGGGGAGCCCGAACATGCGGGGCCGGTCGTCGGTGGTCTTGAGGTCCTGGTCCCGGTCGGTGGACATCCACTCCACCGTCTGGAGCTTGCGGCGCCCGTGCCGGTCCTTCTCGGTGCTGTAGAGGAGCGCGGTCGGCCTGGCGGGGTCCGTGGAGCCCCAGTTGGCCTGCTTGACGTAGTGGTAGCCCATGGTGCCGACACCGAACGGGTTGGTCATGCACTCCTGGCCGTGCGGGACGTAGCCGTCCCTGAGGGCCGCCCGCTCGTCCACGTACTTCGCGGTCGCCGCGATCGCCGTGGCCATGTCGCGCATCGCCTGCTTGTCGCGGGGGTCGGGCGCGGGCCCTTCGACCGCCTGGGCCGGGGGGAGGGCGGCGAGGAACAGCGACGCCGCGGCGGCGGAGGCGGCGAACAGGGCCTTGGCGGTGCGCGGTAGGGGCATGGGAGCTCCTGGTGGTCGGGGGTCCCGGAGGGCTTTCGTCCACCATCGCGGGGAGGCGGGGGCCGCGCACGCGGCGGGCCCCCGAACGGGGGGCGGCGCGGAGCTAAGGGGTGGCGGCGGGTACGGCGGGGCGGGGGCGGGTGGTGCCGGGCCGGCAGACGACCGACGGGTTGAAGGGCTCGAACCGCCCCGAGGGGTTCTTCTTCCACAGCCACAGGTGCAGCGAGTAGTGCACCTTCTGGCCCGCGTACCGGGCGGGGAGCGGGCCGCGGAAGGGCTGCCCGAACAGGGCGGGGCGGTCGTCGTCGGTGTCCATGCGGCCGTCGCGGTCCACGACCATCCATTCGAGGCCGGCGAGCCGCCAGCGCCCCGCGCCATCGCTCTCGTAGAGCAGGGCCGTGGGCTTCGCGGGGTCGGTGGAGCCGTCGTAGGCGTGGTTGAAGTGCGGGTAGCCGAGGGCCCCGCCGCCTTCGCCCGGGTTGACGACGCAGTACCGGTCGGGGACGTAGCCGGCGGCGACGGCCTTCCGATGGTCGTGGTACTTGGCGGTGGCCCGGTAGGTCGCGGCCAGTTGGGCGTTGGGCGTCGCCGTGGGGGCGGCGGGGGCGGCGCCGAGCGTGAGGGAGGCGGTGGCCGCGAGGGCCAGGGGGGCGAGCTTTGCGGTGCGAGAGGCCATGCGAGCAGCGTCACCGCGGCTCCCGGCCCCCGCCACCCGGGCGGTGCGGGCGGAGTAGGCGCGCCGGGGCGGTACGCCCGACCGGCGGCGGGGCGGCGGGGCGGCGGGGCGGCGGGGCGGCTGGGGCGGCGGGGGAGGCCCGCCGCCCCTCGTGCGTCCTACCGGGCGGCGGTGATGCGGCCGGTGACCTCGCCGAGGCCGACGCGGGTGCCGTCGGCGCCGGGGGCCCACGCGGTGAGGGTGACGGTGTCGCCGTCCTCCAGGAAGGTGCGCTTGCCGTCGGCGAGCTCGACGGCGTCGCGGCCGTTCCAGGTGAGCTCCAGCAGCGAGCCCCGCTGGTCGGGCTCCGGGCCGCTGACCGTGCCGGAGCCGTACACGTCGCCGGTGCGCAGCGAGGCGCCGTTGACGGTCATGTGGGCCAGCTGCTGGGCGGCCGTCCAGTACATCGAGGCGAACGGCGGCCGGGCGACCTCCTGCCCGTTGATGGAGACGCTGATGCGCAGGTCGAAGCCGCCGGGGCGGTCGACGCCGGCGTCGTCGAGGTAGGGCAGCAGCGGGAAGTCCCGGGCGGGCGGGGCGACCCGGGCCGTGTCCAGGGCCTCCAGGGGGGTCACCCAGGCGGAGACGGAGGTGGCGAACGACTTGCCGAGGAACGGGCCGAGCGGCACGTACTCCCAGGCCTGGATGTCGCGCGCGGACCAGTCGTTGAGGAGGAACAGCCCGAAGACGTGCTCCTCGAAGTCGCCGAGCGCGACCGGACGGCCCATTTCCGAGGGGGTGCCGACGACGAAGCCGACCTCGGCCTCGATGTCGAGCTTCACGGACGGCCCGAAGACCGGCGCCGGGTCGGCGGGTGCCTTGCGCTGCCCCGACGGCCGCACCACATCGGTGCCGGAGACCACGATCGTGCCGGACCGGCCGTGGTAACCGATGGGCAGGTGCTTCCAGTTGGGGGTGAGCGCGTCCCCGTCCGGGCGGAAGATCCGTCCGACGTTGGTGGCGTGGTGCTCGCTCGCGTAGAAGTCGACGTAGTCGGCGACCTCGTACGGCAGGTGCAGGGTGACCGCGTCCAGCGGCAGCAGGTGCGGCTCGACCGTCCCGCGGTGCCCGGGGTCGGTGACCCACGCGGTCAGCGCGCGGCGCACGTCGCGCCAGGCGGTGCGGCCGGCGGCCAGCAGCGGGTTGAGCGAACCCTGGGCGAGCAGCCCGGCGTACGGGGACCCGAGGGCGACGGCCACCGCCCCCGCGTCGAGCACGTACCCGCCGAGGCGCACGCCGACGCGGCGGCGCTCCGGCTCCGCCGGGGTGGAGAACACGCCGTAGGGGAGGTTGTGCGGCCCGAACGGGTCGCCCTCGGGGACGTCGAGGGGGCTCTGCTGGGGCATGGGGTGCTGCCTCGCTTTCGAGGGGGGCCGGGGGTGTCCCGGTAGACACGGTGCGGGACACGCTACCCAGGATCCCGAGTGAAAGCTCGGGTGCTCGATCGGAGATGAAACACACGTGGGAAGACGAAAACGGGCAGATGTTGTTGCTTCAGGTCACATCGTGTCATTTCGCACGGGTTGGTGGCTGCGGGTCGTACGGTCCGTCCATGCGGTTGTGCTACCACTACCGGGTCTACCCGAATGCCGTCCAGCGGCAGGCGCTGGCGCAGGCCTTCGGGTGTGCGCGTGTGGTCTGGAATGACGCGCTGAGCATCCGCCAGGGCGCCTACAGGCAGGGCAGGCCTGTCCCGTCGATCGTCGAGCTGGCCAGGCTGGTGATTACGGAGGCGAAGAAGACCGAGGCGCGTTCCTGGCTCGGCGAGGTATCGGCGGTCGTACTCCAATCGTCCCTGCGGGACCTGGGGACCGCGTACGGCAACTTCTTCGCGTCGAAGAAGGGCACTCGCAAGGGCCCCAAGATCGGACCGCCCCGCTTACAAGAAGAAGGCCAGTCGCCAGGCTGTCAGGTTCACGAAGGCGGCTCGCCTCTCCATCACCGAGGACGGCGCACTCCGGCTTCCGAAGATCGGCGATGTACCGGTTCGCCGGTCCCGCGAACTTCCCTCCGCCCCGTCGTCAGTCACGATCGTCAGGGACGCGTCCGGGCAGTTCTTCACCTCTTTCGTGGTCGAGGCCGACGCCGAGCCGCTTCCCGAGCTGGACTGGGAAGAGACCGACACCGGGATCGACCTGGGCTTGTCCTCCTACGCCGTGCTGCGCGACCGGAAGATCGCCTCCCCGAAGTTCTTCCGCCGCCAGGAGAAGAAACTCCGCCGTACTCAGCGCAAGCTCAGCAGGTGCCAGAAGGGATCGAACAACCGGCGCAAAGCAAAGCTGGCCGTAACCAGGATCCATGCCCGCATCGCCGACCGGCGACGCGACCCTTGGGTGTGCTCGCCCGCACCCTCGAAGCCAAGTGTGCACGGTACGGGCGCGGCTTCGTCAAGGTGAGCAGGTGGTTCCCTTCCACCCAACTGTGCTCGCGGTGCGGTGCGCGCACTGGGTGTGCGACTGCGGCGCCACTCACGACAGGGACGGCAACGCCGAGATCAACCTCCGCGCCGAAGGGCGCCAACTCCTCGCGGCCGGGCGGGCCGAGAGGTAAAACGCCTGTGGAATCCGTGTAAGACCCGGCAAGCCGGGCTATGGGTGATGAAGCAGGAACCACCCGAAGGCCGCCGCTCAATAAGGGGGGTCAGGCGGGAATCCTCCACCTTCAGGTGGCGAAGACGCCAATTGTAGGACTTGTCCATTGGGGTCCGTATCCTTGGCGGGGTGACTTCCGCCCTGCCCTATTCCTTGATCGCCACCGACCTGGACGGGACTCTGCTGCGCGCCGGTGACACCGTCTCCGCCCGCTCCTGCACGGCGCTCGCGACGGCGCGCGCGGCCGGTGCCCGGCACATCGTCGTCACCGGCCGCCCCGTTCCACAGATCCGGCACGTCCTCGACGACCTCGGCTACACGGGGCTCGCGGTGTGCGGGCAGGGTGCGCAGGTGTACGACGCGGCGCGCGGAATCCTGCTGCACTCCGTCGCGATGGACCGGGGCCTGGCCGAGGTGGCCCTCGGCAAGATCGAGGCGGAGATCGGCGAGGTGTACGTGGCCGTCAACCAGGAGGGGCTGGACGCGGAGATGCTGGTGGGGCCGGGCTACCGGATGCCGCACCCGCACCTCCCGATGGTGCGGGTGCGCGGGCGGGGCGAGCTGTGGTCGTCGCCGATCAACAAGGTGCTGCTCCAGCATCCCCGGCTGGACGACGACGAACTGACGCGGGTGGCGCGGTCGGTGGTCGGTGACCTAGTGAACGTCACGATGGCGGGGGAGCACACGGTGGAACTCCAGCCGCCGGGCGTCGACAAGGCCAGTGGGCTCGCGCGGGCGGCGTCGGTGCTGGAGGCCGCGGCGGAGTCGACGATCGCCTTCGGCGACATGCCGAACGACATCCCGATGTTCGCGTGGGCCGCGCACGGGGTGGCGATGGCGAACGCCCACCGGGAGCTGGTGGCCGTCGCCGACGAGGTGACCCTGTCGAACGAGGCGGACGGCATCGCGGTGGTGCTGGAGCGGCTGTTCCGCTCGTGACGCGGCTCAGCCCGCCGCGCGCGGCAGGCGGCGTTCCCACGTGCGGTGGAAGACGACCTCCTCGCCCTCACGGCAGACGACCTCGTCGGACGTGAGGAAGCCGCCCTCGTCGCACGAGATCTCCGACCGGGTCTCCACCCGTGCGTCCCACCCGTCCTCCGGGCGGTGCAACCGGATCCGCCAGTCCGAGCGGGTGCGGGCGGACAGCGCGTCGGCCTGCTGGATCTCGTACACCTCCGTCGCCTCCTCCTCGTACTCCAGCCCGTCCGGGTACACCCGCGTCCCCCCGTGCCGGGGGTCCACCTCCAGCCGCCACACCCCGCGCGCGACGTCGCGTACGACCACCCGCTCGGGGCGCGGCGCGTCCAGCGTCTCCGGGTGGACCACCCCCAGTGGCTCGGCCTGTTCCGGCGGCTCGAAGGCGATGCCCGCGTCCAGGGAGGAGGCGGCGCGGACCGGGAGTTCCAGCGTGCTGCCCGCGGGGTCCAGGGTCCAGCCCGCCTCCGAGCCGGCCCGCGGCCAGATCCACGGCCAGTACGCGGAGGACACCGCGAGCCGGATCCGGTGCCCCGGCGGGAAGGAATGGCCGATGCCGTTGAGCGCGAAGGTGACGTCCTCGTACGCGCCCGCCCGCCACGGCGCCGCCCGGTCCGGCCCGTACCGCGCCGACAGGTTCAGCGCCCCTCGCGTGACCAGCGTCGACGCCCCGTCGGGGGCGACGTCGCACAGCCGCGCCACGACCTGTCCGTACGGGACGTCCATCCGCAGCCGCAGCGTCACCGACGGCCGCCCCAGGACCTCCACCGGCTCGCCCGTGTCCACGGGCACGGGGAACTCGAAGCAGGCCGACTTCGCGTCCTCCTCCCGCTGGTCCGGCGGCAGGTCGCCGTCGTCGCCGACGGGGCGGTAGCGCCCGGCGTCGAGTCCGGTGTGCTGCGGCGAGGCCACCGTGACCGGCGGGCCCTGGAGCCCGTACGAGACGGGCACGACCGAGGGCGACGGCCACGCCTTCTCGCCGGCCCAGCGGCCCGGCAGCCGGTCGTACACGGTGGCCGGCGGGTGCGAGCCGCTGATCCACGCGCGCAGCAGCGGTTCGTCCATCACCCCGTTGTCGGTGCCCTTCAGCCAGTGGTCCCACCAGCGCAGGGTCTCCTGGAGGAAGCCGATGGCCGGTCCCGGCGGCAGCTCCCGGTCCGGGTACTGGTGCGACCAGGGCCCGATCAGGCCCCGCACCCGGGAGGCGGGCAGGTGGGAGACCAGCCGCAGCACCGCGTCCCGGTGGGGGTCGTGCCAGCCGCCCACGGCGAGGACCGCCGCGCCGATCGCCGCGTACTCCTCGCGGACGCCGCCGTGGCGCCAGTAGGCGTCGCGGGTCTGGTGCGAGAGCCAGGTGTGGACCGGCGGTTCCACGCCCTCCAGCCGGTCCAGCCACTGCTCCCGCCAGCCGTCGCCGGCATGGCGCGGGTCGGGCGGGCGGGCGGCGAGGGCCAGCGCCATGGCGGACCGGGCGTGCATGCCCGCGGCCAGTACCGACCCGCCCGTGTAGCAGGAGTCGTTGTCGTAGGGGTCGTCCGTCGAGCAGACGGTGACGACGGCCTTCAGCGCCTCCGGCGCCAGGGCGGCGATCCGCAGGGCGTCGCGGCCGCCCCGGGAGATGCCGGTCATCCCCACCGCTCCCGTGCACCACGGCCGCGCGGCCAGCCACTCCACCACCGCGGCCCCGTCGGCGATTTCGAGCGCGTCGTGCGCGCCGCCGGGGCGGCCCCCGCTGCACCCGTGGCCGCGTACGTCCACCCGGACGGAGGCGTAGCCGTGCCCGGCGTACCAGGGGTGGCGCTGGCGGTCGCGGGGCGCGGTGCAGTCGGTCAGCCGGTCGGGGAGGTACTCCAGCAAGGCGGGTACGGGTTCGTCCGTCACGGGGCGCCAGACGCGGGCGTGGAGCCCGACCCCGTCCGGCATCGGGATCCGGACATCCTCGTGGGCGGTGGCGTACGGGAAGTCGGTACGGATGATCATCGGTTTTCCCTCACCGGCCCCTCGGCGGACGGGGCCGAACGGGCCGTCGTCAACCGGCCGATACGCGCCAGGGGGGTGGCGGGCGCGGCGGAACCGCGGCACCCGTCGGCGACCCGTCGGGCGGCCGTGGCCGGCGGGCCGGCGAAGGCCCCGGTGCTTCCGGCCCCGGGCCCGCCCCTATCGGTGACAGTTCTGGACAAAACATGTTCTCCGGTCGTTTCGGCTCTCACCGAACATACCGGGATGGATCGGACTGCGCGTGTGCGGCAACCGGACAGGCGCTCTCGGTGATCGAAAACGGACCGGATACGCTGGCTTGAGTGATGGCAGCGACACATCGACAATCCAGGTGATCGTCAGCGTGATCGTCAGCAGACAGGAGTACCCCTCGTGACCGTCGTCGGGCCGTTCGGACTGAGCGTGCGGGACCAGGCTCTTGAGACCGATGTCCAGGCCGGACTGGCCGCCGTCGAGGCGGGTCTGCTGGAGGCCACCAAGAGCGAAGTCCCCTTCATCACCGAGGCCGCGCAGCATCTGGTGCGCGCCGGGGGCAAGCGGTTCAGGCCGCTGCTGGTGATGCTGGCCTCCCGCTTCGGCGACCCCTACGCGCCCGGCATCGTGCCGTCCGCCGTGGTCGTGGAGCTCACCCACCTGGCGACGCTCTACCACGACGACGTCATGGACGAGGCGGACGTACGCCGTGGGGTGGAGAGCGCGAACGCCCGCTGGGGCAACTCCGTCGCGGTCCTGACGGGTGACTTCCTCTTCGCCCGCGCCTCGCACATCCTCGCGGACCTCGGGCCGGAGGCCGTGCGCATCCAGGCCGAGGCCTTCGAGCGGCTCGTCACGGGCCAGATCCTGGAGACGGCCGGTCCGCGCGACGGCCGCGACCCCGTCGCGCACTACCTGGACGTCATCGCCGGCAAGACCGGCTCGCTGATCGCCGTCTCCGGCCGCTTCGGCGCGCTCATGTCCGGCGCCGACGAGTCCGTCGTCGACATCCTGACCCAGTACGGCGAGCGCCTCGGCACCGCCTTCCAGCTCGCCGACGACGTCCTCGACATCGCCTCCGACTCGCACGAGTCCGGCAAGACCCCGGGCACCGACCTGCGCGAGGGCATCCCGACCCTGCCCGTGCTGCGGCTGCGCGAGACGGCCGCGCGGGACCGGCGCCCCGAGGACCTGGAGCTCGTGGCCCTGCTGGACGGGGACCTCACGGACGACGCCCGGCACGCCGAGGTCCTCTCCCGGCTGCGGGTGCACCCCGCGCTGGAGCAGGCCCGCCGCGACACCGTCCAGTACGCGGAGGACGCGCGCGCCACGCTCGCCCCGCTGCCGGAGTGCTTCGCGAAGTCGGCGCTGGAGGAGCTGTGCGACGCGGTGGTCCACCGCGCCGGCTGACCTCCGCCCCCCTCCGCGGCGGAAGGGCCCCCGCGCCCCGCGACCCCTACGGGTCGGGGTGCGGGGGCCCTTCCCGTGTCATCCCACGGTCGTACACGGAGTTGATTCCGGGGACTGACGCCCCGAGTCCGCCGATTTGGTCAGATGGAGACATCGAATCCCACCGGAACGGGTGAGTGCGGCGCCACGGGGGCCGCCGCCGTAGACACAGAGGGCAGGGCACTCAGATGGCAGCGAACACGAAGACCTCGCGCAAGGCCGCCCGGTACGCCGTACCGGTCGCCGTGGCGGGTGTCGCGGCGGCAACCGCCGCGATGGTCCCGGCCTTCGCCAACGCCGGGGGTCCCGACCTGCCCAAGGTGACGGCGCAGCAGCTGATCGAGAAGGTCGCGGCCTCCGACGCGCAGCAGCTCTCCGGCACCGCGAAGATCTCCACCGACCTCGGCCTCCCCCAGTTCGCCTCCGGCCTGCTGGGCGGCGGCGGGGTCGCGGGCGGCTCGGCCGACCCCGAGGAGAAGATCGCGCAGCTGGCCAACGGCACGCACACCTTCCGCGTCGCGGCCGACGGCCCCGACCGCCAGAAGCTGACCTTCCTGGACGGCAAGGACGAGTACACCCTCGTCCACAACGGCAAGGACGTCTGGGGATACGACTCCAAGTCCAACGAGGTCTTCCACGACAAGGACGGCCAGGACGCCGGCCCGGGCCACGGCAAGACCGCCGACCGCCTCCCGGCCTCGCCGCAGGAGCTGGCCCAGGAGGTCCTCAAGGCCGCCGGCCCCACCACCGACATCAGCGTGGGCGAGACGGCGCAGGTCGCCGGGCGCGACGCCTACCAGCTGGTCCTCACGCCCAAGCAGAGCGGCTCCACCGTCGGCTCGGTGCGGATCGCGGTCGATGCCCGCAACGGCGTACCGCTGCGCATCCAGCTGCTGTCCAGCCAGGGCGGCAAGCCGATCGTGGACGCGGGCTTCACCCAGGTGGACTTCGCCAAGCCGGCCGCGGACGCCTTCGCCTTCACCCCGCCGAAGGGCGCCAAGGTGACGGAGGGCGGCGCGCACGGCAAGGGGCAGAAGGAGGACAAGCCGCTCAAGGCGCTGGAATCCTTCCCCGGCCTCGGTGACCTGGCCGCCGGGGCGGACGGCAAGGGCGAGGTGAAGGTCCTCGGCGAGGGCTGGTCCACGGTGGCGCGGATCGACACGGGCGCCGGCCGGTCCCTCAAGGACCTGGAGAACGACAAGAACGCGCCGAAGGAGGCCAAGCAGTTCCTGAACTCCCTCGGCGACAAGGTCTCCGGGAAGTTCGGCGAGGGCCGGGTCTTCTCCACCCGCCTGGTCAACGCGCTGATCACGGACGACGGCAAGGTCTACGTCGGCGCGGTCACCAAGGACCAGCTCGTCAGGACGGCCGACTCCGCCAAGTAACCGCGGTACCGCCGGGGTGGCCGGGGACCTGTGTCCCCGGCCACCCTTGTGCCGTTCCCCTCCTCCGTGCAGCGCTGCCGCTGTACCGTGATGGACATGTCGAGACACGTCACCATCCGCCTGGACGAAGAGTTCCACGAACGCCTCAAGGCGCGCGCGGCGGCGCTGGGGACGACGGTCACCGCGCTCATCACCGAGGTCACGGAACGCGAACTCGACGAGGACCGCAAGACGTTCCTCACCGGCATAGAGGAGTTCGCCGACCACTGGGGCTACTTCCAGGAGCGGTTCGGCAATTGAAGATCACCATGGAGTGGGCCTGGACCGCGCTGGCCCACCATCTGCCGTCGGACCCCGCCGTGTGGGACCCCTCCGGGGTGGCCGCCGCAGTCGCCCGGCACCAGAACGACCTGGTCATGGTCCCGGAGCAGCCCGCCCCCGACACCGCCTGGCGGGCCGCGGCCTTCCTGCACACGCTCGCCGTCTGCCCCGCGCTGGAATCCCCGATGAACGAGTTCTACGCGGCCGCCGCGACCCGCTCGTACCTGCGGGTGGCCGGTGCGAAGCAGCTGCCCACGCCCGAGGAGCTCGGCGACCTGGTGGAGGCCGCGAAGCTGGGCCGCGCGGACGTGACCGCGGTCGCCCAGGAGCTGCGCGCCCGCATCCAGGAGCCCCTGTCCGCGTCGACGCGGCCGGCGTCGGAGGACGCGTAGCACCACCGGCGTCGCAGGACGCGCGGCGCCTGCGGTGTCCCGTCGCGGCGACGGGCCCCGGCGTGATCGCGTCGGATCACGCCGGGGCCGGGAGATCCGCAGCGGGCCCGGAAGGGGTGCCGTCAGAAGGTGATCTTCCAGCTGTTGATGTAGCCCACGTCCTGCGCGGCCACGTCCTTGACCTGGAGCTTCCACACGCCGTTGGCGACCTCGGCGGAGGCGTTCACCGTGTAGCTGGCGACCAGGTTGTCGGCGGAGTCCGAGCTGGAGTTCTTCAGCCGGTACGCCGTGCCGTCCGGGGCGATCAGGTCGATCACCAGGTCACCGCGGTAGGTGTGGACGATGTTCACGTCGACCTTGGTGGTGGCCGGCGCGTTGCCCGCCACGCCCGAGACCGTGATCGGCGAGGTCACCGCGGCGGCCGGGGAGTCCGGGATGGTCACGTCGGCGGTGTTCTCGAAGGACGGGCCCGGCGGGACCGGGGTGGCCGCGCCGAGGTTCCAGATCGCGTAGGCGATGGCGTCGGAGTTGCGGTCCAGGGCGGTGTCGTTGATGTTCGACGTGGTGTCGCAGGACGAGTGGTAGCAGCGGTCGAAGGCCTGGCCGGCGGTGCCGCCCCACTTCTGGGCCTGGGCCGAGGTCTTGGTGTTGCTGGCGCCCGTGAACAGACCGCCGACGGGTATCCCCGCGTTCTTGAAGGACGCGTGGTCGGAGCGGCCGTCGCCCTCGGTCTCGATCTCGGTGGGGACGCCGAGGCCCGTGAAGTAGTTCTTGAAGGTCTGCTCGATCGTCGGGTCGTCGTCGTAGACGAAGTAGCCCGGGTTCGGCGAGCCGATCATGTCGAAGTTCAGGTAGCCGGAGAACTTCGCCCGCTCCGTCGCCGGCAGGCTGTTGACGTAGTACTTCGAGCCGACCAGGCCCAGTTCCTCCGCGCCCCACCAGCCGAAGCGCAGGTGCTTCGTCGGCTGGAGGTTCGCGCGGGACACCGCGAGCGCGGCCTCCAGGACGGCCGCCGAGCCGGAGCCGTTGTCGTTGATGCCTGCGCCCGAGCTCACCGAGTCCAGGTGCGAGCCGGCCATGAGGACCGAGTTGGGGTCACCGCCCGGCCAGTCGGCGATCAGGTTGTAGCCGGTGGCGCCGCTGGAGGTGAAGGTCTGCAGGCTGGTGGTGAAGCCCGCCGCGTCCAGCTTGGCCTTCACGTAGTCGATCGAGGCCTTGTACCCGGCCCGGCCGTGGGCGCGGTTGCCGCCGTTGTTGGTGGCGATGGTCTGGAGCTGTGTCAGGTGCGCCTTGACGTTGGCCAGCGGGATGTCGGGCGGCGTCGGCGCCGCGGTCACGGCCGTGGGCGCGGCGAGCGCGGCGGGAGAGGTGGCGGCCAGCAGCCCCGCGACCGCGAGGGCGGTCGCGGCGGCAAGACGCCGGGAGACGGACAGGCTCATGTGGGGGCTCCGGGATTCCGTTGGGATGATCCGTTGGGGATGAGACGGAACGTGCGGGAATCGTGCAGGTGAGCATTGGTGCGTCAGTGCGAGCCTGATGTTCAGTGAGAGCGTGACTATCCGTCAAGACCACAATCCGGTCAGGGTAGTTCGGAAAACGGACGATCCCCGGTACGGATGTTCCGTACCGGGGACCGTGTGGTGTATCGGGGCGCGTGCAGCGGATGCGCGCACCCGCGCGCGGCTACGCGGGATCGCGGCTCGGAGCCGGTTCCGTTCCGGGCGGTACCGGAACCGGTCCGGCACCCCCTCCGGCCACGGCCGCGGCGACTGCTCCGGCCGCCGCCGCGACGGAGGCTTCGGCCAGCAGGGCCCGCGAGCGCCGGGCGGTCCGCAGCGCGTCCCAGGTCAGCAGCACCAGCGCGCCCCAGACCAGGGAGAAGCCGGCCCACCGCTCCGGCGGCATCGCCTCGTGGAAGTAGAGGACGCCGAGCCCGAACTGGAACACCGGAGCCAGGTACTGGAGCAGCCCCAGCGTGGAGAGCGGCACCCGGATCGCGGCCGCCCCGAAGCAGACCAGCGGGATCGCCGTGACCAGCCCCGTCGCGGCGAGCAGCGCCGCATGTCCCAGCCCGTGTGAGGTGAAGGTGGACTGCCCCTGGACCCCCAGCCACAGCAGGTAGCCCAGGGCCGGCAGGAACTGCAGGGCCGTCTCGGCGGCCAGTGACTCCAGCCCGCCCATGTCGAGCTTCTTCTTGATCAGCCCGTAGGCGGCGAAGGAGAAGGCCAGCGTGAGCGAGATCCACGGCAGCCGGCCGTAGCCAACGGACAGCACCAGCACGGCGGCGAAGCCGATCCCCACGGCCGCCCACTGGGCCCGGCGCAGCCGCTCGCCCAGCACCAGGACGCCGATGGCGATGGTGACCAGCGGGTTGATGAAGTAGCCGAGGCTGGCCTCGACGACCTGGCCGTTGTTGACGGCCCAGATGTACAGGCCCCAGTTGACGCTGATCACGGCCGCCGCGAGGGCCGTCAGCCCGAGCTTGCGCGGTTGGCGGACGATCTCGGCGATCCACCCCCAGCGGCGCAGCGCGAGGAGCGCGATGCCGACCGCGGCCAGCGACCAGACCATGCGGTGGGCGAGGATCTCGATCGCCCCGGAGGGCTTGAGGAGGGGCCAGAAGAGGGGGACGAGCCCCCACATTCCGTATGCGCCGAATCCGTAGAGCAAACCCGTGCGCTGCTCGTTCTCCGCCTTCACGGGGCCTCCAGTGCAACTTCCAGCCAATCTCACAACCTCACGACCGTAGCGCCGCAGGGCGCTGCTGTCATGCCCGTTTCCACGAGATACTCATGACACCCGCCATGACATCCCCGGGGCGGACGGCCGGTGACCGGGCCGGGCGCGGGGCCGGACGGCCGGTGATCAGGCCAGGGCGGCGGTGATGGCCGCGGCCACCGGCGTCGTCGGCCGCCCGATCAGGCGCGACAGGTCGCCGCTCGTCCCGGCCAGCCGGCCGCGCGAGATCGCCGCGTCCACGTCCACGAGGATCGCCGCGAAGGGCTCGGGCACCCCGGCGCCGGTCAGCACGGTCAGGTGCGCGTCGGCCGGCACGGCGGCGTACGAGATCTCGCGGCCGGACTGCCGGGCCACCTCGCCGGCGTACTCGGCCAGGCTCCAGGCGGTGTCGCCCGACAGCTCGTAGACCTGGTTCAGGTGGCCCTCGCCGGTCAGTACCGCCGCCGCGGCGGCCGCGTAGTCCGCCCGCGCCGCCGAGGCGATCCGGCCCTCGCCCGCGCTGGCGACGACCGCACCGTGTTCCAGGACGGCGGGGAGCTGCGCGGTGTAGTTCTCGTGGTACCAGCCGTTGCGCAGGAAGGTGTACGGCAGCCCGGAGTCGAGGATCGCCTGCTCCGTGGCCCGGTGCTCGGCCGCCAGCTCGAAGTCGGCCTCGGGTCCGCCGAGGATGCCGGTGTAGGCCAGCTGGGCCACCCCGGCCGCCTTCGCGGCCGCGATCACGGCGGTGTGCTGCGGGATCCGCCGCCCGACCTCGCTGCCGGAGATCAGCAGGACCCGGTCGCCGGCCCGGAAGGCGCCGGCCAGCGCGGCCGGGTCGTCGTAGTCGGCGATCCGTACGTCGATGCCGCGCGCGGCCAGGTCGGCGGCCTTCTCGGCGCTGCGCACGACCACGGCCAGCTCGCCGGCGGGGACCCGCTCCAGCAGTTCTCCGACGACGAGGCGGCCGAGGGCTCCGGTGGCTCCGGTGACGACGATGCTCATGATGCGCTCCTGGTGCGGTGGGTTCCCCGCGTTCGTTCGCGGAGACAGCACCAGCGTATGGAGAGCGCTAACTATTCGTAAGTACCCACTTCAAAGTAAGGTACTGGTATGGACGTAAGTGTGCAGCCCGTGACAGTGAAGGCCCCCATGTGCCCGTCGCGGGGGATCCTGGAGCACGTGACCAGCCGCTGGGGCGTACTGGTCCTGGCCGCCCTGGTGGAGCGTTCCTACCGGTTCAGCGAGCTCCGCCGGGAGGTGGGAGGGGTCAGCGAGAAGATGCTCGCCCAGACCCTCCAGACGCTGGAGCGGGACGGTTTCGTACTGCGCCACGCGCACCCCGTGATCCCGCCGCACGTGGACTACTCCCTGACGGACCTCGGCCGGGAGGCCGCCGAGCAGGTGTGGGCACTGGCCCGCTGGACGGAACGCCGTACCGGCGAGGTGCAGGCGGCCCGGGCCGCTTACGACGAAGCCCGGACCCCGTAGCGGGATCCGGGCTGCCGGAGGCCGCCCGTGCGCCGTGCGCCGGGGCCCGTGCGCCCTAGCCGACCACCGTCCAGGTGTCGGAGCCGGCCAGCAGCGCCGCCAGGTCACCCTTGCCGTGCTGGTCGACGGCCGCCTCCAGCTGGTCGGCCATGAGGGAGTCGTAGACGGGGCGTTGGGTGCTGCGGAAGACGCCGATGGGGGTGTGGTGGAGGGTGTCGGGGTCGGCGAGGCGGGAGAGGGCGAAGGCGGTGGTGGGGGAGGTGGCGTGGGCGTCGTGGGTCAGGATCCGCGACTCGTTCTCCGCGGTGACGGTGACGGCCTGGAGGTCTCCGGTGGCGGGATCGCGGAGCACGCCCTTGGTGTTGTCGGTGCCGAAGCGGATGGGTTG
>NZ_JBIBCI010000019.1:0-122337 GCF_042901085.1 Streptomyces sp. NPDC012794
AGACTTCCTCCACACCTACAACCACCACCGCTGCCACACCGCACTGGGCGGCATGCCACCCATCAGCCGCGTGAACAACGCTGCGGGTCAATACAGCTAGGCCGTCTCTCCCGGATCTTGTCTGACCCGCGACGTCTGGCACGGCGCCTCGCCGCGTTGTCGGCACAGCCGAGTACGTCCAGTACGCGCGCTGTGCCTCCGCCTTGCGAGGCACCGCAGCAGACGCCGCGGGCTTGACCGGCGAGATCGAAAGAGACGGCCTATGCCCTGTCGGCCCGCTGCCCGGGCCCTGGGCCGGTCGGCCGTCCCGCCCGCGGAGGGCCCGCCGGTGCGGGCCCGAAGCCCCGCCCGTGGCGGTTGCCCGGCCCGCGGTGCGGGCCGCCGCCCCGCCTCCGCGCGGCGGCGTCCGCGCGGGCGACCGGTCAGGGCCTACGCTGCATGTGGCCGGCCGGCCGACCTCCCGTACCACCCTGGACCGCGATGCCCCCGAACGAAGACCCCGCCCGCCGGAGCCCCGGCCGTGGGCCGGGGGCGGCCCAGGAGGCCCCTGAGGCGCCCGCTGAGGCCCGCGGCCCGGCCGGCGGCGGGGAGGATGCGCTGACGGCCTCCCCGGCCCCTGAGGGGCCGGCCACGGGCGCCGCGGGACCGGCGCCGGATCCCGGAGCCCCGGACGCGCCCCCGGCGCCCGGCCCGCCCGGCGCGGGCGACGGGCGGTTCACGCTGCGGCTCGACAACTTCGAGGGGCCCTTCGACCTCCTGCTCCAGCTGATCTCCCGGCACAAGCTCGACGTCACCGAGGTCGCGCTGTCCAAGGTCACCGACGAGTTCATGGCGCACATCCGGGCCATGGGCCCCGACTGGGACCTCGACCAGACGACCGAGTTCCTGGTGGTCGCCGCGACCCTGCTCGACCTGAAGGCCGCCCGCCTGCTGCCCGCCGCCGAGGTCGAGGACGAGGCCGACCTGGCCCTGCTGGAGGCCCGGGACCTGCTCTTCGCCCGGCTGCTCCAGTACAAGGCGTACAAGCAGATCGCCGCGATCTTCCAGGACCGTGCCGAGGCGGAGGGCAGGCGGTACCCCCGTACCGTCGGGCTGGAGCCGCACCACGCCGACCTGCTGCCCGAGGTGGTGATCAGCATCGGCGCCGACGGCCTCGCCCGCCTCGCGGTGCGGGCCATGCAGCCCAAGGCCGCGCCGCAGGTGTACGTGGACCACATCCACGCCCCCCTCGTCAGCGTGCGGGAGCAGGCCGGGCACGTCGTACGCCTCCTCAGGGCGCGGGGTGAGGCGACGTTCCAGGAGCTGACCGAGGACGCCCCGGACACCCTCACCGTCGTCGCCCGCTTCCTGGCGCTGCTGGAGCTGTACCGGGAGAAGGCCGTGGCCCTCGACCAGCCGGAGGCCCTGCTCACCCTCACCGTGCGCTGGTGCGGCGGGGACGGCGACGGGACGCCGAAGGTGACGGACGAGTTCGACCGAGTCGTGGAGGTGGCGGAATGACCGGGGTGCGGGACCGGCTGGAGCTGAAGGGCGCGCTGGAGGCCGTCCTGATGGTCGTGGACGAGCCCGCGACCGCCGAACACCTCGCCAAGGTGCTGGAACGCACACCGCGCGAGGTCGACGACGCCCTGCGCGCCCTCGCCGACGAGTACACCGCGCAGCGCCGCGGTTTCGAGCTGCGGCTGGTCGCCGGGGGCTGGCGGTTCTACACCCGGCCCGAGTACGCGGCCGCCGTGGAGGCCTTCGTCCTGGACGGGCAGCAGGCCCGGCTCACCCAGGCGGCCCTGGAGACGCTGGCGGTGGTCGCGTACCGCCAGCCGGTGAGCCGTTCGCGGGTCTCGGCGGTCCGCGGAGTCAACTGCGACGGGGTCATGAGGACCCTGCTCCAGCGGGGTCTGGTGGCCGAGGCGGGCACGGAACCCGAAACAGGTGCGATCCTGTACAGGACGACGAACTACTTTCTGGAGCGGATGGGCCTGCGAGGCCTGGACGAGCTCCCGGAGCTCGCGCCCTTCCTTCCCGAGGCGGACGCGATCGAAGCCGAGACGCAAGAAGGTGTGCCGTCGTTCGATCCGGACGCACCGGACACTGACGTAGACGACGACAAGACGACGGAACTTTGATGCGAAGCAGCGGCAACGGCAACGGTGGCGGCAACAGGAACAGCGGCGGCGGTGGCGGCGGACGCGGTGGCTCCCGCGGCGGCTCCTCCGGCGGCGGTGGCTACCGCGGTGGCTCCTCCTCCGGTGGGGGCGGTGGCTACCGGGGTGCAGGCTCCTCCGGCGGCAGCTCCTCCGGTGGGGGCGGCTACCGCGGCGGTGGCTCCTCCGGCGGGTACCAGGGCGGCGGCTCCGACGCGCGCGGCCGCGACCGTGACCAGGCGCCCCAGCGGCCCCGCAACCCCCGTCCCGAGGAGCGTCGCTACGACGTGGGCCCCGAGGGCGAGCGCAACGGACGCAGCGGCCCCAAGGCCGGTGGCGGCGGCGCCCGCGGCGCGGCGGCGCGCGGCGGGGCCAAGGGCGGCCCCAAGACCTCCCGGACCCCCGGCATCGGCGGGGCCGGCGGCCCGCGCCGCGGTCCGGGCAGCCGCAGCGGCCAGTCACGTCCCCGCGAGCTGGACGCGCGGATCGAGGAGCGCGTGCGCGACCGGTACGCCGACAAGCCCGTGATCAAGACCCCGAAGACCTTCCCGGGCGCCGAGGAGGAGGGTGAGCGTCTGCAGAAGGTGCTCGCCCGTGCCGGCATGGGATCGCGCCGGGCCTGCGAGGAGCTCATCGAGCAGGCCCGCGTCGAGGTCAACGGCGAGATCGTGCTGGAGCAGGGCAAGCGCGTCCTGCCGAAGGACGAGATCAAGGTCGACGGCCTCACCGTCGCCACCCAGTCGTACCTGTTCTTCGCGCTGAACAAGCCCGCCGGTGTCGTCTCCACCATGGAGGACCCGGACGGCCGCCAGTGCCTCGGCGACTACGTCACCAACCGTGAGACCCGTCTCTTCCACGTCGGCCGGCTCGACACCGAGACCGAGGGCATCATCCTGCTCACCAACCACGGCGAGCTGGCCCACCGCCTCACGCACCCGAAGTACGGCGTGCAGAAGACCTACGTCGCGGCCATCACCGGCTCGCTGCCGCGTGACATCGGCAAGCGGCTCAAGGAGGGCATCGAGCTGGAGGACGGCTACGCCCGCGCCGACAACTTCCGCGTCGTCGACCAGGTCGGAAAGAACTACCTGGTCGAGGTGACCCTCCACGAGGGCCGCAAGCACATCGTCCGCCGCATGCTGGCCGAGGCCGGCTTCCCGGTGGACAAGCTCGTCCGGACCTCCTTCGGCCCGATCGAGCTGGGCGACCAGAAGTCCGGCTGGCTGCGCCGCCTGACCAACACCGAGGTCGGCATGCTGATGCGCGAGGTCGGCCTGTAGGCCCCACCCCCGAAGTCCCGAGGACCCGCGGCGCCTTTCCGGCGCCGCGGGTTCTTCGTTTGCGTCTCCTGCCCTGCCCTGCCCTGCCCTGCCCTGCCTCGCGCCCGCACCCCAGGTCCGTCCCCGGTGCTTGCCGCCGGCCGCTCCCCGCCTTTATAGTCAAGATGACTATAAAGGGAGGGGCGGCCTTCATGGGCTGGAACACGAGCTGGACCGAGATCCTCGGCTTCGCCACGGGCGCCGTGTGCGTCTGGCTGGTGGCCCGGCAGCACATCGCCAACTGGCCGGTCGGGATCGCCAACAACCTCTTCTTCATCGTGCTGTTCACCCAGGCCGGCCTCTACGCCGACGCCGGGCTCCAGATCGTCTTCATCGCCCTCGCCGCCTACGGCTGGTGGTCCTGGACCCACGGGGGTGGACCAGGAACCGCCGGAACCCTGCCGGTGCGCCGCACCACGCGCGCCGAATGGGTCTGGCTGGTGGCGGCGGGGGCGGTGGGGACCGCCGCCCTGACCCTGCTGCTCGGCCGGGTCAGCGACTCCACCGTCCCGTTCTGGGACGCCCTCACCACCGGGCTCTCCCTCATGGCCACCTACGGCCAGTGCCGCAAGCTCCTGGAGTCCTGGTGGCTGTGGATCGCCGCCGACCTCGTCTACATCCCGCTCTACGCGTCCAAGGGGCTGTACCTGACCTCGGTCCTCTACACGGGCTTCCTCGCCCTGTGCGTGGCCGGGCTCGTCGGCTGGCACCGTACGCTCCCGGCCCGGGGCGCCCGCATGACCCTGGAGGCGACGGCATGAGCGGCGGCGAGCGCTACGGCCACGGGCTGGTGCTGGGCAAGTTCTACCCGCCGCACGCCGGCCACCACCACCTGGTGCGCACCGCCCAGGACCAGTGCGAACGGCTGACCGTCCTGGTCTGCGCGGCCTCCGTCGAGTCGGTGCCGCTCGCCGACCGGGTCGCCTGGATGCGCGGGGCGCACCCCGGGGCCGAGGTGGTCGGCGCGGTCGACGACATCCCCGTCGACCTGCGCGACCCCGCCATCTGGGAAGCGCACATGGCGGTCTTCCGCAGCGCCGTGGGCCGGCGCGTGGACGCCGTCTTCACCTCGGAGGAGTACGGCACCGAGCTCGCCCGGCGGTTCGGCGCCCAGGAGGTCAGCGTGGACCCGGCGCGCACCCTGTTCCCCGTGTCGGGGACCGCCGTACGCGAGGACCCGGTCCGGTGCTGGGAGTTCCTCGGGCCCGGCGTACGGGCCGCCCTCGCCCGGCGGGTGGTCGTCCTCGGCGCCGAGTCCACCGGCACCACCACCCTCTCGCGGGAGCTGGCCGCGCACTACCGGCGGCGCGGCGGCGTGTGGGCGAAGACGGGCTGGGTCGCCGAGTACGGGCGGCAGTACAGCGAGGAGAAGCTGGCGGCCGCCCGCGCGGCCGACCCGGCGGCCTCCTGGGAGGACGTCTCCTTCTGCTCGCCGGAGTTCCCGGTGATCGCCCGCCGCCAGGACGAGGCCGAGGAGCGGGCCGCCCGGCTCGGCTCCCCGGTCCTCTTCTGCGACACCGACTCCTTCGCCACCGGCATCTGGCACGAGCGCTACCTCGGCGGCCGCAACGCGGAGGTCGAGGAGATCGCCGCCCGCCGCCCCCGCGACCTGTACCTGCTGACCGACCACGAGGGCGTGCCCTTCGAGGACGACGGGCTGCGCGACGGCCCCGAGCTCAGACCGTGGATGACCGCCCGCTTCCGCCGGGAACTCGCCCGCACCGGGAGGCGTTTCCTGGTCGTCGGCGGGGAGCGGCGGACCCGGCTGGAAACGGCCGTGGCGGCGGTCGACGGCCTGCTGGCCGAGGGCTGGCACTTCGCGGCGCCCCTCCCGGAGCGCCGGTGAACGCCCCGGCGGCGGGCGGCCATGACGGCCGCTCCGGACCGCACGCCCCCGCGTCGTACGACCCGCACTCCTTCGAGCCCTTCGCGGTGACCGTCGACCTCGCCGTCCTCACCGTGCGCCGCGGAGCCCTGCACGTCCTGCTGATCCGGCGCGGCCAGGAACCGTACGCGGGCGCCTGGGCGCTCCCCGGCGGCTTC
Source organism: Streptomyces sp. NPDC012794 (assembly GCF_042901085.1). Lineage (NCBI taxonomy): Bacteria > Bacillati > Actinomycetota > Actinomycetes > Kitasatosporales > Streptomycetaceae > Streptomyces > Streptomyces sp. NPDC012794. The sequence continues at coordinate 5,504 of NZ_JBIBCI010000019.1, forward strand.
GTCCTGCCCAGGGAGTCCGCCGAGACGGCCGCCCGCCGCGAGCTGGCCGAGGAGACCGGCCTCCCGCCGGAGCTGGTCACCGCCCTGCACCTGGAACAGCTGCGCACCTACAGCGAACCGGACCGGGACCCCCGCATGCGGGTGGTGTCGGTGGCCTTCACCGCCCTGGTCCCCGACATGCCGGAACCGGCCGAGGAGGGCGGCGGGGACGCCGACCGGGCCCGGTGGGTGCCGGTGGGCGAGGTCGAGGAGCTCGCCTTCGACCACGGGCTGATCCTGGCGGACGCCCGGCAGCGGGTGGGCTCGAAGCTGGAGTACACCTGCCTGGCCACCGCCTTCTGCCCGCCCGAGTTCACCCTCGGGGAGCTCCAGGCCGTCTACGAGACCGCCTGGGGCACCTCCCTGGACCGCCCGAACTTCCGCCGCAAGGTGCTCGCCACGCCCGGCTTCGTCGAGGCCGTGCCGGGAGCCGCCCGGCTGACCGGTGGCCGCGGCAAACCGGCCGCGCTGTACCGGGCCGGACCGGCGACCACCCTCCACCCGCCCCTGCTCCGCCCCTCGGAAGGACCCACCCTGTGACCGCCACCAAGCGTGCCGCGACGGGCGCCCTCATCGGCCTGGCCCTCGGCGACGCCCTCGGCTTCCCGACGGAGTTCCACGACGTTCCCTCGATCCTCGCCAAGACCGGTCCGTGGCGCGAGATGCGGCTGCCCCGCCCCGCGATCGTCACCGACGACACCCAGATGACCCTGGCCCTGGCGCGCGGCATACGCACCGCCGCCGACCGGGGCCCGGTCGGCCCGCTGCGGCTGACCCGCCCGGTCCGCGAGGAGTTCGTCGACTGGTACCACTCCCCGGAGAACAACCGGGCCCCCGGCCGGACCTGCCTGGTGGCGTGCGGCCTGCTGAACGATCCGGAGCGCGACTGGCGCGACGCCAGCCAGACCGGCTCCAAGGGCTGCGGCGCGAACATGCGCGTGGTCCCGGTCGGGCTGGTCCCCGGCTGGACCGACGAGGAGCGGGCGGGCGCCGCCCAGCTCCAGTCGGCCCTCACCCACGGCCACCCCACCGCCCTGGCCGCCTCCGACCTGACCGCTCGCGCCGTGCACCTCCTCGCCCGGGGAGCCGAGGTCACCGGCCTGGTCGGGCAGCTGCGCTCGTACGCCCTGGAGAACCGCACCCGCTACCACGAGCGCTGGCTCGGGGACCTGTGGATGCGGACGGCCAGCGACGCCTCCCCGGAGTCCTTCATGGCCCGGGGCTGGGACGAGTGCCTGGCCGTGCTGGACCGCCTCGCCGCCGCCCTGCGCGCGCCGTCCCCCGAGACCGACCCCTGTCTGACCACCGGCGAGGGCTGGATCGCGGAGGAGGCCCTGGCCACGGCGCTGCAGTGCTTCCTGCTCTTTCCGGAGGAGCCCCTGACGGCCCTGCGCCGCGCGGCCTGCACGGCCGGGGACTCCGACTCGATCGCCTGTCTGGCCGGTGCCTTCGCCGGCGCCCACCTCGGCGCGGACGTCTGGCCCCGGGACTGGGAGGGCCGCATCGAGTACCGCGAGGAACTGCTGGCCTTCGGCGCCCTCTGGGACGCGTGAGCCGTGCGCGGCGGCGCCCGGCGGTCAGACCGCCGAGGCGCGGCGGGCGCGGTGGAGGAAGTCGGCGACGCGGGCCCGGTCCGGTTCGGCCGGCAGCGGGGTGGAGGCGAGGGCGGCCTCGGACTCCTCGGTGAGGCGGGTCATCCAGGCGTCGACCTCGTCCCAGCCCAGCTCGCCCCGCCGGACCGCGAGGAGGCGCTCGCGGTCCGGGCCCGCGTCGATCGTGAGGCGGCCGGTGCGCAGCAGGTCCCGGCAGGAGGCCAGCAGGCGCAGCAGGTGCATGGCGTGCTTCCAGCGGGGGGCGCCGTGGAGGCGGACGTCCGCGAGGAGCTTGCCGTGCTGGGAGGCCGCGTAGCGGCTGAAGCTGGTGTGGGCCCGGCGGGAGAGGAAGGCCCCGCGCAGGGACAGCAGTTCCTCGCCGACCGGGCTGATCCGCTCCACCAGCGGGGAGTGCAGGCACTCCAGGACGTTCGGGTTGGCGCGCAGCGCCAGCTCGCAGAAGCGCTCCAGCTCCCAGGAGAACTCCTCCTCCCGGGGCCCCTCGACATGGGTCGGGGGCTTCTCGAACCGCCAGAAGAGCGGCGTGGGGGCGAGGAAGACACCGCGCCGGTCGGTGTCGCTCGCCTCCGTGGCCAGCCCGAAGGCGCGGGAGCCCATCACACAGGCGTAGACGGTGTGGTCCCGGACCAGGGTGAGGTCGTCCATCCGGGGAGGGTAGGCGGCGCGGCGCTCGCTACGCGAGCGAGATTTCCCCCTCCGGGGACACGGTGATCTTCTTCTCCTCGAGCGGCTTGGTCGCCGGCCCCTGCAGCACCGCGCCGTCGGCCACCTTGAACTTGCTGCCGTGGCAGGGGCAGTCGATCGTGCCGTTCTCGACCTTGTTCACCAGACAGCCCTGGTGCGGGCACACCGCCGTGAAGCAGCGGAAGGCGCCCGCCGTCGGCTGGGTGACCACCAGCTTCTCCTCCTTGAGTACCATGCCGCCGCCCACCGGTACCGCCGAGGACTTCAGGAGCGGCTCCGGGGCCGTGCCCGGGGCGGAGGTACCCGCCGGAGGCTTCTCCGTGCCGGAGCCGCAGGCGGCGAGGGTGCCGCCCGCCAGGGCGGCGGCTCCGGCCGCCAGTACCGTGCGCCGGGCGGTGGGGGATTCGGTCATGCGGGGCTCCTTGCTGGGTGGCCGGGCTGGCGAGGTGCATCCTGGCGCGCGGCGGGCCCCAGGAGAAGCCCGCCACACCGTCCGTCTCACTCCGGCTGACGGGGGACCAGGTCCGCCGGGCCGCCGGGTGTGCGTACGACCTCCCACACGCGGAGCACGGCGTCGCGGTTCAACGGCCCGTGGACGTGCGGGTACCGGTCCCCGGGGCCCGTCCGGCGGACTTCGGCGGTCAGGGCCGCCTCGTCGAGTTCCACGGCGAGCAGGGTCCCGGGCGTCTCCCGGTAGCGGGACTCCACCAGGGCGAGCACGGTGGCCCGGTCCGCCGAACAGTGCACGAAGCCCTCCGAGGCGAGCGAGCCGGGGGTGTACGGGGAGCCGGGCGCGGCGCTCCACGCGGCGAGCGGAACGATGTGGAAGATCATGCCGGTGGTTCTACCGCACCGGACCGGGCCGCCGGGCTCCGAGTGGCAGTACGGGGCGATCCGGGTGACATTGTCCGTGTCCCGAAGCCGGGCCCGACGCTGAAGCGCCCGCCCGGTCCCCCTTCGAAAGGCACAGGACCATGGCGGGTAACGACCTAGGCGGACTCCTCGGCGGGCTCCTCGGCGGCGGCCGGGGCGGTGGCGCCGGCGGCGACGGCATCCTCGGCGCGCTGCTCGGCGCCCTGATGGGCGGCGGCGGCGCGGCGGCCGGTGGCCGGGCGGCCGGCGACGGCACGGCGGGCGGCGTCACGGCCGGAGGCGGCGCGGACAACCCCCTCGGCGGCCTGCTGGACATGCTGACCAGGTCCGGCCTGGCCGACCAGGCGCGGTCCTGGATCGGCACCGGCGACAACCAGCCCGTCAGCGGCGCCCAGATCAAGGAGGCGCTGCCGGACGACACCCTCCGCGAGACGGCCCGGCAGGCGGGCGTCAGCCCCGAGGAGGCGGCCGACCGGATCGCCCGGACGCTTCCGGAGGCCGTGGACAAGCTGACCCCGAACGGCCAGGTGCCCACCGAGTCGCTGGAGGACATCATCCGGAAGCAGAACCTCTGACCCCGGCACGGCTCCGCGAGGACCCGGCACCGTCCACAGGGCGGACCGCCGGGTCCTCGCGCGGTACCGGGTGGCTACCCTGAGTCAGGCCCTGCCGTTACGTGATCACCCTTGGAGCGCTCCGTGAGAACCGCCGTCGTCATCGGAACCGGACTGATCGGCACCTCGGCGGCGCTCGCCCTGACCGCCCGCGGGATCAGCGTCCACCTCGTCGACCACGACCCGGCGCAGGCCCGCACGGCCGCCGCCCTGGGCGCCGGCACCGACGACGCCCCCGAGGGCCAGGTCGACCTCGCGATCGTCGCCGTACCGCCCGCCCACGTGGCCGCCGCGCTGGCCGACGCGATCGGCGCCGGTCTGGCCCGCGCCTACGTGGACGTGGCCAGCGTCAAGGGCGGCCCGCGCCGCGAGCTCGCCGCGCTGGGCGCGGACACCTCCGCCTACATCGGCACCCACCCCATGGCCGGCAAGGAGCGCTCCGGCCCGCTGGCGGCCACGGCCGACCTGTTCGAGGGCCGGCCCTGGGTGCTGACCCCCACCCGGGACACCGACCACGAGGTCCTCAACCTCGCCCTGGAGCTGGTCGCGCTGTGCCGGGCCGTCCCCGTGGTGATGGACGCCGACGCCCACGACCGGGCGGTCGCGCTCGTCTCGCACACCCCGCAGCTGGTGTCCAGCATGGTCGCCGCCCGCCTGGAGGATGCCGACGACACGGCGGTCCGGCTGTGCGGGCAGGGCATCCGGGACGTGACCCGGATCGCGGCCTCCGACCCCCGGATGTGGGTGGAGATCCTCTCGGCCAACCCGGGACCGGTGGCCGACGTCCTGGCCGGCATCGCCGCCGACCTGGAGGAGACTGTGGAGGCGCTGCGCGGCCTCCAGTCCGCCGACGAGGCCGAGCGCAAGGGCGGCGCCGCGGGCATCGAGGACGTCCTCCGGCGCGGCAACGCGGGCCGGGTCCGCGTCCCCGGCAAGCACGGCGCGGCGCCGACGGCGTACGAGACGGTCGGGGTGTTCATCAGTGACAAGCCCGGCGAGCTGGCGCGGATCTTCGCGGACGCCGGCCGGGCCGGGGTCAACATCGAGGACGTGCGGATCGAGCACGCGACCGGCCAGCAGGCCGGCCTGGTGCAGCTCATGGTCGAGCCGCGGGCCGTGGCCCCGCTCACCACCGAGCTGCGCGAGCGGGGCTGGGCGCTCAGGCCGCAGTGATCCCGCCCCGCGAGGGGCGGCCGGGCCGGCCGGGAACGGAGGGCGCCCGGGGCCGGTAACCTGGTGCGGGGGCGCTTTTGGCGCGCCCGCACACTACGCGCAACCAGGAAGGTGCCCGCACCGTGGAAACCGCCGCTCCGTCCGCCGTGATCGTCGCCATCGACGGTCCCTCCGGCACGGGCAAGTCCAGCACCTCCAAGGCCGTGGCCGCCAAGCTCGGGCTGCGCTACCTGGACACCGGTGCCCAGTACCGGGCCATCACCTGGTGGATGATCACCAACGGCGTCGACACCGACGACCCGCAGGCGATCGCCCTCGCCGCCGGCAAGCCGGCCATCGTCTCGGGTACGGACCCGGCCGCCCCCACCATCACGGTGGACGGCCTGGACGCCTCCGGCCCGATCCGCACGCAGGAGGTCACCTCCAAGGTCAGCGCCGTCAGCGCCGTCCCCGAGGTGCGCGCCCTGATCACCGACCTCCAGCGCTCCATCGCCGCCGCGGCGGCCGAGGAGGCCGACGGGATCGTGGTCGAGGGCCGGGACATCGGCACCACCGTCCTGCCCGACGCCGATCTCAAGATCTTCCTGACGGCCTCCGCCGAGGCCCGCGCCGCACGCCGCAGCGGCGAGCTGCGCGGCAAGGAGGCCGCGGACCTCGCGGCCACCAAGGCGGCCCTGATCAAGCGGGACGCGGCCGACTCCGGCCGCAAGACCTCCCCGCTTGCCAAGGCCGACGACGCCATCGAGGTGGACACCACCGACCTCACGCTCGACCGGGTGATCGAATGCGTGGTCACCCTGGTGGAAGAGCGGCGGGGCAAGTGAGTGAAGCGCCCTCCCTCAAGGGAGCGGCGGTCGGCAGGCGCATCGGCATCGGCCTCATGTACGGGCTGTGGAAGCCGCGCGTGCTGGGCGCCTGGAAGGTGCCCGCCTCCGGCCCCGTGATCCTGGCCGTGAACCACGCGCACAACATCGACGGCCCCATGGTCATGGGCACCGCGCCGCGGCCGCTGCACTTCCTGATCAAGAAGGAGGCGTATGTCGGCCCGCTCGGCCCCTTCCTGGAAGGGATCGGGCAGGTGAAGGTCGACCGCGCCGGCACCGACCGCACCGCGATCACCCGGGCCCTCGCCGTCCTCGAGAACGGCGGCGCCCTGGGCATATTCCCCGAGGGCACCCGCGGTGACGGTGACTTCGCGTCCCTGCGCGCCGGGCTCGCCTACTTCGCGGTCCGCAGCGGCGCCCCGGTCGTGCCGGTAGCCGTCCTGGGCAGCACCGAGGCCAAGGGCAGGCTCGTCAAGGGCCTGCCGCCGCTGCGCAGCCGGGTCGACGTGGTCTTCGGCCCGGCCTTCGACGCCGGGGACGGCACGGGCCGTCGTACGCGCACCGCGCTGGACGAGGCCACCGTACGCATCCAGGGACGGCTGACCGCCCACCTGGCCGACGCCAAGCGCCTCACCGGGCGCTGAGCGAGACTTGACCTAGTAGTGGAACCGCGCTGCGCGGGTGCCACCGATCACCACGAACGACGAGGAACGGACTTCATGAACGACCAGTACGACCACGGAGCACTTGGCGATGCCGAGTACGCGGAGTTCATGGAGCTCGCCGCGGAGGAAGGCTTCGACCTCGAAGAGGTCGAAGGCGCGATCGAGGAGGCCGGCCACGGCCCGCTCCCGGTCCTCGCCGTCGTCGGCCGCCCGAACGTGGGCAAGTCGACCCTGGTGAACCGCATCATCGGCCGCCGCGAGGCCGTCGTCGAGGACAAGCCGGGCGTCACCCGCGACCGCGTCACGTACGAGGCCGAGTGGGCCGGCCGCCGCTTCAAGGTCGTCGACACCGGCGGCTGGGAGCAGGACGTCCTCGGCATCGACGCCTCCGTCGCCGCCCAGGCCGAGTACGCCATCGACGCCGCCGACGCGGTCGTCTTCGTCGTGGACGCCAAGGTCGGCGCCACCGACACCGACGAGGCCGTCGTCAAGCTGCTGCGCCGCTCCGGCAAGCCGGTGGTCCTGTGCGCCAACAAGGTCGACGGCCAGAGCGGCGAGGCCGACGCGGCCGCGCTGTGGTCCCTGGGCCTCGGCCACCCGCACCCGGTCTCCTCGCTGCACGGCCGCGGTACGGGCGACATGCTCGACGCCGTCCTGGAGGCCCTGCCGGAGGCCCCCGAGCAGAGCTTCGGCGGCACGGCCCTCGGCGGCCCGCGCCGCATCGCCCTGATCGGCCGCCCGAACGTCGGCAAGTCCTCCCTCCTGAACAAGGTCGCGCGCGAGGACCGCGTCGTCGTCAACGAGCTGGCCGGCACCACCCGCGACCCGGTCGACGAGCTGATCGAACTCGGCGGCGTCACCTGGAAGTTCGTGGACACCGCGGGCATCCGCAAGAAGGTCCACCTCCAGCAGGGCGCCGACTACTACGCCTCGCTGCGCACGGCCGCCGCCGTGGAGAAGGCGGAGGTGGCGGTCATCCTGATCGACACCACCGAGAACATCAGCGTCCAGGACCAGCGCATCATCACCATGGCCGTCGAGGCCGGCCGCGCGATCGTCATCGCCTACAACAAGTGGGACGAGCTGGACGAGGAGCGCCGCTACTACCTCGAGCGCGAGATCGAGACGGAGATGCAGCAGGTCTCCTGGGCGCCCCGCGTCAACGTCTCCGCGAAGACCGGCCGCCACATGGAGAAGCTGGTCCCGGCGATCGAGGCCGCCCTCGCGGGCTGGGAGACGCGCGTCCCGACCGGCCGGCTGAACGCCTTCCTCGGCGAGATCGTCGCGGCCCACCCGCACCCGATCCGCGGCGGCAAGCAGCCCCGCATCCTGTTCGGTACCCAGGCGGGCAGCAAGCCGCCGCGGTTCGTCCTCTTCGCCTCCGGCTTCCTGGAGCACGGCTACCGGCGCTTCATCGAGCGCCGCCTGCGCGAGGAGTTCGGCTTCGAGGGCACCCCGCTCCACATCTCGGTGCGGGTGCGCGAGAAGCGCGGCGCGCAGTACAAGAAGAAGAAGTAGCAGCGGCGGTCCGGGGTCAGTAGCCCCGGCGCGGAGCGGGCGGCAGGGCCGCCGGGACGTGTTGCATCCCGGTCTGGTGCTGCCGCCCGCCGCCGTATCCGGAGCCGCCCGCGTACGAGTACGCCGGCTGGGCCTGCTGCGGGACGTACGAGGGCTGCCAGGTGTCGGCCTGCTGCCACGAGGAACCGTTCCAGCCGCTGCCGTACGAGCCGCCCGTGCTGCCGCCGTACGAGGTGCCGGTGTACCCGCTGCCGTACGAGAACGCGGTGAAGCCGAGGTGCTCCTCGCCGGTACGGTCGCCCGGCAGCGCCCGGAAGGCGCGCAGGTACTCCGAGTACAGGCTGTCGTAGATCGGGGTGGGCGAGGCGCTGCTCGCACGGAACGGGGCGCGGGAGGGGTCGTATGAATGCACGTATCAGCCAACGAAACCGGCGCCCTGCGGATGCGGGGTGAAGGGGCGGAAAAACGCAGATCGCCGGGGGTGCGCGGGACGGACCGCGCACCCCCGGCGCATGCCGTCCGGCCCCCTCGGCGGGGGTGGGACGGCGGTTTCCGGGTGGGGAGGAGAGGAGCTCAGGCGCCCGGGGTGCCCGCCAGGGGCATCGAGGCGCCGACCAGCTTGCCGTTGCTGGCGGCCTTGTCGAGGGCGTCGCGGAGCAGGTCCTCGCGCGGCTGCTGGCCGATGGAGCCGACCGGGGCGGCGTAGAGGAGCACCCGCTGCGTCTTGTTGACGGCGGCCCGCCAGCCGTCCGTCACGCTCAGCGCCTGGTGCGCCTGCCACCAGGCCACCTGCTGCCCGCCCTCGGCGCCGGGCTGGAGCACGGCGTGCAGCTGCCCGCCGGCCAGCAGGACCGACCAGCCGGCGAGGGCGGACGGGACCTCGTTGGTGTCGGTGACCGGGATGAAGCCCTGCTCGATGAGGAGCGGGAGGAAGTCGTCGCCGGGTCCGGTGGTGCCGGGCCGGGCGATGGGAGCGGTCGGCTCGACGACCAGCGCCGGGTGCAGCTCCCCGGCGATCAGGATCAGGCCGCTGGTGATGCCGAGGACGGCCTGGCCGCCGGGCACCGACTGCGGGGCCGTGCCGCCGGCCTGCTCCGGGGCGGGGGCCGGGCTGTCGCCGGTGATGCTGCGGACCGCGCCCTGGAGCTGCTCCTCGGAGACGGCGACGACCTGCGAGGGGATGCAGGCCGCGTGGGCGAAGGCGAGAACGGCGGTCTCCTCGCCCACGAACAGCACGGTGCTCGTGGGGTCGGTCTCGGGGTCGCCGGGAGTGCGGCAGGAGGTGCAGTCGTAACTGCCCGGGGCGTCGTCGCCGGTGAGCAGCCTGTCGGCTTCTTCGTCACCGATCTCGGCACGTACCTCAAGACTGACGTCGAGCATGCGCGGCACGGGGTGGCTCCTCATTCGTGCGGAGGCCGGGGGGTTCCCGGCTCGCCGGGATCAACGGAGGAGCGGCGGCCGGGGTCACGCCGTTTGAGGGAACGGAATCGAACCGGCCACCCGGAAGAGTGAACCGTCCGACCGGGGCTTCTGCTTGATGCCAACTGTTGCCCCTTCGTGTGCAGTTGACGCCTGTTTTCTGTCGGGTCGGGGGTGCGTGCCGTGTCGGCCGACCGGGTGGGGCGGGGGCGGGCGCCGCGTGGCGCGGCGGGCCGGGTGCATCGGCTCCGTAGCGTGAGCCGATGCCCGATCTGTGTATGCGGCGGGCGGCGGCCGCCGCCGTGGCCGCGGCGGTCGCCGCGCTGGTGCTCGTCCTCCCGCCGGGTGTCGGCGCGGTCGCCGCGCCGCCGCCACCGGCCTCCGGCCCGGCGGCTGTCGCGTACCCGGGCTCGCCGGGCGTGATCGGCACGGGGCCCGGGGACTGCGGGCCGGGCGGGCATTGGCCGTGGGACTGCGTCGCGGACTGCGAGAGCCGCGGGCGCTGGGCGGTGAACACGGGCAACGGCTTCTACGGGGGCCTGCAGTTCTCGCAGCGGACGTGGGAGGCCTACGGGGGGCCGGTGTACGCGGCGCGGGCCGACTTGGCGAGCCGGGAGCAGCAGATCCGGGTCGCGGAGGAGCTGCTGGCGGGGCAGGGCTGGGAGGCGTGGCCGGTGTGCGCGCAGCGGTACGGGCTGGCGGGGCGGATGCACGTGGTGCGGGAGGGGGACACCCTGGACGGCATCGCCCGCCGACGCCGCGTGCCCGGCGGATGGCGTCCCCTCTACGCAGCCAATCGCACGCTGATCGGTCCGGCGGCGTCGCAGCTGAAGGTGGGCCTCTTCCTCACCCTCCCCCCGGCGAACCCGCCCACCCCGCCCCCGGCGAAGCCGGTCCCCGCGGGGCCCGCGGCCCCGGCTCCGGCGAAGCCGGCTCCCGCGAGTTCCGCCGCTCCGACGCCGGCGCCGTCGGCCTCCGCGGGCCCTGCCGTGCCGGCTCCGGCGCCGTCGGCCCCGGCTCCGGCGAAGCCGGTCCCCGCGGGGCCCGCCGCCCCGGCTCCGGCGAAGCCGGCTCCCGCGAGTTCCGCCGCTCCGACGCCGGCGCCGTCGGCCTCCACGGGTCCCGCCCGGCCGGCTCCGGCGCCGTCGGCCTCCCCGATTTCCGCGGCCCCGGCTCCCGCGAAGCCGACCCCCGCGAAGCCGGTCCCGGCCCCCGCCCCGGTGCCCTGAGGGGTCCGCCGCCCGTCCGGCGCGGGGGGAGGCGTCACACTGGGGGCGTGCTTGAGACCTCCGCGCGATTGCTGCGCCTGCTTTCCCTCCTGCAGGCCCACCGGGAATGGACCGGTGCCGACCTCGCCGCCCGGCTCGGGGTCACCTCCCGGACCGTGCGGCGGGACGTCGACCGGCTGCGCGAGCTCGGCTACCCCGTGAACGCCAGTCCCGGTACCGGCGGCGGGTACCAGCTCGGGGCCGGGGCGGAGCTGCCGCCGCTGCTGCTGGACGACGACGAGGCCGTCGCGGTCGCCGTCGGCCTGCGCACCGCCGCCGGCAACGGCGTCGAGGGGATCGGGGAGGCCTCCGTACGGGCCCTGGCGAAGCTGGAGCAGGTGCTGCCGTTCCGGCTGCGCGGACGGGTCTCGGCGCTCAACGAGTTCACCGTGCCCATGCTGCGCGGCCCCGGTCCGGCCACCGTCGACCCCTCGGTGCTCACGGAGCTCGCCGCCGCCTGCCGGGACAGCGAGCGGCTCCGGTTCGGCTACCGGGACCACGGCGGCGGCGTGAGCCGGCGCATGGTCGAGCCGCACCGGCTGGTGTGCACCGAGCGGCGCTGGTACCTCGTCGCCTGGGACCTCGACCGGGAGGACTGGCGGACCTTCCGCGCGGACCGGATCGAGCCCCGCCCACCGCACGGCCCGCGCTTCGTACCGCGCCCGGCCCCGGCCGAGGACCTCGCCGCCTATGTGTCCCAGGGCGTGTCGCACGGCGCGTACGCGGCACGGGCGCTGCTGCGGCTGCGCGTCCCCGCCGAGGAGGCGGCGGGGATCATCGGGCCCGCCGACGGGGTGCTGGAGCCGGTCGACGCGCAGAGCTGCCTGCTGCGCACCGGGGCGGTCAGCCTCGACGTCCTGGTGATTCACGTGATGCTGCTCGGCTGTGAGTTCGAGGTGGTGGAGCCGCCCGAGCTGTCGGACCGGATCCGGGGTCTGAGGGACCTCCTGGGCCGGGCCCTGGACAGGAGCGCGGAAATCCGGCAGGAGTAAGTCCGGACCCGCGGATTTCCTTATGCCCGGCGGAATTCGAAAGGGGTTCGCCAAGCCGGGATTACCGCGGCGGTTGTCGACAACCCGTGACACAAGTGTGACCCGGCGCGGAGGAACATCCGCTCACCGGGCTGACGTGTCCGGACATATGAACGCCGACGGCGGGCCGGTCCGAGGGACCGGCCCGCCGTTTCTCGCGGTGCGGGGTGGGGCTGTGCGTACCGGCCCCGCGGGGGGTCAGCCGCCCGTGGCCGGGCGGGCCGAGGCTCCCCGGGCGGAGGCCCGCTCGGTGTGTGCCGGGCGGCGGCTGCCCCCGGGCGTGAGCGGGGTCCGCTCCGAGCGTATGACGTGCTGGCGGGAGAGCTGGTGCGCGGCGGGGCGCAGCGCGGGGGAGTGCGTGGCGGGGGCCTGGGCGGCGGACGCCGGAGCCCCGTCCTCCGCGTCGGCGGGGGCGCGTCCTGGCTGCCACTTGCCGCCCGCGGAGAGCAGCGGGGTGATCGCGGCGGCGACGGGTTCGGAGATCCGGCCCTCCTCCAGCCGGCGGCGCCACTGCTCGCGCAGCTCGAAGACGTAGGCCTCGGCGCGGCTGATGAGCGGCTCGAACCAGGGCAGCGCCAGCATGATGAGCAGTCCGGCGGTCCAGCCGAGGAGCACGTCGCTCACCCAGTGGGTGCCGAGGTACACGGTGGTGGCGCCGACGCTCAGCGAGACCACCGCGGAGACCACGGACAGCACCCGGCGGGTGACGGTGGTGGAGGCCAGGTAGGCCAGGATCCCCCAGGTCACCACGGCGTTGGCGGTGTGGCCCGAAGGGAATATATCGCCGCCGGCGAAGAGTTCGGCCGAGCCGATCTGGGTGGCGTAGTGGGGGCCGAGCCGGCCGAGGCCGAGCTTGACGGAGCCCACGGTGATGTTGAGCAGCAGCAGCGCCACGCCGAGCGCGATCAGCGGACGCAGGGTGTGCTGGCGCCAGGAGCGCCAGCCGAGCCAGGCCGCGACCATCACGGCGGTGGGCCCGCGCTGGCCGAGTACGACGAGGTAGTCGAGGAAGGCGTGCACCTGCGGCCACTGCTCGTAGGGCCGGAAGAACATGATCTGCCAGTCCAGCCGGACGAGCCAGGAGGTCGTCAACACGGCCACGACGGTCACCAGGTAGAAGGCGAGGGTCGCGGAGAGGAGCACGACGCGATGCCGGCTCATCTGCGGAGTTTGCAGATGAGCCGGTCGCTCTGGTTCCCGGTCGAGCCGGGCGAACACCGGCTCCAGACGGGCAAGCATTTGGTCGGTACGCACTCAATCGACGTTACCGCGCGTTGAAGCGCAGCCCGGGCGAATCGCGCGCTTTGTGATGACCATGTGATGTGGAGTGCGTCTCATGGGGGGACTTAATTCCCCTTCTTCCGGCACTTGTTGGAACTTTCCGGATTCAACTCCGGCAGTCCCGCCGCCGTAATTATCGGCATACTTACACGCGATTTATTGCCGTCGGCCAATTCCTTTGCGCAATCATGGATGGGAATGATCCATTCCGTGATCACGCCCCATCCGTGCGCCCGTCCGTGTGCCCCGCCCGCCGCCACCGGTCTACGGAGGTCCCGAACCGCCCAGCCAGAAGGCCCCGTACGCCGCCGAGGCCAGCGCCAGCGCACCCAGTACGGCCGCCGCCCGCCCGGTCCGCCACCGCGCCAGCGCCACCGCCAGGGGCAGCAGCAGCGGGAAGGCGGGCAGCAGCAGCCGGGGCTTGGAGCCGAAGTACCCGGAGGCGCACAGGGCCAGCGCCACCACGATCCCGCAGTACACGAGCAGCGCGGCCGGCTGCCGGTCCCGCACGCACAGCCGGTACAGCCACAGCACCAGCAGCACCCCCGCGACCAGGCCCACGCCGGCGGCGAAGGCGGGGGAGGCCAGCCGCGCCCCGATGAACCGGGCGAAGGCCCAGCCCCCGTCGAAGCCGTTGCCCCAGCCCGCCTGCACGTCCAGGTAGCCCGTCGGCCCGCCACCGGTCCGGGCCCCCACCCACAGCGCGTACGCCGCCGCCCCCAGCGGAGCGAGCAGTACCCCGGCCGCCGTCCGCCACGAGCGCTCCCCGCGCCGCCAGGCCAGGGCGGCCGCCACCCACACCGCCGCGACCACCGCCGCCCCGACCGGGCGGGTGAGCCCCGCCCCCGCCGCGAGCAGGCCCGCCGCGATCCACCGCCCGCGCAGCACCGCGTAGAGCGCCCAGGCGGCCAGGGCGGTGAACAGCGACTCGCTGTACGCCATGGACTGCACGATCCCCACCGGCAGCGCGGCCCACAGTGCCACCGCGAGCACCCCGGCGCGCCGCCCGTACAGCAGATCGGCGACGGCGAAGATCCCCCAGGCGGCGGCGAGCCCCGCCACGGCGGAGACCACCAGGCCCGCCGATCCGTACGAGAGCCCCGTGGGCGCCGCCACCAGCCGCTCCAGCCACGGCAGCAGCGGGAAGAAGGCCAGGTTGGAATGGACGGCCCCGCTGGGCAGCACCACCTCGTACCCGTACCCCTCGGCGGCGATCCGTGCGTACCAGAGCGAGTCCCAGCGGGCCGAGAGCAGGGTGTGGGGGCTGCTGCCGGCCGCCGCGCACCACAGCGCGAGCACCCCCAGCCCCAGCAGCCGCACCGCGGCGAAGGCGGCGAGCGCCGGCGCGGCACGGCGCGGTCCGGGAGGCTTCGCGGGGACGTCGTCTACGGGCACAGTGGTCACGGGGACGAGTATCGACGCCGCGACCGGCGGGGACGGAATCGCGGCTACGCACCGTGAGGGCGTGTGCATGCGGGGGGAGGAGCGGAGGGGTGCGAGTGGTGCACACCACACGGGGGCCGCCGCCGGGATGAGAGCTTGACCACGTGTGGGACACGCGGACTCGCGTACGCTGACCCTTCACTCGCGTGTCGATGCCGGACCCGTAGGACGCCGCACAGCGCACCACCCCGCGGCGCCCCACGACGCTGTCCGCCGAGTGCGAGGGACCACCTGGGAGGTACATGCATGTCGGGGACGAACACGGCCGGCGACAGGAGGTCCTCCCTCGGGCAGCGGCTCGCCGCGGTCTCCGGCGGCGCCAACCGCTGGGTGGTGCTGGCGGTCCTGTGCGTCAGCCTCGTGCTCGTCGCGCTCGACGCGACGATCCTGCACGTGGCCGTCCCCTCCGTCACCGAGGACCTGCGCCCCGGCTCGATGGAGCTCCTGTGGATCGTCGACGCGTACCCGCTGGTCTGCGCAGCGCTCCTGATCCTCTTCGGCACGCTCGGCGACCGGGTCGGCCGCCGCCGGATCCTGCTCCTCGGCTACACGCTCTTCGGCGTGGCCTCCGCCGTCGCCGCCCTCGCCGACAACGCCCAGGTACTGATCGCCGCGCGCGCCCTGCTCGGCATCGGCGGGGCGATGATCATGCCGGCCACCCTGTCGATCCTGCGCCAGGTCTTCCCCGACCGGCGGGAGCGGGCGCTGGCCATCGGCATCTGGACCGCCGTCGCGGCGATCGGCGCGGCCGGCGGCCCGGTGCTCGGCGGCTTCCTCGTCCAGCACTTCTGGTGGGGCTCGGTCTTCCTCATCAACATCCCGCTGATGGCCCTGATCCTGCCGGTCGGGCGCTGGCTGCTGCCCGAGTCCAGGGGCGCGGCCGACGGCCCCTGGGACGTGCTCGGCGCGCTGATGGCCGCCGCGGGCGTCCTCGGCGCGGTGCTCGGCATCAAGCGGATCGGCGCGGAACGCCAGCTCACCGACCCCGGGGCGCTGGTTCCGCTGGTGCTCGGCGTACTGCTGCTGGTCCTCTTCATACGCCGCCAGAAGCGGCGCGAGCACCCGCTGATCGACATGCGGATGTTCTCCCGGGCCGCCTTCTCCACCTCCGTCGGCTGCATCGTCCTCGCCATGCTGGCCCTGGTCGGGCTGGAACTGCTCGCCGTCCAGTACCTCCAGCTGGTGCTGGAACTGAGCCCGCTGGAGACCGGCCTGCGGCTGCTGCCGCTCACCTTCGCCGCGATGGCCGCGGGCGCCACCGGTTCCCACACCCTCCAGCGGGTCGGCCCGCGCACCATGGTCTCGCTGGGCTTCGTGCTCACCGCCGGCGCCGTGCTGCTGCTGACGCTGATGGGCCAGCACGACCGGCCCGTCCTGCTGACCCTGGGCTTCGTCCTGCTCGGCTTCGGGCTCCAGACCACCCTCTTCGCCGCCTACGAGTCCATGCTGAGCGAGGCCCCGGCGGAGACCGCCGGCGGTGCGGCCTCCATAGGCGAGACCTCGTACCAGCTCGGCGCCGGCATGGGCATCGCCCTGCTCGGCAGCGTGATGAACGCCGCCTACCGGCCCGGCCTGCTGGACGTCCCCGGCGTCCCGGCCGAGGACGTGGCGGGCGCAGCGAACTCCCTCGGGGAGGCCTACCAGATCGCGGCCCACCTCGGCGGCCCGGCGGGGGAGTCCCTCTACACGGCCGCCCGCGACTCCTTCGTGCACGGGCTGCACGTCACCCTCGTGGTCAGCGCGTGCCTGCTGCTCGCGGGCGCCGTGATGGCGCTGAAGCTGCCGCGCACCATGGACAACGCCGAGCCCGCCGGGTGCGGCGAAGCCGGCGCGACGACCGGGGACGCGGAGACCGATGGCGCCCAGGAGACCGGTGCCGCCGTACGCCTGCCCGCGCAGGCCGACGGCCCGTCCCGGCCGTCCGCCGGCGCCAGGATCCCGGGCCCGGGCCGGGCCGAGCGCGATCCGGCGCTGGGTGGCACCTCCGGCCGCCAGGGCTGACGGACCGCTCTCCCGCCCGGCCGGGGGTGGACCGGGGGCCGGGTCGACGACAAACTTGCACCGCTAGGTTTCGAACCACGTGGCCGCCGGGAGGCCCCTTTGTCCGCGCCGAAGACCCCGTTCGCCCCCACCGACCCGCTCGGACTCGACGAGCTGCTCGGCCCCGAGGACCTCGCCGTCCGCGACACCGTCCGTTCCTGGGCCGCCGACCGGGTCCTGCCGCACATCGCCCAGTGGTACGAGGACGGGGAGCTCCCCCCGATCCGGGAGCTGGCCCGCGAGCTCGGCTCGATCGGGGCGCTCGGCATGTCCCTGACCGGCTACGGCTGTGCCGGCGCGAGCGCCGTGCAGTACGGCCTGGCCTGCCTGGAGCTTGAGGCCGCGGACTCCGGGATCCGCTCGCTGGTCTCCGTGCAGGGCTCCCTCGCCATGTACGCGATCTGGAAGTACGGCTCCGAGGAGCAGAAGCAGCGCTGGCTGCCCGGCATGGCCGCCGGCGAGCTGATCGGCTGCTTCGCGCTGACCGAGCCCGACATCGGCTCCGACCCGGCCGCGATGCGCACGTACGCCAAGCGCGACGGCTCCGACTGGGTGCTGAACGGCCGCAAGATGTGGATCACCAACGGCTCGGTGGCCGCCGTGGCCGTCGTATGGGCCCAGACGGACGAGGGGATCCGCGGCTTCGCCGTCCCGACCGACAGCGCCGGCTTCTCGGCGCCCGAGATCAAGCACAAGTGGTCGCTGCGTGCGTCGGTGACGAGCGAGCTGGTGCTGGACGACGTACGACTGCCCTCGGACGCCGTGCTTCCGGGCGTCACGGGGCTCAAGGGACCGCTGGGCTGCCTGAGCCACGCGCGGTACGGGATCATCTGGGGGTCCATGGGCGCGGCGCGCGCCAGCTTCGAGGCGGCGCTCGACTACGCCAGGACGCGGGAGCAGTTCGGCAAGCCGATCGGCGGCTTCCAGCTCACCCAGGCCAAGCTCTCCGACATGGCGCTGGAACTCCACAAGGGCATCCTGCTCGCCCACCACCTGGGCCGCCGCATGGACGCGGGAACCCTGCGGCCGGAGCAGATCAGCTTCGGCAAACTCAACAACGTCCGCGAGGCCATCGGCATCTGCCGCACCGCGCGGACCATCCTCGGGGCCAACGGGATCTCCCTGGAGTACCCCGTCATGCGGCACGCCACCAACCTGGAGTCGGTGCTCACCTACGAGGGCACCGTCGAGATGCACCAGTTGGTCCTGGGCAAGGCGCTCACCGGGCTCGACGCCTTCCGGTAGACCGGTGAGGTCCCCGGCCGCCTCGTCCGGGGGACGCCGGGAGGTGTCCCCCGGACTCAGCTCTGGTTGAAGAAGTCGCGGGCGCGGCCGCCCGCCTCACCGCTGACGATCTGGGTGTCGGCCGGGGTCAGGAGGAAGACCCTGGTCGCCACCCGCTCGATCGACCCGCGCAGCCCGAAGGTCAGGCCGGCCGCGAAGTCGACCACGCGCTTGGCGTCGGCCGGGTCCATCGACGACAGGTTGACGATGACCGGGACGCCCTCGCGGAACAGCTCGCCGATGCCGCGCGCGTCACGGAAGCCGTCCGGGGTCACGGTCGCGATCCGCCGGCCGCGCTCGACCGCGGAATCCGAGGCCACCTTCACCCGCGGGTCGGTGACCCACTGGTCGCCGGGGCCGGAGACCGAGCCCTGCTGGCGCTCCACCGCCTCCGCGTAGTCGTCGTCGTAGTACCGCTCGTCGTCGCTGTCCTCTACGAGACCCAACCAGGCACTCGCCTTGCGTACCGAACCCATGGACGCCTCCTTTCACCGTGGCCAGTCGTCTTCTTCTCCGCTGCCCCTATCGTCGTCCATGATGCTGACAACGCGCCAAGTGGATAGCCGCCGCGCAGATGTTTCGTGACGGGACTGGTGCAGAACATCCGTTGCACTGACGAGGCTCCCGGACGCTACCGCTGCTGACTGAGTGAAAATACGACCGCCGCTGCCGTCCGGGTGAGCCGCTGGGGCGTAAGAGTGATCCGCCAGGCTGGATACGATGCCCCGGAAATAGGCGTATGACACACGGGGGAAGCGGTTGTTCGGCATAGTCAGACCTTGCGCGCACCGGCTGGGCGAGCGCTTCAAAACCGAATGGACTGCTCATCTGTGCGGGCTCTGCCTGGCACTTCGCGGTGACCACGGGCAGTTCGCCAGGATCGTCACCAACTACGACGGGCTGCTCGTCTCCGTTCTGACGGAGGCTCAGTCGGGGCCGCTGCCCGGTGCCCGGCGCACCGCCGGACCGTGCCCGCTGCGCGGCATGCGCACCGCGCCCGTGGCCAACGGCGAGGGCGCCCGGCTCGCCGCGGCCGTCTCGCTGGTGCTCGCCTCGGCGAAGGTACGGGACCACGTCGCCGACCGGGACGGGCTGTTGGCCCGCGCCCCGATCGCCGCCGCCGCGCGCAGGGTGGCCCGGGGCTGGGACCGGGCCGGCGCCCGCACCGGAGCCTCGCTCGGCTTCGACACGGCGGTGCTGGTGGACGCCGTGGACCGCCAGGGCGGCATCGAGACCCTGGCCGGTCCGGGCACGCCCGTGCTGGTGGTCACCGAGCCGACGGAGACCGCGACCGCGGCCGCCTTCGCCCATACCGCGGTCCTCGCGGGACGGCCGGGCAACGGTCCCGCCCTCGCCGAGGCCGGCCGGTACTTCGGGCGGCTCGCGCACCTGCTGGACGCCGTGGAGGACCGGCGTGCCGACGCCGAGGCGGGCGCCTGGAACCCGCTCACCGCCACCGGCACCTCCCTCGCCGAGGCCCGCCGGCTGTGCGACGACGCGCTGCGCGGGATACGGCTGGCGCTGCGCGAGGTGGAGTTCGCCGACGCGGGGCTCGCCCACCGGCTGCTGGTGCACGAGCTGCGCACCTCCGTGGACCGGGCGTTCGGCACCTCCTCGTGCGGGCACACCGCCGCGCACTCCGCGGGCCAGGGGTACGGGCAACCCCCGCGGGGCCATGGCACGGGCGCACCGCACGCCGCGTACGGCCAGGCCGGCCCGTACGGCGGGGGCCAGGTCGGCCCGTACGCCCCGTACGCCCCGGGCGGGCCCGGGATGCCGCCGCCGATGGGTCCGGGCGGCCCCGGCGGTGGCGGTGGCTTCGGCGGGCCGCCCCCGCAGAAGCCGCGCCGCGGGCTGTTGCACGGCTGCGCGGTGGCGATCGGCCTCTTCTGCACCTGCCAACTCTGCTGCACCGAACACGAAGGCCCCTGGTCCCGGCAGAAGCGTGACGCCTGGTGCGACAACTGTGACGGGTGCGACTGCTGCGACTGCTGCAACTGTGACGGCTGCTGCTGTGACGGGTGCGGCTGCGACTGCTGATCCGGCGTCAGTTTCCCAGGTCCGGACGGGTTACGTGGAGGTTCCCGTCCGGCCGGTGGGGGAAGGGCTGAGCGGCATGAGCGCCGAAGAATCGAGCACGGCCTGGCGGGAGTGGCACGAGCACCGGGTGGCCACCGTCTCCGGCCCCTACGGACCCCTCGCCCTGGCGGGCACCCACTGGATCGCCGACTACCCGGAAGGTCGAATTCCCGCCGTTCCGGGACACTGGCGCGTCCAGGGTGAAGCGGTGGTGCTGACCGCCGCCGCCGAGGACGGCCTCGCGCTCGACGGACGGCCCCTCACGGGGCGGGCCGACCTCACCGCGGACGAGGGCGGGCCCGCGCACTCCCGGCTGACGGCCGGGGAGGTACGGCTCCCGGTGATCCGGCGCGAGGGGCAGTGGGCGGTGCGCGTCTACGACCCGGAGGCGGCGGCCCGGCGCGCCTTCGCAGGCATCGAGGCCACCCCGTACGACCCCGCCTTCGTGCTGCCGGGACGCTTCCGCCCGTACCCCGGGCCGCGGACGGTCCAGGTCGGCAACGTCGACGGACGCGCCCGCGGGCTCGGCCTCGGCGGCGAGCTGGGCTTCACCCGCGACGGCGTCGCGCACACCCTCCAGGTGGCCGTGGACGCGCAGGACGGCAGCCTCTGGGCCGTCTTCGGCGATGCCACCAGCGGCACTTCCAGCTACCGCTTCCGCTTCCTGCACCCCGGCACCCCCGGCCCGGACGGATCCGTCACCGTGGACCTCAACCGGGCCCAGCTCCCGCCCTGCGCCTTCGCCGACCACTTCATCTGCCCGTTCCCGCCCCCCGGCAACACCCTGCCCTTCGAGGTGGCCGCCGGGGAGCGACGGCTGAAAGGCGCCCTTGCCGCCGGATACTGACGCCCGCACACTCCCGTTCAGCGTCACCCGGCGGACTTGTCAGGGCCACGTCGAGAGTGCGGCTTCCCGGCCGTGCCCCCGCAGTGTCCCCCCACCGCCGCTCACGGGCTCCGGCACCCCCACCATCCGAGCCGGGCCCCCGATCCCCACCCGGGAGGACGTGAAGTGAGGACCAACAGCACCACCCGACTGCGGCTGCTCGCCCTGGCCGCCGGCCTGGCCGCCACGGCGGCCCTCGCCGCCCCCACCGCCGCCAGCGCCGACGACAACGGCACCGGCTTCAGCGCCGACCGGCTCGCCGCCGCAGGGGCCTCCGTCCTGCGCGCCGACGTCGCCGGCACCGCCTGGCACGCCGACCCCGCCACCGGCACCCTCGTGGTCACCGCCGACTCCACCGTCACCAGCGCCGACATCGCCAGAATCCGCCGCGAGGCCGGCCCGGACGCCGCCGCCCTGCGCATCGAACGCACCCCCGGCAAACTGACCAAGCTGCTCTCCGGCGGCGACGCCATCTACGCCAACAGCTGGCGCTGCTCGCTCGGCTTCAACGTCCGCAGCGGAACCAACTACTACGCCCTGACCGCCGGCCACTGCACCGAGGGCGCGGGCACCTGGTGGGCCAACTCCGCCCGCACCACCGTCCTCGGCTCCACCGCGGGCAGCAGCTTCCCGACCAACGACTACGGGCTGATCAAGTACGCCAGCAACAGCCCGGTCCCGCCCGGCACCGTCGGCGGCCAGGACATCACCAGCGCCGTCAACGCCAGCACCGGCATGTCCGTCACCCGGCGCGGCTCCACCACCGGCACCCACAGCGGCTCCGTGACCGGCCTCAACGCCACCGTGAACTACGGCGGCGGCGACATCGTCTACGGCATGATCAAGACCAATGTCTGCGCCGAACCCGGCGACAGCGGCGGCCCCCTGTACTCCGGCAGCCGTGCCGTCGGCCTCACCTCCGGCGGCAGCGGCAACTGCTCCTCGGGCGGCACCACCTACTTCCAGCCCGTCGTCGAAGCCCTGAACGCCTACGGCGTCAGCGTCTACTGACCCGCCGGCCCCCGGCACAGGCACCCTGGACGTCCTCCCTCCTTCTGGGAGGATGTCCAGGGCGTCCCGGGGGAGGAGCTCCTATGAAGCGCATCGGCGTGACCGGCCACCGGTCGATTCCCGACGAGGTGCTCGGCCACGTGGAGGAAGGCCTGCGGGCCGTCCTCGCGGGCCACCGGGGCCCCCTGGAGGCCTTCTCCAGTCTCGCCGACGGAGCCGACCAGCTCTTCGCCGGCATCGCCCTGGAACACGGCGCCGACCTCACCGTGGTCATCCCCAGCGGGGACTACGAGGGCACCTTCGAGGACCCCGACGCCCTCGCCCGCTACCGGCGGCTCAGGCGCCGCGCCGCCCAGGAGGTCCGCATGGCCTTCGCCCGCTCCACCGACGAGGCCTACTACGCCGCCGGCACCTACATCGCCGACCGCTGCGACCGGCTCGTCGCCGTCTGGGACGGCCTCCCCGCACGCGGCCACGGCGGCACCGGCGAGATCGTCGCCTACGCCCGGGCCCTCGGCAAACCCGTCACCGTCATCTGGCGCGAGGGCGTGACCCGCGACTGAACCACGCCCCCTCCGCCCGGCTCAACTGCTGTGCCGGGCCAGCCAGTCGGTGTGCTGCGGGGACACGTACCGCTCCGTCTCGTAGACGGCGGACGGCCACTGGGACTCCGTGACGGTCGTCTGCATCACCACCATCATCGCCGACAGGTCCTGCTCGATCAGGGTGTGCGCCTCGATCAGCGGATGGTGGCGGCGCACCTCGTTCCAGGCGATCCCCGCCGCCGCGGCCGCGCTCAGCAGCCCCGCCGCACCCGCTCCCGGACCCGAGCCGAAGACACCCAGCAGCGCCAGCAGCAGCGCCAGGCACGTCAGCAGCACGATCGTCCACGACCACAGCACGGTCGTCCGCCGCGACCCCTCCGTCCGGCGCCGGTACCAGTCGCGCTGCTCGATCAGCCGGTCCCGGACGTACGTCTCCCTGCGCACCTGGTAGTCCAGCCCGCGCAGCCGCTGCATCGCCCCCGTGATCTCCCCTCCCTCCGGCACCAGGCCCGCCGCCCGCGGATCCTGCCAGCCCATCTTGCGCAGCTCGTCCAGCCCCTTCTCCAGCCGCGCCCGGTACACCCCCTCCGGCCCGGCGACCTCCGACCCGAAGGGCGCCCCGTGCACGGCGTAGCGCCACGCCAGGGACTTGATGAACTCGGCCGCGCTGCGGTTGAGCTGCCACTGCGGACGGGCCCGGCGCCCGGCCGCCCGTACGCCCACGGCCAGCACCCCGGCGTACGCGAGCGCGCTCACCGCCGCGAACACGTGCAGCCCGCCCGCCGCCGGCCCGGCCGGCAGGGCCGCGGCCCCCGCCGCCGCGACCAGCAGCAGCAGCTGCGCGCGCGTGGCCAGCGTGGACTCCCGCTGCCGGGAGACCGCCGCCTGGTCGGTGTGGTGGAAGAGGACCGGCAGGTCCTCGTTGCGAAAGGTCATGCTGTCGGGCACAGCGCCCCCCAACTCTCGGGTGGCGGACGGCGGGAACCCCGCGGCCACGGGGCCCGCCGTCCGCCGTCGGATCACACCGCGAGCGGCTCCAGGTCCCGGTGGACCCGCCGCTCGTCACGGGCGTACCGGGTCAGACCGTGGTCCTCCCCGAGCAGCCGCGTCAGCTCGGACACCGTCTCCGCCCGCACCCGCGCCGCCTCCTTCTTGCGGCCCATCATGTCCAGGCTGACCGCCATGTTCGACGCGCTCGCCAGGGTCTCCGGATGGTGCGCCCCCAGCGCCCCGCGCAACCGCACCACCGCTGCCCGTTCCAGCTCCAGCGCCCCCTCGGGGTCCCCCAGGTCCGCCCGGACGTTCGCCAGGTTCAGGTGCGCGAAGACCGTGTGCGGATGGTCGTCGCCCAGCACCTCGCGCATGCTGCGGATCGCCTGCCGCAGCATCGGCTCCGCCGTCTCCGCCGCACCCGTCCCCCAGTGGAAGACCGCCAGGTTGTTGACCGCCGCCAGGGTGTACGGGTGCTTCTCGCCCGGCACCTTCATGTACTCGTCCACGACCTCCTGCGCCAGGTCCCGCGCCGCGCCCGCGTCACCCGTCGCGAACAGGTCCGACGCCAGGTTCAGCTCACAGGCCAGCAGGTCGGGATTGACCGAGGTGTACTTGGCCCGGTACCGGTTGCGGGTCGCCGTCGTCAGCCGCAGCGCGTTCTCCAGCTCCCCGGCCCGCCGCAGCGACACGGCCAGGTTCTTCGCCGCCGACAGCGTGCCCGGGAAGGCCCGGCCCAGCTGCCGCTTGTAGATCTCGTACGTCCGGCTCAGCAGCTGCACCGAATCGTCGTACCGGCCCACCTCGCGCAGGTCCCGGGCCAGGTTCTGCGCCGAGGACAGGGTGTACGGGTGGTCCGGGCCCAGCACCTCGGTGCGCCGGTCGAAGACCTCTTGGTCGATCTCCCGGGCCCGCGCGTACTGCCCCACCATCCGCAGGTTCAGCGCCAGGTTGTTCGCCGCGGCCAGGGTGCGCGGGTGCGCCTCGTGGAAGATCTGCCCGAAGCCCTCGTGGGCCGCTGTCGCCAGCTCCATCGCCTCCCCGTACCGGCCGAGCGCGCCCAGGTCCATCGCCAGACCGCTGGTGGTCATGTACGTGTGCGGGTGCGAGGGGCCCAGCGCGGCCCGCTGCCGGTCCAGCGTCACCTCGTCCAGCTCCTTCGCCTCCACGAACCGGCCCTGCGAACGCAGGATGTTCGAGAGGTGGAACCGCAGGTACAGGTACTGGAGGTCGTCGCTGCCCAGCATCTCCCGCCAGACCTCGCGCAGTTCCTCGCCCAGCGCGTACGCCGCCTTGAAGTCACCGCGCTTCCACAGGTAGCGCACCCGGTCGATCAGCAGCCGGCGGGTCTCCGGCTCCGTGCAGAACCGGGCCTCGGACGGGTTCAGGTGCGGCCAGATCGTGTTGAACCTCGGCCAGGTCTCCGGGTTGTCTATCGGCTCGTCGTCGTCCGGGCGCGCGCCCGCCAGGATCCGGTGCACCGCGTGCCGCGCCTCGCGCTGCTCCTCCTCCGACAGCTGCGCCCGGATCACGGCCTGGACCAGCCGGTGCACCTGGATGCTGTTGCCGACCTGGTCGACCTTGGCCATCGCGAACCGGCCGATCTCCCGGATCACCCGGCCCAGCACCAGCTTCTCCTGGAGGGAGGCGTCGTACGGCTTGAGCGCGTCGATCATCTCCTTGCTGTAGAGGAGGTTCGCCGATATCGGCTCCGGCGCGAAGAAGGCGCACAGCTGGAGCAGCCGCACGGCGGCGGGTGAGCGGGACTGGAGCCGTTCGATCGACACGTTCCACGTCGCCGCCACCGGCTGCGGGTACCCGGCCGGCTGGTTCAGGCCCAGCACCCGCGCGGTCTGCTCGGCGAGCTGCTCGAGGTACGCGGACACCGGCGTCGCGGTCTCCGCGATCCAGGCGCCCGCCTGCTCGACGGCCAGCGGCAGGTCGCCCACGGCCACGGCCACCTGCTCGGCGTCCTCCGCGCCCAGCCCGGGCGCCCGCCGCTGGAGGTGCTCGATGGACTCCTCGCGCAGGAACACGTCCACCGGCAGCGCGTCCCCGTACTGGGACCACGACTGGTTCCGCGAGGTCACCAGGACGTGCCCCGGTCCGCCCGGCGGGAAGAACCGCTTGAGCGTCTCCGGGTCGTCGGCGTTGTCGAAGACCAGCAGCCAGCGCGAGGAGGGCACCCCGCGCCGCAGCAGGTCGATCGCCTCCTGGGAGGCGGCCGACATGTCCTCGCCGGTCTGCGCGCCCAGCCGTACGGCCAGCTCCGCGAGGGCCGCGACCACGCCGTCCGTCTGCTCCGCGGAGATCCACCAGACCAGGTCGTAGTCGGCCATGAACCGGTGCACGTACTCCAGCGCCACCTGGGTCTTGCCCACACCGCCGAGCCCGTACAGGGTCTGCGGCTGCGGCAGCACCACGGCCATGCCGCCGCCGAGCTGGTCGCGCATCCGCTCCAGCACGATGGACCGGCCGGTGAAGCCGGGGTTGCGGGGCGGCGCGTTCCAGATCTTCGGGACCGTGCCCGGGAAGCGGGGGCCGGGCCGGGAGGCCCCGGCCACGGTGTCCGGCAGCGCCGTGGGCCGTTCCACCGCGCGCAGCAGGGCGGCGGTCGCGTGGACCTCGTCGAGCCGGAACAGGTCCACCGGGTTGCGGTCGATGTAGGGCGTGGCCAGGCGTACGTCGCCCACCCGCAGCGGCACCAGGTGGCGACGGCCCCCGGTCGGGTCCTCGGCGGCGGCCCGGTTCCACACGTCCACGGCCCGCGCGGACTTGAGGTAGGCGCTGGAGAGCAGCACCACGGTCCGGCCGGCGGTGTCCACGCTGAGCCCCGACCCGCCCGGGGTGTCGCCGGGGGAGGCGTCGGGAGCGCGCTCGGCGGAGACGTCCTTGGGGACGACCCGGAACCCGGAGCGGGTGAGCACCGACTCGATCCAGTCGGCCCACATCCGGTTCTCGGCGACGTAGGAGAGGAAGAGGTCGGCGGGCAGCGCTGGGCGGCGCCGGGTGAAGGCGTCCCGGATCCGCAGCCGCACCTCCTCGCCGATGGCCGGCATGGAGGTGATCTCCCCGCCGGTGATCACCGTGGTGAGCCGTTCGAAGGCGGAGAGGAGGGAGTTGGTGAGCCCGGCCTCGTCGCCGAAGGTGGCCAGGGTCTCCTCGTAGGCGTAGTAGGGGCGGTACGGGATCTCCACCGCGCCCCAGTACGAGGTCAGCTCGTCGCCGGCGAGCCCGTTGGGGAAGCGGTCGAACTTGAGCCGGGCCAGGGCGCGGCCCGCGTCGGCCTTCTCCTTCTCGCCCTCGTCGATGCGCATGGGCACCGGGTAGATCGTGATCCCGCGGTCGTTGAACCGCTCGTCGATCTGCCGGGCCACCGAGGCCGCCCCGTCGATGGACTGGTCGGACAGGGTGAAGCAGTCGACCAGGACGTCGGGGAGGTGGACGGTGCAGATGTCGGCGATGTCGGACAGGCCGGTGCGGCTGTCGATCAGGACGTAGTCGTAGTTCGCCTTCATGTCGGCCCGCAGGGCGTCGAAGAAGAGGCCGCCGCCGAGCCGGTCGTAGAAGTTGTCCCAGTCGAAGGCGGACACGGTCGCGGAGTACTCGCGGTTCTGCCGGCCCGCCGAGACGAAGTCCAGGGTGCCGCCGTCCGGGAACTCCCAGCCGTGGTTCTCCGGTGTGAGGGAGACGGCGTGCGGCTGGATCCGTGCGTAGTCCTCGTGCCAGTCGGCGGCGCGCTGCACGGGGCTGGTGGCGGCCCAGGCGTACTCGCTGATCAGGTCGATGACCCCGGTGGTCGCCCCCAGGGTGGAGGGGTCGAGGAAGGGGTGGAAGAAGCGGTGCAGGCCCGGCGCCTCCAGGTCCCAGTCCACGGCGAGGACCCGCTTGCCGTTGGCCGCGAGGATCCAGGCGGTGTTGGCCAGGGCCATCGTGCGGCCCGTACCGCCCTTGTACGAGTAGAAGGTGACGATGCGTCCGTCTCGGCTGTCACGACTGGCCGTCATCCGCGTCCCCCCGGGTCTGTGTCGGTGTCTTCGCCGTGCTCGCCGTGCTCGCCGGTGCGGCCGGTCCGGTCGTCCGTGCCGTCGTACCGCCGGGCGGAGGGGAAGGGGGCCGGCGGTGGTGACGCCGGTGGCCCGCCCATTCCCATCGGTCCCAGCAGCCGCGGCCGTTCGGTGGAGGCGTTCCCCGCCGGCAGGTACACCTGGGCGTGTCTGAGGTACTGCTGGGCGGCCGCCTCGACCACCTGGGGAAGGATCTGCCCGAGCGTCTCCAGGCTGGCCACGCCGTTGGCCGCCGCCCGGCAGGCGGCCCGGCCCTGGCTCATCTTGACCGGGAGGGTCTCCTCCAGCCGGTGCGCCAGCTCGGCCTCCCTGACCCGGCTCTGGTGGTCGTACCGGTTCCACGGCACGACCACGTTGATCCACGGGCGGTGCTCCTGGTCGAACGCGGCCAGCCGCCGGCGGCGCTGCTCGTCCTCCACCGCCCACCGGTCGACGATCAGGATCTCGGGGCGGGTCGGCGGCTGCTTGCTGTCGAAGTGCCCCGCCTCGTCGTCGAAGGAGGACATCGTGGTCTGGTAGTTGAGGTTCCTGACCAGGTCCTCCGCCACGTAGGCGACGGGCCGCTGGGAAGCCGGGTGGTACGGGTTCCAGTCCGTCGCGCTCTCCCCGTAGTAGTCGGGGCTGCGGCCGTCCGGCAGGTCGTGCCGGGAGGCGGCGGCCACGGTCACGTGGAGGGTGCGGGCGGGGCCGGAGCCGGGGCCGCCGCCCTGGCCGCCGCCGTGCCCGAAGGCGCTGGGCACCACCCGGTAGTCCAGGGAGCGCACCGGATGCAGGCGCACGGTCTCCGCGACCCGGACGATCCGCCGGGCCAGTTCGTACACGGCCTGCTCGTACTGGTCGGCGTACCCGCGCAATTTGATCAGCCCGTACAGTCCGTCGGTGACGTAGCGCTCGCCGAAGGTGTTGTGGTTGAACTGCAACCGCTCGGCCGGGCCGGGCAGTTGGGAGGGCGGCACCGGTACCCACAGGGCCGGGACGATGGCCTCGGCGGCCGGCTGGTTGCTGACCGCCCCGTGCTGGATGGTGCGCTGGGCGAAGGCGAACCACTCCTTCCCGCACATCTCGCTGGCGAAATAGCGCGGCGAGAACAGGGGGACGAAGACCCGGCAGGTGGCGAGCGCCGCCCCGAGCCGCTCCGACCAGCCCTCGCCGCTGCGTATCTCCCGGTCCATGAAGCCCGCCTCCGATCCGGCGGGCAGGTCCGTGAGCGCCATGATGTGACCGCACAGGTCACGGAAGAGACGCTCCACCCACATGTCGGGATCGGGTCCTCCCGGCCCGAACCTCGGTGTATGCGCATAACTGAGAAAAAAATACGGCTGCACTGATGCGGGCACACGACCCCCGTCCCGAAGCTGCGAGCGAAGAAACATCATTCCGGAGCTGCTTCGCCACATCCCCTCATCGTTCAGTCAATCAGCGTCTGTTTCCGGTCATCCAGGCCTGAGCGTGGTCCACGGCATGCGGAATCGAGAAGGACACGGCGGATGTCCCTCCCACCCGCCCCCTGCGCACCAGTGAATCCGGAAACGCCCGGCCGATCTCCTCGAAATCTCCGTCGTCCAGCGCGACGTCCTCGTACGTCGTCCACTCCCCTCCCCGGGGGAGCCCCCGCCGCCCTTCCGGATGGTTCACCTTCACCACGCAGTCGTACATGCGCAAGGGGGGTTTCGGAATTCGGTACTCCGCGAGATGGAAAGCCGTACAGGCCGAAAATCCCACATTGATCATGAGTACCCGTCCTCCCTCCCGGCACAGCTTTCCCAGGGGGGACTCCTCGCCCAGGTGGCTTTCGGTGCGGTGGCCGGCGCACAGCCGGTGCGCGTCCGCGCCGAGCGCGGCGAAGGACGTCTGAGGGTGGCCGCTGCGGGCGGCGCCGGGGGTGGTGCGGACCACCTCGGCGAAGGCGCCCACGCTCTGGCTCGGGGTGAGCTCCGGGTCGAAGGGCGGCATCCGCGCCCGGAAGGCCGCCACCTCCGCCTCGTCGAGGCCGGCGATACGGGCCAGGTGGGCGGTGGAGGTGAGGGAGTTCTCCGCGGTGAAGGCGGGGACGAGCAGCGTGCCGCGGGGGCCGAGGGCCGCGAGCAGGGCGTCGCGCAGGGCCTCGGCGCACAGCCCGGTGCCGCCGAGGGCGGCGTGCACCAGCAGGCGCTGCCCGGGGCGCACGCCGAGCAGCCGCAGCTGGGCGGCCAGCCGGTGGGGGGCGGGAGGGGGTGTCGGGTCGGGTGGGGCGGGCGTGTCGGGTGGGGCGGCGGGGGCTGCCGGGGTGGTCGGGCCGGCCGGGGTGGTCATGCGTCGACCGCCTTCAGCTCCCAGCGGAGCTCCTCCACCAGCCGCTTGCCCGTCACCGTCAGCTCCGCCGCCTCCGCCAGCCGGTCCAGCGCCCGGTGGATCCGGTCCGTGCCGCCCGGCTCCTGCGTGCCCGTGGCCCGGCGGTACGCCTCCACCGCGACCCGCTCGTACACATCGGCCAGCAGCCGCGACACCGGCACCGGGCGGGTCCGCCAGGGCGAGGGGTGCTGCCAGGCGCCGTCCAGCGCGTACAGGTCCGCCACCTCGGTCAGCTCGCGCAGCCGCGCCCGTCTCCGGCCGGTCAGCAGGGCCAGCGCGGTCTCCCTGACTCCGGCGGCGTACGGCACCCCGAGCGCGCCCGGCCCGTGCCGCCCGGCCTCGCCCCAGCCCCCGGCCCGCGGGCCGCCGGCGAGCGGCGTCAGGGTGCCCAGCCCGGCGGCGGCCGCCCGCGCGAACCCGGGGACGGTGCGGTGCAGCAGTGCCAGGGCCGCGTCGAGGCGGCCCCGCCACTCGTCGGCCTCCCCGGCGCCGAGCCGCAGCCGGGCCGGGCGGGCGAAGCAGTTGCGGTACGGGTCCAGGTCCTCCAGCGCCACCGCCGGCCCTCCGGAGCGGGGCGACCAGGACCGTACGGGCAGCCAGCGCGCGTCCCCCGCCGCCGGGCCGAAGCGGTGCTCGGTGCGCCCGGCCCGGACGACGGCGTACCCCTCGCCGGTGCTGTGCAGCACGGCCCGCCCCCGGGTGCCGGGCTCCCCGAGCCGCAGCAGCCCCAGCGTCGGCAGGTACACCTCCCCGTCGCGGTAGGACACCTCGGCCGGCAGCTCCAGCCCGCCCCGCAGCACGGCGGCGGCCGTCAGCGCGGCGAGCCTGCGGGCCGCGCCCGGGCCGTCCGGGCGTCCCTCCCGCACCGCGTCCAGGGCCTCCAGCACCCAGGTCCGGGTGAAGGGGTGGCCCAGTACGGCGTCCAGTGCCCCCGCGCCCGCCTCCCCGGCGCCCTCCACCCCGGCCAGCAGCTCCCAGGCGCGCGCCCAGCCGGGATCCCCCGCGAGGTCGCGGTGCAGCCGGGCCAGCAGGACCCGGGTCAGCTCCTCCTGCGACCGGGCCAGTTCGGCCGGGTCGGCCAGCTCGGGGGCGGTTTCGCGGGCGGCGGTGCGTCCCTCGACCCCGTCCACCAGCTCGCGCAGGTCGGAGCAGTAGACGGAGGGGTTGTCGAAGCCGTTGGCCTCGCGGTAGCGGTGCGTGTAGAGGCCGCCTCCGCACGAACGTACGACAGGGCAGCGGCGGCACGTGCCGCTGACACCCGCCAGCCCCAGCTGCCGGGCCCGGACCCCGGGGTGCGCGGCGACCTCGTCGAAGGTGTGGTCGAAGACGTTGAACCCGGTGGCCGCGGCCCCGTCGAAGGCGCTCTTGAGGGAGTCTGCCTGCTCCAGCGTCCCGTCGGTCTCCACCACGACGAGGTCGGCGGGGGCCAGCCCCAGGGATTCCGTCAGGCTGGGCCCGCCGCGCAGCGTGGACAGCAGGGACTCGAAGAGCCGTACGGGCACCGGCCGTTCCAGCCGCTCCCAGCGGTCGAAGGCCCGCAGCAGCCAGCGCGCGTACGCGTCCGGCGCGCCGCCGGGCCGCTCCGGCGGGGTCTCCCAGGTCGCGTGGGGGAGCAGGAAGTCCACCCGGGGCGGCTCCAGCGCGACCAGCGCGTCCAGCACGGCGACGGGGTCGTTGGCCACGTCCACGGTGCACAACAG
Organism: Streptomyces sp. NPDC012794; assembly: GCF_042901085.1. Classification (NCBI taxonomy): domain Bacteria; kingdom Bacillati; phylum Actinomycetota; class Actinomycetes; order Kitasatosporales; family Streptomycetaceae; genus Streptomyces; species Streptomyces sp. NPDC012794. The sequence goes on from NZ_JBIBCI010000019.1 coordinate 36,882, forward strand.
GCCCTGGTAGAGGTGCCGGTAGGGCGCCGAACGCAGCAGTGCCAGGGCGGCCAGTACCAGCGGGTGGCTGGAGCGGCCGTCGGCGAAGCGGCGGTGGCGGTCGTTGGCCGCGCGGTCCCCGTCGAGGGAGACGCCGACGCGGACGCCGTACTCGGCGAAGAGGTCCAGGTAGCGGCGGCTGAGCTGGAGCCCGTTGGTGTGGATCCGCAGATCGAGGTCGGCGGTGCCGGCGAGCGCGTGGGTGAACTCCTCGCACACGAGGCGCAGTCGGTCCGGGCCGGCCAGGAGGGGTTCCCCCCCGTGGAAGATCACCGTGACGGAGGGGAGTGCATGGTCACGGGCATGTTCGGCGAGCCGCGACGCGGTCTGGGAAACGACCCCGGGGGAGATCACTTTCGGCCGGGCTTGCCAGCTCTGATCTGCGTTTTCGTAGACATAGCAATGATCACAAGCGAGATCGCATCTGCTGTGAACCTTCAGGACGATCTCGCGGAAAGCGATCGTGCGGGTCATTCCACCAGTCTAGAGCTCAACTCGTGGTCAGAGCGCGGAGTTGAAGATCGGTGCCTGAACGCGACGACCGGATTCCGAGGGAAGCACCCGCTCGAGCGCCGCGGCGGCGGAAGCGGCGCGGACGTCGATCTTCGCGAGCGGGACGCGACGGTCCTTGACCGCGCTGGTCGGGGGGGTTGCGGAAGTGTTCACGACACCGTCCTCGGGGAGGCCATCTAAAATGGGCGGAAAGACACCGGCGCGTTGCCGGGCGTCAAGCGTGGACTTTACTCGCCCATACCCCATTGGCAACCGAGGCATGACGCCTGGCCAAGCGTTCTATAGAAAGGGTGGTGCATTTATCGAGGACCGCATTCGGCCGTTTGCCGCAAGCCGCAAGCCGGTCCCCCGGGCGGGACGGCTTAGGTCGTCTCTTTCGGGTCTTGCCAGGCGTCGCGGGTCTGGGGGCACCTCCCAGCGGTAGCTGGGGGAGCAAGATCCGGAAGAGACGGCCTAGGCGGGCTGCTGTTCTCCCAGGGGCTCGCGCAGCAGCCAGTTGAGTACGCCGGGCAGCGCGCGCAGGGCCGCGAAGTGGGCGGCGGAGGGGTCGATGGCGGTGGTGGCGCCGGGGATGCGGCGGGCCAGCCAGCGGGAGTGGCCCACGGGGGAGAAGACGTCGAGCTCCCCGTGCCAGAGCAGTACGGGGCAGCGGATGCCGGCAGGGTCGAAGCCCCAGGGGCTGCTGAAGGCGAGGATGTCGTCGATCCAGCCGTACGCCGAAGTGCGCACTCCTTCCCGGTAGTTGCGCAGCAGCATCGACCGCAGGCCGGCGTCCGAGACGATCACGCGGTCGCTGGCGGTCAGCTCCCGGCGCAGTTCGTCCAGGAGCCGGCCGGGGTCCCTGGCGATACCGGCGGCGCGCGGGATCAGCCGGGCCGCCAGCTCCTCGGGGTCGTCGGTGGCGGTGGTGTACTCGCGTACGTTCGAGGCGGCCATCCCGGCGAACCAGTCCAGGTCCTCCGCGTCCCTGGGGGCGATCGGGACCAGGGCGGCGGTCCGCGTGACGCGGTCCGGCAGCAGGGCGGCGCAGGCCAGGGCGCCGGGAGCGCCGCCCGAACGGCCGGCCACCGCGAAGGTGTCCAGCCCGAAGGCGTCGGCGATGGCGGCCACGTCCTCGGCCACGTCGGCGACGCTGCGGCCCGGGTGCCGTTCGGAGCCGCCGTAGCCGGGCCGGTCGTAGGCGATGAGCTGCATCCGCCGCTGGTAGAGCACCATGCCGCGGGGCGCCGGGCCGAGCCTGCTGCCGGGCATCCCGTGGAGCAGGAGGACGGGCTTGCCGTCCGGGTCGCCCCAGCGTTCCGCCATCAGGGCGCGGCCGTCCGCGGTGCGCACCACTTTGCGCACGCGCTCCCTCCCTCACGTCCGACGCGGGTGGTCAGGCCGATTGTGCTCCCCGGTGGGGGAGTGCGGTAGGGCGCACTCGGAGGGGAATTCCCGTGCGAGCCGCCGGGGAGGGCTCGCGGCGGCGTCAGCGGTGAGGGCGAGGCGGTCACGGCCGGGGGCGCTCGGCGGGCTCCGCCGCCCCGCCGGCGAAGCGGGGGACGGACGGGGCGTCGTCGGAGAGGCCGCTGCCCACCGCCGCTCCCGGGCGGCCGCGGCGCGTGACCGCGCAGGCCATGGTGATCACGGAGCCGGCCACCGCCCACGCGGCCAGCACCAGCATGGGGGCGGCCGCGCCGTTGCCCTTGAAGTACGCGATGGAGCGCGCGGCGTACGTACCGGCGCCCGGCGGCAGGGCCGGGCCGATGTCCCGCCAGAACGGCGGCAGCAGCGGATACGGGTAGGCGCCGCCCGCGCTCGGGTTGCCGAGGACCACGACCACCAGGATGGCCAGGCCGATGCCGACCACGCCCGCCACTCCCTGGAAGGCCAGGGTGAGCGCGCCGACCGCGAGGACGACCAGGGTGCCCAGTCCCCACAGGGCCGGGACCGAGCCGGGCAGGGCGCCCAGCACCGGGCCCGCGATCACGGCGCCGAGCAGCCCGGCGGTGACCGAGTACAGGAGCAGCGCCCCGAGCCGGATGACCGCGCGGTGGAGGTTGGCGGGCCGGGCGCCGGCGCTGATCGCGAGGATCGCGGCGCACAGGTAGCCGCCCACGCACCAGCCGACGACGAGGTAGAAGGAGCTCAGGCCGCGGCTGTCGCCCCGGTCGGCGGGGGCCACGTCGACGACCCGGAGGGTGCGGCCCCGGGCCTTCTCGGCCCGGCCGACGATCTCCTCCAGGGCCTGGGAGAGCGAGGCCCCGGAGCCGCTCGCGACCAGCAGCCGGTCGGTGGTGCCGGACGGGTCGACGACCAGCGCGCCGTCCACGTCCCGGTTGCGGATCTGGGCGAGCGCCGTCGCCTCGTCCTTGACGGCGCGGGGGTCGAGCGGCCCGCCGGGCAGGGCGTCGAGCCGCTTCGCGGTCTGCTCGGCGACCGGTCCGGCGGGGGCGGCCACCGCGATCGGGATCCGGCTGGGCCGCGGGTGGTGGAAGGCCCCGATGTACGAGGTGATGAAGGCCAGCTGGAGGGCCAGCACCCCCACGACCAGCAGGGCTGCCCGGACGCTCACGGCGTCCTTGATCTCGGCGAGGAAACCGGCGGACGGTCCTTCGGGGCTGCTCTTGGCGGGCTGGGTCATGGCTCCCACGCTGGGCGCGCGCGGGGTCCCGCGCAGCAGGGGCGGCCCGAATGGATGATCGAACAACTGTTTCGCACGGATATTCGAATTGCTCTATGGTGGAGAAGGGGGAGGTCGAAGGTCGAGCGAAGCAGGAGGCCGCGGGTGCCCGGGTTCACGCATCTGCACACCGTTTCGGGGTTCTCCATGCGGTACGGAGCTTCGCACCCGGAGCGGTTGGCGGAACGCGCCGTCGAGCGCGGCATGGACGCCCTCGCCCTCACCGACCGCGACACCCTCGCGGGCGCGGTGCGGTTCGCGAAGGCGGCCGCCGGGGCCGGGATCCGCCCGCTGTTCGGGGTGGACCTGGCCGTGTCCCCCGCGGGGGCGCCTGGTGGGCCGTCGGCCGGTGCCGCCGGGGAGGTCTCGTACCGCAGGCGTACGCCCGTCAGGGGCGGGGCCTTCGTGGACGAGTCCGCCCCGCGCGCGGTCTTCCTGGCCCGGGACGGGGCCGCCGGATGGGCGGAGCTGTGCCGGATGGTCACCGCCGCCCATGCCGCCGCCCCGATCGGGCGGGAGGAGGGGGCCGGCGGCGTCGGCCCGGGCCCCGGTTCCGGCGCGGACGCCGCCGTCTCCGGGGCGGGCGGGCTCGCCGGCCCGGACGCCGCCGCGGGCGCCTCCGGCCTGGCCCTGCCCGCCCCGGCCGGCCGGGCGCAGCCCCTCCTGCCCTGGGAGGCCCTGCGCGGCGACGGGGTGTTCGCACTGCTCGGACCCGGCTCCGAGGTGGGCCGGGCGCTCGCCGCCGGACGCCCCGACCGGGCCGCGCGGCTGCTCGCGCCGTGGCGGGAGGTCTACGGCGACGCCCTGCGCCTGGAGGCCGTCCACCACGGCCGCACCGGCACCGGCCCCGGCTCGCTGCGCCTGGCCGCCCGTACCGTCGGCTTCGCCGCCGAGCAGGGCGTCACGGCCGTACTGACCAACGCCGTCCGGTACGCCGACCCGGGCCAGGGCCCCGTCGCGGACGTCCTCGACGCGGCCCGCCGGCTCGTCCCCCTCGGCCCCCGCACCACCCTCGACAGCGGCGAGCGGTGGCTCAAGGACCCCGCCGCCATGGCCGTGACCGCCGAACGGATCGCCGAGGCGGCCGGGCTGCGCCCCGCCGACGCCCGCCGGCTGCTCGCCCGGACCCGGGAGACCGCCGAGTCCTGCTCCGTGGACCCCGAGGACGACCTCGGCATCGGCTCCGTGCACTTCCCCGAGGCCCGCCTCGTCGGCGCCGCCCACCGCACCGCCCAGCGGGTGCTCGCCTCCCGCGCCTCGGCCGGCATGGTGCTGCGCGGCTACGCCGGCCGGCGGGAGTACTGGGACCGGATGGAGGAGGAGCTCGACATCATCGCCCACCACGGCTACGCCTCGTACTTCCTGACGGTCGCCCAGGTCGTGGACGACGTGCGCGACATGGGCATCCGGGTGGCCGCCCGCGGCTCCGGCGCGGGTTCCCTCGTCAACCACCTCCTCGGCATCGCGCACGCCGACCCCGTCGAGCACGGGCTGCTGATGGAGCGCTTCCTGTCCAAGCGCCGGCGGGTGCTGCCCGACATCGACATCGACGTGGAGTCCGCCCGCCGGCTGGAGGTCTACCGCCGGATCATCGGCCGCTTCGGCGCCGAGCGCGTCGCCACCGTCGCCATGCCCGAGACCTACCGGGTCCGCCACGCCATCCGCGACGTCGGCGCCGCCCTGTCCATGGACCCGGCCGCCGTCGACCGGCTCGCCAAGGCCTTCCCGCACATCCGGGCCCGCGACGCCCGGGCCGCCCTGGCCGAACTGCCCGAACTGCGCGAGGTGCGGGAGGAGGAGCACGGGCGGCTGTGGGACCTCGTCGAGGCGCTGGACGCGCTGCCGCGCGGGATCGCCATGCACCCGTGCGGGGTGCTGCTCTCCGACGCCTCGCTGCTCGCCCGTACCCCGGTGGTGCCCACCAGCGGCGAGGGCTTCCCCATGTCCCCGTTCGACAAGGACGACGTGGAGGGCCTCGGGCTGCTCAAACTCGACGTGCTGGGCGTGCGCATGCAGTCCGCGATGGCGCACGCGGTCACGGAGCTGCGGCGGGCGACGGGCCTCGACCTCGACCTCGACGACCCCGCGCAGGTGCCCCCGGGCGACGGGCCGACGTACGAACTGATCCGCTCCGCCGAGACGCTGGGCTGCTTCCAGATCGAGTCCCCCGGACAGCGCGACCTGGTGGGCCGGCTCCAGCCGGCCGCCTTCCACGACCTGGTCGTCGACATCTCCCTCTTCCGGCCCGGCCCGGTCGCCGCCGACATGGTGCGGCCCTTCATCGAGGCCCGGCACGGGCGGGCCCCGGTCCGCTTCCCGCACCCGGACCTGGCCGACGCGCTGCGCGAGACGTACGGGGTGGTGGTCTTCCACGAGCAGGTCATCGAGATCGTGCACGTCATGACCGGCTGCGGGCGGGACGAGGCCGACCGGGTGCGGCGCGGGCTCTCCGACCCGGACTCCCAGGGCCGGATCAAGGCCTGGTTCGCGGCGGCGGCCGCCGGGCGGGGCTACCCGCCCGAGGTGATCGCCCGGACCTGGGAGATCGTCGAGGCCTTCGGCAGTTACGGCTTCTGCAAGGCGCACGCCGTGGCCTTCGCCGTGCCCACCTACCAGTCGGCCTGGCTGAAGGCCCACCACCCGGCGGCCTTCTACGCCGGGCTGCTCACCCACGACCCCGGGATGTACCCGAAGCGGCTGCTGCTGGCGGACGCCCGGCGGCGGGGCGTGCCGGTGCTGCCACTGGACGTGAACCGCTCGGCGGTCGCCCACCGCATCGAACTGGTGTCCGATGACCCAGGCCGGCCGGAGCGGGAGCGATGGGGGCTGCGGCTCGCCCTGGCCGACGTCCACGGCATCAGCGAGGCCGAGGCCCGCCGGATCGAGGCCGGACAGCCGTACGCCTCCCTGCGCGACTTCTGGGACCGCGCCCACCCCGGCCGCCCGGTCGCCGAACGGCTGGCGCAGGTCGGGGCGTTGGACGCGTTCGGCAGCAACCGCCGTGACCTGCTGCTGCACCTGACGGAACTGCACGGCGCCCAGCGTGCCGCGGGAGCCCGGGGCGGAATCCGCGGCGCGGCCCAACTGCCCCTCGGCGGCGGCCGGTCCACCGCCTCCGTCGGGCTGCCCGACCTGACCGACGCCGAGCGGCTCAGCGCCGAGCTGGGCGTCCTCGGCATGGACACCTCCCGCCACCTGATGGGCGACCACCACGCCTTCCTCGCCGAGCTGGGCGTGACCCCGGCCGCCCGGCTGAGGGACACCGGGCACGGGCGGACCGTACTGGTCGCGGGCGCCAAGGCGGCCACCCAGACGCCGCCGGTCCGCTCCGGCCGCCGCGTCATCTTCACCACCCTCGACGACGGCACCGGCCTGGTCGACCTGGCCTTCTTCGACGACAGCCAGGAGGCTTGCGCGCACACCGTCTTCCACTCCTTCCTGCTGCTCGTACGGGGAGTCGTGCAACGGCGCGGCCCGCAGAGCCTGAGCGTGGTCGGCGCCGCCGCGTGGGACCTCGCCGAGCTGGTGGAACTGCGCGGCCGCAGCGGCCTGGAGGCGGTCACCGCCCGGCTCGCCGAACCCCTGGCCGCGGGGGGCGGCGCGGGCACTGGGGGAACCACCCGCCGCATCCACCTCCCGACCGGCTACGAGATGAACCCCTGGGCCGACCTCCAGCCGCCCGGGGACCGCGCCGCGACGGGCCGCAAGCTGTGGCACTCCAGCCCGGGGAGCGCGGGATGACCGGCACGGGCGCCACCGCCGGCGTCCTCCACGTCCGCTGCGCCCCCGCCCTGTCCGGGGAGGGCTACCGCGAGGTGCTGGAGCTGCTGCGCGAGTTCTCCCCGCTGGTCCAGGCCCTGCCGCCACGGGCCGCGCTGGTCCAGGTCCGGGGCGCGCAGCGGTACTTCGGCGCAGACTCCGCCCGCATCGCGGAGGTGATCCGGCTGCGCGCGGTGGCCCGGCTGGGCACGGACGTCCGGATCGGGGTCGCCGCCACCTGGGCGGTGGCGGCCATGGCCTCCGCCCGCGTCCCGGGACCGGGCGGGATCCTGGCCGTGCCCGAGGAGGCGGTGGCCGGCTTCCTGGACCCCCTCCCGGTGGAGGCGCTGCACGGGCTCGGCCCCCGGCAGGCCGAGGTGCTGCGCCGGTACGGGCTGCACACCGTCGGGGCGCTCACCCACGTCCCGCCCGGGGTCGTCGAGCGCATCCTCGGCAAACGGGCCGGCCGGCTCGCCGCCGAGCGCGCCCGCGGCATCGACCCGCGCCCGGTCACCCCGCGCGACCTGCCCTCCTCGGCCGCCGTCCGGACCGGCTTCACCCGCCAGGAGCTGGACGGCCCGCACGCCCGGGCCGCGCTGCTCGGCCTCGTGGTCCGGCTCGGCGCCACCCTGCGCGGACGCCGCCAGGCGGCCCGGTCCCTTTCCCTGACCCTGCAGTTCGCGGGCGGCACCCGGTGGGAGAAGTCCCGGCGGCTGGCGGAGCCCTCCGCCCACGACGAGGACCTGCGCACCCTCGCCTACCGCCTGATGGACGCGGCCGGCCTGCAACGGGCCCGGCTGACCGGCATGGTGCTGCGCGCGGAGGACCTCACGGGCGCCGAGGGCGTGACCCGCCAGCTCACGCTGGACCCGGTCCGCGAGTCCCGCCTCACGGTGGAGGCCGCCATCGACCGCGCCAACGCCCGCTTCGGCCCGGGCACGGTCCGCCCCGCCTCGGTCGCGTCCCGCGCCCCGTCAGACGCCGTCCAGCATCAGCCGGGCCGTCTCCGCGCGCAGCGGGGTGGTCTGGGCCTGGATCAGGTGGAACTGGGCCTCGCGGGAGAGCCGGCCGGCGGTGTGCCCGTACTGGATCGCCCGTCCGCCCGCCACCGCCACACAGGTCGCCGCCGCCCGTACGGCCAGGTCCAGGACGGCGGCCCGGAGGGTGAGGCGGTCCCCGGTGCGCTCGCCGCGCGGGACCTCGTCGCGCAGGGCGTAGGCCTCGGCGCGCAGCCGGGCGGCGCGCTCGGCGAGGCGCAGGCCCAGCCCCTCGTACGAGGGTGACCGGAGGAGGAAGTCGGCGGTGGCGCGCAGGTGGCCGAAGACGGCCGGCTGCGCGTCGGCGTTCTCCAGGTCGTAGGCCCGGATCCAGTCGGCCCTCGGCAGCAGGCCGACCACCCGGTCGTCGGGTACGCGGACGTCGCGCAGCTCGACGGTGGCGGTGTGGGTGCCGTCCATCGCCCACAGCGGGGCTCCCGCGACGGCGCTCAGACCGCCGTCGGTGCGGTCGACCAGGGCGAGCACCGCCTCGCCGGACGGGCCGGCGGCGCCGGTGAACACGGTGTCGGCCAGGCCCCACCCCGTCACCCACGGCATCCGTCCGTCGAGCCGCCACCCGCCCGGGACCCGCCGGGCCGTCACGGGCGGGTCCGGATGGCGCAGGAAGGCGAAGCCCGCGGTGGCGCGCACCCTTCCGCGCGCGAGGTCCGGCAGCCGGCTCTCGCGCAGGGCGGCCCCCGCCGGACCGGCCGCCTGGTGCAGGGCCTTGGCCAGCGGGACGTGCTGGGTCCACACGAACCAGGTCGACGGGTCCACCGCCGCCAGCACCTCGTGCACCTCCCGGACCACCTGACGGGCCGTGGGCCCGGCCGCGGCATCCGGTTCGTATCCGACCAGCCCGTACGCGCCGGCGGAGGCGAGCGCGTCCAGATGCGTGTGCGGCACCCCGCTCACGGCGGTCCGCTCGGCCTCCGGGGCCAGGACGCGTACGGCGGCCTCCGTGACGGCGGCGACCAGCGGGTCGGCCGCCAGGCCGGGCGGGGTGGCCAGGGCGGTACCGGCGCCGGGGGTCTTCGGCATGGCCGCGATCACCTCAAGTCCGTTGTCAGGAGCGCCCATTGTTCCTGAGCGGTACTGGAGGAGGGCTCGACACACCAGTTTTTACCGACACGTAACTTCCAAGTCCCGCTACTGGAACGTAATTTGGCCACAGCAGCCCCCCCTTGTGATCCGGATCACGGGACGAATCCCCACGTCTTTCCCCTTGACCCGCCCCCCGCCACCGCTGGGCGGTCCCCCCATGGAGGTCACACGATGCTGCCCTGGAGACGCCTGCTCCGCCCGCTGGCCGTCCTCACCCTCACCGCCGCCGCCCTGGTCGCCCCCACCGGCGCGGCCCAGGCCGCTTCCGCCCCCAGCAGCGGCTGGAACAACTGGTCCTGCAAGCCGTCCGCGGCCCATCCCCGCCCCGTCGTCCTCGTCCACGGCACCTTCGGGAACTCCGTCGACAACTGGCTCGGCTTCGCCCCCTACCTGGTCCACCGCGGCTACTGCGTCTACTCCCTCGACTACGGCCAGCTGCCCGGCGTGCCCTTCTTCAACGGACTCGGCCCCATCGAGAAGTCCGCCGGCCAGCTCGACGCCTTCGTCGACAAGGTCCTCGCCTCCACCGGCGCGGCCGAGGCCGACCTCGTCGGCCACTCCCAGGGCGGCATGATGCCCCGCTACTACCTCAAGTTCCTCGGCGGCGCCGCCAAGGTCAACGCCCTCGTCGGTCTCGCCCCCGACAACCACGGCACCACCCTGTCCGGGCTCACCCAGCTCCTGCCGTACTTCCCCGGGGCCGAGCACCTGATCAGCACCGCCACCCCCGGGCTCGCCGACCAGATCGCCGGCTCCGCCTTCCAGCAGAAGCTGAACGAGGGCGGCGACACCGTCCCCGGTGTGAAGTACACCGTCATCGCCACCCGGTACGACCAGGTGGTCACCCCGTACCGGAGCGCCTTCCTCGACGGGCCGGACGTACGCAACGTCGTACTCCAGGACCTGTGCGCACTGGACCTCTCGGAGCACGTGACCATCGGCCTCACCGACCGGATCGCCTGGCACGAGGCGCTCAACGCCCTCGACCCCGCCCACGCCGAACGGACCACCTGCGCCTCGGTCTTCGACTGAGACCGGGGCGCCGACGGTCCGCCCGGCACCCGCCGGCGGCCGTGCCGGCGCTCTCGCGGCTACCGCCGGGAGGCGCCCCCGGCCGCCCGACGGCGGGCCAGACCGAACAGCACGGCCGCACCGACGGCCAGCACCCCGGCCCCGGCGATCGCGATCACCGGGGTCGCGGCGCTGCCACCGGTCTCGGCGAGGCCCCCGCCGGGGCCGCCGGCCGGTGCGGGCGCCGCGGCGGCCGGGGAGGCGGCGATCGGGGACGGGGCGCTCCGGCCGTTCGTCGTCGGGTCGTTGTCGCCGTGGCCGTGGTGCTCGATCGTGGACTTCCCCGCGCCGTCGGAGATCTGCCGGTCCGTCGGCGCCTTGGGCGGCTCGACCGGCTCGGCCGGCTTGGCGGCGGTGCCGGTGCCGGCTGAACCGCTGGGCCGCGTGCTGGGCTGGGCGGTGCCGGGCCGGGTGCCGGGGGCGGGGTCTTGCTTGCCGCCGCCGTCCTTGCCGAAGACCACGTCCGAGCAGGTGTAGAAGGCCTCCGGGCTGTCCGAACGCTGCCAGACGCTGTAGATCAGGTGGCGGCCGGTCTTCTTCGGCACCGTGCCGCTGAAGACGTAGTCGCCGTTCTGCATCCCGGGATCGGTGGCCTTCGCGAACGGCGCGGGCTCCAGGTCGGACCACTTCAGCGGCTTGGACGGGTCGTAGCCGTCCTTCGTCACGTACAGCTCGAAGGAGCCCCTGTGGGGGGCGGTCCCCTTGTAGCGGAAGGTGTGCGCTCCGGACGCCATCGGGGTGGCCGGCCAGTCCGCCCGCGCCAGGTCCAGCCCCTTGTACTTGGCGTGGCCCGCCGAGCACAGCTGCCCGTCCGGGATCAGCGACCTGCTCCGGCCGCCCGCATCGGCGATGTTCACCCCGTTCCAGTCGTAGAACGCCTGCGGCCCGGCCGCCGCCACGGCCGCCCTGCACGCCGCCGACTTCGGGGCCTCCGGACCCTCCGCGTAGCACGCCGCCACCCGGCTGACCGGGTCCGTCATCGAACCGTGCGCCGCCGCGGGCACGGCGGCGTACGCGGCCACCGCGAGCGGGGCCAGACCGGCGGCGGCGATACGGACGGCGGTACGGGCGGTCGTACGGGCGGCGCTGCGGGCAGGGCGTGCGGGCATGGGCGGATCTCCTTCGGGCGCGAGGCGGGGGAGCGCAGGAGGAACCGGAATCGGACTTCTGTGCGCCGCCCCCCGGCGGCGCACAGCGGCCCTTCCTGTCCTGGCCCGGCCAAGCTAGCCCTCCCGACCACGGGTTCCGCCCGGTTCGGGCCGCTGGGAGGGATCCTTAGGATCCGCTTAAGGCAGGGGTAAGAAGCCCCTCAGGAAACGGCGGTCGGGGACCGCGCCGCGGTCAGGCGAGGAGCCCCGGCAGGCCCTCCGGGGTCCGGGCCTGCTCCTCCAGGGCGTCCAGCGCCCGCATGGCCCGGGCCGCCGCCTCCGGGTCGCTCCTGGTGAGCCCGCTGTCCGCGAACTCGTCCTCGTCCAGGCGCAGCACGTCCGACCGGTCCGCCGGCACCCACAGGTCCAGGTCCAGGTCCTCGACCACGATCTCGCCCCCGCGGATCAGGGCCGGGCGCGTCACGTCGCAGTACCAGCCCTTGAGGACGCCCTGCCCGGTCCGCACCTCCTTGACGGCGTACCACCGCGTCCGCCAGAAGTGCTCCACGAACACGTCACCTGGCTCGAAGCGGACGAACCCGAAGTCCTTCACCCCCTCGGCCGCCCAGGGGGCGCGCACCGAGATCCGGTCCCCGTCGTCGGCCACCTGCGCCGCCGGATAGCTGATCTTGGTGCGGCCGGCCTTGGTGAGGGTCACGGTCCAGGACGTGCTCACTGAGGTGCTCCCAGCTTCTTCGCGTGGCGCGTCTCGGTCGCGCAGATCTCGTACCCGAACCAGGAGTTGACCGCGAGCATCGGGCCGTTCCCGGCGTCGTTGCCGGTGAAGGCCTCGGTGTACCCGGCCGCCCTGGCCCGGTGCAGCGAGTCGGTCTTGGCGAGCTTGGCCAGCCCGCGGCCGCGGAAGGCCCGCAGGGTGCCGGTCATCGCCGAGGAGTAGCGGGTCGCGCCGTCCGTCCGCGCGGCGGTGAAGGCCGCCACCGCTCCGTCGACGAGGACGACCGTCGTCAGCTCGTGGTCCAGGGTCGGCTGGCGCCAGACGCCGTCCAGCCAGTCCCCGTAGTCGTCCAGGTCCGCCGGTACGTCGCCCGGCTCGTCGGCGCTGGCCTCGACGTCGGCCTCGTACAGCGGGCGGGGGTCGGCGGCGAAGGCCGAACCGGGGCGCAGCTCCACCCCGGCGGGCAGCTTCCGGGGCAGCGGGGGGAGGGAGCCGGCCGCCAGGTCGAGGCGCAGGAAGTGCGCGGAGCGGCTGGGGCGGTAACCGCGGCGCTCGGCGAAACCCCGGTGGGCGGGCTCGTCCAGCACCCAGGCGTACACGTCCGCCGCGCCCCGCGCCGCGAGGTGCTCCTCGGCCGTGCGCAGCAGCGCGGACCCGGCGCCGAGGCCCTGGTGCGCGGGGTCGACGTAGACGTTCGCGTACGACGGCCCCGGGCCCGGTCCGTCGTACGCGAGGCCGGTCTCGGCCGTGCCGACGGGACGGCCGTCCGGGGTCTCGGCGAGCAGCAGGCGGCAGTGCTTCCCCGGGTGGGCGGACGCCAGTTCATGGGCCACGCCGGCCGCGGTGGTGATCAGGTAGGGCAGGGCCGCGCGGCGGAGCCGTACGACGGCCTCGGCGTCTCGCACGTCGTCGGGGCGGATGTCACGGACGTGGATGGTCATGGGGCGGACGTTACGGGCGGAGCGCCCGTGACGCCCGCCAATTTTCCGGTGGACGCCGGGCGTGGGGGACAATCGGCGATGTGACCTCGACCAACCTCAGGATCAGGATCGACGGCTCGGCCGGCTCGGCCGCCCCGTACGAACAGCTGCGCGCGCAGATCGCCGACCGGGCCCGGTCGGGGGAACTCCCGGCGGGCTACAAACTGCCGACGGTGCGGGGGCTGGCGGAGGAGCTGGGGCTGGCCGCCAACACCGTCGCGAAGGCCTACCGGGCGCTGGAGTCCGACGGGGTGATCGAGACGCGGGGCCGCAACGGGACGTTCGTCGCGGCGGCGGAGGGCTCCTCCCGGGAGGCGGCCGCCGCCGCGCAGGCTTTCGCGGACCGCGCCCACCGCCTGGGCCTCACGGAGGCCGAGGCTCTCGCCGCCGCCACCGAAGCCCTCCGCGCCCGCTACGGCGCTTCCTGACCCGCCGCCGCACGCGGGGTCAGAGGTAGAGGCCGGCCTCCGACGAGGGCTGCGCCGGCAGTACGGCGGCGGGGCCCGTTCCCCGCCGCAGGGCGAAGAGTTCGGCCAGGGTGGCGCCCTCGCGGGAGACGCCCTCGTCCGTACCGAGCCAGTCGACCGCCTCCCCGTGCGTCAGCCGGCCGACCTCGATGCGGGCCAGGCACCGCCCCGGGCGGACCACGGCCGGGTGGAGGCGTTCGAGGTCCTCGTTGGTCGTGACGCCGACCAGGACGTTGCGGCCCTGCCCCAGCAGACCGTCCGTCAGGTTCAGCAGCCGGGACAGCGCCTGCCCCGCCGTGTGCCGGGCCTCGCCGCGGATCAGCTCGTCGCAGTCCTCCAACAGCAGCAGCCGCCACCGGCCCTTGGCCGTGCCCTCGTCCTCGCCGATGGCGATGTCCATGAGGTAGCCGACGTCGTTGAACAGCCGTTCGGGGTCCAGTACGCAGTCGACTTGGCACCAGTCCCGCCACGACCGCGCCAGCGTGCGCAGCGCCGAGGTCTTGCCGGTGCCCGGCGGGCCGTGGAGCAGGAGCAGCCGGCCCGCGATGTCGTCCGGGGTGACCTTCATCAGCCGGTCCATCGCCGTGGCCACCGGCGCCGTGTAGTTCGGCCGCACCTCCGCCCAGGTGCCCGCGGAGATCTGCCGGGTCGTGCGGTACGGGCCGCGGCGCGGGGAGACGTACCAGAAGCCCATCGTGACGTTCTCCGGCTGGGGTTCGGGCTCGTCCCGCGCCCCCTCCGTGGCCTCGCCGAGCACCTTCTGCGCGAGCTCGTCGCTGACCGCCGTCACGGTCACGTCGGCACCCCGGCTCCAGCGGGAGACCAGTACGGTCCAGCCCTCGCCCTCGGCGAGGGTGGCGCTGCGGTCGGTGTCGCGCGCCGCGCGGAGCACGGTGGCGCGCGGGGGCAGCAGGGTGGCTTCCGCCTTCACCCGCTCGATCGTCACGCTCTGCGCGTACGGCTGCTCGCCGGTCGCGAACCGGCCGAGGAACAGTGCGTCGACGACGTCCGACGGCGAGTCGCTGTCGTCGACATGGAGCCGGATCGGCAGCGCGTCATGCGGGTCTGCTGGCATGGCGCCCATGATCCGGCACGAACTGTCCCCGTGCACCCGTGTTTCGCCGGATCGGGTGCTCGGGTTCCCTTTTCAAACCCGTTCGCGCGTGAAGATTCCGGCCACGCGCCCACCCGAATCCCACTCCGAACATTCTTGGCATGGACACTTCCAGACAGCGCCGGCTCCTAGTACCACGGACTCAGGAGTAACCCCCCACAAGGAGCCGCACCCACATGAGCAAGAGAATGTCGCGTTTCGCTGCCCTGACCTCCTCCCTGTTACTCGCCGCGGGCGCCGCCCTGTTCGGCGCCGGCCAGGCGGCAGCCGCCGAGGCCGACTTCGGCTACGTCGCCCTCGGCGACTCGTACTCCTCCGGCGTCGGCGCCGGCAACTACGACAGCTCCAGCGGCAGCTGCAAACGCACCACCCGCGCCTACCCGGCCCTGTGGGCCGCCGCCCATTCCCCGCAGACCTTCTCCTTCACCGCGTGCTCCGGCGCCCGCACCGGTGACGTCCTCGCCAACCAGCTCGCACCGCTCAACTCCGGCACCGACCTGGTCAGCATCACCGTCGGCGGCAACGACGCCGGGTTCTCCGACGTGATGACGACCTGTGTCCTGCAATCCGAGTCCACCTGCGTCAGCCGGGTCAACGAGGCCAAGCGGTACGTCGACACCACCCTCCCCGGCCAGCTCGACCAGGTCTACAACGCCATCAGCGGCCGCGCCCCCGCCGCCAGGGTCGTCGTCCTCGGCTACCCCCGCTTCTACAAGCTGAACGGCACCTGCGTCGCGGGTCTCACCGAGGGGGAACGCACCGCCATCAACGGCGCGGCGGACCACCTCAACGCCGCCATCGCCAAACGCGCCGCCGACCACGGCTACACCTTCGCCTCGGTCGTCGGAGCCTTCACCGGGCACGAGATCTGCTCCGGCAGCCCCTGGCTGCACAGCGTCAACTGGACCAACATCGGCGAGTCGTACCACCCGACCGCCGCCGGGCAGTCCGGCGGCTACCTGCCCGTCTTCTCGGGCAACGTCTGAGGACCGACGCCCTGACGGCCGGTCCGCAGGGCGCGGGTCACCGACCGTAGGCCGTGGGTCCCAGGGGTCGCGGCCTACGGGCCGGCGTCCGTACCCGGTGCGGGAGTCGGCGTCTGAGCCGGCGTCGGCGTGGGCGTCGGCGCCGGGCCGGGTGTCACGGCCGGCGAACCGGAAGGCCCCGGCGAGCCGGGGGAGGAGGCCCCGCCCGTCGGGGTCTCCTCCTCGCAGGTCAGGGCGTACTCCTGCCAGGCCGACACCGCCAGGGCCGGTGCCCGCACCTCCAGCCGGACCGCGTCGTGGACGCTCGCGCCGGCCGTGTCGCCCGGCTCGGTGTGGTTCAGCTGGCGGGTGCGCGCCCCGCCCTCCTCGTACGTGATGCCCTGCCAGCCGTCGGCCGGCGCCCCGCCCCCCTCGCGCCTGACCCAGCGGTACTCCACCACCGCCGGGGTCCGGGCCACCTCGATGGTCCCGGTGAAGGCGGGCGCGACCACCTCGGACGGCGGACAGCTCCCGCTGTACGAGGGGCGCACGGTGTGGACGTACAGGGTGACGCCCTGCGCGGCAGTGGCGGACGGGGACGCGGAGGCCGACGCGGAGGCGGAGACCGAGGGGGACGCCGGGGGCGAGGCCGAGGGCGAGGGGGTGGCGCCGGAGCCCTTCCCGCTCCCGGTGTTCCGCAGCAGCAGCCACCCCAGCAGGACCAGCACCGCCAGCAGCACCACGATCCCGAGGGTCAGCACCACCCCGGCGCGCCCCCGCACCCGTTCCGGCTCCCGTTCCCGCGGACCGCGCACCGGCACCGGCACCGGCATCGGCGGGGTCGGCCCGTACCCCGCGCCGTGGCCCGCCCGCGCGGTGGCTGTCGGCGCTCCCGGCCCCGACGCCGGCCCCCCGGAGTCCCGTACGGCCCCGCCCGCACCGACGATCCGCAGCATCCGGGCGGCCTCCGCGGCGGGCAGCCGCGCGGCCGGGTCCTTGCGCAGCAGCCCCTCCAGTACCGGCTCCAGCGGCCCGGCCCGGCGCGGCGGGGGCAACTCCGAGTCCACCACCGCCCGCAGCGTGGACAGCGGGGTGTCCTTCCGGAAGGGCGACACCCCCTCCACGGCCGCGTAGAGCATCACCCCGAGCGACCACAGGTCCGACTCCGGGCCCGGCTCGTTCCCCAACGCCCGCTCCGGCGCCAGGAACTCGGGGGACCCGACCACCTCGCCGGTCATCGTGAGCGATGCGGAGCCCTCCAGCCGGGCGATGCCGAAGTCGGTCAGCACCACCCGTCCGTCATTGGCGACCAGCACGTTGGCGGGCTTCACGTCCCGGTGCAGCACCCCGGCGTCGTGGGCGGAACGCAGCGCGGCCAGCACCTGCTCGCCGATGTGCGCGGCCCGCTGCGGGCTCATCGGGCCCTCGCCCTCCAGCACCTCCGCCAGCGAGAGCCCGCGCACCAGCTCCATCACGATCCACGGGCGGCCCTCCTCGTTCGCGACGTCGTAGACCATGACCACCCCGCGGTGCGAGACGCGGGCGGCGGCCCAGGCCTCCCGTTCCAGCCGCCGGTACACGCGCTCGACCTCGGCCCCGTCCAGCCCGGCGGGAGCGCGCACCTCCTTGACGGCGACCTCGCGGCCCAGCACCTCGTCACGGGCCCGCCACACCACGCCCATGCCGCCGCGCCCCAGTACGCCGAGCAGCCGGTACCGCCCGGCGATGACACGCCCGGCGCCCCCGCTTTTGTTCTCCACCACGCGAACCCCCCTGCGTCACCGGGTGATCACTCCAAGTTAGCGCAGGACCGGCCGGGCGGCGTCCCCCGTGACGGCACTGTCGCCGATCGCCGAGCACCGCCCCGCAAGTCGCCCCATTTGCACGGAGAGTGACCGGCGACTCCACTGAGTAATCGTCAACTGCCCGTAATTACAGGGGTAATTCACACCACCGGGATACCCGCGGGCCTTACGGGGGCGATAGGGTTACCCTGCCCGGGCCGGGTGCCCTCGTACGGGTGGGGAGAGACATGGAACAGATAGCAATGCGCAGCAGGCCGCCCCGCGTGCCTGCCATCACCTGCGGCAGCAGCGCGGTCAGCTCGCGCCTCGACCGCCACCTCGCCGTGCTGGGCGGACCCGCCGCCCCGCACCACGAGGTCGCCGAGGCGACCCTGCTGATGCGCGAGCTGACCTCGCGGGACCACACCCACGTCCAGCGGAGCCGGAGTGCGCGCGTCGCGCTCTTCGCACCGCTGCGCAGGCTGCGGCGCACGCTCTTCGGCAGCCGCCGCTCCTGACCGTCCGCGCGGCCGGCCCCCCGTCCGGCTGCACCCCGGCCCCGTCCCCGCGTCCGGTGCTTTCCGGGAACCCCCGGCGCCACCCCGGCCTCAGGCGATCACACCGTCCCGGCGCAGTGCCGTGATCTGCGCGTCCGTCATCCCCAGGGCGCGCAGCAAGGCGTCGGTGTGTTCGCCGAGCGCGGGAACCGCCCCCATCCGCGGTTCCGCACCACCCGGCAGCCCGATCGGCGGCAGCAGTGCCCGCAGCGGGCCCGCCGGCGAACCCACCTCCCGCCAGCGGTCGCGTGCCGCGAGCTGCGGGTGCGCGGCGAGCCGCTCCACCGAGTTGAGCCGCGCGCAGGCGATCCCGGCCGCCTCCAGCCGTGCGACGGCCTCGTCCGCCCCGAGCGCGGCGAGTGCCCCGGCCACCACCGCGTCGGTCTTCTCCCGTCCCCGGGTGCGGGCCGCGTTCGTCGCGTACGCCGGATCCTCGGCCAGGTCCGGCCGGTCCAGTACCTGGACGGCGAGGCGCCGCCACTCCCGGTCGTTCTGCACGGACAGCAGCACCCGGTCCCCGTCGGCCGTCGCGTAGGCGTCGTACGGCGCGATCACCGCGTGCGCGAGGCCCGTCCGTACGGGCTGCTCCCCGCCGTGCATCGTGTGGTGCAGCGGATGTCCCATCCACTCCGCGAGCGCGTCCAGCATCGACACCTCCACGGGTCCGCCGCGCCCGGTGGTCCCACGGCGCAGCAGGGCGGCGAGCACCCCCGAGAAGGCGTACATGGCGGCCGCGATGTCCGCCGCCGGGATCCCCGCCTTCACCGGCCGCTCCGGGGTGCCGGTCACCGAGACCAGCCCGGCCTCGCACTGCACCAGCATGTCGTAGGCGCGCTTGTGGGCGTACGGGCCCTGGGCGCCGTAGCCGGAGATGTCCACGGCGACCAGGCGCGGGTAGCGGGCGCACAGCGCGGCCGCGTCGATCCCCAGCCGGGCGGCGGCCCCGTGGGCGAGGTTCTGCACGAACACGTCCGCGCCGCCGAGCAGGGCGTGCAGCACCTCCAGCCCCCGCGGGTCCTTCAGGTCCAGCGTGAGGGACTCCTTGCCGCGGTTGGCCCATACGAAGTGGGAGGCCAGGCCCTGCGCGGCGGTGTCGTAGGCGCGGGCGAAGTCCCCGCCGTCGGGCCGCTCGACCTTGATCACCCGGGCTCCGAGGTCGGCGAGCTGGCGGGTGGCGAAGGGGGCCGAGACGGCCTGTTCGACGGCGACGACGGTGAGACCCGCCAGGGGGAGGGGTTCGGTAGTCATGGGGTCTGCCTACCGGGTGGAAGCCGGGTCTGTCACCGTGTCCTGCCCGGGAGGGCGGCGCGATGCCCGGGTTGCGTGTGTAATGCCCGGGGCGGCTGCCGCCGTGCCGCCCCCGTGACGCCCTTCCCGAACCCCGGCCCGGCCGGCCGTCAGTCGCGGCCGCGCGCGAACCGGCGCGTGGCCGGAGGTACGAAGAGGACCAGCAGCAGCAGCGACCACAGCACCGCGGCCGCCACCGGATGTGCGGCCGGCCAGGCCGCGTCCGGTGCGGCGGCCGCGCCGCCCGTGTTCCCGCACAGCTCCCGCACGGCGGTGGCGACGGCACTGATCGGGTTCCACTCCGCGACCGCCCGCAGCCAGCCGGGGAGTCCGCCGGTCGGCAGGTAGGCGCTGGACAGCATCGGCAGAACGAAGGTGGCGCTGCCCAGCTGGCCCGCGGCCTCCTCGCTGCGGCTCGCCAGCCCGAGGTACGTGCCCACCCAGGCGGTGGCGAAGCGGAACAGCAGCAGCACCCCGAGCGCCCCCAGCGCGCCCGGCAGCCCGGTCTCCACCCGCCAGCCCATCGCCAGCCCCACCAGCATCAGCGGCACCATCGACACCGCCGTGGTCAGCAGGTCGGCGGCGGTCTGCCCCAGCGGGACCGCGGTCCGGCTCATCGGCAGGGTCCGGAAGCGGTCCATGACCCCCCGATGGGCGTCCTGCGCGGCGGTGAACATGCCGGTCATCAGGCCGTTCGCGGCGGTCGCGGCGAGCATCCCGGGCACCAGGAACTCCCGGTAGTCCGCGCCGGGCAGGGCGAGCGCGCTGCCGAACACGTAGCCGAAGAACAGCAGCATCATGATCGGCATGGTCTGGGTCAGGATCAGCAGGGCCGGGGCGTGCCGGGCCTTCTGGAGCTGGCGGGTGAGGACGGCGCCGCCGTCGTGGAGCAGGGTGGTCATGCCGCGCGCTCCTTGTCGTCCGCAGGGGCGAGGGGTGTCCGGGTGAGGCGCAGGAACACCTCGTCGAGGGTGGGCGGGCGCAGGCTCGCGTCGGTCACCGGGATCCCGGCGGCGTCGAGCTCCCGGATGATCCGGGGGAGGGTGAGGCCGCCGTCCAGCACGGTCACCCCGACGGTGAGCCGCTCCCCGTCCAGGGCGGGCCGGCCGCCGGTGAGCTGGTCGAGGACCACGGCCGCGCCCGCGAGGGCGGGGGGCGCGGCGACGGTGACCTCGGCGTAGGCGCCGATCCGGGCCTTGAGGGCGGCCGGGGTGCCGGTGGCGACGGCGCGGCCCCGGTCCACGACGACGATGCCGTCGGCGAGCCGGTCGGCCTCCTCCAGGTACTGGGTGGTCAGCAGCACGGTGGTGCCGCCGTCGGCGAGGTCGCGTACCGCCGTCCAGATCTGTTCGCGCGCGGCCGGGTCCAGGCCGGTGGTGGGCTCGTCGAGGAACAGCACCCGGGGGCGGGTGACCAGTCCGGCGGCCAGGTCCAGGCGCCGTCTCATGCCGCCCGACCAGGTCGAGGCCACCCGGTCGGCGGCCTCGCCCAGGGCGAAGCGCTCCAGCAGCTCGTCGGCGCGCTCCCGCGCGGTCCGCCCCCGCAGTCCGGCGAGGCGGGCGAAGAGCCGGAGGTTCTCACGGCCGGTCAGGTCGCCGTCGACCGAGGCGTACTGGCCGGTGGCCCCGATGGCGCGGCGTACGGCGGCCGGGTCGGCGGCGACGTCGTGGCCCGCGACCAGGGCGCGGCCGGCGGTGGGCGCGGTGAGGGTGGTGAGGATCCGCACGGCGGTGGTCTTGCCCGCGCCGTTGGGGCCCAGGACTCCGCAGACGGTGCCCTCCGGCACGGCCAGGTCCAGACCGCGCAGGGCGCGCACTTCGCCGTAGTGCTTCTCCAGACCCTCACTCAGTACAGCGTACGTAGTTGTCATGCGGCGCACCCTACCGCACTACGTACGCCGTACGTAACTAAGATGGGGGCCGAGACGACGACGAGGTGATGTGACCGATGGCAGCCGGCCGGAGCCCCGCTGAACCCGAAGTGATCTGGGCCCGCCCGCAACGGGCCGGCCGCGGACCCCGGCCCGCGCACAGCCGCGACTCGATCGCGGCCGAAGCCGTGCGGATCGCCGACGCGGAGGGGATCGAGGCCGTTTCCATGCGGCGGGTGGCGTCCGGGATCGGCGCCGGGACGATGTCCCTGTACAACTACGTCCCCCGCAAGGAGGACCTGTACGAGCTGATGGTCGACGCGGTCAGCGGGGAGTACGACCTCACCCCGCCGAGCGGCGACTGGCGGACCGACCTGCTCGCCCTGGCCCGCCAGACCCGGGACGTGATGCGCCGCCATCCCTGGGTGCCCCGGCTGCTGAGCCCGGTCTACGGCTTCAGCCCCAACGCCCTGCGGTACCTGGAGCACAGCATGGCCTGCCTGGAGCCGCTGGAGGTGCCCGGGAGCGACAAGCTGGAGCTGATCGCGGCCATCAACGGCTCGGTGGCCACCTTCGTGGCGGGGGAGCTGGCCCTGGCCGAACGGGCCCGCTCACTGCCCTGGAGCGAGGCCGCCGAGGCGGGCGCACGCGCGGCCTGGCTCGGCTCGCGGCTGGCGACCGGGGAGTACCCCCGGCTCGCGGCGGCCCTCACCGAGGGCACGCCGGTGACCGCCGCCGGGACGGACATGACGGAGGTGTTCGACCGCACGGTGTCCCGGCTCCTGACGGCGTGGGACACGCCCTGACGGGCCTGGGCTTCTCCTTCCCTGCCCCGACCGGCTGAGGGCGGGCGGCGCCCGGCGGGCCGCCGCGCTCCCGGCCTCGGTGTCTTCCGGAGCCCGGCGGCCGCGAACGAGCGGCGACCCGTGGATGTGACGGCTAACGGCCGGAGTGGTCGATGACGTTGCCGTTGGGGCAGTTGTCGGCGTGGTCGCCGGTACAGTCGCCCAGCGCGGGCACGACGGCTGCTTCCTGGAGACAGACGGCGGCAGCGGTGAAGTTCCGGTTGTCGGCGGCGTGGACGCCGCCGCCGAAGTCGGAGTCGTTGTCGGCGTGAGCGGGCGCGGCCATGGCGGACGCGGCTCCTGCGAGGGCGGGAGAGTCGCCGCGCGGCAGGTGCCCGGCGTGCGGCGGGCTGCCCCGGGGGGACTCGCAGGCGGGCGCCGCGGGTGCCGGCCGCCTACGACGCCCGTCATGTTGCCCCGGCCCCGGCCGAGCGGATGCCCGGCCCCCTGCCCCGGCCCCGGCCGAGCGGACGCCCCGCCCCGGCCGGCACCGTGCCCGCCCGGTCACAGCAGCGCGAACTGCCCGCCCGGCCCCTCCTCCTGGTGGTCCAGCACCGAAGCCGGGCGCCGGGCCCAGCGTGGCGGCGGCAGGACCCCGGCGGCCTCCAGCTCCGCGGCCGGCAGCGGCGGCCCGGGCGTGAACGCCTCCCGCTCCGGCGCCAGATCCGCCAGCAGCGCCAGGGTCGTCACCAGGGCGAGCAGCTCCGAGGTCCAGGTCCGCGGCCACTCGGCCGGCCCCAGCCCCTCCAGCCCCCGCGCCCGCGGATCCCGGTGCGCGCAGCGGGCGGCGAACCACGCCTCGAGCACCCGGACGCCCTGGACCTCGTACTCCCAGGCCCCCGCCGGGACGGGGGAAACGACCCCGTCGCCCAGCGTCAGAGCCTCGGTCTCCGGGTCGTGGCCGAGCCCCGCCGGCCACCCCGTGACCGCCGCCCGGACATAGGGCCGCCGCCCGCCGGGCAGCCGGGGCGGCTCCCCGCCGCGCGCCCCGCGCAGCTGGACGGACAGCAGCCGCCGGCCCAGCTCCAGGCCGGCCCGCCAGTGCTCCGGGTCGGCCGCGAGCGGGACCTCGTACCCCCGGGGGCCCGGCCGGCCCGCGGCCAGGATCCAGCACAGCACGTCCTCCGCCGCGACCCGGCCGCCGAGGCGCCCGCCCAGCAGGGGCAGCAGACCCGGCGCGAGGTTCGGCTCGGCCCCGCCTGGGCGCCGGTGCAGCGGGCGGATCCGGCCGAGCCGGCCCGCCGGGAGGTGCGCGGTGGCCAGCAGCCCCGGGGCCTCCAGCAGGAACACCTGGCGGGCGTCCCGGACCCGCCAGAGCTCGGGGCGCGCGGAGTCGATGAGCCGCTGGTCGGGCAGCAGCCACTGCTCGTCGAAGGGCGCGCGGAGCACCCGTACCGGATCGGGGAAGGGGCCGGGCGCCTCGGCGAAGCGGGAGGTGGCCGAGCGCTGCCCGGGCAGGGCCGCCGCCCCGGCGGACGGCGTACGGGTCCGGCTCGGGCGGAAGAGCCGCTCCCGCTCCGCCCCTTCGGCGCCGGTCAGGGCCGTCCAGCGGGCGCGGAGCGTGCCGGGATCGGGTGCCGCCACCCAGTCCCGGCCCAGGCGCAGGCCCCCCACGGCCCAGGGCATCAGATCGTCCAGCAGCGGTACGTCAGCGCTCACCCGGCAGATGGTAGCGACGGGCCGCGGGGGCCGGGCCGTGTCCCGGCCGAAGCGTTACGCTCCTTGTGTACGCATCCGCCCACGTATGTGATATGCGGCTCGCACCTCGCGGCCCGGGCACGGCACGGGCCGTGGGCGCGGCGGCACGGAGGAGCCGGCCATGAGCATGTACGACGAGTACTCGACGCCCTCGCAGGCCGAGGGCGAGCGGCTCGACGAGGACATGGACGAGCGGGAGAAGACCCAGCGGCACCCGCAGACGACGCGCACCACGCCCTCCCAGGCGGAGGGCGAGCGCACCGCGGACGAGCAGGACGACAAGTGACGGCCGTGCCGCACCGCCGGCTCCGGGGGCGCCGGGCCCGGAATCCCGGGGCCGGCGGCGTCGGCACGCCGTCCGTCAGGGTGCCTCGACCGTCACCGTGAAGGAGAACCGGTCACCCCGGTACCGGATCCGGGCCACGTCGACGACCCGCCCGTCCTCGTCGTAGCTCACGCCCGTGCAGTGCAGGATCGGGCTCAGCAGCGGGACCTCCAGCAGCTCGGCCGTCACCGGGTCGGCGAGCCGCGCCTCGACGGTGTCCGTGATCCGGCTGATCCGTACGCCGACCACGTCGCGCAGCACCTTGGTCATCGGCCAGCGCTCCAGGTCCGCCAGGTCCACGGCCCCGGCCAGCTCGGGGCGCACCGCGTTCTCCACCCAGTTCGTGGGCTCCCCGCTCTCACCGTCACGCCGGAGCCTGCGGTACGTGACCACCTCCGGCGTGTCCGGGAAGTGCTCCAGCAGCTCCCCGGACACCGGCGTGCGCTCGTGGCCGAGCACCGTCGTCCGGTCCCCCGACTGCTGGGCCACGATCGCGTCCACCGAGCCGAGCAGCCGCACCGGGGCGCCGCGCATCGCACCCGGCTCGATGAAGGTGCCGCGCCGCCGGTGCCGGCTGATGAGGCCCTCGCCCTCCAGCTCCTTGAGCGCCTGGCGCATGGTCAGCACGCTCACCCCGTAGTGCTCGGCGAGCCGCTCCTCGGTCGGCAGCCGCAGCGAGGCGTCCGGCGTGCGCCCCAGTATCGACGCGCGCAGGGACTGGGACACCTGGTACCAGAGCGGCAGCTTCCGGTTCAGCACCAGGGAGTCGGGGGCGAAGGCGGTCACGGGTGGTTCTCCGTAGGGGCTGGCTGTCCTCGGCCGCCGGGGCGGTGCGGAGGGCGGGGCAGGTGCATGTTAGGCACGGAAGTGCCGCTGGAGACCCTCCCATACGCCGTCGTATCCGCGCTGGAGGTGCTCCGCCCCCGCGGCCTGCGGGGTCGCGGTGATCGGCCAGCGGGTCTCGAACATGAAGGCCAGGCCGTCGTCGATCTTCTGCGGCTTCAGCTCGGCGGCGCTGGCCTTGTCGAACGTCTCCCGGTCCGGGCCGTGCGCGGACATCATGTTGTGCAGCGAGCCGCCGCCCGGCACGAACCCTTCGGCCTTGGCGTCGTAGGCGCCCTCGATCAGGCCCATGTACTCGCTCATCACGTTGCGGTGGAAGTACGGCGGGCGGAAGGTGTCCTCGCCGACCAGCCAGCGCGGGGCGAACACCACGAAGTCCACGCCCGCCAGGCCCGGCGTGTCGGAGGGCGAGGTCAGCACGGTGAAGATCGACGGGTCGGGGTGGTCGTAGCTGATGGACCCGATCACGTTGAAGCGGCGCAGGTCGTAGACGTACGGGACGTGCGTGCCGTGCCAGGCCACCACGTCGAGCGGGGAGTGGTCGTACGTCGCGGCCCAGAGGTTGCCGCAGAACTTGTTGACGACCTCGGTCGGGCGCTCGCTGTCCTCGTACGCGGCGACCGGGGCCCGGAAGTCCCGGGCGGCGGCCAGGCCGTTGGCGCCGATCGGCCCCAGGTCCGGGAGCTCGAAGGGCTGCCCGTAGTTCTCGCACACGTAGCCGCGGGCGTCGCCGTCCAGCAGCTCGACGCGGAAGCGGACGCCGCGCGGGATCAGTGCCACCTCGCCGGGGCGGGCGCTCAGCAGGCCGAACTCCGTCCGCAGCAGCAGGCCGCCGCGCTCGGGGACGATCAGCAGCTCGCCGTCCGAGTCGCTGAAGACCCGGTCGGTCATGGAGGCGTTGGCGGAGTACAGGTGCACGGCCATGCCGGTGCGCTGGGTGGCGTCGCCGTTGCCGCCCAGGGTCCACAGGCCGGCCACGAAGTCGGTGCCGGCGGCCGGGTCGGGCAGCGGGTTCCAGCGCAGCCGGTTGGGGTCCGGGACGGCGTCGGTGAAGGGCGCGGTGCGCACGGCGCCGTTGTCCACGCGGGTGAACGCCGGGTGCGCGGCGGAGGGGCGGATCCGGTAGAGCCACGAACGGCGGTTGCGGCGGCGCGGCTCGGTGAAGGCGCTGCCGCTCAGCTGCTCGGCGTAGAGGCCGAGGGCCGCGCGCTGGGGGGAGTTCCGGCCGAGCGGGAGTGCGCCGGGGACGGCCTCCGAGCTGTGCTCGTTGCCGAAGCCGGTGAGGTACTCCAGCGCCTCCGCCGTCTTCCTGGCCTGCTCACTCATGGGCTGCTCCCGCTCCGTCGAAAGAATCCTATGGCTGACAGTAGGATTCGCGGCGCCCCACGTCAACGCCATGTTGCCGCCACCGGCAGGAACCCCCTCCGGGCGGGGTGCGCGGGACCGGCGCCACGGGATCGTGCGCGGGGGGATCCCAAAAGATGAACATTGCTCTACTCTCTCGCGCATGTCGTGGACCCGCAGGTTCCCTGCCGTGCCGGCGGCGCTCCTCGCCGCCCTCCTCGCCCTCCTGTCACTCCTCGCCGCCGCGCCCGCCGCCCGCGCGCACGAGGAGCGCCCCGTCGCCTTCCCCGACGGCACCGGATCCGTCCCCGCGTACCGCGCCGCCGAGCCCGACCTGCTGGTCTGCAAGACCGGCCGGCCCGACTTCGAACGCCGCGTGGCCGGCTTCCCGCAGGAACTCCGGCAGCGCAACCTCGACCTCTACGAACGCTGCGAGAAGAGCGGCTACCGCCACCTCCAGGAGGCCGTCGACGCCGTCGACCGGCCCGGGATGAACATCGCGGTCCTGCCCGGCCTCTACGAGGAGGAGCCCTCACTGCCCGGGCCGACGGGGGAGTGCGCGCGGCTCAAGGCCCCCAACTCCGCCCTCGGCTACCAGATCCTGTCGTACGAGCAGCAGGAGAAGTGCCGGCACAACCAGAACCTCGTCGCCATCCTCGGCAAGACGAACCTCCAGATCGAGGGCACGGGCGCCACCCGCACGGACGTCGTCATCGACGCCAAGTACCAGAAGCTGAACGCCATCCGCGCCGACCGGTCCAACGGGATCTACTTCCGCAACTTCACCGCGCAGCGCACCACCTTCAACGCCCTGTACGTACTCGCCGGCGACGGCTTCGTCATCGACGACGTCCTGACCCGCTGGAACGACGAGTACGGCTTCCTGACCTTCGCCAGCGACCACGGCCTCTACAAGAACTGCGAGTCCTACGGCAACGGGGACTCGGGCATCTACCCCGGCAGCGCCTCCGACATCAACGACGGCCGCGGCTACGACGTGCCCCGCTACTCCATCGAGATCACCGGCTGCCGCAGCCACCACAACATGGTCGGCTACTCCGGCACCGCCGGGGACTCGGTGTGGGTCCACGACAACGAGTTCGACCAGAACATGGGCGGCGCCTCGATGGACAGCGCCTTCCCCGGACACCCCGGGCTCCCCCAGAACCACGCCCGCTTCGAACGCAACCTGATCCACGACAACAACGCCGACTACTACCGCTACGTCGCCGACGGCACCTGCGCCAAACCGCCCGCCGAACGCGGCTACGAGCAGGGCGTGGTCTGCCCGCAGATCTCCATGCCGCCCGGCACCGGCATCATCACCGCCGGGGGCAACTGGAACCTCTACGAGGGCAACTGGGTGTACGGGCACCGGCGCGCGGGCTTCTTCCTCAGCGCCGTACCGGCCTTCATCCGCGGTGAGGAGCGGTGGTCCAAGCAGACCGACACCTCCCACCACAACCGGTACGCGGGCAACGTCCTCGGCAAGGACAGGTCCGGGGCCTCCCGTCCCAACGGCACCGACGTGTGGTGGGACGGCCAGGGCCGGGGGAACTGCTGGCAGGACGGCCCGGACGGCTCCACGCCCGGCACGCTCCCGCAGTGCGGCAAGGAGCGCGGACAGGTCAGCGGATCCGCGGCCCGGCTGGTGGGCGAACCGGTGAAGCTCACCCAGCTGATGGTCTGCGCCGACTACAGCGTCCAGGCCCGCAAGCTCCCGGCGGGCTGCGACTGGTACGGCGCCCGTGGCCTGGAACGGGTCGAGACCCAGATCGCCGTGGCGGTGGCGGCGGTGCTGCTGCTGGTCGGCGGCGCCCTGTGGTGGCGCAGGCTGCGCGGCTCCCGGACGGGCACGGTGGCCTCGCTGCTGGGGCTGGCCGGCCTGGCCCTGGACGTGGCCGGCTCCACGATGCCCCTGGTGGACACCCTCGTCCCGGCGCTGGCCCTGTTCCTGCTCGGCCTGTGGTGGACCGGTGCCGGCCTGGCGCTGCGCCCCGAACGCCCCTGGCTGGCGCGCCTCACCCTGCTCCTGGGCGCCCTGACCCTGCTGGACGCCTTCGACAAGGCCGTGCTGATGATCCCGTGGATCCCGCTGAGCCCCGCCTGGGTACGGGCCCTGGTCGCGGTGGTGTGGGTGCTGTGGACGGTCGTCGCGTCGGCCCGCCCGGGCCCGAGCGCACCGGCCCGTCCCGCCGGCCCCGGTGACGGCCCGGCAGGGGACCGTGCCCCGGCCCCGGCGGGCCCCGCACCGGCCCTGAGCGGCCCCGCCGACCTCCCCGCCCCCGCCCCCCGCCCCGACGGCAGCACCGCATAACCACCCCGCTCCCGCCCAGGCCGGCCCGCCCCATGACCGGAGGCCCGCAGTGACCGTCCCCGCACAGACCCGCATCCGGTGCGACGCGTGCCCGACGCCCGCCCCCCGCACCCGCACGCAGCGGCGCTCCGCCCGCACGGCGGGGCTGGCGGCCCTGCTCCTGCTGCTCGCGGGCGGTGCGGCGACGGGCTGCGGAGGCCGGGCCACCACCCACCACAAACCCGGCACCACCCACGAACAGGCCTCCGGCAGCGCCGGCACCCTGCTCGACACCCAGGACGGCGGCGGCCACCGCCTGCGCGAGGTCCCGGCCCAGGGCGCACCCGAGGTCAAGCTCACGGCCCGCCCCGACCCGGAGGACGGCTGGAACCTCCAACTGGCCGTCTCCCGCTTCCGCTTCACCCCCGACAGCGTCGGCGGCGCCGCGCTCACCGGCGCCGGCCACGCCCACCTGGAGCTCGACGGCCGCAATCTGGCCCGGGTGTACGGCCCCTGGTTCCACCTGCCCGCGGCGCAGGTGCCCGAGGGCGCGCACACCCTGACCGTCCGCCTGTACGCTGACGACCACACCGC
This sequence comes from Streptomyces sp. NPDC012794, assembly GCF_042901085.1. Taxonomy (NCBI): domain Bacteria; kingdom Bacillati; phylum Actinomycetota; class Actinomycetes; order Kitasatosporales; family Streptomycetaceae; genus Streptomyces; species Streptomyces sp. NPDC012794. The sequence continues at coordinate 65,860 of NZ_JBIBCI010000019.1, forward strand.
CTGGGCCGTGGCCGGCAAGCCGGTCGAGGCGGCGGTGACACTGACCGCGGGCCCCCCGGGCCAGGGAACCCACAGCCACCCCGCATCCCCGCCGGCCGGCGCACCGGCGACCCGGCCGGCCCCGGCGGCCGACCGGACCGTCACCCTCGCCGTCCGGGACGGGAAGGTGGTGCCCGCCACCGGCCGCACCGAGCTGAAACGAGGCGAGCGCCTCGCCCTGCGCGTCACCAGCGACCGCGCCGACACCCTGCACGTCCACGGCTACGACGAGGAACTCGCCCTGCCCGCAGGCCAGGAGGCCACCCTGGTCCTGACGGCCGACCGCACGGGCCTCTTCGAGGTCGAGACCCACGAGTCCCGGCTCGTCCTGACCCAGCTCCTCGTCCGATGAGCCCCCTGGCCGCCCTGGTCCCGCTCGGCGCGGCCACCGCCGGAGCCGGACCGGCCCTCACCGTCGCCGCCCTCCCGGCCCGCGCCGCGGCAGCCCCCGGATGGCCCGCCGCGCAGCCGGGCCCCGGGCCGGCCCAGGGCGTGGTCCTTCACCCGGCCGACCCGTCGACCCTGCTCGCGCACGGGATCGGATCCCAGCACGATCTGCCGATCTCCCCCTTCTACGCCTTCGCCGGAGCCTTCGCTGCGCTCTTCGTCTCCTTCCTCGCACTCGGCCTCCTGTGGTCCGCCTCCCGCTTCCGCGGCGACCGCTCCGGCCTCGCCCTGCCCGCCGGGCTCCAGCGGGTGGCCGACGCGCCGGCCACCCGCACCGCCCTGCGCGGGCTCGGTCTCGCCGCGGCCCTCGCCGTACTCCTCCACCTCCTCCTCGGTCCCGACGACCCCGGCCGAAACCCCGCTCCCGGCGCCGTCTACGTCCTGCTGTGGGTCGGGATCGTGCCCGCCTCCCTTCTCCTCGGCCCCGTCTGGCGCCTCCTCAACCCGCTGCGCACCCTGCACCTCCTGCTCTCCCGGGCCCGGCGCCGGCAGCCCGGGGCCGGCCGTCCCCTGCCGCCCCGCGCCGGCCAATGGCCGGCCGCCGCCGGACTGTTCGGCTTCACCTGGCTCGAACTCGTCGCTCCCGATCCCGCGTCCACCACCACCCTCCTGTGCGCCCTCACCGCCTACACCGCCACCCACCTGCTGCTCGCCGCCCGCTTCGGCGAGAGCTGGTTCACCGAGGCCGACGCCTTCGAGGTCTACTCCGGCCTCCTGGCCCGGCTCTCACCCCTCGGCCGCCGCAGCGACGGCCGCCTGGTCCTGCGCAACCCCTTCCACGGACTCGACGCGACACCCGAGCGGCCCGGACTCGTCGCCACCGTCTGCGTCCTGCTCGGCTCCACCGCCTACGACGGCTACTCCGACAACCCCTCCTGGATCGACACCCTTCAGACCTCCCCTCTCGGCCGCACCCCCACGGCCACGCTCGGACTGCTCGCCTCCATCGCCCTCGTCGCCACCCTGTACTGCCTGTGCGCCGCGGCCACCCGCCTCGTCAGCGGTCCTCACCCGCGACCGCTGACCGCCTTCGCGCACTCACTCGTGCCGATCGCCCTCGGCTATCTCACCGCCCATTACTTCTCCCTCCTCGTCACCGAAGGACCACGCACAGTAAGCATGGCACTCGGCACTGACAACGCCCCCGATCCCAGTCCCCCCTTGGGTCCAGGCGGCCTCGCCGCCCTCCAGGTGATCGCCGTCGTCGTCGGCCACGTACTCGGTGTGATCGCCGCCCACGACCGGTCCGTACGCCTCTTCCCGCCGGACAGGGCGGTGGCGGGCCAACTGCCGCTGCTGGCGCTGATGATCACGTACACGATCGGCGGCCTGACGCTCCTGCTGAACTGAGGACCGCGCCCGCACCGCTGGACCCGCGAGCCAGGAGCGGCATGATGGACCCCGTGCCTCCCGCCCACCCCCTGCGCAGGACCCCGGTCCAGCAGCGCAGCGCCGACCGCCTCGCCCGGATCCTCGACGCCTGCGCGGAACTCCTCGACGAGACCGGCTACGAGAACCTCAGCACCCGCGCCGTCGCCCTGCGCGCCGGCGTGCCCATCGGCTCGGTCTACCGCTTCTTCGGGAACAAGAGGGCCATGGCCGTCGCCCTCGCCCAGCGCAACCTCGAGCAGTACGCCGAGGGCATCCAGCGGCGGCTCGCCCTGCTTCCGGCCACCCACTGGCGGCCCGTCGTCGACGCCGTGCTGGACGAGTACCTCGCCATGAAGCGGAGCGTCCCCGGCTTCGCCCTCGTCGACTTCGGGGTGCCCGCCCCGCCCGCCGACGGCCCCGCCTCCGACCCCAACGACCTGGTCGCCGCCCGTCTGACCGGGCTCCTGTGCGCCCACCTCGGGCTCGCCCCCGGCCCGGAACTGTCCCGGGCGGTCCTGGTGGCCGTCGAGGCGACGGACGCACTGGTCCAGCTGGCCTTCCGGGCCGATCCGGCCGGGGACGCCGGCATCGTGGCCGAGACCCGCGCCATGATGCACGCCTACCTGGCCCGGGTCCTGGACTGACACCCCGCGTACGAGCTCCCCGAGCGCAGGGCGGGCCGCGGGCGCGAACGCGCGGTCCCGACCCCCTCCCCAGCGTGCCTACCGGTCGGTATGCTCGGTGCGCCGCCCGCCCCACCCCCGTCCGACGCGTACCGCTCCACGCCTGCCGCGTCCGTGCCGCACGGCGGGGCGCCGGTCCGCTCCCGCGCCGCAGCCTGCCGCCCCGAGGAGGGCCCATGCCCCGCACCGCCCCGCGCATCTGCCCCCTCTGCGAAGCCACCTGCGGCCTCACCCTCACCATCGAGGGCACCACCGTCACCGGAGCCCGCGGCGACCGCGACGACGTCTTCAGCCGCGGCTTCGTCTGCCCCAAGGGCGCCGCCTTCGGAGCCCTCGACGCCGACCCCGACCGGCTGCGCACCCCCCTCGTCCGCCGCGACGGGCAGCTGCGGGAGGCCACCTGGGAAGAGGCCTACGAGACCATCGCCGCCGCCGTCCCCGCCCTCGTCCGCGAGCACGGCGCCCAGGCCGTCGCCATCGTGCTCGGCAACCCCAACGTCCACACCATGGCCGGCGCCCTCTACCCGCCGCTCCTCGTCAACGCCGTCGGCACCCGCAACCTCTTCACCGCCAGCACCCTCGACCAGATGCCCAAGCACGTCTCCAGCGGGCTGCTGTTCGGCGACCCCTTCGCCATCCCCGTTCCCGACCTCGACCGCACCGACTTCCTCCTGCTGATCGGCGCCAACCCGGTCGAGTCCAACGGCTCCCTGTGCACCGCCCCCGACTTCCCCGGCAGGCTCAAGGCCCTGCGGGCCCGCGGCGGCACGCTCGTCGTCGTCGACCCGCGCCGGACCCGCACCGCCCGGCTCGCCGACCGCCACCTCGCACCCCGCCCGGGCAGCGACGCGCTGCTCCTCGCCGCGCTCGCCCACACCCTGCTCACCGAGAAGCTCACCGACCCCGGATCGCTGACGGAACACACCGAAGGGCTACGGGAACTCACCGACGCCCTCGGGAGTTTCACTCCTGAGGCGGTCGCCCCCGCCTGCGACCTGCCGGCCGACACGATCCGCGCCCTCGCCCGGGATCTGGCGGCCGCGCCGACCGCCGCCGTCTACGGGCGGATCGGCAGCTGCACCGTCGAGTACGGGACGCTCGCCAGCTGGCTGGTGGACGTACTGAACATCCTCACCGGCAACCTCGACCGCCCGGGCGGAGCCCTCTTCCCACTCCCGGCGGCCGGTCCGCGGCCCCGTCCCGCCGGGCCCGGCAGGGGGTTCGCCCTCGGCCGCTGGCGCAGCCGGGTCAGCGGGCACCCCGAGGCCAAGAGCGAACTGCCCACCGCCGCCCTGGCCGAGGAGATCGACACCCCGGGGGAGGGGCGCATCCGCGCCCTGATCGCCATCGCGGCCAATCCGGTGCTGTCCGCCCCCGACGGCCGGCGGCTCGACGCCGCCCTCGCCGGGCTCGACTTCATGGTCAGCGTCGACCCGTACCTCAACGAGACCTCGCGCCACGCCGACGTCGTCCTGCCCCCGCCGCCGCCCTCGCAGAGCGCGCACCACGACTTCGCCTTCAACGGGTTCGCCGTCCGCAACCAGGTCCGCTACACCCGGCCCGCCGTCCCCCTCGAAGCGGACCGGCTCGACGAGTGCGAGATCCACGCCCGCCTCGTCCTGGCCGTCTCGGGCATGCACGGCTCCGCCCAGCCGTCCGCCGTCGACGACATGGCGATCCAGGGCGCCCTCGCCAAGGAGACCGCCGACCGGCGCTCCCCCCTGTACGGCGAGGACCCGCGGCGCCTGGCCGCTCTCCTCACCGGCGAAACCGGCCCGGAGCGCCGACTCGACCTGATGCTCAGGCTGGGCCCGTACGGCGACCTGTTCGGCGCCGCCGTCCGCCCCGGCGGCGGCGCCGACGACGGTACGCGGCCCCGCGCGGGCACGCCCGAGGAGGCCGGGCTCACCCTGGAGCGGCTCCTGGCCCACCCGCACGGCATCGACCTGGGCCCGCTGCGCCCCCGGCTCCCGGGCCTGCTCCGGACCCGCAGCGGCAGGATCGAGCTGCTCCCGGAGCCGATCGCGGCCGAGCTCCCCAGGCTGCGCGGGGCGCTCGCCGCCCGCCCCGCCGCCATGGTGCTCGTGGGCCGCCGCCACCTGCGGTCCAACAACAGCTGGCTGCACAACGTCCCGGCCCTGGTCGGAGGTTCCAACCGCTGCACCCTCCACGTCCATCCGCTGGACGCGGACCGGCTCGGCCTGGCCGACGGCGGCCGGGCCCGGATCGCCGCGGACGGAGGCGGCCTGGAGGTGCCGGTGGAGGTCACCGACGCCGTCCGCCCGGGTGTGGTCAGCCTCCCGCACGGCTGGGGCCACGACCGGCCGGGCACCCGGCTCACGGTGGCCGGGGCCGACCCGGGGGTCAACGTGAACCAGCTGCTCGACGGCACCCGCCTCGACCCGCTGTCGGGCACCGCGGTGCTCAACGGCTTCCCCGTCACCCTGGCACCCCTGCCCTGAGCTGGGGTTTTGCTCGTATTGCTCACGCGCGGACGTCTTGTTGGCGCAAGGAGGCGGCACCTACCTTCCCTGCATGCTGACCTTCCTCGGCTTCGCCATGATCGCGACCTTCCTGGTCCTGATCATGCTGAAGAAAATGTCGCCCATCGCGGCGCTCGTCCTCATCCCCGCGCTCTTCTGCGTGTTCGCCGGAAAGGGCGCGCACCTGGGGGACTACGTCATCGACGGCGTCGGCAAGCTCGCCCCCACCGCCGCCATGCTGATGTTCGCCATCGTCTACTTCGGCGTGATGATCGACGTCGGCCTCTTCGACCCGATCGTCCGGGGCATCCTGCGCTTCTGCAAGGCCGACCCCGTGCGGGTGGTGGTCGGTACGGCCGTACTCGCCGCGATCGTCTCCCTCGACGGCGACGGATCGACCACCTTCATGATCACGGTTTCGGCCATGTACCCGCTCTACAAGCGGCTCGGCCTGAGCCTGGTCGTCATGACCGGCGTCGCCGCGACCGCCAACGGCGTGATGAACACCCTGCCCTGGGGCGGCCCCACCGCCCGCGCCGCCACCGCGCTCAAGCTCGACGCGGCGGACGTCTTCGTCCCGATGATCCCGGCGCTCGCCGTCGGCCTGCTGTTCGTCTTCGTCCTGTCGTACGTCCTCGGCGTCAGGGAGCGCCGCCGGATCGGCACCCTGGTGATGCCGGGCACGGAGACCGTGGAGGAGGACCTGGTGACGGCCGGTCCCGGCGCCGCGGAGCCCGCCGCGGGCACCCGTACCGCCGGCTCCGCCCCGGCCTCCGGCGCGAGCCCCCGTACCTCCGGCGCGGCGGGCTCCGAGTCCGGTCCGGTGGCCGCCGCCGCGGGCCCCGGAGCGGGCGCCGCCCTGCCCGACGGCGACGGCTTCCAGGGCCTGGACCCCGAGCGCCCGACCCTGCGCCCCCGCCTCTACTGGTTCAACGCGGGCCTCACCGTCGCCCTGCTCACCGCGATGATCATGGAGCTGCTGCCCATCCCGGTCCTCTTCCTGCTCGGCGCGGCCCTCGCCCTCACGGTGAACTTCCCCCACATGCCGGACCAGAAGGCCCGGATCGCCGCCCACGCGGACAACGTCCTCAACGTCGCCGGCATGGTCTTCGCCGCCGCCGTCTTCACCGGCGTCCTCACCGGAACCGGCATGGTCAAGCACATGGCCGACTGGCTCGTCGGCGCCATCCCCGAGGGCATGGGCCCGCACATGGCCCTGGTCACCGGTCTGCTGAGCCTGCCCCTCACCTACTTCATGTCGAACGACGGCTTCTACTTCGGCGTCCTGCCGGTGCTGGCCGAGGCGGGCGCCGCCCACGGGGTCTCCCCGCTCGAGATCGCCCGGGCCTCCCTGGTCGGCCAGGCCCTGCACATGTCCAGTCCGCTGGTTCCGGCGGTCTACGTCCTCGTCGGCATGGCCAGGGTCGAGTTCGGCGACCACACCCGGTTCACGGTGAAATGGGCGGCCCTCACCTCCCTCGTGGTCCTGGGCGCGGGGATGCTTTTCGGCATCATCTGACCTCCGGGCCCCGGCCGACCGAAAACTACCGGCGCTAGTTTGTAGGGTGTGCTGGCGAAGTCGGTCCATGCGTTCGGACGTGCTCGGGAGGAATGCCATGAAGGCCCATGACGGGATGTACATCGGCGGGGAATGGCGGCCCGCCGCCGGAGCCGGCCGGATCGAGGTAGTCAACCCGGCCGACGAGCAGGTCATCGCCGCCGTCCCGGCCGGTACCGCCGAGGACGTGGACGCGGCCGTACGCGCGGCCCGCGCGGCCTTCCCCGGCTGGGCGGCCACGGCTCCGGCCGAGCGGGCCGCCCTCATAGGCGCCCTGCGCGACGTGCTCGTCGCGCGCAAGGACGAGTTCGCCGAGACCATCACCGCCGAGCTGGGCTCCCCCCTCGGCTTCGCGGAGGCCGTCCACGTCGGCGCGCCCATCGCGGTGGCCTCCTCGTACGCCGAACTCGGCGCCTCCCACGCCTTCGAGGAGCGCGTCGGGAACTCCACCGTGTTCCTCGAGCCGGTCGGCGTGGTCGGGGCCATCACGCCCTGGAACTATCCCCTGCACCAGGTCGTTGCCAAGGTGGCACCCGCTCTCGCCGCCGGCTGCACCATCGTCCTCAAGCCGGCCGAGGACACCCCGCTGACCGCACAGCTCTTCGCCGAAGCCTTGCACGAGGCGGGCATCCCGGCCGGAGTCTTCAACCTGGTCACCGGCACCGGCCCGGTCGCCGGCCAGGCACTGGCCGAGCACGACGGAGTCGACCTCGTCTCCTTCACCGGCTCGACCGCCGTCGGCAGGAAGATCGGCGCCATCGCCGGCGCGGCCGTCAAGCGCGTCGCCCTCGAGCTGGGCGGCAAGTCGGCGAACGTCATCCTGCCCGGGGCCGATCTGGCCAAGGCGGTCAAGGCCGGCGTCGGGCACGTCATGAACAACTCCGGCCAGAGCTGCAACGCCCTCACCCGCATGCTCGTCCACCGGGACCAGTACGAGGAGGCCGTCGCCCTCGCGGCCGCCGCCGTCGCCTCCTACCCCTCGGGCGACCCCCGCGACCGGGGCACCCGCCTCGGGCCGGTCGTCAACGCCACTCAGCGCGACCGCGTCCGCTCCTACATCGCCAAGGGCGTCGCGGAAGGCGCGCGTCTCGTCGCGGGCGGACTCGACGCGCCCCACGAGCGCGGGTACTTCGTCGCGCCGACCGTCTTCGCGGACGTCACCCCCGACATGACCATCGCCCAGGAGGAGATCTTCGGCCCGGTGCTGGCGATCCTCCCCTACGAGGACCACGACGACGCCCTGCGCATCGCCAACGGGACGGTCTACGGCCTGGGCGGCGCGGTGTGGGCGGCGGACGAGGAGACGGCCGTGGCGTTCGCCCGCCGGATGGACACCGGCCAGGTGGACATCAACGGCGGCCGCTTCAACGTGCTCGCGCCCTTCGGCGGCTACAAGCAGTCGGGCATCGGCCGCGAGCTGGGCGCGCACGGCCTGGGAGAGTACCTCCAGACCAAGTCCCTCCAGTTCTGACCCCCCGGCCCCCAGGTCCCAGCAGCCCCACCACCCCCAGCAGCCTCACCACACGGAGACGACGACCATGGTCCGCGCCGCCATCCTGCCCGCTGTCGGAGCCCCGCTGGAGATACGGGAGATCGTGCTGCCCGATCCCGGACCCGGGCAGGTCCGGGTGCGGCTCGCCGCCGCCGGGGTCTGCCACTCCGACCTCTCCCTCACCGACGGCACCATGCGGGTGCCCGTCCCCGCCGTCCTCGGCCACGAGGGCGCGGGGACGGTCCTCGCCGTCGGCGAAGGGGTCACCCACGTCTCCCCGGGCGACGGGGTGGTGCTCAACTGGGCTCCCTCGTGTGGGGAGTGCCACCACTGCCGGATCGGCGAGGTCTGGCTCTGCGCCAAGGCCCTGGCCGGGGTCGGCGCGGTGTACGCCCATGACGCCGAGGGCACCGAACTGCACCCCGGGCTCAACGTCGCCGCCTTCGCCGAGGAGACCGTCGTCGCGGCGAACTGCGTGCTGCCCGCGCCCGCCGGGATCCCGCTCGCCGAGGCCGCCCTGCTCGGCTGTGCCGTCCTGACCGGCTACGGCGCCGTGCACCACAGCGCCCAGGTCCGCCCGGGCGAGTCGGTGGCGGTGTTCGGCGTCGGCGGGGTCGGCCTCGCGGCCCTCCAGGCCGCCCGGATCGCCCAGGCCGGGCCGATCGTGGCCGTCGACGTCTCCCCGGCGAAGGAGGAACTGGCCCGCGCGGCCGGGGCCACCGACTTCCTGCTCGCCTCGGACACGACCGCCAAGCAGATCCGCGCTCTCACCGGCGGGCAGGGCGCGGACGTCGCCGTCGAGTGCGTGGGCCGGGCCGGGACCATCCGCGCCGCCTGGGAGTCCACCCGCCGGGGCGGCCGCACCACCGTCGTCGGCATCGGAGGCAAGGACCAGCAGGTGAGCTTCCACGCGCTGGAGATCTTCCACTTCGCGCGCAGCCTCAGCGGCTGCGTGTACGGCAACAGCGACCCGGCCCGCGACCTCCCGGTCATCGCCGGACACGTCCGGGCCGGCCGCCTCGACCTGGGCTCCATGGTCACCGACCGCATCACCCTCGACGGCATCCCGGCCGCCTTCGACGCGATGACCGAGGGCAAGGGCGGCCGCTCGCTGGTGGTGTTCTAGCCGCCCGCCTCGGGGGACCGCGCCGACGCGCGGCCCCCGGGCGGGCCCGCCCGGGGGCGGGCCACCCTGGGCCGCCGCCCCCTACATCCGCGGCGCCCCCGCCCGCAGCCCCTCGTACTGGACGGTCAGGCCGTCCAGCAGGGCCGTCAGGCCCGTTTCGAAAGCGCCCTCGTCCACCTCCCGCTGCCGTTCCGCCAGCAGATGGGCCTGGCCCAGGTGCGGGTAGTCCGCCGGGTCGTACGCCGCCTCGTCGTCCACGAAACCCCGGGCGAAGGAGGCCATCGCCGAGCCCAGGATGAAGTACCGCATCAGCGCGCCGATGCGGGTCGCGTGGGCCGGGGGCCATCCCGCCGCCGTCATGGCACCGAACACCGCGTCCGCCAGCCGCAGGCCCGCCGGGCGCCGGCCCGGCCCGCGCGCCAGCACCGGCACGATGTTCGGATGGTCCGCCAGGGCCTCCCGGTACGAATGCGCCCAGTCGTACAGCGCGCCCCGCCAGTCCTTGCCGCCGTCGAACATCGACAGGTCGACCTTCGCGCTCACCGCGTCCGCCACCGCGTCCAGGATCGCGTCCTTGGTACGGAAGTGGTTGTAGAGGGAGGGTCCGCTCACCCCGAGGGCGGCGGCCAGCCGGCGCGTCGAGACCGCGTCCAGCCCCTCCGCGTCCACGAGCGCGCCCGCCGCCTCGACGATGCGGTCTCTGCTCAGGAGGGGCTTGCGCGGTCTGGCCATGCGCCACATAGTAGGCCCTGCCCCGACATAAACTACCGCTGCTAGTTTAAGAGCCGCGAGCGGCCGGCAGGCCCCGGAGGGACCCGTGAACCTGGAGCTCAGCGAGGAGCAGGAGGCCGTGCGCCGCCTCGCCCGCGCCTTCACCGACCGCGAGATCGTCCCGTACGCCGCCGAGTGGGACCGCGCGGAGAGCGTGGACCGCGCGATCGTGAGGAAACTCGGCGACCTCGGCTTCCTCGGCCTCACCGTCCCCGAGGAGTACGGCGGCTCCGGCGGGGACCACCTCTCCTACGTGCTGGTCACCGAGGAGCTCGGCCGCGGGGACTCCGCCGTGCGCGGCATCGTCTCCGTCTCCCTCGGCCTCGTCGCCAAGACCCTCGCCGCCTGGGGCACCGAGGAGCAGAAGCGGGCCTGGCTGCCCCGGCTGTGCTCCGGTGACGCGCTCGGCTGCTTCGGCCTGACCGAGCCCGACACCGGCTCCGACGCGGCCGCCCTCACCACCCGCGCCGTGCGCGAGGGGGACGCGTACGCCATCACCGGCAGCAAGATGTTCATCACCAACGGCACCTGGGCCGACGTCGTCCTCCTCTTCGCCCGGACCGACGCCGGCACGCCCGGCCACCGGGGGATCTCCGCCTTCCTCGTCCCCGCCGACAGCCCCGGCCTCACCCGCCGCGAGGTCCGCGGCAAGCTCGGCCTGCGCGGCCAGGCCACCGCCGAACTCACCCTCGACGGCGTCCGCGTGCCCGCCTCCGCGATGCTCGGACCCGAGGGCAAGGGCTTCTCCGTGGCCATGTCGGCGCTGGCCAAGGGCCGGATGTCGGTGGCCGCCGGCTGCGTCGGCATCGCCCAGGCAGCGCTGGACGCGGCGGTCTCGTACGCGGGCCGGCGCGAGCAGTTCGGCAAGCCGATCGCCCGGCACCAGCTGGTCCAGGAGCTGATCGCCGACATCTCGGTCGACGTGGACGCGGCCCGGCTGCTGACCTGGCGGGTCGCCGACCTGATCGACCGCGGGCAGCCCTTCACCACCGAGGCCTCCACCGCGAAGCTCTTCGCATCCGAAGCCGCCGTGCGGGCCGCGGGCAACGCCCTCCAGGTGCACGGCGGCTACGGCTACGTCGACGAGTACCCGGCGGGGAAGCTGCTGCGCGACGCCCGCGTCATGACCCTCTACGAGGGCACCAGCCAGATCCAGAAGCTGCTCATCGGCCGGGCCCGCACCGGGGTTTCCGCCTTCTGAACCCCGGTCCTGGAGGGAAACCGCCCCGAGGGCGGGGGACGGTCTGAGTACCCGTCTGAGTACCCGCGCGGATGTGGCCCGGGTCACGGCGTCCGATCCTGGGCCCATGAACGAGACACCGGTCAAGCAGCAGCACACGGGGGCGTACTACGGCCAGGCCGTCGCCTCCTTCGGCATCGCCCTCGCAGCCGTGGCCATCGGGATCTACACCATGGACGTCGACGGCTGGGTCCGGGCCTTCCTCGGCATCGCCGTCCTCTACCTGACCACCTCGGCCTTCACCCTCGCCAAGGTCGTCCGCGACCGCCAGGAGGCGACGCAGATCGTCAGCCGGGTCGACCAGGCCCGGATGGAGAAGATCATGGCGGAGTACGACCCCTTCTCGCCGAAGTAGCCCGGAACAGGCCCGCGACGCGGCCCCGGAGCAGGCCCGCGCCGCGGCCCCGGAGCGGTCACTGCCCTAAGCGCTTGCTCACCCTCCGGTAAGCTGGCGTCTTCCCAGTGGACGAAGAGGGTGGGCGAGCGATGGACAGCGCGGCGGAGACGACCGGCGGCTACCAGCCGTGGTCGGAGGTCACCCCCGACGCCGCGCGGCGGCTGCTCGTGGCCGCCGTCGAAGCCTTCGCGGAGCGCGGGTACCACGCGACGACCACCCGCGACATCGCCGGCCGCGCCGGTATGAGCCCCGCCGCCCTCTACATCCACTACAAGACCAAGGAAGAGCTGCTCCACCGGATCAGCCGGATAGGCCACGACAAGGCCCTGGAGATCCTGGAGACCGCCGCCTCCGGGCCGGGGGCGGCCGCCAACCGGCTGGACGCGGCCGTACGGTCCTTCGTGCGCTGGCACGCCGCGCACCACACCACCGCCCGCGTGGTCCAGTACGAGCTCGACGCGCTCGCCCCGGAGCACCGTTCCGAGATCGTCGCCCTGCGCCGGCTGAGCGACGCGGCCGTGCGCCGGATCCTGGCCGAGGGCGTGCGGGCGGGGGAGTTCGACGTCCCCGACGTCCCGGGCACCACGCTGGCCGTGCTGTCGCTGTGCATCGACGTGGCCCGCTGGTTCAGCACCGCCGGACCGCGCACGCCGGACGAGGTCGGAGCGCTGTACGCCGACCTCGTGCTCCGGATGGTGGGCGCGCGCCCGGCCCCCGGGACGGCTCAGAAGTAGTAGCGGGACACCGACTCCGCGACGCACACCGGCTTCTCGCCGCCCTCGCGCTCGACGGTCACGGTCGCCGCGACCTGTACGCCCTCGCCCGCCTCGGTGACCGCCGTGATGACGGCTGTGGCGCGCAGCCGCGAGCCGACCGGGACCGGGGCCGGGAAGCGCACCTTGTCCGTGCCGTAGTTGATGCCCATCCGCATGCCCTCGACCCGCATGACCTGCGGCACCAGGCTCGGCAGCAGCGACAGCGTCAGGTAGCCGTGCGCGATGGTGGAACCGAAGGGGCCGGTGGCGGCGCGCTCCGGGTCCACGTGGATCCACTGGTGGTCGCCGGTCGCGTCCGCGAAGAGGTCGATCCGCTTCTGGTCCACCTCCAGCCACCCGCTCGGGCCGAGCGTCTCGCCGATGCCGGCGCGCAGCTCCTCGGCGGATGTGAAGATCCTCGGTTCGGCCATGCCCTGCCCCTGTCTTCCGCTGTCCACTGCCGGCTTCCGCAGTCCTCTGCCGGTTCCGGTTCCGGTGCCGATACCGATGCCGGTTCCTCTTTTCCGGCCCCGGTTCCGGCGCTCAGGCGAATAAGCGCTTGCTCAGCATGCTGGGGCCTGGTGCGTCTGTCAACGGACCTCCGGCTAGGCTCGGGCGTGTGCCGCAGATTCCCGAGAAAGTCCACGAACTGACCGTCGGCCAGCTGTCCGCGCGCAGCGGGGCGGCCGTCTCCGCCCTGCACTTCTACGAGACCAAGGGCCTGATCAGCAGCCGCCGCACCGCCGGCAACCAGCGCCGCTACAGCCGTGAGGCGCTGCGCCGGGTCGCCTTCGTACGCGCCGCCCAGCGCGTCGGCATACCGCTCGCCAGCATCCGCGAGGCCCTGGCCGAACTGCCGGAGGAGCGCACCCCCACACCGGCGGACTGGGCGCGCCTGTCCGAGAACTGGCGCACGGAACTGGACCAGCGGATCGAGCAACTCAGCCGTCTGCGCGACCACTTGTCCGACTGCATCGGCTGCGGCTGCCTCTCGCTGAAGAACTGCGCCCTGTCCAACCCGGACGACGTCTTCGGCGGGCGCCTCACCGGCTCCCGGCTGTCCCAGTAGCGGCCCGGTCCCGCAACTCCAGGGCGGCCGCCACCAGTTCGGCGTTCGAGCGCGCCGGCCGCCCGTCCGGCAGGTGCAGCACCTGCGCCACGCCGATCCGTGCGCCCGCACCGCACCGCGCGGCCAGCCGCAGCACCGGCCAGGCGGCGGCCTCCCGCCCGTACAGCACCACCGGCACCGGCGGCAGCCAGCGCAGGCCCGCCACCAGTGCCGGGTCGGCCTCCGCCAGCTCCACCACCAGCCGGACCCGCCCCGGCGCCGGCGCGGCCCACTCCAGGAACCGGGCCAGCGGCTCCGGCCCGGCCCCGCCCCCGTGCGGCACCACCGCGTCCACCGCCACCCCCCGCTCCAGCAGGGCGTGCGCCAGCTCCCGCGCCCCGGGCTCCGCGAACGGCACCGCCGCCCGGTCCGGCAGCACCGTCCAGGACCGCACCCGTTCCAGCCGCCCCGACGCGTCCGGCTCGGCCGCGACACCCGCCGGAACCGTCAGAGGTACGCGGACCCCCGCGCCGCGCACTTCCTCCAGCAGGGGCCCGACCACGCGGGGCGAGAGGCTCTCCCGCCCGCACGGGGTCCTCGGGTGCACCAGCACCTCGCCGGCCCCGGCGGCCACCGCCTCCAGCGCGGCCCGGGCCAGATCCGCCGGGGACAGCGGCACCGCCGCCCCGTCGGCCGCGTCCCGCGAGCCGTTCAACGCGGCCTGGAGCACCGCCGCACCGGCGCCGCGCGGCCCGCTCACGCCGCGCCCGCCGCCTGGTGCACCACCGCCGAGCCCGCCAGCGCCGGCCGGGGCACCACGATGCCGCAGCCCCCGCAGACCGGCCCGTCCCACGACCACGCCCCGGCCCACGACCCCGGCCCCGCCAGCCCGGCGGGCCAGAACAGCTCCTCCTCGCCGCAGACCGGGCACCCCGTCCCCGGCTCCGACTCCAGCGCCGAGACCAGCCGCCGCAGCACCTCGCCCAGCGTCCCCTCCGGGCGCACCCCCGGATCGGCGCACCGCACCACGGCGTCCCCGCTGCCGCCCCAGGCCCACTCCGGCCGCCGCACCCCGTCGTGCTTCTCGCGTCTGCGCCGCTCCGCGAACTGCCGCTCGTACTCCAGCCAGACCGCCCGCGCGTCCTCCAGCTCCTCCAGTGCCGCGACGAGCCGCAGGGGATCAGCGCCACGGTCCTCCGGGGCTATCCCGTGCCGGTCGCACAGGTGCCACCATGTCGCCCGGTGCCCGTAGGGCGCGAAGCGCTCCAGGCAGCGCCGCAGCGAGTGGCGCCGCAGGGCCCGGTCGTTGCGCGCGTCGCGCACCTGATAGGCCAGACTCCGAAAACCTGCCAACGTACCTTCACCTCCGCCGTGCCCTGCCCATACCCGTGACCGCGTCACTCCGTCGAACGAAGCGACCCCCCGCGACGTGCCCAACATGCCCGGCGGGCTGTGGGCGCATGCGGGGGCGGTCGAGGCGCACGGGTGGCACATGGCCGGAAATCAGCGCCCCATGCGTCCCGCGGCCACCACGATCCGGGCGAGTTCCGCATGGCAGATGTCGCTGTGCGCCCCCGACGGAGCCCCGCCCCGCCGGACCACGGAGCCCGCGTCCACACTGACGCAACCGGCCTCCGGCAGCCCGTCCCGCAGGGCGGCCTCCAGGCTCAGCCGCCGCGCGCCGGACACCGCCCGCACCCCGTCGTGCCCGACCGCGCCCCACCGCTCGTCGAGACCGAGCAGACCGGCCGAATCGCCCGCCATCCGGGAGGCCAGCGGATAGAACACCCGCAGCGCCGAGTCGTGGACGGAGTGGCAGGCCACCACCGGCCCGTCCACCCTGCGCTGGAGTCCGCCGAGTGCGCCGCCGCGCCCCCGGTCGTGGGGCAGGCGGTCGCTGAACGCGTAGTGGGAGAAGGCCCCCTGGAGCAGCGTCAGCGACTTCACGTGCCGGGCGCCGTCCGGTACGGCCCGCAAGGAGAAGGACACCACCCGGGCGCCGAAGCTGTGGCCGATCAGATGGACGCGCAGGGCCGGCCGGCGTCCCGCGAGGTCGGTGAGGACGGGGCCGAGCCCGTGCTCGCCGACCACCCCGGCCCGCTTCTTCATCTCGTAGTACGTGGCCTGGCGCAGCAGCTCCTTGGCCCCGCGCCACAGGGAGCGCGGCCCGCCGCCGAGGTCGGCTCCGGGTACGGATTCCGCCTCGGCCAGAGCCTCGGCCAGCTTCCCGCACACCTCCAGGGTGTCCAGTACGAAAACGGCCGGAACCCCCGGCGCGGCGGCCGGGCCCGCCGGCTCGGCGTGCACCAGCTGCCGTACCAGCGACCCGAATTCGGCAAACGCCGCCGGCGACTGCGGCTGCTCCGCGAGCAGCGCGGCGACCCGGTCCAGCTCCGCTTCCCGTCCCGGCCAGAACACCGCGAGGGCCGCGCGCGCGGCAGCGTCCAGCGCCGTACCGGACTCCGCCCCCGGCAGCGCGCCGTGCGGTTCGAAGTCCGGTATCGGCTCGTCAGGGAAGCGGATCGAGGGCCACACCACCCCCACGTACCCCAGCCGCACCCCTGTTCCCACCAGCCCCGGGAAGGGGGCGAAGAAGCGGTCGAAGAGCCTGGTCGAGGTGGACCGGTCGCTGTTCCAGCCGTGGGCGAAGACCAGCAGGTCGGTCGCCTCGACCCGGGCCACCGCCGCCCTGGCGGCCGGATCCACGTCACCCTGGG
The DNA here is from genome assembly GCF_042901085.1 of Streptomyces sp. NPDC012794. Taxonomy (NCBI): domain Bacteria; kingdom Bacillati; phylum Actinomycetota; class Actinomycetes; order Kitasatosporales; family Streptomycetaceae; genus Streptomyces; species Streptomyces sp. NPDC012794. The sequence continues at coordinate 81,987 of NZ_JBIBCI010000019.1, forward strand.
CGTCGAAGGTCAGCTCCCGGTACGGGCCCACCCCGATCCCCGTTCCGGCCGCACCACCGCTGTCCGCCATGGCCTCCCCCTTCACCCGCCCAGCCTCCGGTGCTCGCAGCATCCCGCCGCGGGGCCGCGTCGGCCAGACCCGTGACGTCACCGGTCCGTGCGGAAGCCCCCGCCCGCGTCAGGGGTACAGCAGGTACCGCTCCCGCACGGCCGAGAACCGCGCCAGCCCCGCCTCCCAGGCGCCCGCGATCTCCTCCACCCCGGCGCCCGCGTCCACCATCGTCCGCACCCGGTCCGAGCCGGTCAGCCGGTCGATCCAGTGGTCCGCCCGCCAGCCGAACCCGCTCCACACCCGCCGCGCCGTCACCAGCAGCCCGATCCCCGCCCGCACCGGGTCGAAGGCCTCCCGGTCGTGCACCACCAGCCGGACCCCGCCGCAGAGCCTTCCGGCGTGCTTCGAGAACGCGGGCGTGAACCAGGTCTCCCGGAACCACACCCCGGGCAGCCCCAGCCCGTTCGCGGCCTCCGCCCACCGCCGGTCCACGCCCTCCCCGCCGACCACCTCGAAGGGCGTGGTCGTACCCCGGCCCTCGGACAGGTTGGTGCCCTCGAAGAGGCAGGTCCCCGCGTACGCGAGCGCCGTGTCCGGGGTCGGCATGTTCGGGCTCGGCGGCACCCACGGCAGCCCCGTCGCCCCGAAGAACGACTCCCGGCGCCACCCCGACATCGGCACCGTCCGCAGCCGTACCCGTCCGGCGCCCGGGAACTCGCCGTTGAAGAGCAGGGCCAGCTCCGCCGCCGTCATCCCGTGCGCCAGCGCGATCGGCTCCCGGCCCACGAAGCTCGCGTACGCCCGCTCCAGCACCGGCCCGGCCGCCCGCCGCCCGCCCACCGGATTGGGCCGGTCCAGTACCACCACCGCCTTGCCCGCCAGCGCGGCCGCGCGCATGCAGTCGTACAGGGTCCAGATGTAGGTGTAGAAACGCGCCCCGACGTCCTGGATGTCGAAGACGACCGTGTCGATCCCCGCCGCCGTGAACACGTCCGCGAGCCCCTGCCCGCTCTTGCCGTACGTGTCGTACACCGGCAGCCCGGTGGCCGGGTCCCGGGTGGCCGCCTCGGACCCGCCCGCCTGCGCCGTCCCCCGGAAGCCGTGCTCCGGCCCGAACACCGCCACCAGGTCCACCCGCTCGTCGGCGTGCAGTACGTCGACGAGGTGGCGGGCGTCGGCGGTGATCCCGGTGGGGTTGGTGACCACCCCGACCCGCTGCCCGGCGAGTTCCGCGTATCCGCCGGCGGCGAGCCGCTCGAAACCGGTACGCACCCGCCCGGCCGCGGCCCCCGCCGCCGCGCCCGCGGGGACGACCGCACCCGCCGCCCCCATGGCCCCCGCCAGTCCCAGCACCCCGCGTCGCGACAGAGTCATCCCGCCACGCTAGGCCCCGCACCCCTTCCGCCCTGACATACCGACTGGTTAGTCTGCCCGGGATCCGGCCGGTCCGGCAGGCAGTGACGAAAGGTGACCCCCGTGAGCGCGTACCAGGACCAGCGAGTCGTCGTCACCGGCGCGGGCGGCGGCATCGGCGCGGCACTCGCCCACCGCTTCGCCGCCGAAGGGGCCACCGTGGCCGTCAACGACCTCGACCCCGTCAAGGCCGCCGCCGTGGCGGCCGCCATCGGCCCCCGGGCGGTCGCCGTCCCCGGCGACGCCTCCACGGTCGCCGAGCGGGCCCGCGAGGCCCTCGGCGGCACGGTGGACGTGTACTGCGCCAATGCCGGACTCGCCTCCGGCGGCGACGCCTTCGCCGACGAGGCCGTCTGGGAGGCGGCCTGGGACACCAACGTCATGGCGCACGTGCGCGCCGCCCGGACCCTGCTGCCCGACTGGCTGGAGCGGGGCGGCGGCCGCTTCGTGTCCACGGTCTCCGCCGCAGGACTGCTGACCATGATCGGAGCGGCCCCGTACAGTGTCACCAAACACGGTGCCCTCGCCTTCGCGGAATGGCTCTCGCTGACCTACCGCCACCGGGGCGTCCAGGTCCACGCCATCTGCCCGCAGGGGGTGCGCACCGACATGCTGACCGCGTCCGGTTCGGCGGGGGAGCTCGTCCTGGCGCCGACCGCGATCGAGCCGGAAACGGTCGCCGAAGCACTGTTCGACGGCATGGAGAAGGGCCGGTTCTTGATCCTCCCGCACCCCGAGGTGGCGGACTTCTACGCCGCCCGCGCGACCGGCCCCGACCGGTGGCTGCACTCCATGAACCGCCTCCAGCAGAAGTGGGAGGGCTCGTGACGCCCCCCGCCACCGGGTCTCCGTACGCCGCCCGGCCCTGGCTGCGCCGGCTCAGTCCCGCCCAGCTGGCCCCCGTGGCACCGCCGCCGAGCGTCCTGCACGTGTTCCGCGCGGCCGCGGCCCGCGCCCCCGGGCGCACGGCACTCGCGTACTTCGATGGCCGGATCTCCTACGCCGAGGCCGACGCGCTGTCCGACTCCCTCGCCGGGTACCTGGCCGGGCGGGGGATCGGGCGGGGCGACCGGGTCGCGGTCATGCTGCAGAACACCCCGCACTTCGTGCTCGCGGTGCTGGCCGCCTGGAAGGCCGGGGCGGTGGTCGTCCCGCTCAACCCGATGTACAAGTCCGCGGAGGCCGGGCACGTCCTGCGCGACTCCGGTGCCGCGGCGCTGGTGTGCGTGGGCGGGACGTGGCGGGCGCACCTGCGCGCGGCGGTGCGGGGGAGCCGGGTGCGGGTCGTCCTGACCGCGCGGGACACGGACTTCCAGACCCGCGACGACCCCCGGGTCTTCCCGCCGTCCGACTCCGCCGCCGCCGACCCCGCCGCCGACGTCCCCGCCGGCCCCGGCGCTCCCGCCGATCTGCTCGCCGTCGCCCGGCAGGGCCGCCCCGCGCCGGCCGATCCGGGGCTCGGCGCCGCCGACGCCGCCCTCATCAGCTACACCTCCGGCACCTCCGGCACCCCCAAGGGCGCCGTCAACCCGCACGGCGCGGTCACCTACAACGCCACCCGGCAGGTCACCGGCCACCCCCTCGCCGAGGGCGCCGGGTACTTCGCCCTCGCCCCGCTCTTCCACATCACCGGCATGGTCTGCGAGCTCGCCGCCTGCTTCGTCAACGCCGGCACCCTCGTCCTCGCGCACCGCTTCCACCCCGGGGCCGTCCTCGACGCCTTCCTCGAACACCGGCCCGCGTACACCATCGGCCCGGCCACCGCCTTCACGGCCCTCGCCGCCCACCCCGACGCCACCCGGGACCACTTCGCCTCCTTCCAGGTGGTCTCCTCCGGCGGCGCCCCGCTCCCGCCCGCGCTCGTCGAGCGCCTCCGCGCCTCCTTCGGGTTCTACCTGCGCAACGGCTACGGCCTCACCGAGTGCACCGCCCCCTGCGCCTCGGTCCCCGCGCACCTCGAAGCGCCCGTCGACCCCGCCACCGGCACCCTCTCCGTCGGGGTCCCGGGCGCGCAGGCCCTCGTACGGATCCTCGACGAGCAGGGCCGCGAGGTGCCCCTCGGCCGGACGGGCGAGATCGCCGTACGGGGACCGCAGGTCGTGCCCGGCTACTGGGGCCTGCCCGGGGCCACCGCCGAAACCTTCCCGGACGGCGAACTGCGCACCGGGGACGTCGGCTTCATGGACCCCGACGGCTGGCTCTACGTGGTCGACCGCAAGAAGGACGTGATCATCGCCTCCGGGTTCAAGGTCTGGCCGAGGGAGGTGGAGGACGTCCTGCACACCCACCCCGCCGTACGGGAGGCGGCCGTGGTCGGCGTCCCCGACGCCTACCGGGGGGAGAGCGTCAAGGCCTACGTGACCCTGCGCCCGGGGGCCTCGGCCGGGCCGGCGGAACTCGCCGCGTACTGCTCCGAGCGCCTGGCCGCGTACAAGTACCCGCGCGAGGTCGAGGTCCTGCCTGTTCTTCCCCAGACCACCAGTGGCAAGATCCTGCGACGAGAACTGCGCGAGCGCGGCTGAAAATCGTCGGACGGTCGTACGGCGCGGGACAGGTCAGGATCAGGAGAGGAAGGCGAGCACCATGGCCGCCAGGACCACCGAGGGCCCCGAGGACGGAAACCGGGAGACCCCGGTGCCGCAGCGGCTGCTGGCCGTCGCCACCAGGCTCTTCGCCGAGCGCGGCTACGACCGCACCTCCGTGCAGGAGATCGTCGAGGCGGCCGGGGTGACCAAGGGGGCGCTGTACCACTACTTCGGTTCCAAGGACGACCTGCTGCACGAGGTGTACGCGCGCATGCTGCGCCTCCAGCAGCAGCGGCTCGACGCCGTGGCCGGATCCGACGCCCCCGTCGGCGAGCGGCTGCGGGCCGCCGCCGCCGACGTCGTGGTCACCACGATCGAGAACCTCGACGACGCGATGATCTTCTTCCGGTCGATGCACCAGCTCAGCCCGGAGAAGTACAAGCAGGTACGGGCGGAGCGCCGGCGCTACCACGAACGCTTCCGCGCGCTGGTCGAGGAGGGGCAGCGCACCGGGGTGTTCTCCACGGCCACGCCGGCCGACCTGGTGGTGGACTACTACTTCGGCTCCGTCCACCACCTGTCCACCTGGTACCGCACGGACGGCCCGCTCACCCCGCACCAGGTCGCCGACCACCTCGCCGACCTCCTGCTGCGCTCCCTGCGCCCCTAAGCCGCATCGGCCGCATCGGTGGCTTCCGCCGCATCCGTGAGCGCCGGATAGTCGGTGTAGCCCTCCGGCCCGTGCACGTGCATCAGGAACTCCGGGCGGAGCGGGTTCAGCGGAGCGCCGGTGCGCAGCCGTTCCACCAGGTCGGGGTTGGCCAGGAAGCCGCGCCCCAGGGCGACGAGGTCGGCGCCCCGCGCCAGCAGCCGCTCTCCCCGCCGCCCGCCGGCGTCGGCGGCGAGTTCCTCGCGGGAGGTCCGGGGGTTGGCGATCAGGACGCCGGGCCAGGCCCCGCGCAGTTCCGCGAAGCCGGGCCCGTCCGGGTCGGCGTACTCCACGTGCAGGTAGACGGGCTCCAGTTCCGCCAGCGCGGCCAGGAGCGCCGGGTAGAGCACCTCGGTGTCGCTCTCCTCGACGCCGTTGACCTCCACCCCGGGGGAGACGCGTACGCCGACCCGCCCGGGGCCGACGGCCTCGACGACGGCCCGGACCACCTCGACGGTGAACCGGATCCGCCCCTCGACCGGCCCGCCCCACGCGTCGGTGCGCAGGTTGGTGTTGGGTGCGAGGAACTGGTGGAGCAGGAGGCCGTTGGCGGCGTGCACCTCCACCCCGGCGAAGCCCGCCTCCACGGCGTTGCGGGCTGTGCTCGCGAAGTCGGCGATGGTGGAGCGGATGTCCTCCTCCGTCATCGTGCGCGGTGTGACGGGGTCCTGGAGCCCGGTGGGGGTGTGCAGCGGCTCCGGGAGCGGGACCTCGGACGGCGCGAGCGGGAGGTGGCCGCTGGTGTCGGGGTGGCCGATCCGCCCGCCGTGCTGGAGCTGGAGGAACATCCGCCCGCCGGCGGCGCGCACCGCGTCGGTGACCCGCCGCCACCCGGCGGCCTGCGCCGGGGTGTGGATCCCCGGGATGTGCGGATAGGTCTGTCCGACGGCGTTCGGTGTCGTGGCCTCGGCGATGATCAGGCCGGCCGAGGCGCGCTGCGCGTAGTAGGCGGCCATGAGGTCCCCCGGCACCCCGTCGGCGCCGGCGCGGTTGCGGGTCAGCGGGGCCATCACCAGGCGATTGGGGAGTTCCAGGCCGCCGAGGCGGGTCGAGGTGAAGAGGCGGGAAGCGGCGAGGGTCTGTCGTGTCTGCGTCATGCCGGTACCGTAGAACCTGACACCAGTGTCAGGTTCAAGGCGGAAGGCCCGCCCGACTACCCCCGGGGACGACCATGCGGATCGGTGAACTGGCGAGGCGCACCGGAGTCGGTGAGCGCTCGCTGCGCTACTACGAACAGCAGGGCCTGCTCGTCTCCGACCGGACGCCCGGCGGGCACCGGGACTTCCCCGAGCGGGCCGTCGACCGAGTCATCCGCATCCAGGAGCTCTACGCGGCCGGACTGCACAGTTCCAAGATCGCGCAGATCCTGCCCTGCATGCGCGACGAGGACGGCGGCCCGTCGCTGCGCGCCACCCCCGCCCTGGTGGCCGAACTGGCCACCGAGCGGGACCGGATCGACCGGATGATCGGCGACCTCGTCCGCTCCCGCGAGGTGCTGGACGAGGTCATCGAGGCGGCCTCGGGCCGCTCCCCGGCGCCCTACGCCCGGTAGCGCCCGAGCTCGCGGCGGGCCAGCGAGCGCTGGTGCACCTCGTCCGGCCCGTCCGCCAGGCGCAGCGTCCGCGCGGCCGCCCACAGTTCGGCCAGCGGCAGGTCCTGGCTGACCCCGCCCGCACCGTGCAGCTGCACCGCCTGGTCCAGGATCCCCACGACCGCGCGCGGGGTGGCGATCTTGATGGCCTGGATCTCGGTGTGCGCCCCCCGGTTGCCGACCGTGTCCATCAGCCAGGCCGTCTTCAGCACCAGCAGCCGCAGCTGCTCGATGGTGACTCGGGCGTCCGCGATCCAGTTCTGTACGACTCCCTGTGCGGCCAGTTCCTTCCCGAAGGCGGTACGCCCCACCGCGCGCCGGCACATCAGCTCGACCGCCCGCTCCGCCATCCCGATCAGCCGCATGCAGTGGTGGATCCGGCCCGGGCCGAGCCGGGCCTGGGCGATGGCGAAGCCGGAGCCCTCCTCGCCGATCAGGTTCCCCGCCGGGACCCGGGCCCCGTCGAAGACCACCTCGGCGTGGCCGCCGTGGTCGTGGTCCGCGTACCCGTACACCGTCATCGCCCGGCGCACCTCCACGCCCGGGGTGTCGCGCGGGACCAGCACCATCGACTGCTGGCGGCGCGGGTCGGGGCCGCCCGGGTCCGTCTTGCCCATCACGATGAAGACCTTGCAGTCCGGGTTCATCGCTCCCGAGATGTACCACTTGCGCCCGGTGACCACGTACTCGTCGCCGTCCCGCTCGATGCGGGTCTCGATGTTCGTCGCGTCCGAGGAGGCCACCTCGGGCTCGGTCATCGCGAACGCGGAGCGGATCTCCCCTGTCAGCAGCGGCTCAAGCCACTGCTTCCTCTGCGCGGCGTCGCCGAACTGCGCGAGCAGCTCCATGTTCCCGGTGTCCGGGGCCGCGCAGTTGGTCGCCATCGGCGCCAGGTGCGGGCTGCGGCCGGTGATCTCGGCCAGCGGGGCGTACTGGAGGTTGGTCAGGCCGGCGCCGTGCTCCCCGTCCGCGCGGCCGTGCTCCTTCACGAAGAAGAGGTTCCACAGCCCTTGCCGGCGCGCCTCGGCCTTCAGTTCACCGAAGACGGCCGGGGTGTCCCAGGGCGAGGCCAGCCGTGCGCGCTGCTCGGCGGCGACCGGTTCCGCCGGGTATACGTACTCCTCCATGAACGCGAGCAGCCGCTCGCGGAGTTCCTCGGTCCGGGTGTCGAATGCGAAGTCCATGCGGCTCGGCTCCTCAGCCTTCCTGAAGGGTGGTCAGTCCGTGTGCGATGAAGACCGGGACCAGCTCGCCGATCCGGTCGAAGCCCGCGCCGACCGTCTGCCCGAGCGTGTACCGGTAGTGGATGCCCTCGAGGATCACCGCGAGCTTGAACCAGGCGAAGGCCGTGTACCAGGCGATCGCCCCGGTGTCGCGCCCCGAGCGGGCGGCGTACCGCTCGACCAGCTCGGCGGGCGCCGGATGGCCGGGCGCCCCGCTCGTCGTGCTGACCGGGGACTCGGCCAGGCCCAGGTCGGAGCTGTACATCACCAGCAGGCCGAGGTCCGTCAGCGGGTCGCCCAGGGTGGACATCTCCCAGTCCAGGACCGCCCGGATCGTGTCGTCCGGACCGCCGATCAGGACGTTGTCCAGCCGGAAGTCCCCGTGCACCACGGTCGGGGCGGGGGAGCGGGGCAGCGACCGCCCCAGGGCCCCGTGCAGTTCGTCGATCCGGGGCAGCTCCCTGCCCCGGGAGGCCGCGAGCTGCTTGCCCCAGCGGCGCAGCTGCCGGTCGAGGAAGCCCTCGGGCCGGCCGAAGTCGCCCAGGCCCACCGCCCCCGGGTCCACCGCGTGCAGCTCGACCAGGGTGTCCACCAGCCCCAGGACCGCCCGCCGGGTGCGCTCGGGACCGATCCCCGCGAGCTGCCCGGCGGTCCGGTACGGGACCCCGTCCACGTACTCCATGACGTAGAACGGCGCCCCCAACACCTCCTCGTCCTCGCACAGCAGCAGCGGCCCCGGCACCGGTACGGCCGTCCCGTGCAGGGCGGAGATCACCCGGTGCTCGCGCCGCATGTCGTGCGCGGTGGCCAGGACGTGCCCCAGCGGAGGCCGCCGCACCACCCAGCGGGCCGCACCGTCGGTCACCTCGTACGTCAGGTTCGACCGGCCGCCCTCGATCAGCCGGCCGCTCAGCGGCCCCGCCGTGAGCCCGGGCAGCGCGGCCTCCAGGTGGCCGCGCAGCCGTCGCAGATCGAGGCCTCGGGGATCGGCTGGGGTCATGGGGCGCGCCTCCGTACGGGTCGACGACGGGGTTCTCGGTCCGAGGCCATCATGCCGACCAGTCGGTATGCCGTCCATAGGGTGGCCGGAAGAACTCCCTCCCGGCCCGCCGCCCTCACGTCGCCGGCGAGGTCACGCGTGGCACCGGATGGGCGTTCCGCCGTTCATCACCGTCATGTCCCGCAGCACCGCCATGATGTCCAGCGGCGCCCCCTCCGGCTCCCCGGCCAGCTCCGCGTACGCCCGGTGCAGGTTCGCCACCAGCCGCTCGCTCTCCCGCCAGGCCGCGAACTCGCCCAGGTCGGCCCCGCGCGCCACCTCCAGCGGGGTGAGCCCCTTCTCCCGTCCGTCCCGGGCCAGTTCGGCCACGTAGCGCAGGTAGCGCGCGGTCGCGTCGTACGCCGAGGCGTCGGTCAGCGGCCCGTGTCCGGGTACGACGGTCTCCGCGCCCAGCGTGCGCAGCAGCTCCAGCGCCCGCAGCGAGCCGGTGAGGGAGCCCATCGCGAGGAACGGGGTGCCCCCGGCGAAGACCAGGTCCCCGGTGAACACCACCCGCTGCCGGGGCAGCCACACGACCGAGTCCCCGGTGGTGTGGGCCACGCCCGGATGGATGACCCGGACCTCGGTGTCCCCGACGTACAGGGTCAGCCGGTCGCTGTACGTGAGGTCGGGCGCGGTGATCCGTATCGCGCCGAAGTCGGTCGCGGGCCAGATCAGCTCCAGCTGGTGTCCGGCGGCGAGCTGCTCAGCGCGCGCGTTGTCGTGCCCGACGATCAGGGCGCCGGGGGTGAAGGCGGCGTTGCCGTAGGTGTGGTCGCCGTGGTGGTGGGTGTTGACGACCGTCCGGGGCCGCGGGACCCCGGCCGCCGCGACGGCCGCGCGCAGGGCCAGCGCCCGCCGCTCGGTGGCGGCGGTGTCGACGAGCAGGGTGCTCCCGCCGTCGCTGATCCAGCCGGCGTTGTTCAGGCACCAGCCCCCGTCGGGCTGGACGTAGGCGTACACCCCGGCCGCGGGCTGGACGACGTACGGCTCTTCGACGGTCATGGACGTTCTCCCCGGGTCGCTGTGACAGGCGGTCGGCATCCTGTCAGCCGGGATCGGGGCCGGACGGAGCGGGGGCGGTCGGCGCGGGCCGCCCTCCGCCGGTGCGTCAGTGGTCGTCGTAGTGGCCGTCGTGCGCGGCGTGCCGGTGCCCGTCGTGCAGGTAGTCCAGGTGGTCGCCGTGCGGGACCGCGTCGTGCCCGCAGGCCTCGCCGTGCTCGTGGGCGTGCCCCTCGTGCGGGGCGTGCCCGGACGGCTCGCATTCGTCCCAGTGCCCGGAGTGCTGCCGGTGCAGGTGGCCGTCGTGCGCGTAGTCGAGGTGGTCGCCGTGCTCGACCGCGGTGTGCCCGCAGCCGGGGCCGTGCTCGTGGATGTGCGTGGGGTGTTCGTGGTGCAGGGTCGTCATGGCGCAGAGGCTAGTCCTGTACGACCCGGATCACCCGTTATGCCCCCGGGTGTCATCGTGGCGCGGCACTGTCCTGACTGTCGGACCATCGGACGAGCGGCTCAGACGATGAGCGCCATCGCGAACACCGCCAGGCCCACGGAACACAGCACCGCCCCCAGCGCCACCCGGGGAGCGAGCCCCGGCGGCCGGGCCCCGGCCAGCTCCCGCACCCGCCGGTGCGCCACGGCCAGGAAGGCGACCCAGATCAGCGCGATCACCGCCGCCGCGGCCACCTCCGTCCGCGAACCGGTGCCGTGCAGGGCCTGCCGCACCGCCAGCACGGCCGTGACCGAGCAGGCCAGCGTCGTACGCCGCCACGCGAGCCGCGTCCGCTCCGGCTGGAGCCCCGCGTCGCGCGGGGCCGCACCGAGAACGCTCACCGCCCGTCCGTCCAGCCCAGCAGCACGACCAGGACCATCACCCCGGCCACCAGCCCCACCCCCAGGCCCAGCATCACGGGAAACCGCGACACCGGCAGGTCCTCGCCCCGCCGCATGGCCCGCTCGCACCGCATCCAGTGGTTCACCGCCCGCAGCGCGCACGCCGCCCCCACCGCCAGCAGCGCGAAGGCCATCCCCACCCGCACGCCCCACCGCAGGTCCGGCAGGAACTGGTCCACCGCGAACCCGCCGCCCACCAGCGCCAGCGCGGTCCGGATCCAAGCGAGGAAGGTCCGCTCGTTGGCGAGCGAGAAGCGGTAGTCCGGGGTATCGCCCTCGTCCCGCAGCCGCTGCGGTGCGAACCAGAGCCGCACGTCCTTGACGAAGTCGATCACGTGGCCAATTTACGTCCCCGTCACGAACCTGGCGCGCCCTGGGTCCCGCCCTCCTCCCGGAACGCCCGCAGCCGCCGGTACGCCTCCAGCCCGTCCGGCACCCACGCCCACTCCCCGCCGGCGATCCTGCGGTCCAGTTCCTCCCGCGGCAGCCAGGCGTACCAGTCCACCTCGGAGGCCTGCGGAGCCACCGGCAGGGTGCACCGCACCTCGTGCACGTACGACCACCAGCCCCCGCCCGGCCCCTCGTACAGGAACTTGAACAGCGGCTCCGGACGCGGCAGCCCGCTCACCCCCAGCTCCTCCCGGGCCTCCCGCAGGGCCGCCTCCGCGTACTCCTCCCCGGCGCCCAGCACCCCGCCCACGAACATGTCGTAGTGCGAGGGGAAGACGAGCTTCGAGGCGGTCCGGCGGTGCACGAACACCTGCCCCCGCGCGTCCGTGGCCAGGACGAACACGCACCGGTGGAGCAGTCCCCGGCCGTACACCTCGCCCCGGGGCGCCTGCCCCACGACCCTGTCGTCCCGGTCCACCACGTCCAGTACCTCGTCAGCGGGATCCATGGATCCATCCAACCACCGCTGTTGACTGGTTACCGCTCCGTAGCAAAGGATCTGCCCCACCACCGAGCGACCGGAGGACCGGCAGGCATGACGTACGACGCTGACGTGATCGTGATCGGAGCGGGCCTCGCGGGTCTCGTGGCCACCGCCGAGCTCGTCGACGCGGGCCGCAGGGTGATCCTCCTCGACCAGGAGCCCGAGCAGTCGATCGGCGGGCAGGCGCACTGGTCCTTCGGCGGTCTGTTCTTCGTGGACTCCCCCGAGCAGCGCCGGATGCGCATCAAGGACAGCCGCGAGCTCGCCCTCCAGGACTGGCTCGGTACCGCCGGGTTCGACCGGGAGGAGGACGCCTGGCCGCGCCGCTGGGCCGAGGCGTACGTGGACTTCGCGGCCGGCGAGAAGCGCTCCTGGCTGCACTCCCGGGGGGTGCGCTTCTTCCCGGTGGTCGGCTGGGCCGAACGCGGCGGCTACGACGCCAACGGCCACGGCAACTCCGTGCCCCGCTTCCACATCACCTGGGGCACCGGCCCCGGTCTGCTGGAGCCCTTCGTGCGGCGGGTCCGCGCGGGGGCCGCCCGCGGGCTGGTCCGGTTCGCCTTCCGCCACCGGGTCACCGGGCTGTCGGCCACGGCCGGCGCCGTGGACACCGTCACCGGCGAGGTCCTGGCACCCTCGGACGCCGTACGGGGCACCGCCAGCGGCCGCGAGACCGCCGGCGCGTTCAGCCTGCGGGCCCAGGCGGTGATCGTGACCAGCGGCGGCATCGGCGGCAACCACGACCTCGTGCGCGCGCAGTGGCCCGAGCGCCTCGGCACCCCGCCCGCACGGATGCTCTCCGGTGTCCCCGCGCACGTGGACGGCCTGATGCTGGGCGTGGCAGAGGCCGCCGGGGCCAGCCACATCAACAAGGACCGGATGTGGCACTACACCGAGGGCATCGAGAACTGGGACCCCGTCTGGGCCCGGCACGGCATCCGCATCCTGCCCGGCCCCTCCTCCCTGTGGCTGGACGCCACGGGCAAGCGGCTGCCCGTACCGCTCTTCCCGGGCTTCGACACCCTCGGCACCCTCGACCACATCATGCGCACCGGCCACGACCACACCTGGTTCGTGCTCAACCAGCGCATCATCGGCAAGGAGTTCGGCCTCTCCGGCTCCGAGCAGAACCCCGATCTGACGGGGAAGTCCGTGCGCGACGTGATCAACCGGGCCCGCCAGGCGGTGCCCGGACCGGTCAAGGCATTCATGGACCGCGGCGCGGACTTCATCGTGGAGCGGGACCTGTCGGCGATGGTCCGCCGGATGAACGAGCTCACCGAGGAGGACCTGCTCGACGAGGCCACCGTCCGGCGCGAGATCACCGCCCGCGACCGGGAGATCGCCAACCCCTTCACCAAGGACCTCCAGGTGACGGCCATCCACGGGGCGCGCAGGTACCTCGGCGACCGGCTGATCCGCACCGCCGCCCCCCACCGCATCCTGGACCCCGCGGCGGGCCCGCTGATCGCCGTCCGGCTCTCGATCCTCACCCGCAAGTCCCTCGGCGGCCTGGAGACCGACCTGTCCTCCCGCGTCCTGACCCCCTCCGGGGAGCCGCTGCCCGGCGTCTACGCGGCCGGCGAGGCCGCCGGCTTCGGCGGCGGGGGCGTCCACGGCTACCGCGCCCTGGAGGGCACCTTCCTGGGCGGGTGCGTCTTCTCGGGCCGTGCCGCGGGCCGCGCGGCCGCGCGCGCCGTCGGCTGACCCGGGGCCGCGCGGACGCCGGGGCACCGCGTCACAGGAGGCGGAAGCGTTCGGTCACGACCAGGGTGTCGTCGTCCACCGCGAAGCCCGGGTCGCCCATCTCCGCCCGCACCTGCTCGCCGTGCCAGAACCGCTCGTGCGCGGAGCGCCATTCGGCCACCGAGGTGAAGCCCTCGCCCTCGTCCACCGCGTGCCGCAGGCCGACCTCGGCCAGCCGCAGCACCCGTACGTCCGTCACCTCCAGGGCGGCCAGCGGCCGCTCCGCGGAGTCCACCAGCGCCAGGCGTTCCCCCGGCCGGGGCAGCGGCTCGCCCGCGGCCTCGTACTGCCCCATCAGGCCCGTTGTCGTGGTCTTCGCGCCGCTCAGCACGGCGGCCACGAGCCGGTCGCGCTGTTCGCCGGGGAAGCCCAGCTGGAAGGGGGGAAGATCGTCGAAGTTCGTCATGCGCCCCACCCTACGGACGGTCGTCGCAGGTCACGCCCGGATTCCGAACCGTCCGCCGCGTCCCAACCCGCCCCTTTTGCGCACCAGTTGAAACGCGCCACCCAGTGGACCGGACCTTGACTCGGAGCTGTGCCTACCGGTTTGCTGTGCGTGATCATCCGGATTGACCACCGGCATGATCGAGCCGCCCCGCCGGCGTCCCATGCGCACCACCCATACCCCGTGCGTGCACCCGTGTACGCAGTCCACCCGCGCCCGCGTCCTGGAGGGAAACCGCGGATGTCCCCGCCTCCGCCGCCCCTCGGCCGCGCCCGCAAGCGGGACGCCCAGCTCTTCGACCCGGCGCTGTGCGATTCCGAACTCGTGGGCGTCCGCAGTCAGTTCACCCAGGGCCGCTGGGCCAAGGCCCGTACCCTCCTCGTCGCCACCGGCGACGACTGGGACCGCCGCGGCCACCGCCTCGTCGTCCTCGCCCAGACCCCGGCCGCCACCGCCTGGGCCGGCGAGTGGCTGCTCGCCGAACCCGACAGCGCCGACGCCGCCACCCTCCTCGCCTGCGCCTCCGTGTTCACCGCCCTGCGCGGCAAGAGCAGCCCCGAGGCCGCCGACGAGGCCTGCCGCCGCGCCGCCGCACTGCTCCCCGCCGACCCCACCCCCTGGCTCGGCCTCCTCATGCTCGCCCGCGCCTTCGGCACCGAAGAGGAGTTCAGCCGCCACTTCGACCAGGTCCGGGCCCGCCACCGCGAGCACCACCACGCCCACCACCTCATGGTCGCCAAGCTCGCCGAACGCACCCCCGCCGCCGGCCTCGACCCGCTCCACGAGGTGTACGACTTCGCCGCCTGGGCCGCCGAGGAGTCCCCGGCCGACTCCCCGCTCGCCGTGCTGCCCGTGATCGCCCACGCCGAGCGCTTCCGCGTCCTCGCCGCCGCCCGGGGCGGCGCCGCCGGCGAGGCGGCCGCCGAGCACTGGACCGGCCGCCGGGCCCGCCAGGTACTGCGCTCCGCCTTCGACTGGTGGCTGGAGTGGGAACGCGAGGACCACCCCCGCAACCGGGTCGACCTCAACTTCCTCGCCCACGCCAAGCTCTGCGAGGGCCGCCCCGCGGAGGCGGCCGCCCTCTTCCACCGCATCGGCAGCCACGCCACCCGCGCCCCCTGGTCCTACCCGGACCGTGATCCGCAGAAGGCCTTCCTCGCCGCGCGCAGTGCCGCGCTCGGCACCGCCTGACCAGCCAGTCCACCCCCGAAAGGACCCTGCCATGCCGACGGGCAGATCCACCACGCTCGCAGCCGACTCCGCGGCCGAGATCCGCACGTACAAGGGCCAGGACCGCGCCCTGCGTGCCGACCGGCTCGGCACGGCCGGACTGCTGCTCTCCGTCCTCGCCGCCAGCGCGCCCCTGATGGTCGTCGCAGGTGTCATGCCCACGATCTTCGGGGTCATGGGCATCGTCGGCCAGCCGCTGCTCTTCGTCATCCTCGGCGTCGTCCTCGCCCTGTTCGGCGTCGGGTACGCCGAGATGAGCCGCCACGTCCACAACGCCGGCGCCTTCTACGCCTACATCGCCCGCGGCCTCGGGCCCACCGCCGGCGCCGCCGCCTCCCTCGTCGCCCTCGTCGCCTACAGCGCCATGCAGGTCGGCGTCTACGGCATCCTCGGCTTCGAGATATCCGGCCTCTTCGCCACCTACCTCGACACCCAGGTCGCCTGGTGGATCCCGGCCCTGCTCGCGGTCGCCGCCACCGGCGCGCTCGGCTGGCTCAAGATCGACCTCAACGCCAGGGTGCTCGGCGTCCTGCTCCTCATCGAGTGCGCCCTCGTCGTGGTCTTCGACGTCGCCGCCCTCGGTAAGCCCGGCCCCGAGGGCCTCTCCCTGCAGGCCTTCGACCCGGCCGCCCTCGGCGGAGCGGGCCTCGGCACCGCGCTGTGCTTCTGCATCGCCGCCTTCGTCGGCTTCGAGCAGTCCCCGGTGTACGCCGAGGAGACCAGCAATCCGCACGTCGTGGTCTCCCGCGTGATGTTCCTCGCCATCGGCTTCGCCGCCGTCTTCTTCGCCCTCAGCGCCTGGGCCCTCACGGTGGCCGCCGGTCCCACCGGGATCGTCAAGGCCTCCGCCGAGGCCGGTCCCGGCCTGCTCTTCGAGCTCACCGGCAGCCGCCTCGGCGGCGCCTTCACCGACGTCCTGCACGTGCTCTTCGTGACCGGCATGTTCGCGGCCATGCTCAGCTTCCACAACGTCGTCGCCCGCTACGCCTTCGCGATGGGCCGCGAGGGCCTGCTGCCCGCCCGCTTCGGGCGCACCAACCCGGGCACGGGCGCTCCCGCCACCGGCTCCCTCCTGCAGACCGTCGTCGCCGCCGTGGTCGTCCTCCTCTTCGCCGTCACGGACTCCATGCCCGCCGGCGACCCGACCGCGCCCGTCCTGCACCTGTTCACCTGGATGGGCAGCGTCGGCGCCCTCGGCGTGACCGTCCTGATGGCGGCGGCCTCCTTCGCCGTCATCGCCTTCTTCGTCCGCCGGGGCACTGCCGGCGCCCAGGTCTGGCGGCTGGTCGCCGCGGGCCTGGCCGGCCTCGCCCTGGCCGGCATCGCGCTCTACACCGTCAAGGACTTCGCCCTCCTGGTCGGCGCCGAGCAGGGCTCCGCGCTCAGCTGGGCCCTGCCCGCGGTCATCGCCGTCGCCGCCCTGGGCGGACTGGTCCACGGGCTGCTGCTGAAGTCCCGCCGCCCCGAGGTCCACGCCCGGATCGGCCTGGGGAACGAGGCCTTCCGCCTCGATCAGGCCGCGGAGGCCGCACCCGGCGCCTGAGGGCCCCCGCCTCGCATTCGTACCCCTGGGCAGCCCCCGGAGACCGTTTCCATGGTTCCCGGGGGCTCACGGGCGCACGAGGCCGATTTTGGCGGGGGGCCGAAGCTCATGGTCTCCTGGGTCGACAAATCACCGGAACCGCTGCACGGGGGATACCACCCAGCTCCCCCGCACACGGCCCGGCCTTCCTGTCCGACCCCACGAAGGCGACCTTCCGCATGAGCGATCGCACCTTGACCGAGCCCCCCGCCAAGGCGTCCCCACGCCCTGTCGACGCCGGTGACGAGGGCTACAGCAAGGACCTCAAGTCCCGCCACATCAACATGATCGCCATCGGCGGCGCGATAGGCACCGGCCTCTTCCTCGGCGCCGGAGGCCGCCTCGCCGGCGCGGGCCCCTCCCTGGCCATCGCGTACGCGGTGTGCGGTGTCTTCGCCTTCTTCGTGGTCCGGGCGCTCGGCGAGCTCGTCCTCTACCGCCCCTCCTCCGGCGCGTTCGTCTCGTACGCGCGCGAGTTCATGGGGGAGAAGGGCGCCTACACGGCCGGCTGGCTGTACTTCCTCAACTGGTCCACGACCACTGTGGCCGACATCACCGCCGCCGCGACCTACGCCCACTTCTGGTCGATGTTCACCGACGTCCCCCAGTGGGTGCTCGCCTTCATCGCCCTGGCCGTCGTCCTCACCGCGAACCTGATCTCGGTGAAGTACTTCGGCGAGATGGAGTTCTGGTTCTCCCTGGTCAAGGTCGCCGCCCTGGTGATCTTCCTGATCGTCGGCATCTACCTCGTCGCCACCAGCCACGACATCGGCGGCACCACCCCGGGCCTGGCGAACATCACCGACAACGGCGGCCTCTTCCCCTCGGGCGTCCTGCCGATGCTCCTGGTGGTCCAGGGCGTGGTCTTCGCGTACGCCTCCGTCGAGCTGTGCGGCGTCGCCGCCGGTGAGACCGAGAACCCCGAGAAGATCATGCCGAAGGCGATCAACTCGATCATGTGGCGCGTGGGCATCTTCTACGTCGGCTCCGTGGTCCTGCTGGCCCTGCTGCTCCCGTACACCGCGTACTCGGCCGACCAGAGCCCCTTCGTCACCGTCTTCGACAAGCTCGGCGTCCCCGGCGCCGCCGGCGTCATGAACCTGGTCGTCCTGACCGCCGCCCTGTCCAGCCTGAACTCCGGCCTCTACTCCACCGGCCGGATCCTGCGCTCGATGGCCATGTCCGGCTCCGCCCCCAAGTTCACCGGCGTCATGAACAAGGGCAAGGTCCCCTACGGCGGCGTGCTCTTCACCGCCGCCTTCGGCGTCGCCGGCGTGGGCCTGAACTACTGGATGCCCGGCGAGGCCTTCGAGATCGTCCTCAACCTCGCCTCCATTGGCATCCTCGGCACCTGGGCCATGGTCATGATCTGTTCGCTCTTCTTCTGGCACCGCTCGAAGAACGGCCTGGTCGAGCGCCCGTCCTACCGCCTCCCCTGGGCCCCCTACACCCAGATCGTGACCCTGGTCTTCCTGGCCGCGGTCCTGGTCCTGATGTGGAGCGACGGAGGCGTCGGCCGCACCACGGTCATGTTCCTCCCGGCCATCGCCGCCGCCCTCGTCGGCGGCTGGTTCCTGGTCCGCCGCCGCGTGGCGGAGCTCGCCGCCGCCAACGACTGACCCCCACGGCGTACGAGAGGCCCCCGGGCCGGGATCAGGGATCCCGGCCCGGGGGCCTCTTCCGTGCTGCCGGTTTCCGGCCACGCAGGGGGAACGAAGAAGGACCCCGCCGCAGCGGGGTCCTTCCGTGTGTGTCCGAGGGGGGACTTGAACCCCCACGCCCGATAAAGGGCACTAGCACCTCAAGCTAGCGCGTCTGCCATTCCGCCACCCGGACCGGGTGTGCGCCGTACGTTCCTCGCGGCCGTTGCGACGTGGAAAACATTACCAAACATTCCGGGGTGGCTCGTCCCCGGCCTCCCGCGCCCTCCGTCCTCCCGGCACGCCGGTTTCCGGCCACGCAGGGGGAACGAAGAAGGACCCCGCCGCAGCGGGGTCCTTCCGTGTGTGTCCGAGGGGGGACTTGAACCCCCACGCCCGATAAAGGGCACTAGCACCTCAAGCTAGCGCGTCTGCCATTCCGCCACCCGGACCGGGTGTGCGCCGCACGTCCCTCACGGGCCGGTGCGACGTGGAAAACACTACCAAACGGCTGGGGGTCCTCGATCACACCCCCGGTGGGCGGGGAACGCCCTTGGGCGGACGGGCCCGGGGCGGGAGGATGGGGGCGGCATCCGGTACTGATCAGTGGGAGGAACAGCGTGAGCGCATCGGGCGCGGGCAAGGCCGTCTCCGGACAGGACGAGGTCGTCGACCTCTGCCGGGACCTCATCCGGATCGACACGAGCAACTACGGGGACCATTCGGGCCCCGGTGAGCGCAAGGCGGCCGAGTGGGTCGCCGAGAAGCTGGCCGAGGTCGGGCTGGAGCCGCAGATCTTCGAGTCGCACAAGGGGCGCGCGTCGACCGTGGCCCGGATCGAGGGCGAGGACCCCTCGCGGCCGGCCCTGCTGATCCACGGGCACACCGACGTGGTCCCGGCCAACGCGGCCGACTGGACCTACGACCCGTTCTCGGGCGAGATCGCCGACGGCTGCGTGTGGGGCCGCGGGGCGGTCGACATGAAGGACATGGACGCGATGACGCTGGCCGTCGTACGCGACCGCATGCGCAGCGGGCGCAAGCCGCCCCGCGACATCGTGCTGGCCTTCCTGGCGGACGAGGAGGCGGGCGGCACGTACGGGGCCCGGCACCTCGTCGACAAGCACCCCGGCCTCTTCGAGGGCGTCACCGAGGCCATCGGCGAGGTCGGCGGCTTCTCCTTCACCGTGAACGAGAACCTGCGGCTGTACCTCGTGGAGACGGCCCAGAAGGGCATGCACTGGATGCGGCTCACGGTCGAGGGCACGGCGGGCCACGGCTCCATGACCAACAACGACAACGCGATCACGGAGCTGTGCGAGGCCGTCGGACGCCTCGGCCGCCACCAGTGGCCGGTGCGGGTCACGAAGACCGTCCGGCACTTCCTCGACGAACTCTCGGACGCGCTCGGAACCCCGCTCGATCCCGACGACATGGACGCGACGCTCGCCAAGCTCGGCGGGATCGCCAAGATGGTCGGCGCGACGCTGCGCAACTCCGCCGCCCCGACGATGCTCGGCGCCGGCTACAAGGTCAACGTCATCCCCGGGCAGGCCACGGCGCACGTGGACGGCCGCTTCCTGCCGGGCTACGAGGAAGAGTTCTTCGCCGACCTCGACCGGATCCTCGGCCCGCGCGTGAAGCGCGAGGACGTCCACGGGGACAAGGCCCTGGAGACGGACTTCGACGGGCGGCTCGTGGACGCCATGCAGGGCGCCCTGAAGGCCGAGGACCCGATCGCGCGGGCGGTCCCGTACATGCTGTCCGGCGGGACGGACGCCAAGTCCTTCGACGACCTCGGCATCCGCTGCTTCGGCTTCGCTCCGCTCCAGCTGCCGCCGGAGCTGGACTTCGCCGGCATGTTCCACGGCGTGGACGAGCGGGTCCCGGTGGACGGGCTGAAGTTCGGCGTCCGGGTCCTGGACCGGTTCATCGACAACGCCTGACGGGCGGAGCCCCTGATAACGCCGGAGATTCGGGAAGGTGTGCGGATTCCACTGAGAAGAGTGAATGCGCTCATACGCTCGTAGCCCCGGTGATCCCTCCTCGTTACAGGTGGTGCGGTCCGCGGCTGGGACCGCACTTGCCTACTAGGAGGAACAATGCTCAAGAAGGTTGTCGCCGCTGCGGCTGCCACCGGTGGTCTCGTTCTCGCGGGTGCGGGCGTGGCTGCCGCCGACGCGGGTGCCCAGGCCGCGGCCATCGGCTCCCCCGGTGTCCTGTCCGGCAACGTCGTCCAGGTTCCGGTTCACATCCCGGTGAACGTCTGCGGCAACACCGTGAACATCATCGGCCTGCTGAACCCGGCCTTCGGCAACACCTGCGTCAACGCCTGACGCTTCTGAAGTTCTGGCCCCGGAGTGCATCCAGCGCTCCGGGGCCGCCGGGCTTTTCCGGCCCGGAAGCCCACTTGTACGGCGCGGCAGGCGGGGGAATTTGATGGCCTGCGCGTCGAACGGAACGTACACACCAGGGGACGAGTACAGATGCGACGACCGGTTCAGGTCACGAGGAAGACGTTGATCACGATGGCGGCCGCGGGCGGTGTCCTCGCGTTCGCCGGTGGTCAGGCCCAGGCGGACTCGGGTGCGTCGGGGCACGCCTCGAACTCTCCGGGCCTGCTGTCCGGGAACAACGTGCAGGCGCCGGTGGACGCACCGGTGAACGTGTGCGGCAACACGGTGACGGTGGTGGGGGGACTGAACCCAACCTTCGGGAACCGCTGCGCCAACCAGTCGGGCAAGCCGCAGCACCCGGGCAACCCGGGCCAGCCGGGTAACCCGGGCCAGCCGGGTAATCCCGGTCAGCCGGGGAACCCCGGCAATCCCGGGAACCCCGGCAATCCCGGGAACCCCGGTCAGCCCGGGAACCCCGGCAATCCCGGTCAGCCCGGCAACCCCGGTCAGCCCGGGAACCCCGGCAATCCCGGTCAGCCGGGACACCCCGGCCACCCCGGCCACCCGGGCGGTGGGCACGAGGAGCCGTGCGACGACGACGAGCCCGGCCGGCCGGGGAACCCCGGCACTCCGGGCGGTCATATCCCGGGCAACCCCGGCGGCCAGTCTTCTGGCAATTCCGGCACTCCGGGCGGTCACGCCCCCGGCAACCCCGGCGCCCCGGCCACCCGCCCCGGCCAGGGGACGGAACCCGTCCTCGCCGCCACGGGCGCGGGTGACGCCATGACGGCCGGCGTGCCGCTCGCGGGCGGCCTGCTGCTCGCCGGCGCCGTGCTCTACCGGCGCGCCCGCAACGCCGCCTGACGGCCCCTCACGGCGCGGGCCCCGCTCCCGGGGCCCGCGTCACCAGGTCGCGCGGACCTGGCGGATGATCCGGCGGCGCAACCGCGCGCGGCGGCTGCCGTCCCGGTACAGGGTCAGGCGGTCCAGCTCCCAGTTTCCGTATTCCGCATGATCGGTCAGCAGTCGGGTGGCCTCCTTGCGGGGGGTCCCGCGAGGCACGTACACATCGACGAATTCGTATTCCGGCATCGCATCTATTGTGCGGGCACCGGCCCGCTACGGATAGCGTCTGCACCATGTCTGATGCCGCTCTGCCCACTGTTGCCGAGGTACGCGCCGCCGCCGAGGCGGTCAAGGCCGCTCTCGACCGTCACCTCGCCGCGGTCGAGAGCAGGATCGGGGACGAAGACCCGGCCGTCTACGCCGCCTTCAACGAACTCGCCGCCGCGGCCGAGGAGTACGACGAACTCCTCTACGACCGCTACGACGAGGTCACCCCCTTCGAGATCCCCGCGCCCGAGACCGGTGTCCCGTACACCGGCCCCGCCGAGCCCGCCGCCTTCAGCGTGCTCATCCGCCGCGACTACGCCGTCGTCGAACCGGCCCGGCTGGTCGCCCAGGCCGAACGGGTCGCCGCCCACGACCGTGACGCCGAACTCCTCGACGACGGCGGTACCGCCGGAGCGCTGGGCGTCCTCTTCGGGGAGTACGAGCCCGACGAGATCGCCTCCCGCTACAAGGAGTTCGGTCTGGAGGAGGGCGACTCCACCCTCTGGATCGCCGCCCTGGAGGAGGTCGCGGAACCGGGGGACTGGCTCAACTCCCCCTTCGGATCGACCGATCCGCAGGACGTACTGCACCGCTTCGACGTGAGCTCGGTCTTCGACGAGGATCCCGACGACGCCGACGACGCCGACGACGCCGACGAGGACGACGAGGACGACGAGGACGACGAGGACGTCGCCGACGAGGAGAGCGCCGCCGCGTCCGGGCTCGCCCCGGCCTGAGTCACCGCCGCCCGTGCCCCGTCCGCCCTCCGGCCGGAGGGCGGACGGGGCACGGGCGGGCCCGCTACGGCTGCTCCTCCTGCGCGGCCGTGAGGGCCCGCAGCAGGCCCGTCAGCCGGGTCGTACGCGGCTTCGGCAGCCCCTGCGCCACCGCCCGCGGCAGCGCCTCCTCCACCCCGTGGACCACCGACAGGTGCCGCTCGGCACGCCCGAACGCCGTGTACACCCAGTCCCGGGTCAGGGTCTGCGCCGCGTCCCCGGGCAGTACGACGACCACCGCGGGCCAGCGCGTCCCGACCGCCTGGTGCGCCGTCACCGCCCAGCCGTGCCGGACCTGCGCCTCCACCCGCTCCTGCGGTACGACGACCCGCCCGCCCGGTGTCTCCAGGTGCAGCCCCTGCGCGTCGGCCGACACCACCCGGGCCGGCAGCGCCCGCCCCGGGGAGGGCACGTGGACCACCCGGTCGCCGGGGTCGAAGCCGGCGAACCGGCCGGGGCCGGGGTTCAGCCGCTCCTTGAGGGCCGCGTTCAGTGCCCGGGTCCCGGCGGGACCGCCGTGGCCCGGGGTGATGACCTGCACGGCCTCCGCCGGGATCCCGAAGGCCCGCGGCACCGACTCGGCGACCAGCTGGACGGTGCGGTGCACGGCCTCGCCGGCGTCCCGCACCGGGACGATGACGACCTCCTTGCCGGGGGCGTCGACCCGGTTCAGCTCCCCGATGCCGATGCCCGACACCAGCTCGCCGACCGGGCCCGGGTCCGGGGTGCGCGACACCACCTGCGGGAAGGCGCGGGCCGCCAGCACATCGGCGAACACCCGCCCGGGTCCGGCGGATCCGAGGACCCCCGGGTCCCCGGAGAGCACCAGCCGGGCCCCGTCCGGCACGGACTCCACCAGCGCGGCCGCCGTCTCCACGTCCAGCTGGGGCGCGTCCAGGACGATCAGCAGGTCCAGGTCGAAGCGGCCGTCGGCGTCCCGCCCCGGGCCCTCCGTACCCGCGAGCAGGCCGGCCACCGTGACGGTTCCGGGCGCGGGAGCGTGAGCGGCCAGCACGGCCCGCAGGCCCAACTGCCGGGCGGCCGCGAGCAGGGCCGCCGGCTCGGCGCGGGAGGCCTCCCCGCCGGTGTGGGTGACCAGACCGTGGCCCGCGGCGGCCCGGACCAGCTCGGCGCCGGCGCCGGCCGCCGCCGCCGACCAGTCCGCGGGGCCGCCGAAGGTGCCCGCGAGACGGGCCAGGCCGTCGGCGAGCGCCTCCTCGGCCAGGGCGTACTCCTCCAGGCCCACGAGGATCCTTACGGGCTGCTCCTCGTCCTCACCGGCGGGCGGGCCCAGCGGCTCGTGGAACACCAGCACCGCGCCCTCGCCGATGGCCGCCTCCAGGGTGTCGGCGGGGGCCGGCACCCCGTACTGGGCCAGGGCCTTCTCCAGGACCGGGGCCTCCAAGGCGGTGTGCCCCTTGAGGGCGGCCTGGTCCAGCAGCCAGTTCAGGAGGGCGGCGCCGCGTCGTTCGTCGGCGGGGCCCGCCGCGGGCCCGAGCAGGGCCTGCGCGAAGCCGTCGGCCTGCGTCGGGCGGACCCCGGGGACGGCGAGGAGCCGCCAGGGGTCCTCGGCGAGCTGCTCGGCGGCGCCCTCGCCGAGGGCCTCGGCGGCCTGCCCGGCCAGGGTTTCGGGAGCGCCGCCGCGGGCGAGCACGGCCCCGACGGCGCCGATGTCCCCGGCGGTGGGGGCGGGCGCGGGCGCGGCGGCCGCCGGGCGGGGCCGAGGGGGAGCGGGGGCGGCCTTGCGGGGCGCGGCGGGGGCCTCGTCGAAGTAGACGGGGGCCGCCTGGGCGCCGCTCTCCACGGCCCGTACGGCGGCCAGCAGGTCGGCGGCCTTGCCGCTGAGCTTGCCGCCGGCGTCGACGGGGCCCTCGCGCTCGGCCTTGCGGCGGGCGATGCGCTCGCGTTCGACCTTCTGCGCGGCGAGCTCGGCCTGGGCCTCGGTGAGCTCGGGCGCGGCGGGTGCGGTGGCGTCGGCGTCCTGGCCCGCGGCGGGCTCCGTCGCGAGCTCCGAGGCGGTCCCGGCGGGGTCTTCCACCGCCGCGTCCCCCCCGGCGTCCGCGGGCTCCGCCCCCGGCCCCCCACCCGGCGCGTCGGGCCCGTCCGCGCCCTCCGGCGCGTCCGGCCCCTCGGCGGCCTCCGCGCCCTCCGGCGTTTCGGCGTCCGCCCCGTCCGGTGCGTCCACGGTGTCGGGGGCCCCGTCCCGGGGGTGGGCGGGGGCGGCTTCGTACGGGTCCTCCGCGGCAGCGGGGGTGGCGGGGTCGGGGGCCGTACTCACAGCGTGCTCCAGTCCTGATCCGGGTAGCGGTGCACGGGCGCCGACACGTCGTCCAGCGCCCGGCGGATCTCCTCCGGAAGAGTAAGGGCCTCCACCGACAGTGCCGCCCCCAGCTGCGCCGACGTCCGCGCGCCCACGATGGGGGCGGTGACCCCCGGCCGGTCGCGGATCCAGGCCAGCGCCACCTGGAGCGGGGTGACCGCGAGGCCCTGCGCGGCCGTGACGACGGCGTCCACGATGCGGCCCGCCGCCTCGTCCAGGTACGGCTCCACGAGCGCGGCCAGCGACGGCGACGCGCCCCGGGAGTCGGCCGGGGTCCCGTCGCGGTACTTGCCCGTCAGCACCCCCCGGCCCAGCGGCGAGGAGGGGAGCAGGCCGACGTCCAGGTCCCGGGCCGCCGGCAGCACCTCGCGCTCGACGCCCCGCTGGAGCAGCGAGTACTCCATCTGGGTGGAGGCCAGCCGGGTCCGCGTCCCCGGCGCGGCGAGCTGCCACGTGGCGGCCTTCGCCAGCTGCCAGCCGCTGAAGTTGGACACCCCCGCGTACCGGGCCCGGCCGCTGGCCACGGCCAGGTCCAGCGCCTGGAGGGTCTCCTCGAGCGGGGTCCGCGGATCGAAGGCGTGCACCTGCCACAGGTCCACGTAATCGGTGCCCAGCCGGTCCAGGGAGTCGTCCAGGGCGCTCAGCAGGTGCCCGCGCGAGCCGTCGAACCGCCGGTCGGGGTCGGGGACGCTGCCCGACTTGGTCGCGATGACCAGGTCCCGGCGCGGTACGAGGGAGCCCACCAGCTGCCCGAGGAGGTATTCCGCCTCCCCGTTGCCGTACACGTCGGCCGTGTCGACGAGCGTGCCGCCCGCCTCCCAGAACGTCTTCAACTGCTCGGCGGCGGCTTCCTCGCCGGTGTCACGGCCCCAGGTCAGGGTGCCGAGGCCGATCCGGGAGACGCGCAGTCCGGTGCGGCCGAGATGCCTCTGCTCCATGAGCGCTGAGACTACTGGGGCGCTGACGCGGGGCCGTGGGGCGCGCTACAGTCCCCCGCAGACCCACGTTACTGATCGGTAAACCGGCACCTTCGTAAGGGGACGACACATGCGGCTCGGCATCAATCTCGGCTACTGGGGCGCGGGCATGGACGCCGACAACCTCGCCGTCGCGCAGGAGGCCGACCGCCTCGGCTACGACGTCTGCTGGGCCGCCGAGGCCTACGGCTCCGACGCGGCGACCGTACTGGCCTGGGTGGCCGCCCAGACGGAGCGGATCGACGTCGGCTCGGCCATCTTCCAGATCCCCGCCCGCCAGCCGGCGATGACGGCGATGACCGCCGCCACCCTGGACTCGCTCACCAAGGGCCGCTTCCGCCTCGGCCTCGGCGTGTCCGGCCCGCAGGTCTCCGAGGGCTGGTACGGCGTGAAGTTCGACAAGCCGCTCGCCCGGACCCGCGAGTACGTGGAGATCGTCCGCAAGGCCATGTCCCGCGAACGGCTGAGCCACGACGGCGAGCACTGGACCCTCCCGCTGCCCGGCGGTCCCGGCAAGCCGCTCAAGCTGACCGTGCACCCCGAGCGCCCGCACATCCCGCTCTACATCGCCGCCATCGGGCCGAAGAACCTGGAGCAGACCGGCGAGATCGCCGACGGCGCCCTGCTGATCTTCCCGGCCGCCGAGCACCTGGAGGAGACGGCCCTGCGGCACGTCCGCGCGGGGCGCGAGAAGGCCGGTCTGACGATGGACGGCTTCGACGTCTGCCCGACCGTGCCGCTGGCCCTCGGCGAGGACGTCCACGCCCTCGCCGACGTGTTCCGCCCCTACACCGCCCTGTACGTCGGCGGCATGGGCAGCGCCAAGCAGAACTTCTACAACCAGCTCGCCCAGCGCATGGGCTACGAGAAGGAGGCCGCCGAGATCCAGGCCAAGTACCTGGGCGGCGACAAGGACGGGGCGGCCGCCGCGGTCCCGCACTCGCTGATCGACTCGACCACGCTGCTCGGCTCCGTGGAGCGGATCGCGGACGGGATGCGCGCCTACGCCGAGGCCGGGGTCACCACGCTCACGCTGGCCCCGGCCGGCTTCACCCTCGACGAGCGGATCGCCGCCCTGCGCGCCGGTACCGAGGCTCTGGAGATCGCCGGTCTCGCCTGACGCACGGGCCCCCGGCGCCGCCGGACGGAGCCCGGCGGGCGTGGTGCGGACGGCGGGTGAAGAAGGTCAGCGGCCGTGGTGGGGGCTCGGGGGGTCTTCCCCGCCACGGCCGACACAGCGAACAACGCCGGGCCCGCCCCCGGGGTTACGCCCCGCCGGGGGTCCGTCGGTTTCGTTCATTCGGCCGACTGCGGCGCCCCCTCGGTTGCCCGCCCGATCGATCCGCATTTGACTCGTCGCATGCTCTCTGTCCGCAGCCTGTTCCAGGAGATCGTCGACCACGACGACTCCTTCCAGCTGTTCTGCTCCATCGCCGCCGGCGGGGAGTCCCAGGGCGGCTGGGAGAACGCCCGGATCGCCGCCCTCGTACCCGAGGGCATGCGCGACCTCGCCCCCAAGATCACCCGGCACGGCGCCGACGAGGACAAGCACGGCCGGATCTTCCAGGCCCTGCTGCGCAAGCGCGGCCTGCCCGCCGTCCCCGTACCCCCCGAGACCGACTACACGATGCTGCTGGAACGCCGCGGCATCGGTCTCGCCCACGACAGACTGCGCCGCGACGAGGCCCTGCGCGAGGAGGACATCGTCGTCTACCTCGCCCACAGCCGGGTCACCGAGCAGCGGGCCGCCGACCAGATGGTCATGCTGCTGCGCCACTTCGGCGACCACCCCGAGGTCGGCAAGGCCGTCCGCGTCATCAGCCACGACGAGGACAACCACCTCGCCTACTGCCACGAGGAACTGCTGCGTCTCGCCCGCGAAGGGCACGGCCGGACCATCCAGCGGGTCCTGCGCGAGAGCGCCCTCGCCGAGATCGCCGTCTACCGCGACGTGAGCCTGGCCGTCATGGAGCACATGGGCCGGCTGCTGCGCTGGCCCGCGCCCAAGGCCGCCGCGCTCGCCGCCGGAATCCGCGCGGTGTACGGGTACGAGCGCTTCTGCGGCTGGCACCGCATGGTCGGCCTCCGCCCCCCGGAGCGCACGAACCCGCTGGGCGGCGTACCGGGCACGGCCTCCCACGGCTTCGCCGGCGCCTAGCCGCCCGGGTCCAGCCGCCCGGCCGCATCAGAGCCAGCCGCGCCGTTTGAACATCCGGTGCAGGGCCAGGCACACGCCCACCATCAGCACCACCACCGCCGGATAGCCCCAGGACTGCCTGAGCTCCGGCATGTGCTCGAAGTTCATCCCGTAGACCCCCGCCACCATCGTGGGAACGGCCGCCATGGCCGCCCACGCCGAGATCTTGCGCATGTCGTCGTTCTGCCGGACGCCCATCTGCGCCAGGTGCGCGGCCAGCGCGTCCGACAGCAGCCGGTCCAGCCCCTCGATGTACTCGCTGGCCTTCGTCAGGTGGTCGGCGACGTCCCGGAAGAAGGGCTGGGCGTGCCCGTGCACGAAGGGCACGTCCCCGAATGCGAGCCGGTCCATCGGCTGGAGCAGCGGGCTCGTCGCCCGGCGGAACTCCAGTACCTGCCGCTTGAAGCCGTAGATCCGGGCGGCCGTGTTCTTGAAGGCCTTGGGGTTCGGGGCGAACACCTCCGCCTCCAGCTCCTCCAGGTCCGCCTGGAGTTCCGCCGCCACCTCGATGTAGTGGTCCACCACCGCGTCCGACACCGCGTACAGCACCGCCGTCGGACCGTGCCGCAGCACGTCCGGCTCCTGCTCCAGCCGGTGCCGCACGGCCGCCAGCGCGGCCCCCTCGCCGTGCCGGACCGTGACCACGAAGGCGTCGCCGATGAACACCATCAACTCGCCGGCGGTCACCGTGTCCGCGTCGTCGTCGTAGACCACCGGCTTGAGGACCACGAACAGCGAGTCGTCGTACACCTCCAGCTTCGGACGCTGGTGCGCCGAAAGCGCGTCCTCCACCGCCAGCGGGTGCAAGCCGAACTCCCGGCTCACCCGGTCGAACTCCTCCGGCGTCGGCTCGTGCACGCCGACCCACACGAAGGCGTCACCGTGCGCCCGGGCCTCCTCCAGTGCCTCGGAGAAGTCCCCGGCCGCCTCCGAGCGGCGGCCGTCCCGGTACAACGCGCAGTCGACGATCACGCCGGGCATTCTGCCCCACCCGCGCTCGCCCGCACGCCGACGTCACCGCATACCCTGCATGCATGGCCACGCTGATCCTCGTACGACACGGGCGGTCCACCGCCAACACCGCTGGACTGCTCGCCGGATGGACCCCGGGAGTGGCCCTCGACGAACACGGCGCCGGGCAGGCCGCCGCACTGCCCGGCCGGCTGGACGGGATCCCGCTCGCGGCCGCCGTCTCCAGCCCGCTCCAGCGCTGCCAGGAGACCCTGGCCCCGCTGCTCGCTGCCCGCCCCGGGCTGCCCCTGCACACCGACGAGCGGATCGGCGAGTGCCACTACGGCGACTGGTCGGGCCGCAAGCTCTCCGAACTCGTCGACGAACCCCTCATGAAGATCGTCCAGCAGCATCCCTCGGCCGCCGCCTTCCCCGGCGGCGAGTCCATGCGCGCCATGCAGGCCCGCGCCGTGGACGCCGTACGCGAATGGAACACGCGGATCGAGGAGGAGCACGGCGTCGGCGCCGTCTTCCTCATGTGCTCCCACGGCGACATCATCAAGTCCCTCGTCGCCGACGCCCTCGGCATGCACCTCGACCTCTTCCAGCGGATCCACGTCGACCCCTGCTCGGTCACCGCCATCCGCTACACCGCCACCCGGCCCTTCCTGCTGCGCCTCGGCGACACCGGCGACCTCGCCGCGCTGGTCCCGCAGCCGGCCGCCTCCGACGGGTCCGACGCCGAGGGCGGCGCAGACGCGGTCGTGGGCGGCGGCGCGGGCGCGGCCTGATCGAACGGCGCAGTAGGGTGGCAGGGCCAGCAACACGTGCGCAGCCCTGCCCCTGCCTCAGACTTGGAGACCGGTCGTGCCCCGTCAGGTGTTCCTTTACGACCCCCCGGACCGCTTCGTGGCCGGCACGGTCGGTCTGCCTGGACGCCGCACCTTCTTCCTCCAGGCCTCCGCGGGCGCCCGCGTCACCAGCGTCTCCCTGGAGAAGACCCAGGTCGCGGCGCTGGCCGAGCGCATGGACGAACTGCTCGACGAGGTCGTACGGCGGACCGGCGGCAACGCGCCCGTCCCGGCCGTCGCCTCGCCCGAGGCGTCCGACACCGCACCGCTGGACGTCCCCGTCGAGGAGGAGTTCCGCGTCGGCACCATGGCGCTCGCCTGGGACGGCGAGGAGCAGCGGATGATCGTCGAGGCCCAGGCGCTCGTCGAACTCGACGCCGACTCCGAGGAGGACCTCGCCGAGGCCGAGGAGCGCCTGCTCCAGGACGAGGAGAACGGCCCGCCGATGCTGCGGGTCCGGCTCTCCGGCGCCCAGGCCCGCGCCTTCGCCAAGCGGGCGCTCGACGTGGTCAACGCGGGCCGCCCGCCGTGCCCCCTGTGCAGCCTGCCCCTCGACCCCGAGGGCCACGTGTGCCCCCGCCAGAACGGGTACCGGCGCCAGGTGTGAGCGAGGTGATCCCGATAGAGGAGCTGCTGACCCGCGGCGAGCTCACCGTCCGCGGCCGCATCGCCGAGGCCTCCAACGCGGTCCTGCTGTGCACCGTCGCCCACGAGGGGCGCAGCGTGGAGTGCGTCTACAAGCCCGTCAAGGGCGAGCGGCCCCTGTGGGACTTCCCCGACGGGAACCTCGCCCGGCGCGAGCGTGCCGCCTACCTGGTCTCCGAGGCCACCGGGTGGGGGCTGGTGCCCACCACCGTGCTGCGCGACGGCCCGTACGGAGAGGGCATGGTCCAGCACTGGATCGACGCCGGAGAACCGCCGGAGCCCGGGCTGCTCGCGCTCGTCGAGGGGGAGGAGGCGGGGGAGGGCTGGAAGCCGGTCGCCTTGGCCGAGGTCGGGGAGGGCCGCACCGCCCTCCTGGTGCACGCCGACGACCCCCGGCTGCGCCGCCTCGCCGTCCTCGACGCGGTGATCAACAACGGCGACCGCAAGGGCGGCCACCTGCTGCCCGCGCCGGACGGGCGGCTCTACGGGATCGACCACGGAGTGACCTTCCACACCGAGGACAAGCTGCGCACCCTGCTGTGGGGCTGGGCGGGGGAGCCGTTGACCCCGGAGGCCCGGTCGGTACTTTCCTCGCTGGAGACCCAGCTCGCCGACGGGGCGGGGCTCGCCACCCGGCTGGCCGAGCTGATCACCCCCGTCGAGCTGGCCGCCGTACGGGCCCGCGTGGCCCAGTTGCTGCGCGAGGGCAGGCACCCGCAGCCGTCCGGGCAGTGGCCGGCGATCCCCTGGCCACCCGTCTGAGCAGGCCAGGCGCCCGGTGGGACGGGACGCACAGAACCGGCCAGACCGCAAGAGTGCCGATCAAGCCAACAGTGCTGGTCCCATTCGTTCGCGGAACACTCGTCCGGTTAGGCTCGAACCATGCATGCCTGGCCCGCTTCTGAGGTCCCCGCCCTGCCCGGCAAGGGCCGCGACCTCCAGATCCACGACACCGCGACCCAGGGGACGATCACCCTCGCCCCCGGTCCCGTCGCCCGCCTCTACGTCTGCGGGATCACCCCGTACGACGCGACCCACATCGGTCACGCGGCGACCTACAACGCGTTCGACCTCGTGCAGCGCGTGTGGCTCGACAACAAGCGGCAGGTCCACTACGTCCAGAACGTCACGGACGTGGACGATCCGCTGCTGGAGCGGGCGCTGCGCGACGGGCACGACTGGACCGAGCTCGCCGAGCGCGAGACGGCCCTCTTCCGCGAGGACATGACCGCCCTGCGCATGCTGCCGCCGCAGCACTACATCGGCGCCGTCGAGGCCATACCCGGCATCGTGCCGCTGGTCGAGCGGCTCCGTGACGCGGGCGCCGCGTACGAGCTCGAAGGCGACGTCTACTTCTCGGTGGAGTCCGACCCGCACTTCGGCGGGGTCTCCCACCTCGACGCCCAGGCGATGCGGGCGCTGTCCGCCGAGCGCGGCGGCGACCCGGACCGCCCGGGCAAGAAGAACCCCCTCGACCCGATGCTGTGGATGGCCGCACGGCCGGGCGAGCCGAGCTGGGACGGCGCCTCCCTGGGCCCCGGCCGGCCCGGCTGGCACATCGAGTGCGTGGCCATCGCCCTGGACCACCTGGGCATGGGCTTCGACATCCAGGGCGGCGGCTCCGACCTGGCGTTCCCGCACCACGAGATGGGCGCCTCGCACGCGCAGGCCCTGACGGGCGAGTTCCCGATGGCCAAGGCGTACGTCCACGCGGGCATGGTCGCCCTGAACGGCGAGAAGATGTCGAAGTCCAAGGGCAACTTGGTCTTCGTCTCGGCGCTGCGGCGCGCCGGGGTGGACCCGGCGGCCATCCGCCTGGCCCTCCTCGCGCACCACTACCGGGCCGACTGGGAGTGGACCGACGACGTCCTCACCGAGGCGCAGGCCCGCCTCGCGCGCTGGCGCGCGGCGGTCTCCCGCCCGGACGGCCTGCCGGCCGAGGAGCTGGTGGAGGAGGTCCGGGCGGCCCTGGCCGACGACCTGAACGCCCCGCTGGCGCTGGCGGCGGTGGACGCCTGGGCGGACGCGCAGAACGCCTCCGACGGCGACGACGAGTCGGCCCCCGGCCTGGTCTCCCGCACGGTGGACGCCCTGCTGGGCGTGGCGCTGTAGCACTGCCGCCGATGCCCCCGGACTCCGTCGGTTCCGGGGGCATCGCCGTGCCCGGGCCAGGGCGGACCCTTGCTTGCGGCGCCGGTCCCCGGCCCGCCCTTCGCCCGTTCCCCGGGGCTCCGCCCGGACCCCGCGCCGCGAACGCCGACGGGGCGGGAAAATCCAGCCCCGCCGGCGTTCGCGGCGAGAACGGATGCAGGGCGGGCAGGGGACCGGCCCGCGCAGCGGCCCCCCGCCCCCGGAGCGCTATGCCGACGGGGGCTCGGGGGAGTCGCCCGGTTCCTCTGGCGGGGCCGGGGGTTCCTCCCCGGAGGGGTCCGGGCGGCGGCGCGGCGGCCGGGTCAGCCCGCTGGAGGTGTCCCGCAGGTACGAGCCGTCGCCCTGCTGCTCCCCGGCGGACGGGTCCCGCCGCCGCAGGTACCGCTCGAACTCCCGGGCGATCGCGTCCCCCGACGCCTCCGGCAGGTCCGCGGTGTCCCGCGCCTCCTCCAGCGTCTGGACGTACTCCGCCACCTCGCTGTCCTCGGCGGCCAGTTGGTCCACGCCCAGCTGCCACGCCCGGGCGTCCTCCGGCAGTTCGCCGAGCGGGATCCGGATGTCGATCAGGTCCTCCAGCCGGTTCAGCAGCGCCAGCGTCGCCTTCGGGTTCGGCGGCTGGGACACGTAGTGCGGCACCGCGGCCCACAGCGAGACCGCCGGAACCCCGGCGTGCGTACAGGCCTCCTGGAGGACGCCCACGATCCCGGTCGGGCCCTCGTACTTCGTCTCCTCCAGGTCCATCGTCCGCGCGAGGTCCGCGTCCGAGGTGACCCCGCTCACCGGCACCGGCCGGGTGTGCGGGGTGTCGCCGAGCAGCGCGCCCAGGATGACGACCATCTCGACGCCCAGCTCGTGCGCGAAGCCGAGCAGCTCGTTGCAGAACGACCGCCACCGCATGGACGGTTCGATGCCCCGCACCAGCACCAGGTCGCGCGGCTTCGCGCCGCCGATCCGGACCACCGACAGCCGCGTCGTCGGCCAGGTGATCTTCCTGACCCCGTTGTCCAGCCACACCGTCGGCCGGTTGACCTGGAAGTCGTAGTAGTCCTCGGCGTCCAGCGCCGCGAAGACCTCGCCCTTCCACTCCCGGTCCAGGTGCGCCACCGCACCGGAGGCGGCGTCACCCGCGTCGTTCCAGCCCTCGAACGCGGCCACCATGACCGGGTCGATCAGCTCGGGCACGCCCTCAAGCTCGATCACCCAGGTCTCCTTCCGAAGTTCCTCGCCTACGTGGGCCAGCCTAAGCCTTTGTGGGACGTCGGCCACAGCCCACGACAGAGGGGCGGTTCCCCTCGGAACCGCCCCTCTTCCCCACCTGCGTACGAGCTATGCCTTGCGGTTCAGCATCTCCTCGACACGGGCCCGTACGGCCTCGTCGTCCAGGCCGCGGACCGTCACCGTCGTACGGCGGCGCAGCACGTCGTCGACCGTCTCGGCCCACTCGTTGTCACGGGCGTAGGCGACCTGCGCCCAGATCTCCGGACCGTCCGGGTGGATGCGCTCGGCCAGCGCCGGGTCCTCGTTCGCCAGGCGGGCGATGTCGAAGGCCAGGGAGCCGTAGTGGGAGGCCAGGTGGCGCGCGGTGAGCGGGTCCATGCGGGTGCCGGGCTCGCGGTCCACCAGCAGGCGGTGCGCGACCGCGTTGGGGTTGGCGACACCGGGCAGGGGGACGCGGCGCACGAGCGACTTCACCGGCTCCATGTCCTCGGTCAGCGGGCTGCCGGGGAGCTTGGCGAGCTTGTCCATGACCACGCGGCCGATGTGGCGGTACGTGGTCCACTTGCCGCCGGCCACCGACAGCATGCCGCCCGCGCCCTCGGAGACCACCGTCTCGCGCTTGGCCTTCTCGACGCCGCCGGGACCGCCGGGCAGCACGCGCAGACCGGCGAAGGCGTACGTCATCAGCGAGCGGTCGAGGTCGGCGTCCTTGATGGAGAACGCCGCCTCGTCCAGGATCTGCTGGATGTCCTTCTCAGTGGCGCGCACGTCCGCCGGGTCGCCCTCGTACACCTCGTCGGTGGTGCCGAGCAGCAGCTGGTCCTCCCACGGGAGGGCGAAGGTGATGCGGTACTTGTCGATCGGGGTGGCCATGGCGGCCTTCCACGGCGACTTGCGCTTCATGACGATGTGCGCGCCCTTGGAGAGGCGGATCGACGGCATCGCGTGCTTGTCTTCCATGCGCCGCAGGTGATCCACCCACGGGCCGGTGGCGTTGAGCACGACGCGCGCGTCGACCCCGAACTCCGTACCGTCGAGGCGGTCCTTGAGCTCGGCGCCCGAGACCCGGCCGCGCGTCATGCGCAGGCCGGTGACCTCGGCGTGGTTGAGGACGACCGCGCCGGACTCGACGGCCGCGCGGACCGTCATCACGGCGACGCGGGAGTCGTTCATCTGGTGGTCGTAGTAGACCGCGACGGCCTTCAGGTTGTCCGTCTTGAGGCCGGGGTTGTCGGCGACGGCACGGGCCGGGGATATCACCTTGCCCATGCCGTCACCGAAGGCCGAGAGGGCGGAGTAGGCGAAGACGCCCGCGCCCAGCTTGGCCGCACCCACCGGACCGCCCTTGTAGACCGGCAGGTAGAACGTGAGCGGGTTGACCAGGTGCGGGGCCACGTCCTTGGCCAGCACCCGCCGCTCGTGGTGGTTCTCCGCCACCAGCTTGACCGCACCGGTCTGCAGGTAGCGCAGACCGCCGTGGACGAGCTTCGAGGAGGCCGAGGAGGTGGCGCCGGCGAAGTCGCCGGCGTCCACCATGGCAACCCGCAGACCCGACTGCGCGGCGTGCCAGGCCACCGAGGTGCCCAGGATTCCACCGCCGATGACCAGCAGGTCGTACGTGGCCTTCGAGAGCTGCTCGCGGGTCTCCGCGCGGCTCGCGTTGGCACCGGAAGTCGGGTGCGTACCCAGGGTGGGGACGCTCTGCAGGGTGCTCATATTTCTTTCAGCTCCTCGTCGATTGACTCAGCTGGTGCGTCAGCTGGCGTCTTCGTCGTCGATCCAGCCCATGGACCGCTCGACGGCCTTGAGCCAGTTCTTGTACTCGCGGTCCCGCTGGTCGGCGGGCATCCGCGGGGTCCACTCCGCCGCGCGGCGCCAGTTGGCGCGCAGGGCGTCGGTGTCGGGCCAGAAGCCGACGGCCAGGCCGGCGGCGTAGGCGGCGCCGAGGCAGGTGGTCTCGGCGACCATCGGGCGCACCACGGGGGCGTCCAGGAAGTCCGAGAGGGTCTGCATCAGCAGGTTGTTGGAGGTCATGCCGCCGTCGACCTTGAGGGCCGCCAGCTCGACGCCGGAGTCCTTGGTCATGGCGTCGGTGATCTCGCGGGTCTGCCAGGCGGTGGCCTCCAGGACGGCACGGGCGATGTGCGCCTTGGTGACGTACCGGGTGAGGCCGGCGATCACACCGCGGGCGTCGGAGCGCCAGTACGGGGCGAACAGGCCGGAGAAGGCCGGCACGAAGTAGGCGCCGCCGTTGTCCTCGACCGAGAGCGCGAGGGTCTCGATCTCGGCCGCGGTCTTGATCATGCCCATCTGGTCGCGCATCCACTGGACGAGCGAGCCGGTGACGGCGATCGAGCCCTCCAGGGCGTAGACCGGCTTCTGGTCGCCGATCTGGTAGCCGACCGTGGTCAGCAGGCCGCTGTAGGAGTTGATGATCTTGTCGCCGGTGTTCATCAGCATGAACGTTCCGGTGCCGTAGGTGGACTTCGCCTCGCCCTCGGCGAAACAGGTCTGGCCGAAGAGCGCGGCCTGCTGGTCACCGAGCGCGGAGGCGACCGGGACGCCGGCGAGGACGCCTTCCTTGACGTGGCCGTAGACCTCGGCGGAGGACTTGATCTCGGGGAGCACGTTGAGCGGGACGCCCATCGACTCCGCGATCTTCTCGTCCCAGGCCAGGGTGTGCAGGTTCATCAGCATGGTGCGCGAGGCGTTGGTGACGTCGGTGACGTGCGCACCGCCCTGGGCCCCGCCGGTGAGGTTCCAGATGACCCAGGAGTCCATGGTGCCGAAGAGGATGTCGCCCGCCTCGGCGCGCTCGCGCAGCCCCTCGACGTTGTCGAGCAGCCAGCGGACCTTCGGGCCCGCGAAGTAGCTCGCCAGCGGCAGGCCGGTCTCGCGGCGGAAGCGGTCCTGGCCGACGTTGCGGCCGAGCTCCTTGCACAGGGAGTCGGTGCGGGTGTCCTGCCAGACGAGCGCGTTGTGCACCGGCTCGCCGGTGTTCTTGTCCCACAGGACGGTGGTCTCGCGCTGGTTGGTGATGCCGACGGCCTTGACGTCGGCGGCGGTGATCTCGGCCTTGGCGATGGCGCCGGCGACGACCTCCTGGACGTTGGTCCAGATCTCGACGGCGTCGTGCTCCACCCAGCCCGGCTTCGGGAAGATCTGCTCGTGTTCCTTCTGGTCGACGGCGACGATCCGGCCGTCGCGGTCGAAGACGATGCAGCGGGAGGAGGTGGTGCCCTGGTCGATCGCGGCGATGAAGGGGCCGGTGCTGCTGGTCATGATGGCTGCTCCTGGCAGGTCTGTTGAGTAGGCGGAATCAGGAGGGCGATGCGGATCTTACGAGCGCGGCCGAAGCTGATCAGGCGAACGCGATGTTGTACAGACCGCCGGCGAGCGCGGCACCGACGAGCGGGCCGGCGACCGGGATCCAGGAGTACCCCCAGTCCGAACCGCCCTTGTTGGGCAGCGGGAGCAGGGCGTGGACGATGCGGGGACCGAGGTCACGGACCGGGTTGATGGCGTATCCGGTCGGACCGCCCAGCGAGAGGCCGATGCCGACGACGACGAAGGAGGTGATCAGGACGCCGATGACGCCGAGGCCCTTGCCGCCGTCCTGGAGGCCCTGGGTCAGGATCGCCAGGACGAGGACGAAGGTGCCGATGATCTCCGTCGCGAGGTTCTGGGCGACGTTGCGGATCTCCGGGCCGGTCGAGAAGATGCCGAGCACCGGGCCGGCGACGTCGTGCGGGTGCGGGTCCTCGGGACCGAGCTTGGCGTCGCGGATGTGCTCCGGGTCCGCCAGGTGGGCCCGGAACTGGCCGTAGTAGGTGATCCACATCAGGACCGCGCCGAGCATGGCGCCGAGCAGCTGCCCCGCGAAGTAGACGGGGACGTCACCCCACTCGCCGGTCTTGACGGCGATGCCGACGGTGACCGCCGGGTTGAGGTGCGCGCCGGAGAGCGGCGCGGAGACGTAGGCGGCGATCAGGACCGCGAAGCCCCAGCCGAAGGTGATCGCGAGCCAGCCCGCGCCGCGGGCCTTGGAGCTCTTGAGCGTGAGGGCGGCGCAGACGCCACCGCCGAGCAGTGTGAGCAGGGCGGTACCGATGGTCTCGCCGATGAAGATGTCGGAGCTGGACACCCGCGACTCCTTTGTCTTACGTCCAGGGGTGGGTGGACACCGGGTCCCTCCGGTGGTCCGCACACTCGGTGAGTGCTTCACCGGTCCATGGCCTCGCCATACCCTAACGCGTATTGCCGGTAGGTGTTCGACAATGCCGACCGATGAACGGCAGTTTTCCGCCTGGGTGAAGAACGCGTCAAGGCCTGACCAGGTCAAGAACCGGATCGTTACCACTCGGTACGATCGCCCAAATCAGGCCAATGGGTGATCGGAATACGACAAAGTCCACCCGAACGGCACGCGAAGCGGCCATCGGGTGGACCGAATGGATCAGGTCAAGCTCAGAACCGGCCCGCGCCGAGATCGCGGGAAACCGACCGCGCGCAGTCCCGTACGGACGCCACCAGAGCCGCGTGCGGCTCCCCGGACTCCCCGCAGACCCGCTCCACGGCGCCCGCCACGGCCACCGCCCCGACCGGCATCCTCCGCCGGTCGTGGATGGGCGCCGCCACCGAGGCGATCCCCTCCCAGGTCTCCTCCACGTCCGCCGCCCAGCCGCGCGCCCGGGTCAGGTCCAGGACCCCCTCGAAACCCGCCGCGTCGGTCACCGTGCGCGGCGTGAAGGCCTCGCGCTCCCCGTCCAGGGCCTCGGTGTGCGCCACCGGGTCGTACGCCGACAGGACCTTGCCCAGCGCCGTGGAGTGCAGCGGCTGCATCGCCCCCACCTCCAGCACTTGCCGGCTGTCGTCCGGCCGGAACACGTGGTGCATGATCAGCACCCCGCTCTGGTGGAGCACGCCCACGTACACGCTCTCGCCGCTCGCCCGCGCCAGGTCGTCCGTCCACACCAGCGCACGCGCCCGCAGCTCGTGCACGTCCAGATAGCTGTTGCCCAGCCGCAGCAGCTCCGCGCCCAGCTGGTAGCGCCCGGAGGCCGGATCCTGCTCCACGAAGCCCTCGGCCTGCAGCGTGCGCAGGATGCCGTGCGCCGTGCCCTTGGCCAAGCCCAGGGAGGACGCGACGTCCGAGAGGCCCAGTCGGCGTTCCCCGCCGGCCAGGAGCCGCAGCATCGCAGCGGCTCGTTCGAGCGACTGGATGTTCCGTGCCATCGCGCAGCCTCCTGCTGACGTAGTTCGACAATGCTGAACACTATCGGTCGATGCCGACCTCGTGCATGCTTGGGTGGCTCCATGGTGCGGCGCGCCAGACGCACCCTCCCACGAGGCACCCACGCCGCACGCACGAGGCTGCCGACAGGCTCCGGCGCCGCCCCAGCGAAAGAATGCAGTCCGCCACGTGGGACGCCCTCACCGGGTCCGCCGCCGCGCGGTTACCCTGACCGCGTGCACCCTTGACACAGAGGGTGCAAAGCCGACAGCCGTCGCAGCCCAGGGAGCACAACCATGGCCTCGTTGCCGAACCTGCCCGCAGACACCCAGAGCCGGGCCGATGCCCTCCGGGAGGCGCTCGCGACCCGCGTGGTCGTCGCCGACGGAGCGATGGGAACGATGCTCCAGGCACAGGACCCGACGTTGGAGGACTTCCAGCAGCTGGAGGGCTGCAACGAGGTTCTGAACGTCACCCGTCCCGACATCGTCCGCTCGGTCCACGAGGCGTACTTCGCGGTGGGTGTGGACTGCGTCGAGACGAACACCTTCGGTGCGAACTACGCGGCCCTGGCCGAGTACGACATCCCCGAGCGCAACTTCGAGCTGTCGGAGGCCGGCGCCCGGATCGCCCGCGAGGTGGCGGACGAGTTCACCGCTTCCACCGGCCGGCAGCGCTGGGTCCTGGGCTCCATGGGGCCGGGCACCAAGCTGCCGACGCTGGGCCACATCACCTACGCGCAGATCCGTGACGCCTACCAGGTCAACGCGGAGGGTCTGATCTCCGGTGGTGCGGACGCGCTGCTCGTCGAGACCACCCAGGACCTCCTGCAGACCAAGTCCTCCATCATCGGCGCCCGCCGCGCCATGGAGGCCCTCGGCGTCACCGTCCCGCTCATCTGCTCCGTCACGGTCGAGACCACCGGCACGATGCTGCTGGGTTCGGAGATCGGTGCGGCGTTGACGGCGTTGGAGCCGCTGGGGATCGACATGATCGGTCTGAACTGTGCGACGGGTCCGGCGGAGATGAGTGAGCACCTGCGGTATCTGGCGCGCAATGCGCGGATTCCGTTGTCGTGCATGCCGAACGCGGGTCTGCCGGTGCTGACGAAGGGCGGGGCGCATTATCCGCTGTCGGCGGTGGAGCTGGCGGATGCGCAGGAGACGTTCGTGCGGGAGTACGGGCTGTCGCTGGTGGGTGGCTGCTGCGGCACGACACCGGAGCATCTGCGGCAGGTGGTGGAGCGGGTGCGGGGCAGCGCGGTGACGGCTCGTAGTCCGCAGCCGGAGGCGGGTGCGGCGTCGT
Organism: Streptomyces sp. NPDC012794; assembly: GCF_042901085.1. Lineage (NCBI taxonomy): Bacteria > Bacillati > Actinomycetota > Actinomycetes > Kitasatosporales > Streptomycetaceae > Streptomyces > Streptomyces sp. NPDC012794. The sequence continues at coordinate 122,139 of NZ_JBIBCI010000019.1, forward strand.
TGTATCAGACGGTGCCGTTCCGGCAGGACACCTCGTATATGGCGATCGGTGAGCGGACGAACGCGAACGGGTCGAAGAAGTTCCGTGAGGCCATGCTGGAGGGCCGTTGGGACGACTGTGTGGAGATGGCCCGGGATCAGATCCGTGAGGGCGCGCACATGCTGGATCTGTGTGTGGACTATGTGGGCCGTGATGGTGT